>DATFHN010000203.1:0-14610 GCA_035248365.1 Pseudonocardiaceae bacterium | reverse complement strand
AGAAGTCCGATTCGCCTGAGTATCATCCTCGTTACCTACCTCACCCCAAAAAGTTTGTGAAGAAGTAACCATCAATGGGGCATTGGTGTCAACGACTGTCCGTGGATGACGTCAAGACGTAACGTAGACGCCGTGCGGATCATGATCTCAGCCGATATGGAGGGCGCGACCGGGGTCACCTGGGCTGCGGACGTCGAACCCGGCACCGAACAGTGGCAACGGTTCCGGCGTATGTTCACCGGCGACGTCAACGCCTGCGTGCGCGGCCTGTTCGCCGGCGGCGCCACCGACGTCCTGGTCAACGAGGCCCACGCCACCCAGCGCAACCTCCTGCTGGAAGACCTCGACACCAGGGCCAGGATGCTCACCGGGAAGCACAAGCCGCTGTCCATGATGCAGGGCATCGACAGCGGCGTGGACGGCGTGGTGTTCCTCGGCTACCACGCGGGTGCCGGGTTCGACGGCGTGCTCTCCCAGACCTACCTGGCCAACCAGATCACCGGCGTGTGGCTGGACGGCGTGCCGGCCAGCGAGGGCAGGCTCAACGCCGCGCTCGCCGCCGAGTACGGCGTGCCGGTCGTCTGCTTCACCGGCGACGACAAGGCCTGCGAGGACGCCGCCGACTACTCGCCGGAGGCCCACCGGGTCGCGGTCAAGGAGTGCGTGAGCCGCTACGCCGCCATCTGCACCCCGCCGGAACGCACCGCCGAGTGGATCACCGGCGCGGCCCGGGCCGCGATGGGCCTGGCCGGCCGGGCCGATCCCGTCGTCGGTCCACATCGGATCGAAGTCGAGTTCGACGCCACCCACCTGGCTCAGGCCACCGCGGTGATACCGACCGTCGAGCAGGTCGGCATCCGTCGGGTAGGTTTCGACGCGCCCGACATGACCGAGGCGATGAAGGCGTTCAAGGTGGTGACCGCCATCGCGTCCGGCGCGGTGGAAGGAATCTATGGCTGAGGGTAGTTCTTTCGACGATCTCGTCGTCTCGCTGTGCAGCAGGCTGCTGGCGATCGACACCACCAACCGAGGCGCGGGCGACGCGAAAGGCGAACGCCCCGCCGCCGAGTTCGTGGCCGGACAGCTGGCCGAGGCGGGCATCGAGTCGACGTTCCTGGAACGCGAACCGGGCCGCACCAACCTCATCGCCCGCGTCCCCGGCGAGAACCCGGACCTGCCCGCCGTGCTGCTCCAGGGCCACCTCGACGTGGTCCCGGCCGATCCGGCCGAATGGTCGGTGCACCCGTTCTCCGGCGAGGTGCACGACGGGTACGTGTGGGGCCGGGGCGCGACCGACATGAAGGACACCGTCGCCGCCGCCATCACCGCCGTGCGCCGCTGGGCCGCTGAGGGCCGCAGGCCGCGCCGGGACGTGGTGCTCGCCTTCGTGGCCGACGAGGAGGACAAGGGCTACTGGGGCGCGCACTGGCTGGTCGAGCAGCACCCCGAGTACTTCGCGGGCGTCGCGGCCGCGATCAGCGAGTCCGGCGGCTTCACCCACCGCGTCGGCGACAAGCGGATCTACCCGATCGGCGCGGCCGAACGCGGCACCGCGCACGTCCGGCTGATCGCGAAGGGCCGGGCCGGGCACGCCTCCAGGATCAACGACGACAACGCGGTGATCCGCCTGGTCGGCGCGCTGCACCGGATCGCGGAACACCACTGGCCGGTGCACCTCACCCCGGCCGTTCGCGCGCACATCGAGGGCGTCGGCGCCGCGCTGGGCATCGCCGTCGACCTGAGCAGCGAGGCCGAGGTGGACGCGACCCTGGCCCGGCTGGGCGACGGCGCCAGCCTGGCCGCCGCGACCGTCCGGCCGAGCACGGTGCCGACCGTGCTGCAGGCCGGCTACAAGGTGAACGTCATCCCTGGTCAGGCCGTTGCCGAGGTGGACGTGCGGACGCTGCCCGGCACCGAGGCGATGGTGCTGACCGAGCTGAACCGGTTGATCGGGTCCGGCATCGCGGTCGAGCCGATCACCTACCAGGAGGCGGTGTCCGCGCCGATCGACTCGCCCTGGTTCGCGGCGATGGCCGACGCGCTGCGGGCCGAGGACCCGGAAGCCGTCGTCGTCCCGTACTGCCTGGGCGGCGGCACCGACGCCAAGGCGTTCAGCGAGCTGGGCATCGCCTGCTACGGCTTCGCCCCGGTGTTCGTGCCGCGGGGTTATCCGTACCGGGCCATGGCGCACGGCGTCGACGAGCGGATCCCGGTGGAGGGCCTGCGGTTCGCCGCGCGCGTGCTGGACCGGTTCCTGTCGACTTGCTGATCACATGTCGCGGAAGGTCTCGATCTTGGCGCCGAGCAGGTTCAACCGTTCGGCCAGCTGCTCGTAGCCGCGGTTGATCACGTAGACGTTGCGCAGCACCGACGTGCCCTTGGCCGCCAGCATCGCCAGCAGCACCACGACGGCCGGGCGCAGCGCCGGCGGGCAGATCACCTCGGTGCCCGACCAGTGTGTCGGCCCCTCCACGTACACCCGGTGCGGGTCGAGCAGCGTCACCTTGGCGCCGAGCTTGGTCAGCTCGGTCAGGTACAGCGCGCGGTTCTCGTAGACCCAGTCGTGGATCAGCGTCGACCCGGTGGCCGTGGCCGCGATCAGCGCGAAGAACGGCAGGTTGTCGATGTTGAGGCCGGGGAAGGGCATCGGGTGGATCTTGTCGTGCGGCGCGTGCAGCACGCTGGGCCGCACGGTCAGGTCGACCAGCCGGGTCCGGCCGTTGACCGCCGGATACTCCTCGGAGCGGTCGTAGTCCAGGCCCATTTCCTCCAGCAGCGCAAGCTCGATCTCGAGGAACTCGATCGGCACCCGCTCGATGGTCACCTCCGAGTCGGTGACGATCGCCGCGGTCAGCAGGCTCATCGCCTCGATCGGGTCCTCGGAGGGCGCGTAGTCCACGTCGGCGTGGATCTCCGGCACGCCGTGCACGACCAGCGTCGTGGTGCCGATGCCGTCGATCCGCACGCCCAGCCGCCCCAGGAAGAAACACAGGTCCTGGACCATGTAGTTCGGGCTGGCGTTGCGGATGGTGGTCACGCCCGGCCTCCGCGCCGCGGCCAGCAGCGCGTTCTCGGTGACCGTGTCGCCGCGCTCGGTCAGCACGATCGGCCTGCGCGGCGCGATCGACCGGTCCACAGTGGCGTGATAGTTCCCGTCGGTCGCCTTCACCTCAAGGCCGAACGGACGCAGCGCGGTCAGGTGCGGTTCGACCGTGCGCGTCCCCAGCGCGCAGCCGCCCGCGTAGGGCAACTGGAACTGCTCGTGGGTGTGCAGCAACGGGCCAAGGAACATGATGATGCTGCGGGTGCGCCGGGCCGCCGCCACGTCCATTCCGGACAGATCCAGTCGGTCGGGCGTGATCAGCTCCAGGTCGTTGTCCGCGTTGAGCCACCGGGTCCGCACGCCGATGCTGGTCAGCACCTCCAGGATGCGGTTGACCTCCTCGATCCGCGCCACCTTGCGCAGCACGGTCCGGCCCGAGTTCAGCAACGCCGCGCACAGCAGCGCGACCCCGGCGTTCTTGCTGGTCTTGACGCTGATCGTGCCGGAAAGCCGGGTGCCACCGACCACCCGCAGATGCATGGGGCCTGACCGGCCCAGCGACACGATCTCGGAGTTCAGCGCGCCGCTGATCCGGCTGAGCATCTCCAGGCTGAGGTTCTGGTTGCCCTTCTCGATCCGGTTGATCGCGCTCTGGCTGGTGCCGACCGCGTCGGCCAGCTGCGTCTGCGTCCACCGATGGTGCTTGCGCGCGTCGCGGACCAGGCCGCCGATGCGCTGCAGGTAGCCGCCGAACTCATGACCAACATCAACCATGACTCGACGATATCTCACACATGAGATGAGCGCGCGAGCGACTCGCCCGCTTCCCCAAGATGACTTCCCTGAAAGGCGGAGAAAGATGCACCCGGTGACGTTATGCGAACAGCGTGCTGACCGACTCACCATTGTGGATCCGGCGCATCGCCTCGGCCAGCATCGGCGCGACCGACAGTACCGTCAGTTTCGGCAGGCGCTCCTCGACCGGAATCGGCACCGTGTTCGTGCACACGATCTCCAGCACGTCCGGGTGACCGCCGATCCGCTCGATCGCCCGATCCGCGAACAGCCCGTGCGTGCACGCCACCCGCACCGAGTTCACCCCGCGCTCACGCAACCGCTCCAGCAACTCGATCACCGTGCTGCCCCGCGCGATCTCGTCGTCGAGCACGATCACGTCCTTGCCCGCGACCTCGCCGATCACCGAGGTGATGCTCACCTTGTGGTCGTTGATCCGCTGCTTCGCGCCCACCGCGACCGGAACATCCAGCAGCCGCGCGAAGTCCTGCGCGTCCTTGGCATTGCCGAGATCCGGTGACACCACGACCGCGTTGCTCAGGTCGTAACGCCGGAAATGCGCCGCCAGCTGGCGCAGCGCGTGCAGGTGATCGACCGGGACCGAGAAGAAACCGTGCACCTGCGGCGAATGCAGCGTCATCGTCAACACGCGACTCGCGCCCGCCGCCACCATCAGATCCGCGACAAGACGGCCACCGATCGAGATCCGCGGCGCGTCCTTCTTGTCCGAGCGCGCATACGAGTAGTGCGGCATGACCACCGTCGTGCGCGCCGCCGACGCGCCCCTCGCCGCGTCGAGCATCAACAGCAACTCGACCAGGTTCTCCTGCACCGGCTTGACCAGCGGCTGGATCAGGAACACGTCGCGTTCCCGGCAATTGGCCTGCAACTGGACTTCCAGGCAGTCGTTGGCGAAGCGCGTCACCCGGACCGGGTGCAGCCGCACCCCCAACTGGGTGCAGATCTCCGTTGCCAGTTCCGGATGGGCACTTCCACTGAAGACCGCGATGTCCCGCACGCGCCGAACCTACCCAACCCACCCCGGCCGCGACCCGGACAACACCACCAACGTGGCCCGAAACACCCCGATCACGCGACCGAACCGGGCACGTCCAGATCGGCGACGATGCCGTAGTGATCGCTGGGCGTCAGCGCGCCCCGGTCGAAAACGCGGCGGCAATCCCGCACCAGCAACGTCGGCCCGCTCCGGCCACAACGGACCATGATGTGGTCGATGGCCTGAAACGGCCAGTCGGGATCGGCCTGGTGCGGATTCTGCGCGATGTAGGTCGGTAACGGCTGGTCGGCATGGGTCGCTTCCCAGGCACTGCGGTAACACACGCTGAGGTTGGCGATCACATGCCGCCCGGTCCAGAACCGGATGCTGTCCGAACCGGGATCGGCGTCCAGGTCGCCCGCGACGATGACGTGCCCCGGCGACTCGCCCACCAGCGACTCCAGCTTGCGCGCGGCCGCGACCGCCTGTAAGCACCGCTCCCGTTCGTGGTCGAGTTGGTAGTCAGGGAAGTGGTTGGCCACCCACACCCGCCCATACGGCTGCGGGGCGAGGACCTCGGTGATCAGGCAGGTGCAGGCGAAATCGCCGGTGCGCTCGGTCACGTGCAGGTTCACCTCGCTGACCCGGCCCAGCGGCCACCGGCTCGCCGTGGTGATCCCCTGGCCTGCGGGAACACCGGGTCGCCCGGTTTCCCTGGAGGTCTGCTGGGCCAGGTGATACCCGGTCCCGAGCATGTCGGCGGCTTGGTCCAGCCGATCGGTCAGCACCGTCTCCTGCAAGGTGACGATGTCCGGAGCCAGTTCGGCCAGGCCGTCCCGGAACTGGCCCAGCCGGGTGTCCCAGTCGCCGCGCACTCCCCAGGTGTTCAGCGTCACCACGCGCATCGCCATATCGTGCGTATACCCCGCCGAGCGCCGCCCGTAGCATCGGGACGATGAGCGAGGCATTGCGCGACACCGACTTCGCCGTCGCCACGGACGAGCGGTACTTCGAGGACTACATCGTCGGCGCGGCGCACGAATACGGCTACGAGACCGTCACCCAGGACGAGATCCTGGTGTTCGCCCGCAGCTACGACCCGCAGCCCATTCACACCGACCTCGACTTCGCCAAGAACGGCCCGTTCAAGGGCCTGATCGCCAGCGGCGGCCACACCATCGCGATCATGATGCGCCTCTACGTGCGGCACTACGTCTCACACGCCGCCAGCCTCGCCTCCCCCGGCCTCGACGAACTGCGCTGGCCGCGCCCGCTGCGCCCGGACGACACCCTCTGGCTGCGCGCCACCGTCCTGGACGCCCGCCGCTCCCAGTCCAAGCCGGACCGCGGCCTGGTACGCACCAGCATCGAACTGTTCAACCAGCACGACGAGCCGGTGCTCACCACCACGACCGTGAACTTCCTGTCGCTGCGCAATCCGTGACGTGCTGGAAAACCGGTGCGGGACAACGCGGTTTCGCTGGCAAGCCGTCTAATTCGGCGTCCACGCTCGGGAATGTGTCGCTTCGGTCTGACTGGTTCGGGAGTCGAGCCGATGTTGGGCCCAGCGACGAGCGGCGGCGGTCAGGCCGGCCCCAGGTGGCAGGCCGTTATGGCGCTGCACGTGCTCCCAAATCCCGAGGATTGCCACTGAGAACGCCGTGCGTGCGTTCTCCGGCGTCGCCCGCCAAACCGGGACCGTATCGGCCCACAGCTCCGCAGCGTTCGGCGTGTGTCCGGCGGCGATCAGCCGATTGACCAGGAACGCGACATCAATTGCCGGGTTGCCAAGCCGCGACCATGCCCAGTCGACGACGTGGGCTCGGCCGTCGCCCGCGACGATGTTCAGGCTGTGCAGGTCGGTGTGCACGAGGCTCTCCCCGTTGACCAGTTCGATCGCGAGACGTTCCCACTCGATCAGCACGTCGACCTGGCCGCGCGCCCACTCGTCGAGATCGGCCCGATGAGTGGCCAGGCGACGCCAGGCGGCGAGGCGAGCCCACTGCTCGGCGAGCAGCGGCGCCGCTGCCGTGGTGTGCGCCAGTTCCCGCGCCATGGTGGTCACCGTGTCGGCGACCAGCGGCAGGTCAGGTGAACCGGGTGAGAGATCGGCGTGCCGACCGGGCAACTTGTCGAAGCCGAGCAGCAGCCACCCGGCCGTCTCGGTCGACCAGCGCAGCCTGGGAGCAACGGCCGAGGGCAAGTAGCGGTTGACGTCCCGCTCGTGGCGGTGCATCTGGCCGCGCTTGCCCTCAGCGTCACTGATGCCCTTGCAGAACAGCACGTCACCGTGCACCCGTAGCGTCGCGGAAAAGTCCGAATTACGTCCTGCGTTGGGAATGTCGGCCGCGAGGACTGGTCCGGTCTGCTGTTCGATCGCGGCGCGGACGGCTGGTGGCAACTCGTCCCAGGTGCGTCGGGTCACGAGGGCATCCTCTCGCAATCGGGGGTTATTGGCGCGCGGGCGGCGGGTCGTCGTGGCAGCCGTTGTGGCAGCCGGTGCAGTCCGCGGCTGCCCCGAGCGACCACAGCTCGCGGTCGACGACGAACCCAGCGGCCTCGATCGCGGCCACGGTGCGTTCCAGGGTCGCGCGGGCTGCCGCGCCCGATGCGGTGGGATCGTTCTCGTCGGTGGGCGTGTGGTGGAGGAACCGGCCCGCGATCTGGCGGCAGAAGTCCGCGTAGTCCCGGGTGTAGAGGACGAACGTGTGCCAGCCGATGTCCACGAGGTCGCTCGGTGCCAGCGGCTCGTCGTGGTCGCGGGCGCAGGCTCCGAGGAACGCCAACGCCTGATCCGTGATCCTTTCGGCGAGTTCGGTGGGTAGGTTGTCGTCCTTGGCGATCCGGCGGACGAGCCGGTCGAACAGGGCCGGTGCGATCAGCGAGCTGCCAACAGTGCGTTCGGCTACGGCGATCATGCTGGTCTCCCTTCGGGGTGGGGTGAAGGTCGCGCCCGCTCAGGAAAGCGTCATTTCGATGGACGGTGCGCGCCGCGCGGGGTCCGCACATTGTGTGCAGAACTTGCAAATCGCATTGACATCACCGGAATGCGGCTACCGTGGCAACGCTGAGCCAGCGCACCCAGGTCGGAGGACGTCATGGCCACCGCGTGGTCGTTTGGCGGCACAATTCGCCGCGCTCGCCAGGAAGCAGGCTGGACACAAGCCGAACTCGGCGCCCGGTGCGGCTACTCCGCGAGCCAGGTATCCCGCTGGGAATCGGGCCAGCAGCCGCTGCGTGACGTCGCGCTGCTGCGCCAGGTCGCTGACCTCCTCGCCATCGCGCCCGAGGTGTTCGGGCTCGCGTCGGCCGACACGGCACGAGCTAACCAGCCAGAAGACCCGGCAGGGCCTAGGGTGGGCCGGAACATCCCGCCGAGCAGGGAGGAGACCGACCCGTTGCGTCGTCGCACGTTCCTCCTGGCCGCCGGCCTCGCCGCACTACCCGGGACCGCTGCGACCGCTGCCACTGCCGGTACCGAGCCTGATCCGTCGCAGCTTCTCGCCACGCGCTTGGGGGATGCTCTGCTCACCACCGGCTCCGACGCCACGCCGGTCGGCGCCGAGCGGCTTCGGCGCGCGTTGACGGCCACGGCCAGCGACTTCACGTCGTGCCGGTACGTGCGGCTCGCCGAGCAACTGCCCTTGCTGCTCGCCGCCGCCGAAGCGACTGCCGAGGCACACCGGCACGAACCGGGTGCTCAGCGGCTACTCGCCGAGACGTACAACTTGACGACCCGCGCCTTGATCAAACTGGAGGCGTCCGGGCTGGAATGGCTGTCCGCTGATCGCGCCCTGCGCGCTGCCTGGGACGCCGACGATCCGCTGGTGCTGGCCGAAGCACAACGACTGATCGCCTCGGTCGCGCGCCGAGCCGGCGACCATGATCGGGCGCAATCGCTCACTCTCGCCGCCGCGCAGCACCTCCAGTCCGTTCCCCGACCTGATTTCGAGCGCCTGGCCATGGTCGGCGTCCTGTACTGCTCGGCCGGGTATGCGGCGGCACGCGCGGGCGACCGCGAACGCACCCACGAGCTTCTCGACGAAGCCGCCCGGGTGACGCAGCGACTCGAAAATCACCACGAGAAGCATCAGGCGCTGACCGCCAACGTCGTGAGCCACCGCGTCTCGGCGACGTTCATCCTGGGCGATGCGGGTGCGGCGCTGGCACATGCCCAGACGCTGCCGCTCGCGGCGATTCCCACGGTCGAGCGTCGAGCGCGAATGCTGGTAGACCAGGCGATGGCCTGGGCCCAGTGGGGCAAGCCGTCGCTGTCCTACCGGACCGTGCTCGCCGCTGAGCGGATGGCGCCCGGCGAGGTCCGCACCCGCAACACCGCGCGTCGCCTGGTGGCCGAGCTACTGAACGCGAAGAACCAGTCCGCGATGCCCGGTCTGCCGCAGTTGGCCGCACGGATTCGCGTCGACGCCTGACAGCCTGCACCGGGTCGGGGCCGGTGAAGCGGGCGCGAGAGCGGAATCTTAATTTTACTTGTCACTGAAATTATCGTGATAATGGTCTAGTAGGCGCACGCTGTGGCTGGTAGCCACGGGCTCAGAGCAGTAGCAGGGCGGTGATCATCAACAGCACCAGCCCGGCGATGGCGATGCCGACCGAGAGCACCAGAACGCTGGGCGCGCAGCGCCGCCAGGCCAGTACCCGGCGGCGGTGACTGACCGGGATCATTTGCTGCTGGGCCACGTATTTGTACGCGGCGAGATACATCAGCATCGACGCCGCGCCGATCACCCCGGCGAGGATCAACGCGACCGCGACCGTGCGCACGTCCGACATGGCCGGCCTCCGCTCAACTCGAACCGAGATGGGTCAGCAGATACACGTTGAGCAAGATGATGCCGACCGCGCAACAGCCAGCCAGAATCGTGGTGAGCCTGTTATTCACAAAGCGGCCCATCACAGCCGGATTGCGCGTCAACATGACCAGCGGCACCAGCGCGAACGGGATACCAAAAGACAGCACGACCTGGGATATCACCAGGCTCTCGGTCGCCGGAAGCCCCAGCGCCAGCACAACCAGCGCGGGCACCATGGTCACGCCGCGCCGCAGCACCACCGGCACGCTGCGATGGATGAAGCCGCGCATCACGACCTGACCGGCATAGGTGCCGACGCTCGACGAGGACAGGCCCGATGCCAGCAACGCCACCGCGAACGCCAGCGCCGCTCCCCCGCCGACAAGGTGGGCGAGCGCTGAGTGGGTGGCGAGAATCGGGTCCGCTGTACCGATTCCGGTGCGATGCAGAACAGCGGCGGCGACGATCAGCATGGCGAGGTTGATGATGCCGGCCGCGCCGAGGCCGATCAGCACGTCCCAGCGTTGGTAGCGCAGCACTTCCGTGCGCTCGGCGTCGTCGCGCACCCTGATCCGCGACTTGGTCAGGCTCGAATGCAGGTAGATCACGTGCGGCATGACGGTCGCGCCGATGATGCCGACCGCGAGCAGCACACCGTCGGAGCCGCCGAAGTTCGGGATCAATCCAGTTGCGACACCGCCGACGCTGGCGTGCACCCAGATCAGGTCGTAGGCGAAACCGAGGAACACGATGCCGAAGAAACCGGCGATGGCCAGCTCGAAACGCCGGTACCCACGCTGGTCCAGGCCGAGTACGACGAACGCGACGATCGCGGTGATCACCCCGGCCGCGGGCAGCGGCACGTCGAAAATTAGGTTGAGGCCGATGGCGGCGCCGACGAATTCAGCCAGATCGGTTGCCATGGCGACGAGTTCGGCCTGCACCCACAGGCCGATCGAGACCGGTTTCGGTAAGTGGTCGCGGCACAGCTCGGCCAGATCGCGGCCGGTGGCCACGCCGAGTTTCGCGGAAAGGTACTGCACCAGCATGGCGATCGCGTTGGCCAGCACGATCACCCACAC
This sequence comes from Pseudonocardiaceae bacterium, assembly GCA_035248365.1. Taxonomy (GTDB): domain Bacteria; phylum Actinomycetota; class Actinomycetes; order Mycobacteriales; family Pseudonocardiaceae; genus CAJCJE01. The sequence continues at coordinate 3,879 of DATFHN010000203.1, read as the reverse complement.
CAGCGCATAACCGAGCCGCACCCCCGCGGTGAGGTTGGTGGCGAAGTTGCCTGGATCGATGTAGGCGACCGCCGCCACGAACGCGGGGCCGAGCAGGGCGACACCGCCCCGCACCCGGCCCCGGGCACGCAGTTGACGGAATTGGCTCGGCGGCGGGAGCGGCTCCGGTTCGCTCCCACCGCCGACCGAAGCAGACTCCTGGTCCGACGCCGGAATCGGCGCTGCCAGGGTCGCCTCGCCGTCCCCGGCCGGCGGAACCATCTGCCGACCCTAACCGACCGATGGGCCAAGGCCGAGTGATTGTGGCGTACTCGAATCAGGCGACGGTTGATGCAAACCCTCGTCGAGCGGACCGAATTCGGTCATCAGCGCGGCGCTCCCGCCCCACGAGGTCTGCTCCTCGGCGATCAGCGTGTTCGTGGTCAACAGCAGGCCGGCCACGGAGGCGCCGTTCTGCAGGGCGGACCGGGCGACGCGCAGCGGGTCGACGATGCCCATCTCGATCATGTTGCCGTAGCGCCCGTTCAGCGCGTCGAATCCTTCGTCTGTGTCGAGTTGGGCCACGTGGGCCACGATGTCGGCGGCGGCGAAGCCCGCGTTCGCCGCGATCAGATACGCGGGTTCGGGGAGGGTTTGCCGGACGATGTCCACACCGATCGCGTAGTCGTCCTTAACGTCGAGTTCGTCGAGCGCGGGTGCCGCGTGCAGCAGCGCCGCTCCCCCGCCTGCCACGATTCCTTCGGCCATGGCGGCCCGGGTCGCGGACAGTGCGTCTTCAACGCGGTGTTGCAGCTCTTTCAGCTCGGCATCGGTTGGGGCGCCGACCTTGATGACCGCGACCTTTCCGGTCAGGGCGCCGATGCGCTCGGTCAGCACGTCTTCATCGATGCCGAAGGTGGCGCGTTCCAGTTCCGCGCGCAGTTGGGTGACGCGGAAGTCGACCTGGTCGGCGGTTGCGCCGCCGACGATCGTGGTGCGGTCGGCGGTGACCCGCACCTGCGCGGCCCGGCCGAGGTGCTCCAGCCCCATGGTTTCCAGGGTGAGGCCGGAGTGTCGGCTGTAGACGGTGCCGCCGGTGATCGACGCGATGTCCTCCAGCTTGTGCAGGCGCCGGTCACCGAAGCCGGGCGCGTGCACGGCGACGCATGTGAAGATGCCGTTGACGTTGTTGTGCACCAGCATCGACAGCGCGGTGCCCTCCAGGTTCTCGGCGATGATGATCAACGGCTTCGGGTCGCGCATCACCCGGTCCAGCAACGGCATCAGCTGCTGCACCTTGCTGATCTTCTCGCTGCACAACAGGATGTACGGGTCGTCGACCACGGCTTCGAGGCTGGCCGGGTTGGTGACCATGTACGGCGAGAGGTACCCGTTGTCGAACTCGAAACCCTCGACGAACTCGACGCTCATCCCGTGCGCAGGCGACTCTTCGACGGTCACGATGCCGCCGTCGCCGACCGTGTGCAGCGCCTTGGCGATCACCGCGCCAACGGTGTCGTCGTCGTTGGCCGAAATGGCCGCTACGCGAGCGAAATCCTCCTCGGTCTGGACCGGGTGGGCCACGGCCTGGAGCCGCTCGACCAGCTTGCCGACGGCGAGGTCGATGCCGCGCTTGACCAGGACCGGGTTGCCGCCCTTGCTGATCGCGCGCATGCCTTCCCGGACGATCCCCTGGGCGATGACCGTCGCGGTCGTGGTGCCGTCGCCGACGATGTCGTTGGTCTTGATCGCGGCTTCCTTGACCAGCTGCGCGCCCATGTTCTCGAACTGGTTCTTCAGGTGGATCTCGCGGGCGATCGTCACGCCGTCGTTGGTGACGACCGGCGAGCCGGTGATCTTCTCCAGGATCACGTTGCGGCCCTTGGGCCCGAGCGTCGACTTGACTGCCTCGGCGAGCTGGTCGACCCCGGACTGGAGCAGGTCTCGCGCTGACGCGCCGAAGCGTAGTTCCTTGGACATCGGATTGCCTCCTTCTCGGCGGTCAGGGGATGAGAATGGCGCGGCCGCGCACGTTGCCCGCGTCCAGATCGGCGATGGCCCGCACGGCATCGGCCAGCGGATAGGTCTTGGTGTGCAGCGTGACCCGCCCGGATTCGGCCAGGGCCATGAGTTCGGCGAGTTCGTTGTAGGTGCCGACGATGTTGCCGATGATGTTGCGCTCGGTCGAGATGATGTCCAGCGTCGGCACGTGCAGCGTGCCGCCGTAGCCGATGACGAAGTACGAGCCGCCGGGCTTGGTCATGGCGAAGCCGTCCTGTTCGGCGCCTTGTTCGGCGACGAAGTCCAGCACGACTTCGGCGCCCGCTCCCCCGGTCAGCTCCTGCACCTTGGCGACCTGGTCGCCGTCGGCGACGACGGTGCCGGCGGCGCCGAGGGTCACGGCCAGTTCGAGGGCGGCCGGGTTGCGGTCGACCACGATGATCCTGGTCGCGGTGAGCGCGGCCAGGCACTGGATGCCGATGTGCCCGAGACCGCCCGCGCCGATCACCACACAGGTGGTGCCCGGGTAGAGCAGCGGGATCGCCTTGCGCACCGCGTGATACGCGGTGATGCCCGCATCAGCGAGCGCCGCCACGTCCTGCGGACGCGTGCGCGGGTCGAGCGGGACGCAGGCCCGCGCGGAGGTCAGCAGGTATTCGGCCATGCCGCCGTCGGAATCCAGACCGGGGAAGGAACTGTTGGCGCAGTGCATGTCCTGCCCGGCCCGGCAGGCGTGGCACAGGCCGCAGGTCGGCGTGGGATGCAGGATCACCGTGTCGCCGACCTTCACGTTGGTCACGGCTGAGCCGACTTCCTGCACCCAGCCCGCGTTCTCGTGGCCGATGATGTACGGGAGGTCGGGGTCCATCGCGGCTTCCCACTGGCCGTCCAGGATGTGCAGATCGGTGCGGCACACCCCGGCGCCGCCGATCTTGACGATCACGTCGAGCGGTCCCTTGATCACTGGATCGGGCACGTCCTCGACGACGGGTTGTTCGTGATACGCGTGCACCCGCACGGCTTTCATCACTCGTTCTCCTTTGCCTCTACTGCCGCCTCTGGATACCGGTGCCGCAACATCCCCCGGCAGATCCCGGTGTTCGCGTCGATGCCGACCTTGTGCAGCCGGGCCCTGTTCAGATGCAGTGGCAGCGCATCGACGTCGACCGCGCCGCCGGTGACCGGATCGATCACCAGCGGCGCGTCCGCCCCGGTTGGGATACCCAGTTCGGCCCTGCGGCGACGCAGGCGCGCCAGTTCCGCTGAATCGGGTATCTCCCCCATGGTCAACCTGGCCAGCTCGGCCGGTGTCATTCCCTGCGCGCGCAGCGGCTTGCACACCTGGTAGGTGCCCGCCATCACCGCCTTGCGGAGGAAATCCGCGCGCAGCGTGTCCAACTCGGCGACGGCCTCGCCTTCGAAGGACTTGACGAACCCAGCGCGGGCGGCGACCCCCGCGTTGATCTGCTCGCCTGCGAAATGGTCGAGCAGGGCGACGTCGACGCTGCTCACCCCCTCGGTCGCGGACACCGCGTCATAGGCGTCCGCGACCATGAGGAAGGCGAAGTTGGCCGCGCAGAAGTACGTCGGCAGGCGCAGCCGTACTTCCGCGTGACCATCGTCGGCAACGGTGCAGGACGCCACGAACCCCAGGGCCGTGATGGGTTCGTCCAGTTCCGGGTCCCGCACCGTCGCCAACGCGACCCGCACCCGCTCCTCGGTGGCGGACAGCGTGCTGGTCATCCCTGCGATACCAGTTGCGCGTCGTCCTGCGCGGCCGGGGTGCCGCCAGCGGCAGGCAACTGGCATTCCTTCGGGACCTCGATGCCGTAGAGGCGGGCGGCATTGAGGCCGAGGATCTTCTTCTTGGTGGCCGTGGTGACCCTCGGGTAGTCGGAG
>DATFHN010000202.1:0-49165 GCA_035248365.1 Pseudonocardiaceae bacterium | reverse complement strand
CGCGGCGTCCCGACGCGGGCGCTGTCCGCGGTTTTCCTGGTATTGCTGGGCGCGGCCGTCGCCGAAGCCAGCCAGCTCACCGGCGCCCTCCTGGTTTTCGCGCTGCTCGTCATGCCCGCCGCGACCGCGCAAGTCCTGACCGCCCGGCCGATGTTCAGCCTCGTGCTGTCGGTGGTGATCGGGATCGTGGTGACCTGGTTCGGGCTCGGCGTCGCGTTCTACTCGCAGTACCCGATCGGGTTCTTCGTCACCACGTTCGCGTTCGTGCTCTACGTGCTCGCCAACGCGATCAAACTCGGCATCCCGAAACTCCGGACCGCGTGGAGCCCAGCATGATCGGCCTGTTCGACACCGACTTCATGCGGCACGCGCTGCTGGCCGGCACCGCGATCGCCGCGGCCTGCGGCCTGGTCGGCTACTTCCTGGTGCTGCGCGCCCAGGTGTTCACCGGCGACGCCCTGAGTCACGTCGCGTTCACCGGCGCGCTCGCCGCCCTCGCCTTCGGCGTCGATGCGCGCATCGGCCTGTTCGTCGCCACCATCGCGGTCGCCCTGCTGCTCGGCGCGCTGGGCAAACGCGGGCGCGCCGACGACGTCGTGATCGGCAACATCTTCGCGTGGGTGCTCGGCCTCGGCGTGTTCTTCCTGACCATCTACACGACCTCGCGCAGCACCGGCAACGGCACCGCCGGCGTGACCATCCTGTTCGGTTCGATCTTCGGCATCAGCCACAGCCAGGCCGTCACCGCCGCGTGGATCGCCGCCGGAATCTGCGTCGCGCTGCTGCTGATCGCGCGGCCGCTGCTGTTCAGCACCATCGACGAAGCCGTCGCCGCCGCGCGCGGCATCCCGGTCCGGTTGCTCGGCTATGCGTTCCTGGTGTTGGTCGGCGCCTGCTCCGCCGAAGCGACCCAAGCCGTCGGCGCCCTGCTGTTGCTCGGCTTGCTCGCCGCGCCGGCCGGCACCGCGCACCGCCTCACCACCCGCCCGTACGCCGGCCTCGCGCTCGCCGCGATCCTCGCGGTCGCGGAAATGTGGGCCGGGCTCGCGATCAGCGCGCTCGCCTCGCGCATCCCGCCCAGCTTCGCCATTCTCGCCGTGGCCGCCGGCGTCTACGCGGTCGTGCTCGGCACCAGCATCCTCCGCCAACGCACCCTCGCCCGCACCACCTGACCCAATTTTTCGTCGCGCGCACAACCCCCGCCCGCGCCACCATCCCGCCAACTAACTCGTTTTTCGTCGCGCGCACAACTCCGCCCGCGCCACCACCTGACCCGTTTTTTCGTCGTGCGCGCAGCCCCCACCCTCCCTAAGGGGGGAACGACCCATTTCCGAACCTAGCGGGAAAGTGGGCTGCGTGGGGCGCGGATTGGGTTGGTTGTGGATGAATTCTGGGGGGTGTGGACAACCGAAACCCGGGTTGGCATTTCTCGCTATGGTGGGTCGCGGATCGCCAGACGGCACAACGGATCCGGCACCAACACCAACCCACAGGGGGCGAGATGCGGTACGCAGGGCAGAGATCGTGGCAGATCCGCGAGGATCGGTGGGGACAGCATTTCGACTGGGCGTTGTGGGTTCGCGCGGTCGAGCGGATCGACGTGCCCCCGGGCGGGATCGTGCCGGGGCCGTTGCTGATCGAGTCGCTGCCGGAACCGTCGCCGGGGCTGGACGGCGCGGTGCTGGCACGCGAATGGCGGGCGTGGTGGCGGGCGTGGTGGCGGGCGTTGTGCGACTTACCGGAGCGGGATGCCGGGCTGCGCAGGGAGTTGCCGAGCGGCGTCGGGCTGGATGAGCAGTCGTTGTTGGGTGAGGTGCTCACGCGGCGGTTTCTCGAAGTGCAGCACTGGCACGGCGAACGCAAGCGCGCGGGCTTGCGCGGGCACCTGCATCTGAGTGGTACGCACGCTTCGACCGTGGTGGCCGAGGTCGAACGGGAGTTAGGTCGGCGGGCCAAACCGTTCGTGCTCACCATCGACGTGTTGCCTGTGGCCGACCGGGAGGTCCGCGGGATCAGCGAAACTCGGTTCCTGGTGCCGGAAGGCATCCGGGACGGGACGGAATGGGCGGAGGTGTTGCGCGGTCTTGTCGAACCGCTGGCGTGACGCTCATGCGCCAAACCGGCGGCCACGGCCGGCGTAGGCGCGCAGGGCGCGGAAGAAGTCGATCTGACGAAAGGCGGGCCAGTAGACGTCACAGAAGTACAACTCGGCGTAAGCCGCTTGCCACAACAGAAAACCGGACAGGCGCACCTCACCACTGGTGCGGATGACCAGGTCGGGATCGGGCTGGCCACTCGTGTACAGGTGGGCGGCGATGTCGTCGGCGGTCAGCCGGTTGGCCAGTTCGGCCAGCGTGCGGCCGGTGTTGGCCTGGTGGTCCAGCAGCGACCGCACCGCGTCCACGATTTCCTGGCGACCGTCGTAGCCGACGGCGACGGTCAGCTCGGCGTCGGTGGCGCGGTCGCGGGTGGTGTCCCGGGCGGTCTTGAGGGCATGCGCGGTGGAGTCGGGCAGGATGTCCAGCCTGCCGGCGACCTGGATCTGCCAGCGGTTGCCGGGCGCGAGCATGCGCTTGGCGATCACGTCCTCGATGACCTGCATCAGGAAGCGCATCTCGGCCGACTCGCGCTTGCGCACGTTGTCGGTGGACGCGACGAACACCGTCACGCGGCGGATGCCGACCTCGGCGCACCAGCCGAGCACCCGTTCCAGATGCTCGGCGCCGTAGCGGTGGCCGAGGCTGACATTGCCCAGGCCCATCTGCCGGGCCCAGCGGCGGTTGCCGTCCATCACGATGGCGACGTGGCCAGGTAGCGGGCGACCGGCGAGTTGGTCGCGCAGGCGGCGGGTGTACCAGGCGTAGAGCGAGCTGCGAATGGTCACCCTGCCAACCTAGCGACGCGCGGCTACATCCGGTCGGGTGCGGCGATGCCGAGCAGGCCGAGACCGTCGTGCAGGGTGGTCGCGGCAAGGCGGCACAGCGCGATCCGGTTGCCGCGCACAGGTTCCTCGGCGGTGCTGACCGGGCACTGTTCGAAGAACGTGTTGAACACCTTGGCGAGGTCGTAGAGGTAGCCGCACAGCCGGTGCGGTTCCAGCAGTTCGCCGACCTCGGCGACGGCGGCACCGAAACCGTCCAACGCGATCGCTAGGGCGCGTTCGGCCGGGTGCAACGGCAACGACGGGTCGACCGGCCCGGCCGGCTCCCCGGCCCTGCGCAGGATAGAGCGCATCCGGACGTGGGCGTATTGCAGGTACACACCGGTGTTGCCGGTCGATGATGTCATCCGGTCGACCTCGAACAGGTAGTCCTTGGTGCGCGAGGTCGACAGGTCGGCGTACTTGACCGCGGCGATCCCGGCCTGCTCGGCGATCCGGTCGAGTTCGGCCGGGGGCAGGTCCGGGTTCTTCTCGGTGACCGTGTCGCGGGCCTTGGTGATCGCGGAGGTGACCAGGTCGAGCAGGCGGGCGGTTTCGCCTGCGCGGGTGCGGAACGGGCGGCCGTCCGGGCCGAGTACCGCGCCGTAGGAGACGTGCACCGCCTCGACCGTGCCGGGTAGCCAGCCGGCCCGGCGCGCGGTTTCGAACACCAGGCGGAAGTGCATGGCCTGGCGGGCGTCGACCACGTAGAGGATGCGGTCGGCCTTGAGGTCGCGGACGCGGTAGCGGATCGCGGCGAGGTCGGTGGTGTCGTAGCCGTAGCCGCCGTCGGACTTGCGCAGCATCAGCACGGCCGGTTTGCCGTCCGGGCCGGTTTCGGTGAGGGACGGGACGACTAGGGCGCCGTCGCTTTCCCCGGCGATGCCCTTGGCCGTGAGTTCGTCGTTGATCTCGGCCAGCCAAGGGTTGTAGAACGACTCGCCAGCGGAGTGTTCGGGGGTGAGGCCGACGTTGAGGCGGTGGTAGATGTCCATGAAGGACAGTTCGGATTCGGTGACGATTTCTCGCCAGCTGGCGATCGTGGCCGGGTCGCCGGACTGGAGGGTGACCACGCGGGTTCGCGCGCGGTCGGCGAAGGCCGGGTCGGCGTCGAAGACCTTGCGCGCGGCCCGGTAGAGGTCGCCGAGCGCGGAGACCGTGGAGGTGTCGCCGCCGAGTTGGTCGCGGCGCCAGGGCGCTTCGGGATGCTCGTCGAGGTATTGGATGAGCATGCCGAACTGGGTGCCCCAGTCGCCGAGATGGTTCTGCCGGACCACATCGGCGCCGAGGAACTCCAGTACACGGGCCAGGCAGTCGCCGAGGATGGTGGTGCGCAGGTGGCCGACGTGCATCTCGCGGGCGATGTTGATGCCGGAGTACTCGACGACCGTGCGCACACCGGCGTGCGGCATGCCGATGCCGTGGCGTGGTGCGGTGAGGCGGGCGGCGACCTGGCGCCAGACCGCGTCGGCGGTGAGGATGATGTTGACGAAGCCGGGGCCGGATACCGCTGCTTCGGCGATGGGGGCGTCGGCGGGCAGGGCGGCGACGAGGTCGGTGGCGAGGGCGGTGCGGTCGCGACCGGACCGGCCGGCCAGGGCGAGGGCGGCGTTGGCCTGGAAGTCGGCCCGGTCGGAGGGCCGGATCACCGGGTCCGCGCCGGACAGTTCGGGCACGACCCGGTCGATGGCGCGCGCGAGCGCGGCCTCGATCTGATCGGACAACGACTGCACCTCGTGCTCAGCCAACGTCTGGTCCTCCTGTCGCGAAAAAGGCTTGTCACGGCTGCCGGGCTCTGTGAGAGCCAGTGTGGCAGCCGTGACAAGCCAATATCGGCGCGGCGGAGCGGTTGGTCAGCGGCTGATCGGGGTGAAGTCGCGGCTGGCGATGAAGCCGGGGCGCGGGGCCGTGGCCGCGAACGGCTCGACCAGGGTGTTCTCCACGCTGTTGAACACCACGAAGATGTTCGACCTCGGATAGGGCGTGATGTTGTTGCCGGAGCCGTGCATGATGTTCGAGTCGAACATCAGCGCGGAACCGGCCGGGCCGGTGAACTGGCCGATGCCCCGGCCCATGGCCAGCGTGGTCAGGTCGTCCTCGCTGGGCACGCCGATTTCCTGTTCCCGCAACGATTCCTTGTAGTGCTCGTCCGGGGTTTCACCGACGCACGGAACGAACGTCCGGTGCGAACCCGGCATCACCATGAGGCCGCCGTTGAACGGGTAGTTGTCGGTGAGCGCGATGGAGATGCTCACCGCCCGCGGGCTGGGCATGCCGTCCTCGGCGTGCCAGGTCTCGAAGTCCGAGTGCCAGTAGAAACCCTTGCCCGCGAAGCCCGGCATGTAGTTCACCCGGCACTGGTGCACGTAGACCTCGGAGCCGAGAACCTGACGGGCCCGGTCGAGCACGCGCGGGTCGCGGACGAGTTCGCCGATCAGCTCGCTGATCAGGTGCACCTCGAAGATCGTCCGGACCTGCTGGGATTCCTTCTCGACGATGGTGCGCTCGTCGCCCGCGAGCTTCGGGTCGGCGGAGAGCCGGCCCAGTTCCTGCCAGAACGCCTGCACCTCGGCCGGGCTGAGCAGGTCCGGGATGATCGTGTACCCATCGGCGTCGTGCGCGGCCAGTTCGGCGGAGTCCATCGGTCCGGCCCCGGTCGACCAGACGGTCGGGTCGACGCGCTCGACCAGCTCGCGGCGCTGGGTGAGCCGGGTCGGATAGTTGTCCGTTCGAGTGGCCTGGGTCATGGTCATCAGTGGCTGCCTCCGGCATTCGCGGGCGTGGTTGCCTGCGGTTGTTCGGTTTCGACGATGAGCGGGTAGACGCCGTGTTCGTCGTGGACTTCGCGGCCGGTGACGGGTGGGTTGAACACGCACACCGTCCGCATCTCGGTCTTGGGCCGGAGCTGGTGGTGCTCGTGGCCGTTGAGCAGGTAGAGGCTGCCGGGGGCGAGCTGGTAGGTGATGCCGGTTTCCTTGTCGAGCAACTCGCCTTCACCGTCCACAACGAACACTGCCTCGATGTGGTTGGCGTACCAGAAGTCGTTGACGCTGCCTGCTTCCAGCACGGTCTCGTGCACCGAGAAGCCGACACCTTCCTTGGCCAGCACGATGCGTTTGCTGCGCCAGTTGGGTGTCTTGATGTCGCGGTCGGTGTCGGTGATCTCGTCTAGGGTGCGGACGATCAATTCGGCTCCTTGAAATGAAAACGGTCAGCAGATGGCGAGGACGGCGTCGCGGAGGATGGCCAGTCCCGCGTCGAGTTCCTCGTCGCTGATGGTGAGAGCGGGCATGAGCTTGGCGACCTCACCGTTGGGGCCGGCCGTTTCCATCAGCAGGCCGCGTTCGAACGCCGCCGTGCACACCTTGCGGGCCAGTTCGCCGTTGTCGAACGCGAGGCCTCGGGCCAGCCCCCGGCCCTTGGTGGTGATGGATTCGCTGGGCACCGCGGCGGCGATCGCGTCCAGCGCCTCGCCGACCCGCGCGCCCTTGGCCAGGGTGCTTTCCTGCAGGTCGGGGGTGCGCCAGTAGGTATTGAGGGCGGCGGTCGCGGTGACGAACGCGGGGTTGTAGCCACGGAACGTGCCGTTGTGCTCGCCCGGCTCCCAGATGTCCAACTCGGGGCGGAACAGCGTCATCGCCATGGGCGTGCCGAAGCCACCGATCGACTTGGACAGGCAGACGATGTCGGGCACGATCCCGGCTTCCTCGAAGCTGAAGAACGCGCCGGTACGGCCGCAGCCCATCTGCACGTCGTCGACGATGAGCAGCATTCCGTTGCGGTGGCACAGGTCCGCGAGGCCACGCAGCCATTCGGCGCGGGCCACGTTGATGCCGCCCTCGCCCTGCACGGTTTCCACGATCACCGCGGCAGGCTCGTTGAGACCGCTGCCGGAGTCGGCGAGCAGCTTCTCCAGCCAGATGAAGTCCGGCACCTGGTCGTCGAGGTAGTGGTCGAACGGCATCGGGGTGGCGTGCACGAGCGGAATGCCCGCGCCGCCGCGCTTCATCGAGTTGCCGGTGACGGACAAGGCGCCGAGGGTCATGCCGTGGAAGGCGTTGGTGAAGTTCACGATGGACTCGCGGCCGGTGACCTTGCGGGCCAGCTTGAGCGCGGCTTCGACGGCGTTCGCCCCGGTCGGGCCGGGGAACATCACCTTGTAGTCCAGACGGCGCGGTTTGAGCACGGTCTCGTCGAAGGTTTCCAGGAAGTCGCGCTTGGCCACGGTGTAGGCGTCCAGCGCGTGGGTGATGCCGTCGTGCGCGAGGTAGTCCAGCAGGGCCTGTTTCAGCACGGGGTTGTTGTGCCCGTAGTTGAGCGCGCCCGCGCCCGCGAAGAAGTCCAGGTAGTCGGTGCCTTGCTCGTCCCAGACGTGGCTGCCTACGGCGCGGTCGAACACGGTCGGCCAGCTGCGGCAGTAGCTGCGCACCTCGGATTCGAGATCGTCGAAAATGGTCACGTGGTCACAGTCCTCTCAGACGAGCAACTCGTCGTGAATCGGTTCGAGTGGGCCGATTCGGTACAGAAATTCCGGATCATGTCCGTCCGGGAACTCGTTGGCGGTAAACAGTTCCGACCGGTCGAACGGCGCGTTCCAGCGCGCGGCCAGGGAACGGAACATCTTGTTGGATGGGATGTTCGCTTCCGTGACTGTCGTTTCCAGGAAGCGAACGCCGCCTTGGGTGTGCTTGCGCAGCAAGGCGTCGAGCATCGCTGACGCGATGCCCTTGTTGCGTCCGGCCTCTGCCACGGCCACCTGCCAGACGAGCAGCGTGGCCGGGTCATCGGGCCGCCGGTAGGCGGTGATGAACCCGACGGCTTCGCCGTTCAGCTTGGCCACCACGGTGGTCTCGCGAAAGTCGCGGCACCACAACAGGTATGCGTAGGATGAGTTTACGTCTAACTCACCCGAATCGCGGGCAAGCTTCCAGAGAGCCGCGCCGTCCTGGGATTCCGGGTGGTCGATCACGAGATCGTCTTGAGTACCGGACATACCAAGGAAACGTAACAGAGGCGTTTCGCGCGCGGCACGTGCGCGGTCGCCAACCATGTGGCTCACCTGGGGATCAGCGGAAACCTGTGTGGGAAGGCCAACATTCTGGTTTTGTCGATCAAAACTACGGGTACCGCGCGATGTTTGGGCGGCCGGAATGTGGGTACGGCGCCACTTCGCGTTATTTTAACGCTGATCCCGATCGGTCAAAAGATGGTCTTGATGCCCGCGATCGCGTCGAGGGCGGCGAGCACCGCGAGTATCAGCAGGACGACGCCGGTGATGCGGCGCAGCAGCACGACGGGCAGGTTGCGCAGCAGCCGCCCGGCGACCATGGCCACCCCGGCGACCGCCCAGAGGGCGAGCGTGGCGGCAATACCGACCTGGATGGGGTCGGAGTACTTGGCGGCGAGGTTGGCGGTGAGGATCTGGGTGAGATCGCCCCACTCGGCGATGAAGATGACCACGAACGCGGTCAGCACGGTGCGGGAGCCGGTGCGCGCGGCGGGTCCCGCTTCGTCGTCTTCCTCGCCGGTGTCACGGAAGGCCATGATCGCGCCCACCAGAAACATGACCGCGACGATGCCCTCGACCAGTTTGTGCGGGAGGAAGTTCAGCAGCACGCCACCGATGGTGACCGCGATGACCACGTGCAACAGGAACGCGCCAGCGGCACCGAGCCAGACCAGGCCGGCCCGGCCACGGGAGGCGAGCACGAGCGAGGCGAACATGGTCTTGTCGGGTAGTTCGCCCAGGAAGATGATGCCGAAGACGGTGCCGAGCAGGACGAGGTTCACGGTGCTCCGCTTTCCGGCCGATGCCGAGAACATCATGGGGATGCTTCCGCGCCGGCCATCTCGCAATGGTCAGGTGGCGGAAGGTCTCGCCCACCCACTCACGCGGGCCCCGGGAACCGGGCGTCCATGGACGCCAGCATGTCGATCCACCGGCAGCGGAGCTACTCCCCTTCAGCAGCACCCAGTGTAGCTCAGCTGGTCTAAACCGATTCCGTAGGGTCGGCCACCGTCCCGATGAGCCGGTCGTGCAGGAAGGTGTCGAGCGGACCGGCGACGTCGGCCGGTGTTTCCATCGGCATCAGGTGACCGGCGCCGGGCAGCACGCGCAGCGTGGCGGCCGGGATGGCGGCGGCCAGCGCGGTGACCGAGGCGAGCGGGGCGATGCGATCGGCGTCGCCGGTGATCAGCAGGGTGTCGGCGGTGATCCGGGCGGCCTGCTGTTCGAAGTCGGTGTCGTAGTAGCTCAGGAAGCTCTCGATCATGGCCGGGACGCTGGCCCGCGCGTAGTTCTCGTAGTCCTCGTCGAGGATGCGCCGCCGCACCGCCTTGTCCTTGCTGACGATGATCATGGCGTCGGCGACGTACACGGCGGGCTTGCTGGCCAGCCAGAACCGGGCCGCGCGGGCGGGCAGGGCGGCCGCGACGCGGTAGTAGAGCTTGCCGAGGTTGGCGGTGACGTTGTTCGCGGTGGACACCGGGTTGATCAGGGTGAGGCTGCGCAGCGCGGCCGGGTAGGTGCTGGCGTGCAGCAGCGCGATGGACGCGCCGAGCGAGTGTCCGATCAGGTGGATTTGGTCCAGTCCGAGCGCTACCCGCAGGGCTTCGATCGCGGCCGCGTAACCGGCCAGGGTGTGCGGCTGGGTCAATGGCTCGGAGTCGCCGTAGCCGGGCAGGTCCGGAATGATCACGTCGACGTCGTGCAGTCCGGCCGCGATCCCGGCCAGACCGCGGTGGTCGCCGCCCAGGCCGTGCAGCAGCAGTGCTGCTTCGCGGCGGCCAGTTGTGTTGTGCCGGTAGGCGATCCGGGTTCCATTGACCACAATGGACTCGCCCTGCAACGCGGTGCTCACGGTGCGTCAGCTTTCCACGGCGGGCAGCGAGGCCATCAGCAGGGTGGTCAGGCCTGCCCGCATGGTGTCGGCGGTGGGCGCCTGTTCCGGGTCGATCAGGCATTGCATGGCCAGGCCGTCGCAGGCGGCGATGACGAAGCTGGCGATCGACGTGCAGCGCGGGTCCTCCGGGCTGACGCCCTCGCCGATCGCGGCCGCGACCAGCTCACTGACCTGGGCGCGGCAGCGCCGGTAGAGGTCGGCGAACTGATCGCGCAGGCGCGGGCTGCGCTCGGCCTGGGCTAGGGCCTCGGTAAAGGACAGGGCCAGGGTGCGGCGTTCGCGGGCGTGTTCGAGCATGGCGGTCCAGGTGGAGATGCCGCGCTCGATCGGGGACGCGGCCGGGTCGGCCATGGCGATCCGGGCGAGTTGCTGGGTCCATTCCTCCAGCACCACGCCGATGGCCTCGTTGAGCAGTTCGGCCTTGGAGCCGAAGTGGTAGCCGATGGAGGCCAGGTTGGTGTCGGACGCGGCGACCAGGTCGCGCGTGGTGATGTGGGCGTAGCCCTTTTCCTCGAGCAGGCGTCGCGCCGCGGCGAGCAGTTGTTCCCGGTGCCCCACCAGGCAAGCGTAGACGTGCCCTCTGGACAGCGGATATATACAAGCGTATAAAACGTTCGTATAACCGCCGTCACACCGAACGGGGTCCGCTCATGGCGTTCGCATCCACCACTCTGCCCAAGACGGTCGACGCGACCCTGCCGCCCAGTTCGCCCCTGCCCGTGCTGGCCCAGAGCCTGCTGTTCGGCCAGTTCCGGCCGCAGATGATGCAGCTGATGCGGCGGCGCTACGGCGACATCTTCACGCTGCACATCGCGCCGAGGAACCGGCGGCTGATCGTGCTCACCCAGCCCGAGGACATCAAGACCGTGTTCAGCGGCGCGCCCGCCGTCTACCACGCGGGCGAGGGCAACGCGATCCTCGGCCCGATCATGGGCGAGCACTCGGTGCTGCTGGTCGACGAGGACAAGCACGTGCGGGTGCGACGGCTGCTGATGCCGGCCTTCCACGGCGCCGCGCTGCGCGGCTACGAGCAGCTGGTCGCCGAGGTCGCCCGCGACCAGGCGCAACGCTGGCCGGTGGGGCGGGAGTTCGCCAGCCACGACGCCATGCACGCGCTGACCCTGGAGGTCATCCTGCGGGTGGTGTTCGGGGTGACCGACGAGGCGCGGCTGGCCGCGTTGCGGCCGCTGGTGCGCGATGTGGTCGCGATCGGGCCGATCGTGATGCTCGGGTTCTTCTATCCGAAGCTCCAGGGTTTCGGGCCGTGGCGGCGCTACCTGAGCCAGCAGGCCGAGCTGGACCGGCTGCTCTACGCCGAGATCGCGGAGCGCCGCACGGCCACCGACCTGGCCGGGCGCGACGACGTGCTGTCCCGCCTGCTGCGCACCGGCGATGGGCCGGACGGCCTGACCGACCCGGAGTTGCGCGACCAGCTGGTCACCTTGTTGCTGGCCGGGCACGAAACCACCGCGACCACGCTGGCCTGGGCCTGGCACGACCTGGCCCGCAACCCGGCCCAGCTGGTCAAGGCGCGCCAGGCCGCCGACGCGGGCGAGGATGACTACCTGGGCGCGGTGTTCAAGGAGTCGCTGCGGCTGCACCCGGTGATCTACGAGGTGGCGCGGCGGCTGACCGAGCCGGTCGAGGTGGGCGGCTACCGGCTGCCCGCCGGGGTGACCGTGATGCCCGCGATCGGGCTGGTGCAGTCCGACGAGCGGAACTTCCCGGCCCACCAGGAGTTCCGGCCGGAGCGGTTCACCGACGGCCAGCCCGCGCCGAACACCTGGATCCCGTTCGGCGGCGGCGCGCGGCGCTGCCTCGGTGCCGGGTTCGCCCAGCTGGAGGCGACGGTGGTGCTGCGCGAGGTGCTGAGCCGCTTCGAGCTGCGCTTCGACGCCAGCCGCCCGGAGAAGGCCAAGCCGCGCAACATCACGCTGATCCCGTCCCGCGGCGCGCGGGTCACCGTGACCCGTCGATAGCCACTCGATCGAGTGGTTCGATATCGCGGATAGTATCGGGCAGATCACGATCAGTCGACAAACCTGCGACACGCCCATCGGCTATCCGATGAAGTTTTCTCCCCAGTTGCCGACTCGGCCATTGCCATTCCGCCACGGATTACCCTGTGACCTGGCGTTCACCGCGGGCGCGGGCGAACTCGGTCAAAAAAATGGTCCAAACCTTAGTGAACCGAGCGAGTATCCGGCGCGTCTCATGTGAAGATGGCAACACTGATGGCGTCACGCCGCCCGCGGGTCGCCGTCACGACAACAGCACAACCCCGAGATACGCAGAACTGGACACCGGCCCGCCGGCGGGACAACGGTCGCCGAGGCGGAGCCAGGCACCAGCAACGAAGCTGGAAGGCCGTGAGGGCTATGTCGCAACCCGGCGAAGCCAAGACCGTCGCGGATCCGACGGAATCCTCGCCCGAGGTCTGGGCGGGACTGTTGGATCACTACCGCCAGACCGCGGTGCAGATTCTTGGCGTTCACCAATGTTCAGGTACCGAGTGCAGTTCCTGTGGCCAGCACTGGCCATGCCGGGCGGCGTGCGCCGCGGAAATCGCCCTGGAACTGTGAACCCGTCGGTCACCCTTCTGTCGGTGACCATCGGTACGGGGCCGGGCGCGTTCCGTATCGAAACACGCGAGAAACTCGCGTTCTTGCTGGGGGCAGAGACGACACCCGCCACGTCGAGCGACGTGGCGGGAACGTAATCGGGCATTCCGCCTACCCTCCGGCCGAGATGACGTCCTACGTTCGGCGTATGCGACCCGTCATCGACCGCATTCATTCCGTCAGGAATTGGCGCATTGTCGCCGCGGTAATGCGCGCGCGATCGCGCGGAAACGGCCGACACGCCAGGAACCTTGTCAAGCACACCCGCAGCCGACACACTGCGAATATGCTTCAGGCGCGCCGGTTTTCCACTGCCCGCGAGTTGTGGGGCCTGCGTCGCGTTGCACCCGCTGGTCCCGTTGAACCGCACCCAAGGTAGGCGCCGCATGCCGCTGTCCCCGGCCGTCCGGAAACGCGCCCGTGCCTTCCTGCCTCCGGACACCGAGATCCACTACCTGTTCCCGGCTATGTCGGTGTCCAGCCGACGCACCGCGTTCGGCATGGCACCCTTCGTGGTCGCCGTGACCGACACCCAGGTGACCGTGCTCGGCTGCGGGTGGTTCAGCCGCAAACCCACCTCGGTGCTGGCCCGCTACCCGCGCAGCATCCAGCTCGGCCCGGTGGACACCACCGTGGCGCCGACCTTCGCCTTCGGCGGGTTCGTGATGGAGACCGAGGAAGAGTACGTGCCGGTGATCCGCGCGGCCGACGCCGAGATCACCCAGGAGAACTGCCTCCCGCCGGACCCGCTCCCCCACCTGTGAAGCGGGCCGACGAGGTTCGGCTCAGAAGTTGCTGCAGTTGGCGACCGCGAACGGGCCGGTCGCGCTTTCCTGGTTCTTGACGACACCGTCCACGGTGACCTTGCAGCTGACCGTGCCGCCGCTCTCGCCCGCGCTCACGGTGAGCGTGCCGCCGCTGGCGAACCCGCTCGCCTGCACCTGCTTGTGCCAGGGCAGCGTGACCGGGTTGGTGCTGTCGGAGAAGCTGCCGTTGGAGAACGTCGAATAGTCGACCGTCGCGCCCTTGGCGTCGCCGCCCGCGTCGTAGGAGATCGTGATGGTCTTGTTCGCCTGGTTCACCACGTCACTCGCGGCTTTACCGATCACCGCGACCCACAGAATGCACACCACGAGGCCAATGACCGACAGGACCAGACCGGCAATGGAAAGGCCCTTGTTGGTCGCGGCGCCACTGCGCGTTCGGGCAATGCCGATCGCCGAGAAAATCACGCCCAGAATGACCAGCGGCCACGCGACGACGCCGACGATCGGAATCGGCGAGAAAATCAGGCCGATGAGGCCGAGAACGAAACCGGTGGTGCCCAAACCGTTTCGCGGCGGCCGCGCCGGTTCCTGCTGCGTTGGCGTGGACGGCATCGTGGGATAGGACATGTGTGACCTCTCAATGAAGGTCCGGCCACTGTGGTCGGTCCGCAACATTGGTCGTGATCGCCCGCGCAGGCGTTAACTGCCTTTATCCGACCGTAACCATTTGTGGCGCTTTTCGACGGTGCTCGAAATTCAGAATCAACAGGTCGCGATCGCTCCGGGGCCGGTCGCCGAATCCGTGTTGATAACCCGGCCGTCGGAGACGACCTTGCAGGCGACCGTGCCGCCGTTCGGACCCGCGGCCACGATGAACGGGGACATGATGGTCGCGGGGCTCACCGGGAGGTCCCTGTGCCACGGCAAACGGACCTGCTGGGTGGTTACCGCCGAGGGGTCTGCGAGGTTGACGAAGCTCACGATCGCACCCTGCGAGTCGCCGGTCGCGTAGTAGGTGTAGATGGGAATCGGGGGTGGCGGCGGGGTATCGAATTGCACGATTTCGGCCGCACCCACCGCCACCACGGCGGACGTGCCCACGAGGCCGATGATGGACACCCATTTCCGGACGGGATGACGACGCCGGTTGATCAGGTAGCCGCCAAGCGTCATGCCGCCGCCGATAATGGCGAACGGATACAACGCCAAGCGAACAAGCTGGTGTGAGGACAGCAGCATGCCGACGATCAGCGACGCCATCGCGATGACGCTGCCCCCGGCTCCGATGAGATGGGCGTACTTGATGAGCGGCCGATCGCGCGGATCGGCCTTCGGTGTTTCGACGGACATCGCGAGGTTCCCCCCTCACAACTGGCCGGCCGCGATGGCCGGTCCAGTGGGGAGGTCGCGCGAGGACGATCAGGCGTTACTTCAGTTCCGATGAGGATTTGCCGAGCAGGCGGCGGGCCACGATGAGCTGCTGGATTTGTTGGGTGCCTTCGAAAATGTCCAGGATCTTCGCGTCCCGCGCCCATTTCTCCAGTAGCGAGTTCTCCGAATAGCCGAGGCTGCCCGCGAGTTCGACGCAGCGCAGCGCGATGTCGGTGGCGCTGCGGCCGGCTTTCGCCTTGGCCATCGAGGCGTGCAGCGAGTTCGGGCGCGCGTTGTCGGCCATCCAGGCGGCTTCGAGGGTGAGCAGGTAGGCGGCTTCGTAGTCGGCTTCCAGTTCGAGGAAGGTCGCGACGGCGGCGGGCTGGCGGGGGCCCGCGTGGTCGTAGTCGATGACCAGGCCCGCTTCGGTGAGCAGCCTGCGGGTTTCTTCCAGCGCGGCCTTGGCCACGCCGACGGCCATGGCGGCGACCAGCGGGCGGGTGTTGTCGAAGGTCTGCATGACGCCGGCGAAACCGCGCTCGGCGTTGACATCGGGGTCGCCGAGCAGGTTTTCCTTGGGTACCCGCACGTTGTCCAGGCGGAAGTGCGCGGTGTCGGAGGCGCGGATGCCGAGTTTGTGTTCCAGCCGGACGAGTTCGAAACCGGGGGTGCCTTTCTCCACCACGAACGATTTGACCGCGGCGCGGCCCTTGGCGCGGTCGAGGGTGGCCCAGACGACGACGGCGTCGGCGCGCTCGCCGGAGGTGACGAAGATCTTCTCGCCGTTCAGTACGTACTCGTCGCCGTCGGCCACCGCGGTGGTGCGGATGGCGGCGGAGTCGGAGCCGCAGTCCGGTTCGGTGATGGCCATGGCGGCCCACTTGCCCGCGAATCGTGCGAGCTGCTCGTCGTTGGCGACCGAGGCGATCGCGGCGTTGCCGAGGCCCTGGCGGGGCATGGACAGCAGCAGACCGACGTCGCCCCAGCACATTTCGATGGTGCCGAGCACGGTGGCCAGGTTGCCGCCGTTGCGGATCTTGGCCTTGTCCTTGGGCGTATCGGCGTCGCGGCGCACGCCGCCAGCGCCCGCGCCGCCTGCGCCGGAGGCGTTGAGGCCGTCGATGAGCGCGGCGAGCACGTCGAGTTCCTTGGGGTAGGTGTGCTCGGCGTGGTCGTACTTGCGGGAGTTCGGTCGGAAGATCTCGGCCGCGGACTGGTGGGCCTGGCTGACCAGCATGGACAGCTTCTTCGGCACTTCGAGGTTGATCATCGATTTTCTCCTTGCCGCTGCCGAAGGTTCAGACCAGGACGATGCCGCTGGCGACGCCGATCGCGCGCAGGTCGCGGTACCAGCGTTCGACCGGGTGCTCCTTGACGTAACCGTGCCCGCCGAGCAACTGGACGCCGTCGCTGCCGATCCGCATGCCCTTGTCGACGCAGAGTTTGTGGGCCAGCGCGACTTCGCGGGCGAACGGTTTTCCCGCGTCGGCGCGGGCGGCCGCGCGATAGGTGGCCAGGCGCATGCCTTCCAGTTCGATGGCGATGTCGGCGACCTTGAACGCGACGCCCTGCCGGTGGCTGACCGGCTCGCCGAACGCGACGCGCTCGTTGACGTAGGGGATCACGTAGTCCAGGACGGCTTGCGCGGTGCCGATGGCCAGACCGCACCAGGCGAGACGGGACAGGCGCACGCATTCCGCATAGGCACCCGCGTCGCCGAGCAACGCGGAGTCGGGGACGTGGACCTTGGTCAGATTCACCCGGCCGAGACCGGCCGCGCGGACGCCCATCGCGGGTTCGGCTTCGACGCTCAGGCCCGCTGCGCTGGATTCGACGATGAACAGCGCAGGGCCGCGGCCCTCCAGTTCGGCGGCGATCACGAACAGTTCGGCCTGCGCGGCCCTCGGGACCATGGACTTGACACCGTCGATGACGAATCCGCCCGAGGTGCGGCGGGCGATGGTGCGCAGTTCGAACGGGTCGAACAGGGCGCGCGGTTCGACGATCGCGAGCGCGGCGGCCGGCACGTCGTCGCCGACGAAGGCGGGGAGATAGGTGGCCTGGGTGTCGCTGGAGCCCCACAGCACCAGCGCGGTGCTGACCGCGGACGAGGCCAGGCAGGCGACGGCGAGGCCCATGTCGCCCTTGGCAAGCGCTTCGGCGACCAGGATCGAGGTGAGCGCGGAGCGCGCGGTGCCGACGCCGCCGAGTTCCTCGGGAACCCCGAGCAGGGTGATGCCGAGTTCGGCGGACTTGGCGATCAGGTCGTCGGGAGTGGCGCAGTTCGCGTCGGCCTCGGCGGCGCGTTCGCGGAGTTGTTCGGTGGCGAACTCGGCGACAGTGTCCCGGATCAGTTGCTGATCCTCGGTCGGCGTGAGGTCGAACAGGTCGGCGGTGGAATCGGTGGACGGTCGGCTCGGCTGGCCGAGTCGCTGCACGGCCGCGAACGACCGGCCGGTCGCCGCTGCCGCGCGGAAGCCGGTCCGAGTGGCCTCGTACACCGCCTTCTCGACGGGTTTGCGCAGGCCGAAGCGGTCCAGCAGGGGCGCGCCGGCCAGCTTGTTGAGCAGGGACAGGCCGATGCCCATCGGGTCACGCCTGCTCGCGGCGGGCTGGGTGTCGGCTGGTCGATCAGCGCTGCTGGCAGCCATCTCGCGCCTCCTGAGGTACTGCCCGAAAACGGACCACGGAAAACCTACCGAAGAGTATACCTACTCGTCGGTAAAGTAAGAAACCCGATCGGCTGAAATGATCAACGGGCGTTCCGTCCGGCGACCGGCGCCCGCCGTTCGGCGCCCGGCATATCGAATTGGTCATTTTCTCCCGTGATCGGGACTGTCCGGCCGTAAACTTGGCGCCTCACGCCGCACACCCAAGGAGCCCGGTGAGCGACCCCGAGGCGTCGGTGGCCCCGAACACCGCACGCCGAAGCAAGAACCGAACTGCGCGACGTGGCGCCATGATCGCCGTCCTGTTGGGCATGGTGCTGCTCGTCTGCACCGCGCTGAGCGGATGCCAGGCCGCGACCAGCGAGGCGCCTGCCGCGTCGACCGGCCATGCCTCCGGCACCACGTCGGCCGGCCGCGTCGCGCTGGCCGTCCCGGTGGAACTGCGCGAGGTGCTCGGCACGTCGCCCTGCACGCAGCAAACCCCAAGCCAGCCAACGACTTCAGCGGGTCCGGTGAGCACCGTCCTGCACGATGTGGACGGTGTCGACTGCTACCAGGTCTCCGTCCCGCTGATGGAGTTGCAGCAGCTCAACGCGATCACCGTGGCCAGCCAGCCGCCGGCCAGCCAGTGGGTGATCAGCATGACGCTGACGCCATCGGACGCGCAGACCTATGCCGCGCTGACCGCCCAGCACGCCCAGCAGCAACTGGCGTTCGTGGTGCGTGGCACCGTCTTGTCCACCCAGATCATCGCGCAACCGGTCACCAGTGGCGTCGTGCAGCTTCAGGGCAACTTCACCCAGGACGACGCGAACCGGCTGGTCCGCCAGATCACCAGCTGAAACCCGGCAAACGAAACGGGTGCCTTCCCCGGCGGGAAAGGCGCCCGTTGTCGTTGCGGTGACTGGTGTCAGTCCCGGTCAGGCCGGGCCGACGGCGGCCGGTGGCCCATGGACTCGATGTGGGTGACCTTCTGCACCACCGACAGCGGCGTCGCCACCTCTTCGAGTGACTTGCCTGCCGCGTCGACGCCGAGGAACACCGCGATCAGTCCACCGATGACCATGATCGCGGCACCGGAGAGGTAACCGATGAACAGGCCAGACGTCGGCGGGTGCTTGCTGGTGCCGATCAACGCCCCGAAGAACAGGTTCGCCGCGATGCCCGCACCCTGCGAGATCGAGTAGAACACGCCGATCGCCTTGGCTCGGACCTCCTGCGGGAACACCTCGCTGACCGTCAGGTAGGCCGCACTGGCACCGGCCGACGCGAAGAAGAAGACGATCGCGAACGCGATGGTCAGCGACAGCGCGTTGAGCACGTGCGTGTTGAACAGCACACCGATGACCGCCAGCAGCACCCCGGAGAGCAGGTACGTGCCACCGATCATCTGCCGTCGCCCGATGGTGTCGAAGAACGGTCCCAGCACCAGCGGACCGATCAGGTTGCCGATCGAGAACGCCAGCAGGTACAGCGGTGCCCCGCCGCCGACGCCGAAGTAGGCGGCCAGCACGGTGGTGAAGCTGAAGAAGATGGCGTTGTAGAGGAAGGACTGCGTGATCATCAGGCCCGCGCCCAGTACCGATCTGCTCGGATACTTGGCGAACAGCATCCGCAGCAGGGTCAGGTAGCCGCGCTGGTCGGTCGGTTTGACCTCGATCGCCAGGCTGTCGTCGACCGGTGGCAGGACCACGCCGGACTTGGCGACCTCCTGCTCGATGTAGCTGATCGACTCCTCGGCGCCCTCGGCCCGGCCGTGCATGATCTGCCACCGCGGACTCTCCGGCAGGTTGCGGCGGATGTAGATGATGAACAGGCCGACCACCGGGCCGAGCAGGAAGCCCAGCCGCCAGCCGACACTCTCCGGGATCGCGTTGAGGAACAGCAGGGTCGCGGCCGAGCCGAGCATGGCGCCCGCCCAGTACGTTCCGTTGATCCCGATGTCGACCCGGCCTCGGTACTTGGCCGGGATCATCTCGTCGATCGCGGAGTTGATCGCCGCCGTTTCACCGCCGATACCCATACCGGCTATCACCCGGGTGGCGTACAGGAAGACGACCCAGCCCGTGCTGGTTCCCAGAGTCAGCGCGCTGAGTCCGCTGCCGACCAGGTAGACCGCCAGGGTGACCATGAACAGGTTCCGCCGCCCCCAGCGGTCGGAGAACATCCCGAATATCAATGCCCCCAGGATCTCGCCAGCCAGGTACGGCGTGCCGAGGTCATTGGCAATGTTGGGTGTCAGGTTGAGCGTGTCGGCATGGGTCAGTGCGCCAGCCACCGAGCTGGCGACGGTGATCTCCAGGCCGTCCAGGATCCAGGCGACCCCCAGGGCGATGATCAGCCTGGTGTGAAAATTCGACCAGGGCAATCGGTCGATACGAGCCGGGATCGTGCTCCGGATCGAACCACCAACCGAGGGCATTGCCCCCGCATCTGTTGAAGTCACAAGCGCTCCTTCTGCCGTGTTACTTCACTGGCTGGTGAGCCTAGTCACATGCTTGGGTAAATCAGGTATCAATCCGAACACGCGGTTAACGCGGCATTGACTGCCACCAGCCGGATAATCGCTGCTGGTCGCCCGGGTACCCCGGGAGATGCCGGAGCTCACCTGTAGGTAAGCAGTGGTGATCACCCCGACCCCGTCAGGTCGTGGCACGATGAACATCAAGCACCCGGTCAGGTCGGGGACGAGGAGGTCAGGGTGGCCGACACGGACGGGAACTGGCTCCCGGACTCGGCACGAAACCGGCTGGCCCGCTACGACGCGGCCGGGCTGAAGACCTCGCTGCTGCCGGTCGCGGGCGCGGTCGGCATCGAGTCGGTCGGGCTGAGCCCGGTCGGCGAGGTGATGGGCTGCATCGTGCAGTACGTCGGCTGGGTCGGCGGGTACGGCAGCTACGGCGCCAGTTACGGGGGGTTCTACCAGTCCTCGGTCAGCTTCCAGCCCTACGTCGACGCGCTGTATCACGGCTACAACACCGCGCTGGCCCGGATGCTCACCGAAGCCCGCGCGATGGGCGCGGACGGCGTGGTCGGCATCAGGCTCACCCAGACCAGACTCGGCGAGAACAACCAGGAGTTCGTGGCGCTGGGCACCGCGGTGCGGGCCAGGTCCAAGAGCAGGCCGCGCTCGCTGTTCACCACCCCGCTGCCCGGCCAGGACGTGGCCAAGCTGATGCACGCGGGCTGGGTGCCGTCCCGGCTGGCGATCGGCATCGCGGTGGAAAGCCGTTACCTGGACTGGGCGAGCGCGTCGCAGCTGTCGGTGATGGCGGGCAACACCGAGGTCAGCGCGTACACGCTGCTGATCACCTCGGTGCGCTCGCACGCGCGGGAGCGGCTGGCCGCGTATGCCAAGAAGGGCAATGCGGACGGCGCGATCGTCTCGGACATGACGCTGCGTTCCTGGCACCAGGAGGCGAACAACACCCGGTTGCTCTGCGCGGAATCGGCGGTGTTCGGTACGGCCATCGCGCGCTTCCACGCGGGCAAGGCCGCGCCGACCTCGGCGCTCAAGATCATGCCGTTGCGGCGGCGCGACGACACTCGATAAGGGACAACCCATGACCAGTGCGGATATCGACGACCAGAACATCCCCGAGGATGCGATGCGTCGGCTCGCCGAGATGAAACCGGGTCAGTCGACGACCCTGTTCACCTCGGACCTGAGCGTCAACGAGTTCCTGCTCGTCCGCGAGGCCGGGTTCCGTCCCCTGGGTCTCGTGCTGGGCACCAGCATCTATCACGTCGGCTTCCAGCTCGGCCGGTGGAGCAAGAACCAGGAGCTGGAAACCCTGTCCAACGCCATGTACCACGCCCGCGAGCTGGCCATGTCGCGGATGGAGGCGGAGGCCGACGTGCTCGGCGCCGACGGCATCGTCGGCGTGCGCCTCGACATCGAGTTCAAGGAGTTCGGCAACGACCTCGCCGAGTTCATCGCGGTCGGCACCGCGGTGAAGGCCGAGGACGGCGGGAACTGGAAGCCCAACACCGGAAAGCCGTTCACCTCCGACCTGAACGGCCAGGACTTCTGGACGCTGATCCAGAGCGGGTACGCGCCGCAGGGCATGGTCATGGGCTCGTGCGTCTACCACATCGCGCACCAGCGGTTCTGGCAGGCGATTGGCAACATCGGCCAGAACGTCGAGGTCCCGCAGTTCACCGAGGCGCTCTACGACGCGCGGGAGCTGGCCATGAGCCGGATGCAGGCGGAGGCCGAGGCGCTGCACGCCGAGGGCATCGTCGGCGTGCAGTTGCTGTCGCTGCCGCACCGCTGGGGCGGGCACACCACCGAGTTCTTCGCGATCGGCACCGCGATCCGGCCGCTGCGGGCCGATCACACCATCGCCAAGCCGCAGCTGGTGCTGCCGTTGGTGGACTCGTGACCGACAGCGTTGGTGGCGGCGTTGGCGGCGGCGGGGAGATCATGCCCGCGTGGGACATGCACATGATGATCGCCGCGCTGAAAGCGGACCGATCGGACGTGGAGTCCTACGCGCGGGTGCTGACCGGCACGCTCGGTTCGGCGTTGCCGGAGGACATGGTGGAGATCGAGTACCGGCGCTCCATGGCCGACCGGGTCGGCGGACGCCCGGGTCAGCCGATCGTGGTGCGGGTGTTCGGCGGTGACCGCCAGCTCGAACTGCGGCAGGGCAAGCGGGGCGTCGACGCGGAGATCCGCAAGGTCGTGCGGGACGTGGTGATCAGCCGCAAACAGGTCGGACTGGACGAGTGGCTGGTCGGCCTGGCCGAGGTGCTGACCGAGGTCGCCAAGAAGAGCGCGGCCGCGCGCGACGCACTGTCGCGTTTGCTCGGTACTTGAAGAGAATCCGCCAAATACTTTATTTGGCGGATTCTTGGAATACGACCATTAGTCTTTGTACAAGTCGGGTAGTGCGGCGCGGAGCCGGGTCAATGCCCGGTGCTGCGCCACCCGGACCGCGCCCGGGGTCGAGCCGACCGCGTCGGCGGTCTCCTCGGCGGAGAGCCCGACGACCACCCGCAACACCACGATCTCCCGCTGCTTGGCCGGCAGCACCTTCAACAGTTCGGCCATCTCACCGGACAGTTCGCCGCGCATCGCGCGCTGTTCGGGTCCGGCCTGCTCGTCGGGCTCGTCCGGGACGTCGGCGACCGGTTCGGACCGGTTGCGGGCGGCGGCGCGGTGCGCGTCGGCGACCTTGTGCGCGGCGATGCCGTAGACGAACGCGAGAAAGGGCCTGCCCTGGTCGCGGTAGGAGGGCAGCGCGGTCAGGACCGCGAGACACACTTCCTGCGCGACGTCGTCAGCGGACGCGAACGAGCGTTCCTGACGACCGACGCGGGCCCGGCAATACCGCACAACCAACGGCCGGACCTGCGACAACAACCGTTCCATAGCCCGAGGATCACCGTTCACGGCATCCGCGACCGTCGCCGCGATGTCGACACCGGGGGGCGTAAGCGCGACCGGGCGAATCGCCGGCCGGGTAACGGGCTCCCGCACGGTTTCCAGTTCCGGGACCACCGAGTTGGCCAGCTCGCCGCTGAGCGCGGCGGGTAGCTCGTCCGGCAGTTCCTCGGCAAAGCCCTGCAGATCCGGGCGAAACGGCAGGGCGGCGCCATTTCCGACGCCATCCACGATCATCTCGGTCATGCGCGCGCCCCCGTCCGGTCGACAACCGACGGTAGCGCGCCCGCGGCCCGCGTTGCCGCAATGACGCGGCGAACTCCGGACGGCGATTCGGCACTGTGCATAGACGAACCCGCTGACACCTCGAGGGCCTCCCGACTCGATAGCCCATGGGACACCTGCCGGCGGGTTCTCGACCGGCACACAACATTCTGCGACTGGGCACTCAGGGTCACCGCGCGGGGCGTTGCCGCGGTAACCCGAGCGGCGTAACAGAGAGTACCTCCCACCACGCCGCGATACTAGTTCGGTTTGATGACAAAAACGCTGGCCGGACAGGCTCTTTACCGGATAAGTTGAATCGCTTTCAGTACCCGGCCCGCCACGGTCCGCAACGCCCCCCAGTTCACTCAGCGTGCACTCACCCCTGCGCCGGAACAGCGGCAGCGCAGGCGCAGCGAGCTGGCAGCAACTGCCGCCTTGGTACGCAACTGACGTTCACGATTCACCGGCCGTTTCCTCACGGTCGTTAGCGTTCGCGGCGACCGTCCCCCACCGGAGGTGGCCCGTGAGCGTGCCCCTGATCGTCGTCATCGTGGTACTCACCGCATTAGCGTTCGACTTCACCAACGGCTTCCACGACACCGCCAACGCCATGGCCACCTCCATCGCCAGCGGGGCGCTCAAGCCCAAGCTCGCGGTGGCCATCGCGGCCGTGCTCAACGTGGTCGGCGCGTTTCTTTCGGTCAAGGTCGCCAGCACCATCTCCGGCGGCATCGTCGACGAAGCCAAGTTCAACCATGTCACCGGTCCGTACGTGGTGTTCGGGGCACTGATCGGGGCGATCATCTGGAACCTGATCACCTGGTACCTCGGTCTCCCGTCCAGCTCGTCGCACGCACTGTTCGGTGGCCTGATCGGCGCCACCTGGATCGCCTTCGGCAGCGGCGCGGTGCACTTCAGCACCCTGGTCGCCAAGGTAATCATCCCCGCCGTGGCATCGCCCCTGGTCTGCGGCATCGTGGCGATGATCTCCACCTACCTGGTCTACACGCTGACCCGCCGCACCCGGCAGGACACCGTCAAGCGCGGCTTCCGGGCCGGCCAGACCGTGTCGGCGTCGCTGGTCGCGCTCGCGCACGGCACCAACGACGCGCAGAAGACCATGGGCATCATCACGCTGACCTTCATCGTGGCCGGCATCCAGCCCAAGGGGGCCAACCCGTTCTGGTGGGTCATCCTGCTCTGCGGCCTGGCCATCGGCCTGGGCACCTACCTGGGCGGCTGGCGGATCATCCGCACCCTGGGCAAGGGCATCACCGATGTGGAGACCCAGCAGGGCTTCGCCGCCGAGGCCTCCTCGGCCGCGACCATCCTGGCCTCGTCGCACCTGGGCTTCGCGCTGTCCACCACGCACGTCGTCTCCGGTGGCGTGATCGGCTCCGGGGTCGGCAAGCGGCTGGCCGAGGTGCGCTGGAGCGTGGCGGGCAAGATGGCCATCGCCTGGATCCTCACCCTCCCGGCCGCCGCCGTGGTCGGCGCGCTCGCCGGCAAGGCCGCGTCCGGCGGCCCGACCGGCACGATCATCGTCGCCCTGGTCGGCATCATCATCGGCGGCGGCATCTTCGCCGCGTCCCGGCGCAACCCGGTGAGCTCCAAGAACGTCAACGAGGTCCCCTCGCCGGTCGAGCCCAAGCAGCCGGTCCACACCGCCGCCTGAGTACGGAGAGAAACGCCATGCACATCCAGTGGGGTGACCTCGGCGAGGTCTTCATCGCCAGTCTGGTCGCGACGGTCTGCGTCGTGGCGCTGTTCGCGGTGGGTGTCATCGGACTGTCCCGGCAGGCCACGCTCAAGGAGCAGGGCGGGTCGGGGGCGGCTCCGCTCACCGGCGCCATCATCTGCTTCGCCGCGTGCATCCTGATCGTCGCCTACGGGATCTACCTGATCGTCGTCTGATCGCGTTCGACAACGCGCGCAACGTCACCATTCGCAGTCTTGCACAACCGCGCCTCCAACCAGCACGCTCTGCTGGGCTTTGACTTCGCGAGGAGGACGGTGGATGACCGAGCGCGTTCGCGACTATCTCGCCCGGCACCGTCCGCCAACTCCATGCCTGGTCATCGACCTCGACATGGTCGCGCGGCGGTTCGGCGAACTACGGGACGCCTGGCCGGGGGCGCGGATTTGCTATGCGGTGAAAGCGAATCCGGCGCCGGAGATCCTGCGCCTGCTCGCCGGGCTCGGAGCCGAGTTCGACGTGGCCGGACCGGCCGAGATCACCGCCTGCCTCGCCGAAGGCGCCTCGCCTGCCGCGTTGTCCTACGGCAACACCATCAAGAAGGCCACCGACATCGCCGACGCGCACGCGCGCGGAGTGCGCCGGTTCACCACGGACAGCCACGAGGATCTGCGCGCGATCGCCGAGCACGCCCCCGGCGCCGACGTGTTCTGCCGGATCCTGGTGCTTCCATCCTCCTCTTCCGCGACGCCGTTCGGCCGCAAGTTCGGCTGCGCGCCGGCGATGGCGCGGGAGATCCTGCGAGCCGCGCCGCGACTCGGGTTGCGGGCCGCGGGGGTCGCGTTTCACGTGGGGTCGCAACAGACCGATCCGGCCGCGTGGACCGAGGGCATCGCGCTGGCCGCCGGGATCAGCGCCGAACTGGGCCTGACCGAGGTGAACCTGGGCGGTGGGTTCCCGGTGGCGTACCGGACCGGCGTGCCAGGACCGGCGCAGTTCGCGGCGACCATCCAGGACGCCCTGCGGCGACACTTCCCCGGTCGGCCGACGGTGTTGCTGGAGCCGGGGCGGGCGATCGTGGCCGAGGCCGGGGTGCTGCGCAGCGAGGTCGTGCTGGTCTCGCGCAAGTCGGAACTGGACCCGCACCGCTGGGTCTACCTCGACGTCGGCCGCTACGGCGGGCTGGCCGAGACCGAAGGCGAGGCGATCACCTACCGGCTGGTCACCGCGCACGACGACGGTCCGCACGGGCCGGTCGTGCTGGCCGGGCCGACCTGCGACGGCGACGACGTGATCTACCAGCACAGCGACTACCAGTTGCCGCTGGCGCTGCGCGCGGGCGATCAGGTGGATTTTCTCGCGGCGGGCGCGTACACGGCGAGCTATTCGTCGATCGCGTTCAACGGTTTTCCGCCGCTGGCAACGTATTGCTTGTCGAGCATCGGTGAGGAGGTTCGGAGTTGACAGGTTTTCTTGGGCATCATGTGCTCGCGGAGTTCGAGGGCGTTGATCCCGGTCCGCTCGACGACGTCGATTTTCTGCTCGGTGCGTTGCGCAGCGCGCTGCACACGGCCGGCGCGACGATATGTGACGTGGTGTCCAAACGCTTTGTGCCACAAGGGGTCACGGTCGTCGCGTTGCTCTCCGAGTCCCATGCGTCGCTGCACACCTACCCGGAACTCGGTTCGGTGTTCCTGGACGTGTTCACCTGCGGCAACCGGGCCGACCCGGAACTGGCGATGCGCCTGCTGGCCGAGTCGCTCGGCGCCACCTCGACCAAGATCACCACGATTCAGCGCGGCAGGCACGAACAGGAGGCACTTCGTTGACCACCCAGGTGCGTGAACCGCTGGCGCCCGGCCTGACCCGCGTCTGGGACGTCGAGGAGGTGCTGGCCGACACCCAGACGAAGTTCCAGCACGTGCTGATCGGGCGTACCCACCAGGGCATCTCGCTGTTCTGCGACGACGACCGGCAGAGCACCGAGTTCTCCCAGCTGGTCTATCACGAGGCGCTGCTGGTGCCCGCGCTGCTGCTGGCCGAGCGGGTCGAGCGGGTGCTGATCGTCGGGTCGAGCGAGGGCGTGGTCAGCCAGATCGCCGTCGCGGCCGGGGCGAGCGTGGTGGACCACGTGGACATCGACGCGGAAACCGTGCGGCTGTGCGCCAAGCACCTCCCCTACGGCTACACCGAGTCCGAATTGGACGCTGCCGAACGCGGCGACGGCCCGGTCCGGATGCACTACGCGGACGGCTGGGAGTGGGTGCGCCAGGCGAAGGGCAGCTACGACATCGTGCTGGTCGACCTGCCGGACGAGCGCCCGGACGATCCGGCCGCGCAGCACAACCGCTTGTACGGCAACGAGTTCCTGGAATTGTGCCGCGCGGCGTGCACCGAGGGCGGGGTCGTGGTCGGTCAGGCGGGCTGCCCCACGGTGTGGCGCAACGGCACGCTGATCCAGAGCTACCAGCGCTACCAGGACGTCTTCGGCACGGTCGTGTGCTTCTCCTCCGACGAGCACGAGTGGGCGTTCATCACCGGCCGCGCGGACAAGGTGGACGATCCGGGCGCGCTGATGGGCGAGCGGCTGGCCACCTGCGCGTACCGGCCGTCCTCGATCGACGCGGAAGCCCTGCGCAGCAGGAGCGTGCCGCCCTATCACGTGCGGCACGCCCCAGGCTCCTAGCCGAACCGGACGATCAGCTGCTCGGGCCCGCGCAGGTTCATGTGCGCGCGGTAGCGCAGTGACTGCTCGTCCAGCACCGGATCGGCCAGTCGCTGAGCGAACGCGGTCAGCGCGACCGACGCCTCCAGCCGGGCCAGCGGCGCGCCGAGGCAGAAGTGCGCGCCTGCGGCGAAGGAGAGGTGTTTGCGGGCGTCGCGGGTGATGTCGAAGCGGTCCGGGTCGGGGAACGCCTCGGGGTCGCGGTTGGCGGCGGCCAGCAGCATGAGCAGCACGCCGCCTTCCGGCACGGTGACCGGACCGACCGTGGTGTCCCGCATGACCACCCTGGTGGTCAGCTGCACCGGCGGGTCGTAGCGCAGGATCTCGTCGACGGTGCCGTCGATCAGGCTCGGGTCGGCGCGCAGCGCGGCCAGCTGGCCGGGGTTGCGCAGCAGGGCGAGCACGCCGTTGGCGATCAGGTTCGCCGTCGTCTCGTGCCCGGCGACCAGCAGCAGGATGCAGGTGGCGACCAGTTCCTCCTCGGTGAGCTGGTCGCCTTCCTCCTCGGCCAGCACCAGTTTGGACAGCAGGTCGTCGCCGAGGTTGTTGCGGCGCTTGGCGATCAGGTCGACGAAGTACGCGGCCAGGTCCTGGCTCGCCTTGTCGATCTCGGCCAGGATGGCCGGGTCGCCGATGCTGATCATCGGGTCCAGTCCGCGCACCAGGTTGCGCGACCAGTCCTCGAACCGGTCGTGATCCTCCAGTGGCACACCCAGCATGTCGGTGATGATCCGCACCGGCAGCGGGTAGGCCAGCCGCGGCACGATGTCGACCTGACCGTCCGCCTGGAACGCGGCGAACAGCTCGTCCACGATGTCCTGGATCTTCGGCCGCATGCCGGCGATGACCTTGGCGGTGAACGCCTTGGAGACCAGCCTGCGCAGTCTGGTGTGGTCGGGCGGGTCCATCGACAGGAACGACACGCTGCGCGCCACTTCGCCCTGTCCCTGGTCGGCCTGGACCTGGCGCATCCGGCCCAGCTGGCTGTTGGCCCTGTCGCTGGACATGGCCGGATCACGCAACACCTTGGCGCAGGTCTCGTGGTCGGCGACGACGCCGATCAGGCCGTTGAGCCTGGTGAACGGGCCGCGTTCGCGCAGCGCGGCGTACAGCTCGTACGGTCGCGCGCGGTTGGCCGGGTCGAACAGGGCTTCGAACTCATCCTGGTGGGTAGCAGTCACGTTTGATAGCTCCTGGCGAGTTGTGGTCTCTGCCACCACACTGGGACTTGAACCATGGTTCAAGTCAAGGAGACACATGCTCACCATCGGGCAGCTTTCCGAAGCGACCGGCATTCCCACCTCGACGCTGCGGTTCTGGGAGCGCAAGGGGCTGATCGAGCCGGACGCGCGCAAGGGCGGCCAGCGCCGCTACACCGACGAGGCGCTGACCAAGGTCGCGCTGCTGCGGCTGTGCCAGGACGCGGGCTGGACGCTGACCGAGATCAGCCAGATCGTGCGCGACCGCGCCGCGCTCTCGCCGAACTGGCGGCTGATGGTCCGCACCAAGATGGATCACCTGGAAGCCGAGATCGCCCAGCTCTCGCACGCCCACCAGATGCTGGAGCACGCGCTGGAGTGCCCGAGCGAAGACATCACCCAGTGCCCGAAGTTCCGCGAGGCGCTGGAACACCGCAAGGGCATCCCGACCACGCTGGACCAGCTGAAGTCAGAGCTTCCGGCCTGCCCGCACGCGCTTGGTCACCTGGCGTTCGGCGACGAAGGACAGGAACGGGATGGTGCCGGCCAGCAACACGAGCAGGCTGCCCACAATTGACCAGCGCGCCTTGAGCGCCAGGTCGATGCCAAGACCGAGATAGATCATGTAGAGGAACCCGTGCAGCGGGCCGATGATCGCGGCGTACTGCGGAATGTGGAAGCCCCAGTCCAGGATCGTCGCCACGGTCAGCAGCAGCAGGCCGATGCCGACGATGTAGGCGATGACCCGGTAGCGCTTGAGCGCCGCGGTGATCCGCTTCTCGCGCAGCTCGCTGACCGTCGGCTTCGCGGCTTGCGGCTCGGTGTCAGCCGGCATGGGGTTGCTCCTCGCTAGCGCTGAGTTGGGCGAGGCGTTCGTTGTAGGCCAGCAGTGCCTGGTCTTCCTCGGCCGTTTGATGAGAGATCTGCTTCTGCGTGTAGGCGCGGGTGGCCAGCCACTCGTCGGCGGAAACTTCCGGCTTTTCCGGCTCTGGTTCGGCTTCGCGCGGTTCCGGGAGTTCCGCTTCGTCCGCCGTGGCCGCTTCGTCGGCTTCCTTGGCGCGCTTGGCCGCGAGGTTGATCCGGTAGAACATGAACGCCGGGAACACCCCGAACAGCGGCCACTGCAACACGTACCCGAGGTTCTGCAGGGTGCCGCTCGCCGACTGGTAGCGATCCCACTGCCACCAGGCGAGCAGGGCGCCCCCGATCAGGGACACCACGCTGACCGCGACGATGAGCAGGCCGCGGGAGCTGAACAGGCCACCACGCACGGTCTCGACGCTAGCACCGTGGCCATGGTGACCCGCGTCGCACTACGCGCCGCCGATGGCTTTGACCGCGGCGCGGGCGTAGTTGTCGGCGACGCCGAAGACCTTCTGCACGTAGTCGACCGAGTCGTTGTAGGACATGATCGCCGACCACCAGCCGACCGGCGTCGACAGGTCGCGGCCGTCCGCGCACAGGTATTTCGCCGCGGTGAGCGCGGCGTCGTTGATGTTCTCCGGGTCCGGCGTTGTCGTGCCCATCGCGTCCTGGCCGTACTCGCGCCAGGTCGCCGGGAGGAACTGCATGGGTCCGACGGCGTGGTCGTACACCGGGTCGCCGTCCATGGCGCCGTGATCGGTGTCCGGGATGTCGGCGTTGCCGCCGGTCCCGTCCAGGGGGACGCCGATGATCGGCTTGGTCTCCTCGCCGTTGGGTCGCAGGCTCGCGCCGCCGAACTGGCCGTTGTTCGACTCGATCCGGCCGATCCCGGCCAGCGTCGCCCAGGTCAGGCGGCAGCCCGGATCGTTGGCGCGGGTGGCGAGTTCGGCGTTGCCGTAGGCCCAGGCGGCCGGTTCGGGCACGCCGGTCGCGGCACTCACCTTCTGCGCCCACTCGGTCAACGTGGTCGGCGCGGTGCTCACCGGATCGGCGGCCGTCAGCACGGCCGGTACCGCGCTGTCCGGCTGGACCGGCGCGGGTTTGACCTGCAAGGCCGGGATGTCGGCGGCCGACAGCTCAGAGGGTGGTGTGGTCGCCCTGGTCAGCACCAGGACGCCAACAGTCCCCAAGCCGAGCACGGCGACGACCGCGATCAGCCGACCCACGATGCCGAGCCTGCGGCGCGGCGGATCGACTGGCTGAGATGGGGGCGCTTGCGCCGGGCTCGCCACACTGGCTCAACGACCGCTGGGTGCGGAGGTTACGCACTGTTGCCAGTTCTGGAGAACGAGACGGCGACTGCACGGAGCCGGTGAACCGGCTCCCGCAAAAAACATCAGCGCTGCCGAAGAAAGATCGCTGACGGACTCCCGCAAGCCCGCCGAAGCGGCTCAGCTCACGCCATCGCGCCGTTGCCGGCGCAGCCGTGCCACGCACCAGGCCGGGGAACTGCCCCGACGCAGGTGTTCGAGCACGGTGTACGGACCGAGGTGCCGGGCGAGGTCGGCGGGCGAGAGCCCGGCGGCCCGGTAGTCGAGAGCGCGCTGGTCCAGCGGGCTGAGCCCGGCGTCCCACCACTTCTCGGCCTCGGAAATGTCCCCGACGAGCTGCCAGCAGTTCGCCGCGGCCGCGAGCAGGTCTTCCGGTACACCCGGCAGCCTCTTGCGCATGGCGGCGACGTAAGCCGGGCTCACCGACTCGACGGAGAACAGGCGAGACGCCCCTGACGAGCCACGCTGTCCCGGAATTCCCGGCACCTGCGGTGTGGTCGTAAAGGTCGACTCAGCGAGCCATTCCGAGGCGATTTGACTCGCCGCGGTCAGCTCCGCGTCCTGAGAACGATCGGCCGTCCACTGCCGGACCAGCTCGTCGATCCCGTGATCTTCGACCATCCATGCCTCCTCGTGGGCTGATGATCACCCCGATGCGCGCACCGTAT
The DNA here is from genome assembly GCA_035248365.1 of Pseudonocardiaceae bacterium. Lineage (GTDB taxonomy): Bacteria > Actinomycetota > Actinomycetes > Mycobacteriales > Pseudonocardiaceae > CAJCJE01. Next base: position 17,776 of record DATFHN010000202.1, on the reverse strand, counting down.
TGCCTTGCACCGACAGATCGCTAGACCTCAGTTCGAACAAAAACCCGTTACCAGCACGTTATGCGCCACTTTCCACCCGGACGGTCCAATCTCGATCAGACTTGACCAGATCCGGTAACACTATGTAGTTGTCGGTCGATGCGGGCACGGCCGAAGATCCCCTTCGCTCATGCGAACAGGCTCTTCACGAAGGTCACGATCGCCGTCGCGCCGTCCTTCAACCAGTTGAGGATCGTGTCGACCACGTTGGCCGACCCAGTCGGCTGGGTGATCAGGAAGAACAGCAAAAACGCGACCACAACCAGGACAATTAACTTTTTCAAGTTCACCAGTCCCAAACCGCTCCCGTGCGGATCACGACCCTGTCACCAGGCCCGTCGTTCCGCCGCCCTGCGCCCATAGTCCCTCGAACGGGCCTACCGTGACAGCCAAGTCACGCTGATGGCCGCGTCGGATCCGAACTGGTGGGATCCGATCCGGCCGGGCTGGCCGCGCCCGTTCGTGGCGTTCCGGACCAACCGTAGTGGACCATGCCGTCATTAGGCGAGTTTCCCCAGCGGCGCGCCCCACCTGCGGGTGTCGAGTTTCCTTCAGGAGGATCCATGGCCGATCCAGTGCTCGTCGAGCGGTCCGGGCCGGTGACCACGGTGATCATCAACCGCCCCGGAGTACGCAACGCCGTGGACCGGCCGACCGCGGCCGCGCTGGCCGAGGCGTTCCGGGCATTCGACGCTGATGAGACAGCGAGCGTGGCCGTGCTGACCGGCGCGGGTGGCGTGTTCTGCGCGGGCGCGGACCTCAAGGCGGTCGGCTCCGAGCGCGGCAACCGGCTCGACCCCGACGGCGACGGCCCGATGGGCCCGAGCCGGATGCGGCTGACCAAGCCGGTGATCGCCGCCGTGTCCGGGCATGCCGTCGCGGGCGGCCTTGAGCTGGCGCTGTGGTGCGACCTGCGGGTCGCCGACGAGACCGCGGTGTTCGGCGTGTTCTGCCGCCGCTGGGGCGTGCCGCTCATCGACGGCGGGACGGTGCGCCTTCCCCGGTTGATCGGGCACGGCCGGGCCATGGACCTGATCCTGACCGGGCGCGCGGTGAACGCGGCCGAGGCGCTGCACATCGGCCTGGCCAACCGCGTCGTGGCGCCGGGGCAGGCGCGCGCGGCAGCGGAGGAGCTGGCGGCGTCCCTGGCCGCCTTCCCGCAGGCCTGTCTGCGCGGCGACCGCGCCTCCGCGCTGGGCCAGTGGGGACTCACCGAGCAGGAGGCGCTGGCCGCCGAGTTCGCCGGGGCTACCGCCGCGCTGACCGAGGAGACCGTGCGCGGCGCGGCCCGGTTCGCTGCTGGTGCGGGTAGACACGGGAGCTTCGAGTAACCCGATCAGGTGTCACCTGGTCAGTGTGTGGCGTTGACCACTCCGGCACGGCGCAAATCGGACGCCAGCCGGTTCGCGATGTCCTGATGACCGGACGAATTCGGGTGCAGGTGGTCGTGGATGCGCGGGAACTGCCAGTTCCCGGCGAGCGGGTCGAACACGAGCACCGAGGGGTCCGCCTGCCGGGCCGCGGCCACGATGGTCACGTCGGTCTCGCGTGCGGTCTTGGTCGGCCCGCGCTGGTCGGTGAACACGCTGAGCACGCCGATCCGCGCGTTCGGCGCCTGCCGGTGGATGGTGTCGATCAGCTGGCGCACCCGCCGCGCGATCAGGCTCTGCGGCTGACCCATGTCGTCGTGGCCGCCCTGCACGATCACCAGGTCCGGGCGCAGCCTGGCCAGGTCGAGGTCGCCGGCGAGCCGGTCGAACGGGCCGAGCCGGTGATCGCCGGGGCTGACGAAGCCCGCGCCGGGGTCCGCACTCACCACGACCCGCCAGCCCAGCAACCGGCCCAGATCGGCAGGCCAGGCCTGCTCCGGTGTCGAAGCGCCGATCCCGGCCGAGACCGAGGCGCCGACCACAGCCAGGGTCGGCGCGTGCGGCGGACCGGCGAACCGCGCATCCGCTTCGGTGCTGACCGAGGGCGGCGCGACGCTGCCGCTCAGCGCCGGTGGCAACACGATGAGTAACGACCCCGCGACGGCCAGTAGCGCGGACCAGACCCACAGCCGACGCACAGATCGCACGTTCTTAAGTTTTACATAGGTGTATGTCGGGTTGGCGTTGGCCGATTCTGGTCAGATCCGGTGAATCCTGTTGACTCTTGTTCGATCCCGATAGCAGCGTGTCAACGGTGCTCACACGTCGTTCATCTCGTCGGTTATCCATCGGACTACTCGCACTGGCGCTGATCGCGGCCCTGTTCACGATCACCGCGCCCGGCAACGCGGCTCCGGCCCCCGCGCCGGCCCACACCATCAGCTACGACAAGTACTCCCTGCTCATCGATGGCAGACGCCAACTGATCTACGCGGGAGAAGTGCATCCGTTCCGGCTACCCAGCCCGGACGAATGGCTCGACGTGCTGCAGAAGATGAAAGCGGCCGGCTTCAACGCGGTCACCGCGTATTTCGATTGGGACTACCACTCGCCCGCGCCCGGCGTCTACGACTTCACCGGCGTGCGCAATATGGACGAGTTCATGGACATGGCCGCCGCGGCCGGCCTCTACGTGATCGCGCGACCCGGCCCGTACATCAACGCGGAGACCGACGGCGGCGGCATGGCGGGCTGGTGGAACGGAAAACCCGGCAACGCCCGCACCAACGACCCGCGCTACGAGCAGTACGCGATGCAGTGGATGCACCAGATCGACACGATCCTGGCCCGTCACCAGCTCACCACCGGCACCGGCTCGCTGATCCTGGAACAGGTCGAGAACGAGTTCACCGACACCGCGCCTGCCGCGACCGCGTACATGGCCGATCTGGAGAAGCAGATCCGCGCGGACGGGATCACCGTGCCGTTGAGCGGAAACCACTGGAGCGACTACATCACCGGCCAGGGCGCGGTGCAGCTGCCCGGCTATGACCAATATCCGGACGGCTTCAACTGCCACGACCAGAACGCGTTCAACCCGGCAGGCGACCAGTGGTCGCTGCACAGCACGCTCGCCGGTTCACCGCTCTACATCCCGGAGTACCAGGGCGGTTCGTTCGATCCGTGGGGCGGCGCGGGCTTCGCCGCGTGCGCGTCGATGGTCAGTGGCGCGTTCGAGGCGACCTCAGCGCGCGACCTGCTCGCCAGCGGCGCGGGTCTGATCAGCTACTACATGACCTACGGCGGCACGTCCTGGGGCTACGAGCCGCACCCCGGCGGCTACACCTCTTATGACTATGGCGCGGCCATCGACGAGGCGCGGCAGCTCACGCCGAAATACGCCGACCAGAAGCGCATCGCCGACGAGGTCGACGCCGTTCCGGCCCTGGCCCAGCTCGACCGCGTCAGCTCGGCCGCGTCGAACAATCCGGCGCTCAACCAAATAGTCGACCAGAACACGAGCGCCGGAACACACCTCTATCTTCTGCAGCACAACGACAACAACGCCAAGACCGATGACTCGACCACGATCAGCGTGCAGACAGCGGATGGCGACTACTCCGTTCCGCAGCAGGCAGGCACCGCGATCCACGTCAACGGCCAGACCGCGAAGATGCTGCTCGCCGACTACAACATCCCCGGCGCGCACGTCGTCTATTCGACCTCGGAGTTCATGACCGACGCGGCCCAGGGCAACGCGGACACGGCAGTGTTCTATGCCCCGAAGGGAGAGCCCGGCGAAACCGTGCTCCGCTATGCCGGTCAGCCGCAGGTCCAGGTGCTGCGTGGCACGGTGAACTCGACGTGGGACGCGAGCAAGGGCGACCTGCGCCTGAACTACACCCACAACGGCATCGCCGAGGTGCGGATCACCAGCAACGGCAAGGCGTTCGACCTGCTGTTGACCGACACCGCGTCGACCGATCACCTGTGGCTGGACGGCAACGGTACTGACCAGTTGATCAGCACGGGCCCGTACCTGGTCCGCTCCGGCACCGTGCACGGCAACACCGCGCTGCTCACCGGCGACACCGACGGCGCAACCAGCCTCACCGTCTATCCGCCTGCCGGTGTCACCCAGCTCAGCTGGAACGGCAAACCGCTCGCCGTGCACCGCAACGACGACGGTTCACTGAGCGCGGGCCTGACCGGCGCGCCGAACTACCAACTGCCCACTTTGGACAGCTGGAAGTTCCAGTACAGCACCGCCGAATCCGATCCCACGTTCAACGACAGCGGCTGGACGGTCGCGAACAACGCCCAGCTCGGCGCCGACTACTACGGCTTCCACCACGGCTTCGTCTGGTACCGCGCGCACTTCACCGCGACCGGTACCGAAACCGGGATCACCCTGGACGGCCAGGGCGGCAGCCCGGCCGGCGAGTACGAGGTGTGGCTCAACGGCGCCGAACTCGGCACCAGCACCAGCGGCACCAGCACATTCGCGTTCCCACCCGGCTTGCTGCAAACCGGCAAGGACAACGTGGTCTCGGTGCTGAACTTCAACTCCGGCCACGACGAGGGCGGCGGGCAGACCGTGCGCGGCCTGACCAGCGCGACCCTCAACGGCAGCGGCGCGGCCATGACCTGGCGGGTCCAGGGCGCACAAGGCGGCGAGCAACTGCTCGATCCAGCCCGCGGACCACTGAACGTCAGCGGCCTGGACGGCGAGCGAGCGGGCTGGTACCTGCCCGGCTATCCGGACCAGAACTGGCAGAACGTCAGCCTGCCGGATTCGTGGGCGCAGCGCGGGCTGCCCAGCGGCGACGGCTGGTACCGGGACACGTTCAACCTCAACCTCCCGGCCGGCAGCGACATCCCGCTCGGCCTGAAGATCAACGACAGTTCCGGCGCGGCCTACCGGGCGCTGATCTTCGTCAACGGCTGGCAGCTCGGCGAGTACGCCAACGATCTCGGTCCGCAGCACGTGTTCTCGCTGCCGCCGGGCATCCTGCACACCAACGGCCAGAACACGGTCGCGATCGCGGTGTGGGGACTGAACGGGACCTCCGGCGGGCTCGGCGCGGTCAGCCTGGTGCCCTACGGCGCCTATGCCGGCGGCGTTGCGGTGCACAACGTCCAGGCGCCGAACTGGAACGCGAAAACATGGGGTCAGCCCTCGTCGCCGAGCCGGGTCACGGTGGCGCTGACCAATACGTCGATCGTCAGCGGCGGCGCCCAGGTCACGGTCACCGCGGCGGTCAACGACGCGTCGCGCCAACCGGCCACGGTCGGCACGCTGAACCTGACCGCGCCAAGCGGCTGGCAGGCAACGCCGACCGGCTCGACCAACATCGGCACCTTGATGCCCGGCCAGGTCAAGAAGGTCTCCTGGACGGTCGCCGTGCCCCAGGGCGTCAAACCCGGCCAGTTCGAAGCAACGGCGACAGCGCCCTACGAATTGTCGGGTAGCGCGCGAACAGCGGCAGGCACGGCGCAGTTCACCGTGCCCTACGCCAACCTCGCGGACACCTTCGACAACGTCGGTATCAGCGACGACACCAACCCCACAGCGGGCGATTTCGACGGCGCGGGCTACAGCTTCTCCGCGCAAGCGCTTGCCACCGCCGGTCTCACCCCCGGCAACACCGCATCGCACGACGGCATCAGCTTCACCTGGCCGTCAGCGGCATCGGGCACCAACGACAACGTGGCGGCCGACGGTCAGGCGATCGCGGTGTCGGGCTCGGGCTCGGGCAACACACTCGCCTTCATCGGCGCGTCCAACTCGGGCTCGCCGGGCGGGCCGGGCACGATCGTCTACACCGACGGCAGCACGGCCACGTTCAATCTCACGCTGGACGACTTCTGGTTCGCGCCCGCCGACAACGAACCGGTGGCGACCATGCCCTACCTGAACAGTCCGACCGGTAAATACCAGCAAACCGTCTACATCGACTACCAATCCGTGCCGATCGACCCCAGTAAGAAGGTCGCGGCGGTCGTCCTGCCCGCGATCAGCACGGGATCGGCAGGCCACAACACCGCGATGCACATCTTCTCGATCGGCATCGGCACAACCAGGTAAGCGCACCGATGAGTTTCCCGCGTGGCGCCGGTCTGTTCACCAGAGACCAACCGGCGGAAGGCTGGCGCCATGCGGAAACGGCGAATTCCGGCGCGGCCGCGAACGCCGTCATGTACTGGATCGAAGCCCTCGATATCCTCAATCCACACCTTAGACAGCCACTCGCCGGGAAGAAAGACGACACCGTGCCTATCCCGCTTCGAGCGCTCGCGCTAAGCGTCCCCGCCGCAGTTGTGCTGGTCGTCGTAGGTGGCTGTGGATCCAAGGAGCCGACCGGCACCAGCTCGGGCGCCGCTCCGACGACCGGCGCTCACCAGGTCTTCCAGCATCGCTCACTGGCGTGCGGAACCGGGGTCGATGCCCCGGCGCAGCCGAGCAAATCGGCGGATGACATTCAGTTGGCGGTCAGTGGAGCCCACCTGGCTGCCACGGAAATCGACACCAGCTACGCCATCACCACGCCGGACCGGGACACCGCGCACGGGATGGGGCTGCTGTTGCCGATCGGGCCTACGCCGGTGACGATGCTGTTGTTGCGGGACGGGAAGATTGTGGCCAGGCAACAACCGCCCGGTCCCAACGGCACTCTGAGCGGGGCCCCAGCCACTGAATATGACCTCACCACGAAGCCTTATACGGGATCGGCAAGGATCGATCAGCTGTGTCCGGGTACGACCTGGGAGCAAATTGCCGCGAACCACAGTCGATACATGGTCGAGGTGCTGATGTCCCGGCAACCACAAGGCGGTCCACAAACCTCGGCGCCTCCGGCCTATCTGCCTGATCCACTCACCGTTGCTTCGATCTCGCTGTGAACCCACCCGCGGCCATCGCCGCCTTCTGGCGAAACACCGGGCACGGAGACAATTCGTGCCCGGTGTTTCGCATTTCCGATATTCGCATGAAGTGTCGGTTGGCTGTGCTTTAATCACCGCCGTTGTCGATTCGAATGGTTGAGGAGCGGCGGATGGCCGAACTCGCCGCCGACCCCGCGGAACTGTCCCGGGCCGCGGCCGTGCTGCGTACGCTTGCCGCCGAATGCCGCGAGGCGCCCTACTCCCGGTACTGGATGTCGCCCGCCGAAACCGGCTACGACGACCTGGCCGCGGCGCTCGCCGAATTCCAGCAGGTCTCCGGTGACCGCTCCCGCACCCTTCCCGCCGACGTCGCCGAGACCGCGTTCCGGTTGGCCGGCGTGGCCCTCAGCTACCAGCACGCGGACTCCCACCTCGCCGCACAACTGAACCGGGCCCACCGGTGAGCACCTCGGCGCTGCCCGGCAACCTCCAGGCCATCAGGAACGAATGCGACCGCATCGCCGCGCTCGCCGAGTTGCACGACGACGGCCGTCACGTGCTGCACACCCTGCGCACCGAGGGCTGGAGCGGTCGCAGCGCCGAGGGATTCGACGACGTGCGCCGCGCCCAGATGCGGGCCTGGGCGCAGGCCAGCGACTCCTATCGCGACGCGGCCGACGCCCTCGACCTCTTCCACCAGGAACTCACCGAACTGCAACGACTCGCCGACGACGCGTTCGACGAAGCCCACGAATCCGGAAAGCCCGCCGAGATCATCGCCGCACACCAGTCCATCCAGCGCTGGCGCCAGCAAGCCGAAAACTCCGCGCTGATCGCGGCGGCCACCATTCGCCGAGCCACCGAGGCCCTGCGCGGCAGCCCGCATGCCTGGCCGGTCTGGGCTCCGCACGCGGACAGCGCACCGTTCGCCCCGGCCCCGACCGGCAAACCCGGACGGCACCGCGCGGACGATCAGGAAACGACGCCCGCCGCCCGCAACGCGGCCACGTCCTCCGCGACCACACCCAGTTCGGCCAGCACGGAATCCGTGTCCGCGCCGGTCTCCGATGGCGCGGTCGGTGCCGGGGCCGGGGTGCGGTCGAACTTGGGGCCGGGTGCGGGCTGGCTGATGCCGTCGACCTCGACGAACGTGCCCCTGGCCACGTTGTGCGGGTGCGACGAGACCTCGTCGAGCGAGAGCACCGGGGTCAGGCAGGCGTCGGTGGCTTCGGCGAGCGCGGCCCATTCGTCGCGGGTCTTGGACAGGATCCGTTCCGAGATGATCTCGCGGATGCGCGGCCAGTTGGACGGATCGGCCCGGTTCGGCAACGTTTCCGGGTCGAGTTCGAGCACGGTGAGCAGATCGGCCCAGAACCGTTCCTCGATCGCACCGACCGCGACGAACTTCCCGTCCGACGTCTCGTAGGTGTCGTAGAACGGGGAGCCGCCGTCGAGCATGTTCTCGCCGCGCGCGTTGGGCCACAAACCCTTGGCGTACATGCCGTGCAGCTGCGTCGCGAGCAGCGCGGAACCGTCCACCATGGACGCGTCGACGACCTGGCCGCGCCCGGAGGAGTTGCGTTCGTAGAGCGCGGCGAGGATGCCCATGGCCAGGAACAGTCCGCCGCCGCCGAAGTCGCCGACCAGGTTCAACGGCGGCACCGGCCGCTCCCCGGCCCGCCCGATCGGGTGCAGCGAACCGGAAATGCCGATGTAGTTGAGGTCGTGACCGGCGCGCGGCGCGAGCGGCCCGGTCTGCCCCCAGCCGGTGATCCGCCCGTACACCAGCCGCGGGTTGCGGGCCAGGCACTCCTGCGGCCCGAGCCCCATGCGTTCGGCGACGCCGGGCCGGAACCCTTCGATGAACACGTCGGCCTTCTCGACCAGCGCGCGCACCAGCTCGACGCCCCGCTCCGACTTCACGTCCAGCCCGATCGAGCGCCTGCTGCGGCGCAGCGGATCGCCGGGGATGCCGAGCACGTCGTAGCCGGGTTTGGCCCGGTCGACGCGGATCACGTCGGCGCCGAGGTCGGCCAGCATGGTCGCGGCGAACGGGGCCGGGGCCAGCCCGGCCATCTCGATCACCCGCAGCCCGTGCAGCGGTCCGCTCATCAGAGTGTCCTCGAGATGATTTCTTTCATGATTTCGTTGGTACCGCCGAAGATACGTTGCACCCGGATGTCGGTCCAGGCGCGCGCGATCGGGTACTCGTTCATGTAGCCGTAGCCGCCGTGCAGCTGCACGCACTCGTCGATCACCTTGAACGCACGGTCACTGCACCACCACTTGGCCTTGGCCGCGGTCGGCACGTCAAGCTCGCCCTTGAGGTGCGCCTCGATGCACTGGTCCAGGAAGGCACGACTGACCGAGGCTTCGGTGTCGCACTCGGCGAGGGTGAACCGGCTGTTCTGGAAGTTGAACACCGGCCTGCCGAACGCGGTGCGCTCCTTGGTGTAGCGCACCGTCTCCGCGACCGCCGATTCCATGGCGGCGACCGAGGTGACCGCGATGATCAGCCGCTCCTGCGGCAGCTGCTGCATGAGCTGGACGAAGCCCTGGCCCTCCTCGCCACCGAGCAGGTTGGCCACCGGCACGCGCACGTCGTCGAAGAACATCTCCGCGGTGTCCTGGCCGTGCATGCCGACCTTGTCCAGCACCCGCCCGCGCCGGTACCCCTCGGTCGCGGTCTCCACCACGATCAGCGAGACGCCGTGCGCGCCCTGCGCGGAGTCGGTCTTGGCGGCGACGATGACCAGGTCGGCCATGCCGCCGTTGGTGATGAAGGTCTTGGCGCCGTTGAGCACGTAGTGATCGCCGTCGCGGACCGCCTTGGTGGTGATGTTCTGCAGGTCCGAGCCGGTGCCGGGCTCGGTCATCGCGATCGCGGCGACCATCTCGCCGCTGGCGAGCTTGGGCAGCCAGCGGTGCTTCTGCTCCTCGGTGCCGTAATTGGCGAGGTAGGGCGCGACGATGCCGCTGTGCACGCTGTTGCCCCAGCAGCCGTCGCCCACCCGCACCTGCTCTTCGAGCAGGATCGCCTCGTGCGCGAAGTTGCCGCCTCCGCCGCCGTACTCCTCGGGGATGGACAGGCACAGCAGGCCGATCTCGCCCGCCTTGGTCCAGAGTTCGCGGTCCACCTGCTGCTGCGCGATCCAGCGGTCCTGGTTCGGCGCGAGTTCCTTCTCGCAGAAGCTGCGGGCCAGGTCGCGGAAGGCGTCCAGGTCCTCGTTCATCCAGGACGAGCGGTGCGTTGGCCTGCTGGACACGACGTGCCTCCAAGAAACAATCCGAGGTGCAGGTAAGTCACGTTGGAAGTTACATGCAGTCCGGACTGCATGTAAAGTGCGTCCCGTGACAGGCAGCACCGACACAATCGGGCACGAACCGATCGCGCCGATCCGGCGCACGCAGGCGCAACGCAGCGAACGCACCCGCGAGCTGCTGCTCACCGCGACCATCGAATGCCTGCTCGAACTCGGCTACACCGGAACGACCGTCCAGGAGGTCTGCCGCCGGGCCGGCCTGTCCCGAGGCGCCCAGCAGCATCACTTCGCCACCAAGGCCGAGCTGATGACGCACGCGCTGGAATACCTGGTCAGCAAGCTGTCCGACCAGGTCCGCGACTCGGTGCGCGACCTCGCCGACGACCCGGACCGGGTCGCCAAGGCCATCGACCTGCTCTGGGATTCCTACTCGGGCGACCTGTCCACGGCCGCGCTGGAACTGTGGGTCGCCGCGCGCACCGATCCCGAACTGCGCGCCACCCTGCTCCCGATGGACCGCGCGCTCGGCCGCGCCACCCGAGCGCTCTACCGCGAACTCGGCTGGCGCGCCGGCGACGACGGCATCACCGCGGTGCCCGCCGAGCGGCTGGACACGCTGTTCTGGCTGACCGTGAACCTCACCCGCGGCCTGGCCCTGGACGTCATGATCGGCGGCGACCCGGCCCGGCGGGCCGAGATCCTGGCCGAGTGGAAGCGCATCGCCAGCAACGTCCTGAGCTGATGGTGGCCGGTCGGCCCGGCCCTCGCTCGGGCCGACCGGCATCCCCTTAGAGGGACGAAAACCCCCGCTGGGACGTTCGCAAGCGAAAAGACTTTCCGCGAGCCCGGAACCGGCACCCGGAATTTCCATCCTGATCAGTAACCGGGCACCCCACGTCGACCAGCGATTGCCAGGGATTGTGCGGGACACGCGCCGCCTGCGCCGACCGATCATGGGGATGACTACTAGGGTCAACAACCATGCTGGTCAGGCCGGACAGGCAGGTGTTGATCGCGCAGGCGATCATCTGCGTGTTGATGCTCTGCGGTGCCGCGTTCGGCAACTTCCCGAGCCCGGTGCCGGTGCTGTTAACCGTCGGCGCGATCGGCGTGGCCAACGCGGCGTTCGACCTGATGCGCACCTTCGGATCCGCCGTGCTCGGCGGCGTCGCCCTGGCCAGCGTCGCACTCGCCCCTGTGCCCTTTGTCACATGCTCGGTCGGCAAGTACGAGAACGTCTTCAACTGCACCGGCGACGCGCCGACCTGGAACCTCACCGGCACCGTGATCACCGCCGGACTGGCCGGCGCCAGCCTGGTCCTCGCCCGCAGCGTCGCGCGCAGTCACGACATCGACCGGCTGCTGCGGATGGAACGCCGCATCGTCGAACTCCAGCGGCATCTCGGCATGGTCGAGCCCGCCGAAGAGCAGCCGGAGCCCGAACCGGTCGCCGAGCCCGAAATCCCGGCCGAAACCGACTCCTCCGAGTCAGGCACGGCCCGGTAGTACTTGCGCAGGCAACATCCAGCCTGCCAACAGCGATAGTCCTAGCGAGCCACGCCGTGACCGGGACCTTCGGCCCGTGGCCGATTCGGGCCCTTCGGCCCAGGGTGTGACGGCATTTGTGTCCTGCCGATGGAGTAACGGACGCGGCTAACGTCACATGCCGTGACGGACGGGGTGGACAACAGCACGGCAACCGCGGCGGCCAACGGCGACCGGCGCGCGGTCGCCGACCTGCTGTCCACGGTCCGGCCGCTGGTGGTCAAATACTGCAGGGCCAGGGTCGGCACGCAGGAGCGCTCACAGGCCTCCGCCGACGATGTGGCCCAGGACGTGTGTCTCGCGGTGCTGACCGCGTTGCCGGGATTCCGCGACCAGGGCAGGCCGTTCCTCGCCTTCGTCTACGGCATCGCCGCCCACAAGGTCGCCGACGCCCACCGCGCCGCCGCCCGCAACCGCTCCGAGCCGGTCGCCGACGTCCCCGACAAGGCGGACGACCAGGCCGGACCCGAGCAGCGCGCCCTGCGCGGCGAACTGTCCAGCGAAGTCCGCGAACTGCTCAAGGAACTACCGCCCAAACAGCGCGAGATCCTCGTGCTGCGCGTCGTCGTCGGCCTCTCGGCCGAAGAGACCGCGGCGGCCGTCGGCTCGACACCCGGCGCCGTCCGGGTGGCCCAGCACCGCGCCCTGAACAAACTGCGCGACGCCCTACCCGCCGACCTCCTGGTGGCCAGCTAGCGAGCGCCGAACAGTCAGCCGCTGGCTTCGAGCAGGCCTCGCTCGTAGGCGGTGGCGACGGCTTCGGCGCGGCGGCTGGCGCCGAGCTTGGCCATGATCCGGGACAGGTGCACGCTCACCGTCTTCTCACTGATGTAGAGCTCCTCGCCGACCTGCCGGTTCGTGCGGCCGGCGGCGACCAGGGTCAGCACCGCGCGCTCGCGCGGGGTGAACGGGTCGACGTGATCACGGGGCGTGAGCAGGCCGGGCACGGTCAGCCGGGAGCGGCGGGCCAGGTCGGCGATGGCCGCGGCGAGCGGGACCGCGCCGAGTCGCACCGCGACCTGGTTGGCGGCGGCCAGTTCGGACGCGGCGTCCTCGCGGCCTTCTGACGTTGCGACGAGGGCTTCGGCATGGTGCAACCGGGACAACGCCTGCAAGTACACGTCCCCGTAGCTGAACGCGTCGACCGCGGCCTGCCACGCGTCCGGGTCGCCGGAGCCGGTCAGCCGGGTGCGCTCGGCCTTCGCGGTGACCAGCCACGCCTGCGCCTCAGGGCCCAGTGAACCGGTCCACGGCACGCCGTTCGCGGCGTGGGCCTGCGCGAGGTCGAGCAACCGGTCGGCCTCGGCGATCGCGGCCTGCTCGGCAGCGGCGTTGCGCTCCAGGCGGGCGCGGTGGGCGAGCATGGCCTGGGCGGTGATGCCCCACGCGGCCAGCCGGATCACGCCGAGGTGCCAGTCGACCCCGATCTTGCGCAGCCAGGCGAGCACATCGTTGACCACGCCCTCGGCCCGGTCCGGGTCGTTGCGCCACACGTAGAGCGCGGCGCCGCAGAATCCGCTGTACATCACGATTTCCAGGTCGCGATGCCAGTGCCCGCGCAACTCCTTGAGCGTCTTCTCGGCCTCGTCCAGCTTGCCCCGGCCGACCATCACGAACGCGCCGCCCGCGGCGAGCCGGGCCAGCACGGTGTCGGACACCTGGCGGCCGGGCGGCTCGGCAGCGGCCTGCGCGCCGTCCCAGTCCCCCTTGGCGTACTTGCTGATCATCTGCACGATGCGCAGTTCGAGGCCGTAACTGCTCCAGGTCAGGCCGGTGGCCCTGGCCCGCTCGACGCATTCGTCGTAGTAGCGGACCGCCTCGTCGAGCTTGCCCTCGTCCAGGTTGTGCATGCCGAGGAAGTACCGGGCCCGCAGCTCGGTGCTGTACGCCTCGGCGGCGGCCGCGCGGCGCACGGCGGCGGCCAGGTGCTGCTTGGCCATCTCGACGTTGCCCGCGTAACCGTCGAGCAGGCCCAGCGTGGCCAGCGCGTCGGCTTCGGCACCGCCGCAGCCGGTGGCCCGGCCGTCCTCGATGGCCTGCTCGGCCGACCAGCGGGCCGCCTCCGGATCGACCCGGCGCAGGGTGGATGCGCGCACCGCGAGCACCCAGGACCGGGTCCGGCTCGGCGGGCGCTCGGCGACCAGGCGCCAGGCGTGTTCGATCGCGTCGACCGCCTCCTGGTCACGGCCCTCCACCGCGTGCAGCGCCAGCGCGAGCCTGCGATAGGTCTCGGCGGCCTGTTCCGGGTCCTGCACGGCGTCGACCTGGTCGACGGCCGAGCGCGCGAACGCGACCGCGCGCTCAGGTTCGCCGGAGGCGCCGGCCAGGTAGCTGGCCTTGCGCAGCAGGTCGTCCTCGGACTTCTCGGCCGGGCGCTCCTCGGCTCGGACCGCGTCCCAGAGCTTCAGCGCCTGCTCGATGTGCCGCAGCGCCTCGGCGGGCGCGCCGACGTCCATCGCTTCCAGACCGGCCCGCACCGACGCGTCCAGCGCGGTGACCAGGTCGTTGCTCTCCAGGCTGTGGTGCGCGAGCGCGCCGGCCAGACCGCGGCGCGGGCCGGTGGTGGCGATCTGCGCGGCGATCTCCTGCGCGTACGCGGCGTGCAGCCGGACCCGCTCGCCGGGCAGCAGGTCGGCGTAGACGGCTTCGCGCAGCAGCGCGTGCCGGAAGGCGTAGTAGTCGGCGCGGTCGACCTGGAGCACGTTGTGCTGCACGGCCTCCAGCAGCGGTTCGTCGAACTCGACGCCGACGCGTTTGGCGACGCCCTGCAGTCGCACGTGGCTCACCCGGCGGCCGGCGATCGACGCGAGCCGGACCAGCGTCTGCGTTGCCGGGCTGAGCCGTTCGACCCGGGCCAGCAGCACGTCGGCCAGGGCGGTCGGCACGCCCTCGGTGTCCAGGCAGGCGTCCATCAGCTCTTCGGCGAAGAACGCGTTGCCCTCGGACCTCTCGGCGACCTGCGCGATCAGGTCCTCGGGGATCGGGTGTTCGGCGAGCGCGGCGACGAAGGCCCGCGCGTCGGCGGTGTTGAACGGGGTCAGGTCCAGCCGTTCGACCGCGGGCAGGCGGACGAGTTCGGACAGCAGCCTGCGCAGCGGGTGACGGCGGTGCAGGTCGTCCGAGCGGTAGCTGGCCACGATGAGCAGCCGCTGGTCACGCAGCCGGGACAGCAGGAACGAGAGCAGGTCGCGGGTGGACGGGTCGGCCCAGTGCAGGTCCTCGATGATCAGCAGCACGCACTGGTGCTCGGCCAGCTCGCCGAGCAGCGCGAACAGCGCGTCGAACAGCTGGAGCTGGGCGAGGTCGCGTTCGGGCTGACCGTGGTGACGGCCGGGCGGCGCGGTGACCGCGATCGGTTCCTGCACCGGCCCTGGCTGCGCCGATGCCGGTCCGGGCAGCAGCCTGGCCACCGCGGGCCTGCTGGCCACGGCGACCGGGTCGACGCGCTGCAACTGGGCGATGACCTCGGCGAAGGGCAGATAGGGCAGGCCCGTCTCGCCGACGTCGAGACACCGGCCGGACAGCACCAGGGCGCCCTGCTCGGTCGCGTAGTGGGACAGCTCGTCGAGCAGCCTGGACTTGCCGACGCCCGCGTCCCCGGAGAGCAGAACCGCGCCGGCCGTGCCGGAATCGGCACGAGCCAGCGCGGAGCGTAGTTGGGCAATCTCGGTAGTCCGGGCTACCAGAGGTATTCCTGATCCGAGTCGCGGCACAAGGTCCATTGTGGCGCAATCTCTCGTCTCGCCTCAGTCCCCTTGACCTCGGTGCAGCAGTTTGCGCAAGGTACCGGTGCGGTGGCCGACGCGGGTCCGCCCGGCGCGGGTGATCCCGGCCATCTTGCGCAGCTCGGCGCGGCGGTAGTCGACCTCGGCCTTGAGCAGTTCCTCACTCCACGGGTTCATCTTCTTCTCACTTCTCTTCGTGTCCTTCGCTGACGAGAGTGAGATTGCCGGTGAGGGGTGGGGCCCGGCATCAGACGACCACGCACTACCAGGCCATCCGACCCCTTACCCCGGGACGGAAACCGCCTCATGAGGGGTAAGGGGTCGGGGGTGCGGACCTAAGAGGCCCCACGCAGGGTGCGGGGATCGGACACCGCGGGACGGGGCAGGCGGCCGTACGGGCGGCTACCGGTTCCGGTTGATGAACGCCGCCCACTGGGCCGAATGGAATTCCAGGCGAGGTCCGGACGGATTCTTGGAATCGCGCACCGCGGTGCGCTTACCGAAGACCGCGATTTCCACGCAGTCGTTTCCTCCGCCGCTGTGGCTGCTTTTCTTCCACACCCCGGCATTCAGCTCAGAAACGGTCACATTCATTCTCCTCTCCGTCTCAGGTTTCCCGGGCGTACCTGGTGGCAGCCTCGGCGATCTTCTCAAGGGTGGCATCCGGGCCTAGCGCGCTCGCGCGCAAATGGTCGAATTTGAGCGTGTACCGGAGAATTTCCGGCGGCTCTTCCATGTACACCCCAGTGCTGGTGTTCTCGATGTAGACCACGTCGGGATCGGCTTGTTCGGGAAAGCCGAGAATGAGGAACGCCCCTTCCATTCCGGCGTGCGCGCCGGACTCGAACGGGATCACCTGGAGGGTCACGTGCGGCAGTGAACCGAGTTCGATCAGCTGGCCGAGCTGCGCGACCATCGCGGCGGGCCCGCCGACCGGGCGGCACAGCACCGCCTCGTCGATACAGGCCCAGTACTGCGGCGGTTCCGCGTCGAACAGCAACTGCTGGCGGGCCTGACGCCCGGCGACCCGGCGATCGAGTTCGGCGGCGGGGATGTCCGGGCGGGCGGCCCTGGTCACCTCACGCGTGTAGTCGGCGGTCTGCAGCAGGCCGGGCACGAGCAGGGCCTGGTAGGCGCGCAGCGTGGCCGCCTCGGCCTCAAGACCGACGAACGCGCCGGTGAAGACCTCGCTGTAGTTGTGCCACCAGCCCTTCTTGCGGGCTTCGCGGGAGAGCTGCACCAGCTCTTCGAGTTCGTCGGACTCGACCCCGTAGAGCTCCAGCATGTCGCGCACGTCGCGCGGGGTGACACCGACATGGCCGGTCTCGATCCGGCTGATCTTGGAGGCGGAGCATTCCAGCTTCTCGCCGACCTCGTCGATGGTCAGTTCGGCACTGTCGCGCAGCCGGCGCAGCTCGCTGGCGAGCCGGCGACGTCGCACGGTCGGGCTGTAGCTCCTGGCCATTGGCACTCATCTCCACGGACCTGTGGTGACGCGGCTGAAGCGGCGCTGCGCCCATCCCCGTCTGGCGGACAGTGTGTTCGGCATATCGGCCGAACGCCAAGAAACGTCATCCATTCGTGTAATGCAACTTGCAGATTTCCAGTTGCGGAAGCAAGCTGCTTACTGCGGCGAGCGAGCTCGGTCGACGCCGACGACTTGGAGATGGGGGCTGGTGATGACTGGAGCGGCGCACCGGAACGTGCGACGAACAGATCACAGCTTACCCCCATTCGGGTTACACATATGGCGTCATGGCAGCCTGGCGCGGCGTGCCATTCGGACGCCGGCGAGGGGAGGACAGCGGTGACCGTCGCGGCCACACCTTCTTTATTCGGCCAACTCGACCGGTCCCTACACGACCATTTGGGGGACTTGGTGCGGCAAGCGGAGCGCGGTGACGACCTCACCGCACTCGATCTGGCCAGGACCGAACTTCCCAAAATGGTCACCGCGCTCCGCGCGTTGCTCAACGAACACAGCCCGGACGATCACGGGCGCTGCCCGACCTGCCGGTCGCGGCGGTTCAGCCGACGGCTCCCCTCGCCGTGCCGCGCCTACCTGACCGCGCACCTGTGCCTGATGATCGCACAGGATGCCGCGCCGGGAACCCGCCGTTTCCGTGCCGCGGGCTGACTGACCCACCCCGACTCGACACCCCCAGACGAGCCCGGGCCTCCACCCCGGTGCTCCGCCGGACGACGCACCTTCCCGACGCCTCCCCCCATCGCGTCGCCGGCCTGCTCGCGACGGGATCACGACATCCCCCCGAACGTCGTGATCCCGTCGCGAGCTTTTACGCACTTGTAGTAGGCCCTCCTCGCCTCGATCAACTTCGAGTCCAATATTCTCGGCGTCGCCCCGTCGAGTTGCGTGTCGAGCGAGAGAGAGCCGATGTCCGTCGCCCTGACATACCCGGAAGCGATCGTGATCGGCTTCCTGCAGGGG
>DATFHN010000201.1:0-10952 GCA_035248365.1 Pseudonocardiaceae bacterium | reverse complement strand
TTCAACCCGCTGGTGCGGGTGGACTCCATCAACGGGATGGACCCGGAGGCAGCGCGCAACCGCCCCGAGTTCACCAAGCTGACGCCGTTGTACCCGAACGAGCGACTGCGCCTGGAATCCGAGCCGCACATGCTCACCACCCGGGTCATCGACCTGGTGATGCCGATCGGCAAGGGCCAGCGCGCGCTGGTCGTCTCGCCGCCGAAGGCCGGCAAGACGATGGTGCTGCAGTCCATCGCCAACGCGATCACCACGAACAACCCGGAATGCCACCTGATGGTCGTGCTCGTGGACGAGCGGCCGGAAGAGGTCACCGACATGCAGCGCTCGGTGAAGGGTGAGGTCATCGCCTCCACCTTCGACCGGCCGCCTTCGGACCACACCACGGTCGCGGAACTGTCCATCGAACGGGCGAAGCGGCTTGTCGAGATGGGCCACGACGTGGTCGTGCTGCTCGACTCGATCACCCGGTTGGGCCGGGCCTACAACCTGGCCGCGCCCGCTTCGGGCCGCATCCTCTCCGGTGGTGTCGACTCGACCGCGCTGTACCCGCCGAAGCGTTTCCTCGGCGCCGCGCGCAACATCGAGAACGGCGGCTCGCTGACCATCTTCGCCACCGCGCTGGTGGAGACCGGGTCCACCATGGACACGGTCATCTTCGAGGAGTTCAAGGGCACCGGCAACGCTGAGCTGAAGCTGGACCGCAAGATCGCCGACAAGCGGGTCTTCCCGGCCGTCGACGTCGACCAGTCCAGCACTCGTAAGGAAGAGCTGCTGCTCTCCCCGGACGAGCTGGCGGTCACGCACAAGCTGCGCAGGGTGCTGCACGCCCTGGACACCCAGCAGGCCATCGACCTGCTGCTCCAGCAGCTGCGCAAGACGCGGACCAACATCGAGTTCCTGATGCAGGTCGCCAAGACCACGCCGGGCAGCAACGGCAACGACGACTGAGTCTTCACCGACCCCCAGACCTGGGGCCCACCCCCTCCGGTCATTTGTGCCTACCGGGCCTTGATCCTCGATTTCGAGGGTCAAGGCCCGGTTTGTTTTTCTTCAGTGTTTTCTTTTTCAGTTTTTCAGTTTTGCTGAAAATGAATGTGGGTGAATTCAGGTCGACGATCCGGTGATATCCGGGCCGCCGATCATCCCAGAGATCGTGCCGGTGTTGCCGCCGTGCTGGGTCACGCCGGGCAGGCTCGGGTCGGCGTCGATCCTGATGCCCGGCCGCCAGCCGGCCACCAGCAGCGCGGTGGCGGGCACGGTGCAGGCCAGCACCGCGATGCTGGGCAGGGTGACCCCGCTGATCACGATGCCGAACACCAGGAACGCGATGGGATAGCCCCAGCGGAGCAGGCGCTGCTGCCGGTCGGTGTGCCAGCGGACCAGCTCACCCGCGCCGAACCCGACGGCGGCGGCGGCCCCGCACAACGCGCTCGGCGCGGTGACCTGCCAGGTGAACGAGCCGATCAGGGCATCGACGCACAGGCTCAGGGCCAGCACCAGCAGGACGAACGCGAACGGCACGAGCAGCCAGGCGGCGAGCGCCAATCTGCCATCGGAGTCGTCGGTGCGGGCCATGCGAGGAATTCTGCCGGGCCGATCGGTCACGCTGTGTCGCGGTGCGGTGAGTTGCGTGATTGCTGCGACAAGCAGCCGCCGGGTGAATAGCCGGGGCATACTGGCTAGTAGCCAGCATCGCCCTGACCAGCGGATTTGTCCGGGAATGCCGGCGGGGGTCACCGCGTTACAGCTCATGTCAGACGATCTGGCAGACTGGTAGGTCGAGTCCGGCTCCGGTTCACCCCGCGTGAGAGTCATGGGGACCCGGCGGCCAACTTTTGGAAAGGGCGAGACATTGAAGACTGGCATCCACCCCGAGTACGTGGCGACCACGGTGACCTGCACCTGTGGCAACACGTTCACCACGCACAGCACGAAGTCGAACGGTGACATCCACGTCGACATCTGCTCCAACTGCCACCCGTTCTACACCGGCAAGCAGAAGATTCTGGACACCGGTGGCCGGGTCGCGCGCTTCGAGCAGCGCTACGGCAAGCGCAAGAAGTAATAACTGTGCGTTACTAGTTCTTCCGACGCCCGCCCTGAGCGCACGAGTGCTCGGGCGGGCGTTGTCATGACCTGAGGAGGATGGGTGGGCGAGTCGAACGACGTGCTGGCGACGCTGCTGGCCGAGCACGCGGACCTGGAACGGCAGCTCGCCGACCCCGCCGTGCACTCCGACCAGCCGCTGGCGCGCAAGCTGTCCCGCCGCTACGCGGAACTGGGCCCGGTGGCCAAGGCCATCCGCGAGCTGGAGGCGACCAAGGACGACCTCGCGGCCGCGCGCGAACTGGCCGACGAGGACCCGACCTTCGCCGCCGAAGCCGCCGAACTGGAGGAGCGGCTGCCCCGGCTCAACGACCGGCTGACCGAACTGCTGCTGCCGCGCGACCCGCACGACGCCTCCGACGTGATCCTGGAGATCAAATCCGGGGAGGGCGGCGAGGAGTCCGCGTTGTTCGCGGGCGACCTGCTGCAGATGTACCTGCGTTACGCGGAACGGCGGCACTGGAAGACCGAGGTGCTCGGCGGCACCGAGTCCGATCTGGGTGGCTACAAGGACGTGACGGTCGCGGTGAAGGCGCGCGGCGGCGGCGACGCGCTGGATGGCGTCTGGTCGCGGTTGAAGTTCGAGGGCGGCGTGCACCGCGTGCAGCGGGTGCCGGTCACCGAGTCGCAGGGCCGCATCCACACCTCGGCGGCCGGCGTGCTGGTGTACCCGGAGCCCGAGGACGTCGAGGTCGAGATCGACGACAAGGACCTGCGGGTCGACGTGTTCCGCTCCTCCGGCCACGGCGGGCAGAGCGTGAACACCACCGACTCGGCCGTGCGCATCACCCACCTGCCGACCGGCATCGTGGTGTCCTGCCAGAACGAACGCAGCCAGCTGCAGAACAAGGCGCGCGCCATGCAGGTGCTGCGCGCCCGGCTGCTCGCACTGGCCGAGGAGAACGCGGCGGCCGCCGCGTCGGCCGCGCGGCGCAGCCAGGTCCGCACCGTCGACCGCTCCGAGCGGGTGCGCACCTACAACTTCGCGGAGAACCGGATCGCCGATCACCGCGTCAACTACAAGGCCTACAACCTTGATCAGGTGCTGGCCGGCGACCTCGACGGCGTGCTGGACGCGCTGTCTGAGGCCGATCGGGCGGAACGGCTCGCCGCGAGCGCGGGACCTGCTGCCAAGTAATCGCGGTGGGTGAGAGAGTGTGCCGGTGACCAGACAGCCGTTGCGGCTCGCCATCCTGGAAGCCGAGCGCATCCTCACCGCGGCCGGTGTCGCGAGTCCCCGGGTCGACGCGGAGCTGATCGCCGCGCACGTGCTCGGCGTGGAACGGTCCCGGTTGCCGATGGTGCCCTTGGTCGATCCGCCGGTTGTCGACGCGATCGGTCAGCTGGTCGCGCAGCGGGCCAAGCGGGTGCCGTTGCAGCACCTGACCGGCTGGGCCGCGATGGGCGCGATCAGCGTCGGTGTCGGGCCCGGCGTTTTTGTGCCACGCCCGGAGACCGAGCTGTTGCTCGCCTGGGGTTTGCAGCGCATCGCGGACGTGACCAAACCGGTCGTCGTCGATCTGTGCACGGGGACCGGGGTGCTCGCGCTGGCGCTGGCCAACGAGCGGCCGGACGCGGTCGTGCACGCGGTCGAACTCGATCCGGTCGCGCTGGCCTGGGCGCGGCAGAACGCGGAGCTGTGCGCGCAGGGCGGCGACACCCCGATCAAGCTCTACGCCGGCGACGTCACCGACCCGCAGATTCTGTCCGATGTGGACGGATCGGTCGATCTGGTGCTGTGCAACCCGCCCTACGTTCCGGAGGGCACGTCCGTGCCGCCGGAGGTCGCCGAGCACGACCCGAAGATGGCGGTGTTCGGCGGCGCCGACGGCCTCGACGTGATCCGCCCGGTGGTCGGCCTGGCCGCGCGGCTGCTCAAGGTCGGCGGCAGCGTCGCCATCGAGCACGACGACACCCACCGCTACGCGGTCACCGAACTGCTGGCCGCGCGCCGGGTGCTCACCGACGTGCGCGACCACGAGGACCTGGCCGGACGGCCACGGTTCAGCACGGCGCGCCGCGGGGTGTGACCCGGCGAATCGGGCGACAACCGAGCTGGAATGATGTACATTATGTACATGAGTCTGGAGATGTCGCTCTCCGAAGCACGGGCGCAACTACCGGATGTCACCAACCGCGCAGAGTACGCCGGCGAGACGGTGTACATCACGAAGCACGGACGGCGGACTTCGGCCGTCGTTCCGGCTGCTGCTGCTCAACTCCTGGAAGACCTGGAAGACCTGGTCGATATCAATGCGGTTCAGGAGGCGTTGGCCGAACTGGATGCCGGGCGCGATCAGCCCCGGCCGTTCGTCCGTCGCAGTCAGCCGGGCGGAAGTGTCGACTGACCGTTGAACGTCGAACGTCGCTACACCATCAGCCTTCTCCGTCCTGCCGAGCGATTCCTCGATCGTCTCGAACGGTCCCAGCCAGGTGATCTGGCCAGAATCGAAGACGCGATCGAGGAATTGGCGCAAGACCCGCGTCCCACAGGCTGCAAACCGCTCACCGGTTATCGCAACGTGTGGCGTCATAGAGTCGGTAACTACCGGATTTGCTACCGGATCGACGACGGCAAGCTCGTCGTTCTCGTCGTCACGATCAGCACCCGGGACGACGTTTATGAGCTACTCCGCCGCCACCTCGGCCGCTAGATCTGCCTCCCGTGGCCTCGTAGCGAGCGGACCCCGCGTCACTCTTGGCTGGCGTCCAGTGCCAGGATTGACGCCGTGAGCACGGTTTACGACTGCAGTCGGCCCGATGACCGCGTGGCCGGACTGGCCGCGGCAGCGGGCGAGATCCGATCCTCGCGGCTGGTCGTCTTCCCGACCGACACCGTGTACGGCATCGGCTGCGACGCGTTCAACCCGAACGCGGTCAACGCGCTGTTCGACGCCAAAGGCCGCGGCCGCAACATGCCGCTGTCCGTATTGGTCGGTTCGTGGACCGGGGTCGACGGTCTCGTGCTGTCCGTGCCGGGCCGGGCTCGCGACCTGATCGAGGCGTTCTGGCCGGGCGGGCTGTCCATCGTGCTGCCGCACGCGCCCTCGCTGGCCTGGGACCTCGGCGACACCCGGGGCACCGTGATGATCCGGATGCCGCTGCACCCGGTCATCCTCGAACTACTGCAGGAAACCGGCCCGATCGCGCAGTCCAGCGCCAACGCCACCGGCAAGCGCCCGGCCACCACCATCCAGGAAGCCCGCGAGCAGCTCGGCGAGACCGCGTCGGTCTACCTCGACGGCGGTCCGGCGGGCGAAGCGGTCGCCTCCACGATCGTCGACCTGACCAGCGACACTCCCCGGATGCTGCGCGAGGGCGCGGTCAGCCGGGCCGACGTGTCCGACGTGCTCGGCGTGGCGGTGCAGTGATGGCCTCGACTCACTTCTGCCGTACCGGCGCGGGACTAGCCTGACATCGTGGGTCCTCTTCTCGACGCCACACCGGACGGTCTGCCGCTCCGCGAGTACCTGCTGGTCTGCCTGATCTCGGCGGCCATCACCTACCTGCTGACCGCGCTGGTCCGGCGCGTCGCCTTCGGCATCGGCGCGGTCGCCGTGCCGCGCGTGCGCGACGTGCACAGCGTGGTCATGCCGCGCATGGGCGGCGTCGCCATGTACTGCGGGGTGGTCGGCGGCATGCTGCTGGCCCACCAGCTCCCGGTGCTGCGCCGCGCGCTGATCTACTCGCTGGACCCGTATGCGGTGCTCATCGGCGGCGGCGTGATCGTCATCGTCGGCATCCTGGACGACCGCTTCGAGCTGGACTCGTGGACCAAACTGGCCGGCCAGGTCACCTCGGCCGGCATCCTCGCCCTGCTCGGCCTGCAGTTCCTGGACCTGTGGGTGCCGTGGGGCGGCAGCGGCGGCATCGTCGGCTCGCAGGTCATCCTGGACCAGAACAGCGGCGGCATCCTCACCGTGCTGCTGGTCGCGGGCATGACCAACGCGATGAACTTCGTCGACGGCCTGGACGGTCTCGCCGCGGGCATCGGGCTGATCACCGCGTGTGCCGTGTGCGCGTATTCACTGGTGTTGCTGCAAGGCACCGAAGGCAGTGTGCAGAGTTATCCGCCCGCGCTGATCGCCGCCTGCCTGGCCGGGGCCTGCCTTGGCTTCCTGCCGCACAACTTCCAGCCCGCGCGGATATTCATGGGCGACTCGGGCTCGATGCTGATCGGGCTGATGCTGGCCGCCGCGAGCATTTCCGCCTCCGGCAAAATCAACTTGAACAATACGGGGCCGCGCAGTGAACTCGCGGTGCTCTCACCGTTGCTGGTGGTCGTCGCCGTGTTGTTCGTGCCGATGCTGGACATGCTGATGGCGATCGTGCGGCGTACTCGGCGCGGGGTAGCGGTGTTCTCAGCGGACAAGATGCACCTGCATCACCGGATGCTGGAAATCGGGCATTCGCAGCGGCGCGCGGTGCTGCTGATCTATTTGTGGGCCGCGGTCATCGCCTTCGGCGCGGTCGCGCTCACCGTGTTCAACGGGTACGTGGTGAGCCTGGGCATCGTCGGCGGGCTGGTGCTCGCGCTGATCGTCTCGACCATTCCGTGGCTGCGTGACGTCCGCAGGGCCAACCCCGAGGCTTGAGCCGGGCCTGATTGGCGGGTCCGCGCAGCTCACGACAACTGAATCGATTACTGGATCGAGCTGAGCAGCACCTTGTCCGGGTTGCCCGACCGAGCAGTACGGGCGTCTCACTAGGGCTGATAAGGTTCGCGTGAGAGAACGAACCATCGGGAGGGTCTACGGTGACCGCACCGCGCCGGGCGGCGATAGCCCGGGACGGCTTCGGGGGAGCCGTATGTGCCGGTGTCCGAGGCGCTCACAACCACCCAATGGCCTGCACGGTGTCCGTTTTACCGTGTGGTAGCGTTCCGGCATCTCCCGAAAACACGGGAGATAATCGTCCGCGCCCTGCGCAGACCACGATCGTGGCGTTGGGTTACCCGTCGCCGTCTATATCGACGAGGAGTTGCCTTTGAGTGATCGTCGCGTGCAGGCCGTGAATCCCCGGTAGGTGGGGCCGTGCCGAACAAGCCTCCGAGCCCGCTGGTTCTCGTCGGTCTCGGATCCGGGATCGTGGCGATGATCATCGGCGGCATGGCAGCCGGTTGGGCGGTCGACGCGAGCGCCCACGCCTTTCCAGTTTTCACGCTCGTCGGTTTAGCCGTCGGAATCATCGCAGCGTCGTTCTACATGTATTCGCTGTACCGCCGGTTCAAGAGAGATTGAGGTCGAGTCAAGTTGTCAGCGATACGAGCAGCCGCGGCGAATGTGCCCGCAGCGGTCGTGCTGAACCTACGCCGACCGGTGCTTGTCTCGGCCGGTTTCGCGGTCATCGGCATTGTTCTCGGTGTGGTCCTCGGCCACGTCGTCATGGGCATTCTGTTCGGCGTCGGGCTGGTGCTCGGTCTGGTGAACGCCCGGATGCTGCAACGCGCGACGCTGCGGGCCATCTCGGACGCGAACCCGACGCGCCGCGCCATGGCGGGCTCGTCGCTGCAACGACTCCTCGTCATCACCGTGATCGCTCTGGCCCTCGGCTTCTTCATCCGGCCGGACGGGCTCGGGGTGTTCTTCGGTCTCGTGGTTTTCCAACTGATCTTCATCGCCCACACCCTCCTGCCGGTCATGAAGGAGCGCCGTAAGCAATGACCGACATTCCCCGCCTTGCCGCGGTCAGCATCGAGCAGCCCGGAACCCACTCCGAATGGGACCTGTTCGGGCTGACGATCAACGCCGACACCGTGATCGGCACGCTGATCGCCGCGGCCATCATCATCGGGCTCGGTTTGTTCGTCCGGGCCAAGGTCACCTCCGGGGTACCCAACCCGGTCCAGTTGACCTACGAGACGGTCAACCGTCTCATGCGGACTCAGATCGAGAACGCGATCGGGGTCAAGGCCGCGCCGTTCCTGGTGCCGCTCTCGATCACCCTGTTCCTGCTGATCCTGGCCTGCAACTGGCTTTCCGTGCTGCCGATGAACTTCGGCGAGAACGGCGGGGACGTCCTGCCGCCGCCGACCTCGGACGTGAACCTGGTCTACGCGCTGGCGATCCTGCTGTTCGTCTGGCGCTACGTCGTCGGTATCCAGCGGCACAAGGGTCTCGGCAAGCACCTGCTGCACGTCTACCGCGGCCACTTCCCGGCGCTCGGGCCCCTGTGGGTCCTCGAAGAATTCACCAACCTGATCTCGCTGCCGCTGCGGTTGTTCGGCAACATCTTCGCGGGCGGCATCATGATCGAGGTGCTCGGTCTGCTGCCGGGCTACGTGCTCTGGCTGCCCAACGCGGCCTGGAAGCTGTTCGACCTCGGTATCGGCCTGATCCAGGCATTCATCTTCGTCCTGCTGACCATCGTGTACTTCTCCGACGCGATGGAGATCAGGACCGGTGAGCACTGACCTCTCGATCTGGTGGCCGATGGGTTGCCAGTGCACCGCATGGACCTAGTGGAAAGAACCAGGTAAGGGAAAACAATGACCGACCTCAACCAGGCAATCACTACGGCCGGCGCCTACGTCGGTGCCGGTCTCGCTCTCGGCGGCGGCGCGCTCGGTGCCTCCGTCGGTGACGGTCTTGCCGGTAGCCAGATGGTGGCCGGTGTCGCCCGGCAGCCCGAAGCTCAGGGCCGACTGTTCACGCCGTTCATCATCACCGCGGGTCTGGCCGAAGGTAACTACTTCATCGCCCTCGCGTTCGCGGTGATCATGCTGTTCGTCTTCGGCGTGCAGGCCACCTGATCCCCATGGCGACGACGGACATCGCCGCTGGCAACATTTTCCTGCTCCCGAACGGCACGTTCTTCGTTGAGCTGATCATCTTCGTGATCGTGCTGATCGTGTTCTGGAAAGTCATTCTGCCGCCGTTGCAGAAGTCTTTGGACGAACGCGACGCCAAGATCCGCAAGACGGCAGAGGACAGCCAGCAGGCAGAGGAGAAGCTGAAGGCCGCGGAGGCCAAGTACACCGCCGCACTGGCGGAAGCCAGGGGCGAGTCCGCGCGTCTTCGTGAAGAAGCCCGCGCGGAGGGCACTGCGACGCTCAACGAGCTTCGCGAGCAGGCGCGTCAGGAGGCCGACGCGGTCACGCAGCGGGCCAGCGAGCAGATGTCCGCCCAGCGTGCCCAGGCCGTTCGCGAACTGCGCAGCCAGGTCGGCGACTTCTCGGTCTCGCTGGCCGGGCGCATCATCGGCAGCCCGCTGCCGGAGGACCCGAACCGGTCGGTGACGGTCGCCCGCTACCTCGAAGAGGTCGACTCGTCGACCCCGGAATCGGCTGGGAGGGCGTAATGGCCGGTTGGATTGGCGAGCTGGTCGGCTTCGTCGTCATCCTGTTCGCGTTGTGGCGCTACGTCATTCCGCCCGCTCGCCGGGCCGTGCGCAAGCAGCAGGAACTGATCGCGGTGCAGCTGAAGGCCAGCGAGGAAGCCGCGGCGCAGTTGGCCAAGGCCGAGCAGAAGTACTCGGAAGCGGTCAACGACGCCAGGATCGAAGCCGCCAAGATCCGCGACGGTGCCCGGGCCGACGCCGAACGCATCGTGGTGGAAATGCGCGAGCAGGCCGAGCGCGAAGTCGCCCGGATCAAGCAGCGCGGCGAGGAAGACCTGATCCAGCAGCGGCAGCTCCTCATCAGGGAACTGCGCGCCCGGATCGGCGAACTCTCGGTCGACCTCGCGGGCCGGCTGGTGACCGAACACCTCTCCTCGGACGCCCAGCGGGCCGCCACCGTGGACGGGCTGCTCGGTGAGCTGGAGCAGATGGCCGCCCGGGACGAGGCCACCGCGGGCAGCAAGGGAGAGGCGTGATGGAGCCGAGCACGCAACAGCTCGACGACGCCCAGTACCGGGCCGCGACCCGGCAGTCGTTGAAGGACGCCCAGGAGCGGCTGGACGCGGTCATCGCCGACGCGGGCGCTGACGATCTGGTCGTGTTGAGCGAGGAACTGTTCAGCGTGGTGGACCTGCTGGTCCGGGAGCGCACGCTGCGCAGGCACCTCGCCGACCCGTCGACCGATCCGGCCGCCCGGCGTCGCCTTGTCGACACCGTGTTCGGCGGCAAGATCGGCCAGCAGGCGATCGACGTGCTGACCGGCCTGGCCGGCAGCCGCTGGTCGACCTCGACCGACCTGCTCGACGTGCTTGAGCAGCTCGCCCGCGAGGTCGCGCTGGCCAGGGCACAGCGGGACGAGGTCATCGAGGACGTCGAGGACGAACTGTTCCGGTTCGGCCGCATCCTGGATGCCAACCCGGCGCTGCACGAGGCGCTGTCCAACGACAACAACCCGGTCGAGGGCCGGGTGGCGCTGCTGGACGGGCTGGTCGACGGCAAGGTCAACGCGATCACCAAGCTGCTGCTCGACCAGGTCATCCGGCTGCCGCGCACGGCGAGCCTGGAAGTGGTCGTCGGCAAGCTGGCCGAACTGGCCGCGGCCCGCCGCAACCGCTCGGTCGCGCACATCACCGCGGCGGCCCCGCTGAGCGAGGCGCAGGAGCAGCGGCTGACCCGGGTGCTCGCGGAGATCTTCGGCCGCGAGATGTCGGTGCAGGTCGAACTGGATCCCGAACTGCTCGGCGGCCTGGTGATCAGGGTCGGCGACGAGGTGATCGACGGGAGCATCGTCGCGCGCCTGAACAAGGCCCGCGAAGAACTGCCGAACTAACACGCGGCCGATCCCGGCCCCACATACGTCAAGAGTTTTTACTGATCGAGAGCAGGGACCGAATAGCCATGGCGGAGCTGACGATCTCGTCGGACGAGATCCGGAGTGCGATCGAGACCTACGTCTCCACCTTCTCCCCCGAGACAGCACGGGAAGAGGTCGGCGTCGTCGCCGA
>DATFHN010000200.1:0-13346 GCA_035248365.1 Pseudonocardiaceae bacterium | reverse complement strand
CGGGTCGACCTGCCCGAAACCGACGGTTTCGTCTGGCAGGGCTACCTGCCCACGGTCGGTCCCGGTCAGCGTTACGGCTACCGGGTGCACGGCCCGTACGATCCGTCGCGTGGTCAGCGCTGCAACCCGGCGAAGTTACTGCTGGACCCGTACGCCAAGGCGGTCACCGGTGATCTGAGCTGGGATCAGGGCGTCTTCGGCTACGAGTTCGACTCGCCCGGTACCCGCAACGACACCGACTCGGCCGGTCAGGTGCCGATGGCGGTGGTGATCAACCCGTTCTTCGACTGGGACAACGACCGCTCGCCCCGCGTGCCCTACCACGAAAGCGTGATCTACGAGGCGCATGTGCGCGGCCTGACCATGGCGCACCCGCGGGTTCCGGAGGAGATGCGCGGCACCTACGCCGGCCTCGCGCACCCCGCCGTGATCGAGCACCTGCAGCGGCTCGGCGTGACCGCGGTCGAGCTGATGCCGGTGCACCACTTCGTCAGCGAGCACGACCTCATCGATCGTGGCCTGTCCAACTACTGGGGTTACAACACGCTCGCCTTCCTGGCCCCGCACGCCCGGTATTCCTCGGCGGGCACCCTCGGTCAGCAGGTGCCGGAGTTCAAGGCGATGGTGCGCGCGCTGCACGCCGCGGGCATCGAGGTCATCCTGGACGTCGTGTACAACCACACCGCCGAGGGCAACCATCTCGGTCCGACGTTGAGCATGCGCGGCCTGGACAACGGCGCGTACTACCGCCTCGACGACAATCGCGAGTACTACGCCGACTACACCGGCACCGGCAACTCGCTGAACATGCGCCATCCGCACACTCTGCAGCTGGTCATGGACTCGTTGCGGTACTGGGTGCTGGAGATGCACGTCGACGGTTTCCGCTTCGACCTCGCCGCCGCCCTGGCCCGCACCTTCTACGACGTGGACCGCCTGAGCGCGTTCTTCGACATCGTCCAGCAGGATCCGGTGGTCTCGCAGGTCAAGCTGATCGCCGAGCCGTGGGACGTCGGCCCCGGTGGCTACCAGGTCGGCAACTTCCCTCCATTGTGGACGGAGTGGAACGGCCGCTACCGCGACACCGTGCGCGACTTCTGGCGCGGCCAGCCCGGCACACTCGGCGAATTCGCCTCGCGCTTCACCGGTTCCAGCGACCTCTACCAGGACGACGGCCGCCGCCCGTTCGCGTCGATCAACTTCGTCACCGCGCACGACGGTTTCACCCTGCACGACCTGGTCAGCTACGACAAGAAGCACAACGAGGCCAACGGTGAGGGCAACCGCGACGGCTCGGACGACAACCGGTCCTGGAACCACGGCGTCGAGGGCGCGACCGACGACGCGCAGGTTCTGGACCTGCGCGCGCGGCAGGCAAGAAACCTGCTGGCCACCCTGATGTTGTCGCAAGGCGTGCCGATGGTGCTGCACGGCGACGAGATCAGCCGAACCCAGCGCGGCAACAACAACGCGTATTGCCAGGACAACGAACTGACCTGGATGGATTGGAAAGACGCGGAGAAACACACCGAAATGCTCGCTTTCGCCAGTGAGCTGATCGCGTTCCGCCGCGCTCACCCGGTCTTTCGCCGCAAGCGCTTCTTCGACGGCAGGCCAACGCATCGCGGCACCGGCCCCGAGGACATCGCCTGGTTCACCCCGGACGGCGCGCGCATGTCCGAAGAGGATTGGGAAGCGACCTTCGGCAAAGCCATCACGGTGTATCTCAACGGAGACGGAATTCACGATCGTGACCCACGCGGCGAGTGGGTGCGCGATGATTCCTTCGTGCTGTTCTTCAACGCGCATTACGAGGACATCGAATTCACTGTGCCCGGGAAGGAATACGGCGACCAGTGGCAGGTCGTCGTCAACACCGATACCGGCGAAGTCGACAAACACACCTCGATCGGGTTCGGCATCGAGGCCGAGGCGGGCACCGTGATCGGTGACGCGGGCGCGGCCGACAAGATCACCGTCACCGCCCGCTCCCTGCTCATCCTGCAGCGGTGCGCCTGATGGCGGCCGCGTCGAGTCAGCCCACCTCCACCTACCGCCTGCAACTCCGCCCCGAATTCGGCTTCGCCGAGGCCGCCGAGATCGCCGACTACCTGCACGAACTCGGTGTCGGCGCGGTGTACGCGTCGCCGATCCTGCAGGCGTCGCACGGATCGACGCACGGCTACGACGTGGTCGACCCGACCAAGGCATCCGAGGATCTGGGCGGCGAACAAGGCCGCCTGGCCCTGGTGCGCAGGCTGCGCGAACTCGGCATGCGGCTGGTCGTGGACACCGTCCCCAACCACATGGACGTCTCCCAGCCCGTCGCGAACCGCTACTGGTGGGACGTGCTCGCGAACGGTCAGAAATCGAAATACGCGCATTTCTTCGACATCGACTGGAGTCGCGCGCCAATCCTGATTCCCACCCTCGCCGACGACGGCGACGGCGGTGTCGCGGCCCTCAACGACCTACATGTCGAAGACGGCGAACTTCGGTATTTCGAACACCGCTTCCCGATCGCCGAAGGAACCAGTGAGGGAAGCGCGCGGGAAATCCACGACCGCCAGCATTACCGGTTGATTTCCTGGCGCCGCGGCAACGACGAACTCAACTACCGCCGCTTCTTCGACGTCACCACGCTGGCCGGCGTGCGCGTCGAGGACGAGGACGTGTTCAACACGACGCACGGCGAACTCCTGCGCTGGGTCGCCGCGGGCGAGGTGGACGGGCTGCGCATCGACCACGTCGACGGCTTGGTCGATCCCGGCGGCTACCTGCGCAGACTGCGCTCCCGCATCGGCGACACCTGGCTCGTGGTCGAAAAGATCCTCGGCGTCGGCGAGCCGCTGCCCGCCGACTGGCCGGTAGCCGGCACCAGCGGTTACGACGCGCTCGGCGACATCTGCGGCGTTTTCATCGACCCCACCGGCGAAGCCCCACTCGGCGACCTCGCCGCCCGCTTCAACGCCCCGCCCGACTACGCCGAACTCACCCTCGAATCCCGCCGCCTCATCGCGGGCACCACGCTGCGCGCCGAAGTCCTGCGCATCGCCCGCCTGTTCCCCAAGTTCCCGCTCGACCGCGCCGAAGCCGCCGTCGCCGAACTGCTCAGCTCGTTCGACGTCTACCGCAGCTACCTCCCCGACGGCCTCAACCGTCTCCGCGCCGCGGTGGCTGTCGCGATCCGGAACCAGCCCCACCTCGCCGAACCGCTGTCCAACATCGCCTTCCACGCGGTCAACGAGCCGCAGGGCGAAATCGCGATCCGGTTGCAGCAGACGTCCGCGATGGTGATGGCCAAGGGCATCGAGGACACCGCGTCCTACCGGTTCCCGCGACTGGTCGCGTTGAACGAGGTCGGGGGAGACCCTGATCGCTTCGGCGTGAGCGTGGCGGACCTGCACGCATCCTTCCAGCAGCGCGAGGCAGGCTGGCCGACCGCGATGACCGCGCTCGCCACCCACGACACCAAACGCGGCGAGGATGTACGCGCCCGGCTCGCCGTGCTGGCCGAGATCCCCGCCGAGTTCGCCGCGCTCGTCGACGAGTTGCACGCGCTGCACCCGTTGCCCGAGCCCACCCTCGAACTGCTCGCCTGGCAAACCCTGGTCGGTGCCTGGCCCGCCGACGAAAAGCGCATCACCGACTACCTGTTCAAAGCGGCGCGCGAAGCCAAACTGGCGACCTCGTGGACCGAGCACAACGAAGAGTTCGAAACCGCCCTCCGCAACTGGGTACCCGCGGTTTACACCGACCCCGCCGCTGTGAACCTGCTGAACACATTCAGCGACCGGATCACGCCCGCTGGCTGGTCCAACTGCCTCGGCCAGAAACTGCTGCAACTGGCCGGTCCCGGTATCCCGGACGTCTACCAGGGCACCGAAAAATGGGACGACTCCCTCGTCGACCCGGACAACCGCAGGCTCGTCGACTACAGCGCCCGCCGCGAACTGCTCACCCGCATCCGCGACGGCTGGCGCCCGCCGATGGACGACTCCGGCGCCATCAAGATCGCCCTCGTGCACCACGTCCTGCGGTTGCGCCGCGACGAACCCGAACTGTTCACCGGCTACCGCGCGTTGACACCCGACGGTCCCGCGTCAACCAACGCGGTCGCCTTCGCCCGCGGCCGTGAACGCCGGGTTGTCGCCATCGCCACCCGGTTGCCGATGCGGTTGACGTCCTCCGGCGGCTGGCGCGACACCGCCGTCGAGCTACCCACCGAGGCAACCTGGACCGACGCCCTCACCGGCACGTCGTTCGAGGGCCACCGCGTCTACGTTGGCGCCGCACTGGAGCGGTACCCCGTCGCACTCCTCGTCCAAAACCGCGAATAGGAGAACTCCGATGCCCCGGTTCAGTGTCTGGGCACCGCAGCTCGACAACGTCCGCGTCCGGGTGGACGGCACCGACCACGACATGACCCGCGCTGACAACGGCTGGTGGTCGGCCGAGATCGCGGCTGCCGCGAACTGCGACTACGCCTTCCTCCTCAACGACGACCCCAAGCCGCTGCCCGACCCGCGCTCCCGCTGGCAGCCCAACGGCGTGCACGAGGCGTCCCGCCGCTACGTCCCCGCCGAACAAGACTGGCCGGCATCGAACTGGACCGGTCGCCAACTGGCCGGCGGCGTCATCTACGAACTGCACGTCGGCACCTTCACCGAAGAAGGCGCCCTCGCCGCCGCCATCAGCAAACTCGATCACCTCGTCGAGCTCGGCATCGACTTCGTCGAACTCATGCCGGTCAACGCGTTCGACGGCGTCGAGGGCTGGGGCTATGACGGCGTCGCCTGGTACGCGGTGCACGAACCCTACGGTGGCCCGGCCGGGCTCCGGCACTTCGTTTCGGCCTGTCACGACAAGGGTCTCGGCGTCATCCTCGATGTGGTCTACAACCACCTCGGCCCGTCCGGCGCGTATCTCGACCGGTTCGGCCCGTACTTCGCGGGCAGCAACCAGTGGGGCCGTTCGCTCAACCTCGACGGCCCCGACTCCGACGAGGTCCGCCGCTACGTCATCGACAACGCGCTCGGCTGGCTGCGCGACTTCCACCTCGACGGCCTGCGACTGGACGCCGTGCACGCCTTGCACGACTCCCGCGCGACGCACGTCCTCGAACAGCTGGCCATCGAGGTCGACGCCCTAGCCACTCACCTGGGCCGCCCACTCGCCCTCATCGCCGAATCCGACCTCAACGACGCCAAACTGGTGACAGCCCGGGAAGCCGGTGGCTACGGACTCACCGCGCAATGGGACGACGACCTGCACCACGTGCTGCACACCGCGCTCACCGGTGAACGCCAGGGCTACTACGTCGACTTTGGTTCCCTGGAGTCGTTGGCGAAGACCTGGCAGCAGGTGTTCTTCCACGCCGGCACGTACTCCACGTTCCGGCACCGCACCCACGGCCGCCCGGTTGACACCCAGCGGTTGTCAGCGCACCGGTTCCTGTGTTACATCCAGGACCACGACTAGATCGGTAACCGCGCGATCGGCGACCGCATCTCGGCCACCCTCTCGCCCGGCCTGCTCGGCGTCGCGGCCGCGATGGTGCTGTGCTCGCCGTACACCCCGATGATCTTCATGGGCGAGGAGTGGGGGTCGAAGGCGCCGTGGCAGTTCTTCGCCTCGTTCCCCGACCCCGACCTCGCGAATGCCGTCCGCACCGGCCGTCGAGCCGAATTCGCCGACCACGGCTGGGCCACCGAGGACGTTCCCGACCCGATGGACCCGGCCACGGTCGAACGGTCCCGGCTGCGCTGGTCCGAATTGGACGATCCGGCCCACCAGCAGCTGCTCGGCATCTACCGCCGCCTGATCACCGCGCGCAAAACCTACCCGGAGCTGAGCGACCCCCGGTTGCCCCTGCTCAAGGTCGACTTCGACGAGGCACAGCGCTGGCTGGTCGTGCACCGCGGCTCGTTCCGCCTGGCCTGCAACCTCGCCGCCGAACACCGCACGCTGCCGATTCGCTCGGTTGACATCGTGCTAGCCAATGGGTCCACCGAGTTCACAGCAGATGCGGTCACACTCGCCCCCGAATCCTTCGCACTACTACGCACCCGAACCTGACCCCGCGAACCCAGCACACTCACCACAACGCCGCCCTCGCCCGTCCGCCATCGACGCCCGCCATCCCGGCGACCGGCATCCGAGCGACCGCAGCCCCCAACCACCGCGCCCACATTGAACTCGGTGGTCGCTAGCGCACCCCCGCAAGCCGCGGCGCCCCGGTTCCCCCGAACGCCGACTGGGCGCACCGAATCGATCGGTGCGCCCAGGTCGTGCGCCGCCTCACCGGTCGGCTAGCGCCTTGCGGATTCCGGAGATGTCAAGCTGTCAACCTCTCGTTCACATCAGGCCGGCGTGAGCGAGCCCAGCACCGACGGGTCGATCTTGCCGATCCGTTCCCGTTGCGGGAAGGTGCCGACCGGCACCCTGGCCACCTCGGTCGCCGTCGCGTAGTCGATGACCGACACCGCGTTGGCCTGGCTGAGTGAAACGAAGCAGTACTGGCCGTCCACACTGGACTGCGCCCAGTAGGGCAGGGCGCCACTCGGGTAGGTGACCGTACCTGTCGTCTTGAGGTTGCTGGTGGACACGATGGCGGTGTAGTCGTCGATCGTGCCTGCGTCGCAGAGTTCGTTGCCGTCACCGGAGAGCGCGAGGCCGTGGTGTGCGGAGTTCTTCGGGTAGTCGTCGGCTTTCATGCCAACGCCACCGCTCGCGAACGGCATCTGCACGGTGTTCTCGATCTGGCCGGTGTTCAGGTCGTACTTCACGAATCCGTTGAGGTAGGACAGGTCAGTGTAGAAGGTGTGGCCGTCGGGCGCGATGACGTTGGGCCGGATGCCGTGCGAGAACTTCCAGGTCTGCACGACTTTCAGCGTCGTCGCGTCCACTTTGGTCAGCAGGAAGCTGCCCTTGGCCCATTCCAGCGACTGTGGCAGCGAGACGACACCGATGCTGGAGTTGTAGATGTACTTGCCGTCGGGCGAGTAGTCGTTCTGGTGCGGATAGGTGCCGGTCGGGAACGTGCCGATGAGCTTGCCGGTTCCGGTGTCGAAGACGTCCGCGGTTTGCGACGTGGTGTCCGAGACGACGTAGCGCGTGCCATCCGGCGAGAGTGCGGCGTGATCGGCGTGGAACCCGGAGAGCCGGGTGTGCCACAGCTCGGTCTTCGTGGCGACGTCGAATGCGGCGACGTCATCGAGATTGCCACGCGAGACGTACAGCGTACGACCATCGGGCGACATGGTGGCGTCGTCGACGAACCGGTCGCCGCCCTCGACGCCCCTGGTGGCCGCGTAGCCCGCGGCCCAGATCGGGTTCGCGTAGATCTCGGCGAGCCGGATCTGCAGGTCCGGCGTGACGTTGAAGGTGCCGAGGTTGGCGAAGCTGTGCCCGTCGATGAAACTGACGGTGCCGTCCTGGCTGTTGCCGACGACAAGCACGTCGCGCAGGTCAGTTGCCTGGCTCGTGTTGGCCGCCGCAGGAATGCTGATAGTAGCTAGAGAAAGCAGGATGCCGGATAACACGGCCGTCATGCGGCGAAGACGTCGTGCAGCGGACATAAATCCTCCTCGGGCGACGTAACCCTCGGATGTGAAGATAATTTACGTTTGTCACCGCAGCAAGATCGAACCAACAGATTGCCCCGATTGGTCCAACGTCAGTCGCGCCACTTGTTCACAACCATCTGAACCATCCACAGTTCGTCAATTCGATTTTTTCCCAACCACCCCAACCGACTAGACTGATGCCACAAGGGCTGCCACCCCCTCTGGGAGGGCGGGGTTTGAACTTATATATGAGAAGTTCTTTCGGGTGAGCCGATGTGGCGTTCGTGTGATTCGATTGGCGTTTGGGTGATGGGGCGCGCGTGTTTACGTGCGCCGGAGGTGTGGGCGTTCGCGCGGGAGCCTTTGCGTGTCGGCGCGGGTTCGGTGTCAGGAGCGCCGCCGGCCTCGGCGCGGTATCGGGTTGTGGAAGCTGCTGACGTTCGAGTCGCCGGATGGGCTGTTCGAGGCGACCGGCAGGCAAACCAGGCTCCGCTGCACTGCTCGACGGTGTGCGGGCGGTGCAGGTGTGTCACTATCGATACGGCGCCGGGGGTGGTGTTGAACGTGGGGCGTCGAGTCGCGGCCGGGCGGTCGGCCCGGTGCAGCGTGGGGTCCACTGTGTACAGATGCGGCAGGCATTTGCCGTTGCCGTCAACCAACTGGTTGGCCCAGGTGGCCTGGTGCCTCGTTTCGTGGAGTCGGCCCGTAGGCGCAGACGGCGGACGCGGGCAACCACCTGCTCGGTGAACTGGCGGGCGGCAGCGCGGTGACGATCGTGATCGAGTCGAGTGCGCCTGCGGGGACCGCGATGGCTGAGATGGCGAGCCCGTGGGGCCTGCGCGGCCGAGGACAGGCGGGCCGCGCAGAGAGCTGCGTTGCAGAGCGGGCGCAGCGGTGCGCCATCCAGCCCGGGGCTTGGACAGCGGGATATCCGGCAGGGGATGCTGGCAGGGGAGCCGGAGGGGCAGCGGCAGAGGAGCCAGCGCCGGGTGCGGTAGAGGAGCCGGCAGTGGGGGAGCGGCAGGGGAGCAGTCGGAGGGGGCTGGGCAGGGGATAGCCGGGAACGCATAGGTTGCCGCTGGGCAGGCGCTGGGAACTTGGTTCCTGTGGGCGGGGCTGAGTGGCGTCGGGGAATCGGCGTGGCCGGGCTGGGCGGATGACGCGATGCCGGGCGAGTGTGTGCTGTCGGACGCGGATCTCTCAGGGGGACGCGGAAGGCCCATAGCTGACATGCAGCGGGTAGGCGGGCGTGAATGGCCTGAGGGCGACTGGCCCCGATGCCAGTTGAAACGATCCGAACATGCCGAGGATCTTTCCCAGCATGTGGACGGTGCGCCGCGCGCGAGGGGTTGGCGGACTCCTGCGCGCGGTGTGGCCGGAAGTACCCGCTGACTATTCGAGGCCGCGCAGGATGTGCCCGTCGGCTTCCTGCTCGAACCGGGCCGAACTGCCCCAGATCTCGAAGCTGCTGTGCAGCTGCTGCGGGATCTCGATCGACAGGAGGTCGGCGTTCATCGACGACGTGGGCCATTCGTCGATCGGGTGCTGTCCTCGCTCCGGCAGGGTGTCCATGGTGGCCTCCTCAGTGGTGGCGGCTACTGCGGTGGTGCTATCGACCAGTGAACCTCATGGACATCAAGTATTGCTTGTGCCGGACTGGTGTTTCGCCCCCAGCACCCTCGACGGCCGACGTTGTCCGCTGATCCGACAATGATGGATCGTCGGCGGTTTTTTCGCCACCTCATATCTGCGCCGTCCCGCACTGTTGGATCAGCTCATACATGCGGGCTGAGCTGCGGAGATGTACCTGGGAAGGGGCTCATTCCCCAGTTGTGTTGTCGAGTGTCGCCAAGGTCTGTGGCGATTGTTTGTCAAGTGTGGCCAATTGGGCTTGCACCTGCTCAGCCATTGAGTATCGATAATGAGATCGATACAGCCGCTGCGCTTCCAGCCACTGTTCCCGCGCGGTTTCCGTCTGGCCCAGGCCCAGGTACGCCTCGGCGAGATGATCGAGAATGTCGGCGATCCGATAGCTGGCGCCGAGATCGCGCATGACCGCCAGCGCGTCCTGGTAACAGGACAACGCCCCTTGGTACTCACCGGTGGTCGCGGC
This sequence comes from Pseudonocardiaceae bacterium, assembly GCA_035248365.1. Classification (GTDB taxonomy): domain Bacteria; phylum Actinomycetota; class Actinomycetes; order Mycobacteriales; family Pseudonocardiaceae; genus CAJCJE01. Next base: position 3,665 of record DATFHN010000200.1, on the reverse strand, counting down.
GATCATGCCGAGACTGTCCAGTGTGGCCGCTTCGTTCTCCCGGTCGCCGTGCGCCCTGGTCAGCGCCAGGGCTTCGGTGCAGGCGCGCAGCGCACGCTCGTGCAGGCCGAGCAGACACGCATGCCAGCCGACCGAGTTGAGTTTGCGGGCCACCCATACCGGTTGTTCCAGCATGCGGAACAGCCGCAACGACTCCTCCGCGTAGCCGAGGCCGCGCTCGCTGTCGGCGGTTCGGGCTACGGCCATGTCCAGGATGTGCAGAGCGTGCGCCTGTCCGGCGATGTCGCGCTGCTCGGTCGCGATGCGCAGGGCCTGCTTCACATGGTCGACAGCCGCTTCGTTGTCGCCCAATTGGCTTTCGCACGCACCGAGGCAACGCAGCGACAAATGCAGGGTGATCGGGTCGCCGAGCGCCTCAGCTGCGGCGACGCCGTCCTGCGCGGCCCGCAGCCGCTCCCACAACAGCGCCTGCTGGCGCCGGTACACCATCGTGTTCCAGGCCAGGTGCCACACGTCCCGATGCCAGTCGCGCCGTTTGGCCAGCCGCCGCGCGGCCTGGAGGTTGGGTTCCTCCGCGGTGAACCAGGCCGTTGCCGCCGGCGGGTCGGCCAGGGCGATCGGGTGGCAGTGCTCGCCGGGCTCGTCCATGACGACCGAGTCCCAGAACGGGTCGAGCAGCAGATTTCCGATGGCGGCGGTGTGCCGGTAGAAGTCGAGCAGCCTGCGTAGCGCGGCGTCGGCTACGTCGGTGGGGAGGTGGTCGGCTTGGTCGGTCGCGTAGAGGCGGACCAGGTCGTGCATGCGGAAACGGGTGGGGGTTGGCTGCTGGATCAGCGAGACGCGTTCGAGGGCTGCCAGCACTTCTTCCGCCTGCGGTTGGGCGATGCCGAGCAGGTCCGCCGCCGCCGGGAGGCTGATGTCGGGGCCGGGGGCTAGGCCGAGCAGGGCGAAGGCGGTGGCTTCGGCTGGACGCAGGGCGGCGTGGGACCAGGACAGGACGGCACGGACGCCGGTGGTGGTGTCCTCGTCGAGCAGGGCGAGGCGGGTGGTCTCGTCGTGGAGTTCGGCCGCGAGGAGGGCCAGTGGGAAGTCGGGGTTTTCGAGGGCTCGGCCTGCGACGATGCTGAGCGCGAGGGGGAGACCGGCGCAGGAGGCCAGCAGGTCGGCGGTGGCTTCGGGTTCGGCGGCCAGGCGGACCTCGCCGAGGCGGGTGCTGAGCAGGGCGCGGGCCGCTTCGGTGGGGAGGGTATCGAGGTAGACCTGTTTGGTGTCCAGGTCGTCGAGGCGGTCACGACTGGTGATCAGGACGGTGGCGGTCGGGCTGGCCGGGAGCAGGGGTTCCACCTGGGCGGTGTCGGCCGCGTTGTCGAGGACGACCAGCATGCGGCGGCCGCGGAGGAGGTTGCGGTAGAGGGTGAGCGCGGCGGAGGTGGTCAGGGGGATCGAGCCGGGGCCGACACCCAGCGCGGTCAGGAACGCGCGCACCGCGGTGTCCTGCGACGTGGGTTTGCCGGAGGGGTCGAACCCGCGCAGGTTCACGAACAGCTGACCGTCCGGGAAACGCGCGATGTTCTCGTAGGCCCAATGCAAAGCCAGCCACGTCTTCCCGATGCCACCAGTGCCGCTCAACGCCGAAATCAGCACCGTCTCGCCCGGGCGGGCGGTATCGTCGAGTACCTCGGAGAGTTCGGCGAGTTCGTTGGCGCGGCCGATGAACGACCGAGGTCGCGCCGGCAATTGCCTCGGCACGAACGGCGTCGCGGTGCGAACCGGGCCGGGCGCCTGAACGGCTGGGTCGCTGGTGAGGATGTCCTGGTGCAGCTGCTGCAGGTTGCTTGCCGGGTCGACGCCGAGTTCGGCCCCGAGCCGCGCGCGGGTGTGTTGGTAGTGGCGCAGCGCGTCGGCCTGACGACCGCTGCGGTAAAGGGCCAGCATCAGCTGACCGGCTAGCCGTTCGTCCAGCGGAGAGGCTTGTGACTGGGCGGCCAGCGATACCAGCATGCCCGCGTGTTGGCCGAGCCGGAGCCGGACATCGTTGTGATCGAGTTGTGCGGCAACTTGTTCGCCCAGCAACGCGGCGCGGGTGCTGGTCAACCAGGGGGAATCCAGGCCGGTGAACGGTTCGCCGCGCCACAGTGCGAGCGCCTGCTCGAACAGAGCGGCGGCCACCTCGTCGGTGGCGCCCGCGGCCTGCCGCACCAACTGGCGGAAGTGGTGCAGGTCGATGGTGGATTCCGGGGTGGTGAGCTGATAGCTGTTGCCGTGCCTGCTGATGGGGATGGCGGGGAGGGTCTTGCGGAGTCTGGTGAGGTAGGTGTGCAGGGTGTCTTTGGGCCGGTGTGGTGGCGCCGGGCCCCAGATGCGGTCGATGAGTTCGTCGGTGGCGACGGCGGTGTTGGCGTTGACGAGCAGGGCGGCGAGGACGGTTTGCTGGCGGGCGTGACCGATGTCGACGGGCTTGCCGTCGAGTTCTACTCGCATGCTGCCGAGGAGCCGGAAGTCAGGAATCGTCGTCATCGCCCAGGTTCGCCAACCCTCGTTCGATGCGGACGATGTCCGCGCTGCGGTGCTGCGCCTGGTAGAGGCGCAAAGCCCGCTCCCAGGCGACTCTGGCCAGTCGGCGATCGCCCGCCGCGTAGGTCTGGCCGAGTTTGTCGAGCGTACCGGCCTCGCTGAAGGCGTTGCCCAGTCGATGGAACAGCGCCAGCGCCTGCTGGTAGTAGGCGACGGCCTGCACGTACCGGCCGGAGCTGTGCGCGATGTAACCCAGGCTGTCCAGGGTGTTCGCCTCACCGGCCAGGTGGTGCTGGTTGCGCAGCAGCACCAGGGCTTCTTCGCACGCTGCCCTGGCCCGCTCGAAGTCGCCGGTGCGCGCCGAGTACCAGCCGACCGCGTTGAGTTCGCGGGCCTCCTCGACCGGGCGGTCCAGACCACGCCAGAGGTCGAGGGCGCGCTTGGCGTGTTCGAGGGCGAGGTGGTCTTCGCCGCGCAGCTCCCAGACCCGGGCCAGCACGTGGTGCGTCTCGGTCTGTTCGACCAGGTCGCCGCTGCTTTCGGCCAGCGCGAGTGCTTGCTGGAGGTGGTCGAGGGCTTCGTCGCGGCGGTCCAGCACGGCGTGCGCGAAACCGAGCTGGCGGTGCGCGAGCGTGCGCGCGGCCGGCACCTCGATGCCCTCGCTCGCGGCCAGCGCGGCCTGCCAGGACGCCTCGTCGTCGAGCAGGTGGCCACGCCACTGGTGGAACGTGGTCAGCGCCCAGGCCAGCGTCCAGGTGAAGACGTGCCAGCCCTGCTGCACGGCGAGCTGCTGGGCGGCGAGCAGGTTGCCGTGCTCGACGTCGAACCAGGCCAGCGCGCCTGCCACGTCCCTCGGCTTGGTGATCAGCGCGTCCTCGGGCGGCTCGGGCAGGTCGATCGTGATCAGCCTGCGGTGCGGGGCGAGCAGCGTGTCGGCGGCCAGCGCGGTGTGGATGTAGCAGCCGATGAGTCGTTGCTGAGCGGTGCCGCGTTGCTCGTCGCTCAGCTGGGCCGCGGCTTGTTCTTGGGCGTAGAGGCGGATGAGGTCGTGCATGCGGTAGCGGTTGGGGGTGTGTTGGTGGATGAGGCTGGCGCGTTCGAGGGCGCGTAGGGCGGTGTGGGTGGTGGTGGGGTTTTGGTGGGTGAGGTTG
>DATFHN010000199.1:0-40215 GCA_035248365.1 Pseudonocardiaceae bacterium | reverse complement strand
GGCGCCCGGAGAGAGGACCTTCCCCTCCACCACGACGGTTCGCTTCACCAGCCGCACCGCCGGTGCGTCGACCTGGATCGACCTGGTGGCTGGCGGAGTGCGCAGCGCCGTGCTCAACGGCGTCGAGCTCGACGTGTCCGGCTACGTCGAAGACGACGGCATCGCACTGCCGAACCTGGCGGAGAACAACGAACTGGTCGTCGAGGCCGACTGCCGGTTCATGAACACCGGTGAGGGCCTGCACCGCTTCGACGACCCGGTCGACAAGGGCGTGTACCTGTACTCGCAGTTCGAGACCGGTGACGCCAAGCGCATGTTCGCCTGCTTCGACCAGCCCGACCTGAAGGCGACCTACGACCTGGCCGTGCTGGCGCCCGCCGACTGGCAGGTGATCTCCAACGGCGCCACCGCGTCCACCACCGAGGTCGCGGTGGAAGCGGGCCCGGCCGCCAAGCGGCACGTGTTCGCCACCACCGGCAGGCTCTCCACCTACGTGACCGCGCTCGTCGCCGGGCCCTACGCCCAGTGGCGGGACGAGTTCGTCGACGAGGACGGCAGCCGCATCCCGCTGGGCCTGTACTGCCGCGCGTCGCTCGCCGAGCACATGGACGCCGAGCGGCTGTTCACCGAGACCAAGCAGGGTTTCGCCTACTACCACCGGGTCTTCGGCGTGCCGTACCCGTTCGGCAAGTACGACCAGTGCTTCGTGCCGGAGTTCAACGCTGGCGCGATGGAGAACGCGGGCTGCATCACGATCCTGGAGGACTACGTCTTCCGCAGCCGGGTCACCCGCTACTTCTACGAGCGGCGCTGCGAGACCGTGCTGCACGAGATGGCCCACATGTGGTTCGGCGACCTGGTCACCATGCGCTGGTGGGACGACCTGTGGCTCAACGAGTCCTTCGCCACCTTCGCCAGCGTGCTCGCGCAGGCCGAGGCCACCGAGTACAAGGCGGCCTGGACCTCCTTCGCCAACATCGAGAAGTCGTGGGCCTACCGGCAGGACCAGCTGCCCTCGACCCACCCGGTCGCCGCGGACATCCCGGACCTGCAGGCGGTCGAGGTCAACTTCGACGGCATCACCTACGCCAAGGGCGCCAGCGTGCTCAAGCAGCTGGTCGCCTACGTCGGCCTGGACAACTTCCTGGCCGGGCTGCGGGTGTACTTCGCCAAGCACGCCTGGGGCAACGCGACCCTGGCCGATCTGCTCGGCGCGCTGGAGGAGGCCTCCGGCCGCGACCTGTCAGGCTGGGGCGCGCAGTGGTTGCAGACCACCGGCCTGAACCTGATCCGGCCCCGGTTCACCGTGGACGCGGCGGGCCGCTTCACCGACTTCGCGATCCTGCAGGGGCCCGCGCGGCCCGGTGAGGGCGAGCTGCGCACGCACCGGCTCGCGGTCGGCATCTACGACAACGACGCCAACGGCAAGCTGGTCCGGGTGCACCGGGTCGAGCTGGACGTGTCCGGCGAGCGCACCGAGGTGCCGGAGCTGGTCGGGGTGGCGCGCGGCAAGCTGGTGCTGGTCAACGACGACGACCTGACCTACTGCACGATGCGGCTGGACAACGACTCGCTGGCCTGGATCGTCGATCACGTCGCGGACATCGCCGAGCCGCTGCCGCGCACGCTGTGCTGGTCGGCGGCGTGGGAGATGACCCGCGAGGCCGAGCTGAAGGCCCGCGACTTCGCCACCCTGGTGCAGGGCGGCATCCACTCGGAGACCGAGGTCGGCGTGGTGCAGCGGCTGCTGCTGCAGGCGCAGACCGCGATCGCCTCCTACGCCGACCCGGCCTACGCCCCGCGGGGCTGGCGCGCGCTGACCGACCGGGTGCTGGAACTGGCCAGGGCGGCCGAGCCCGGCTCGGACCACCAGCTGTCCTTTGTGAACTCGCTGGCCGGTTCGGTGCTGGACCCGGACAAGGTGAAGGTGTTGCGCGGCTGGCTGGACGGGTCCGACCCGCTGCCCGGCCTGCTGGTGGACACCGACCTGCGCTGGCGGCTGTTGCAGGCGCTGGTCGCGCACGGCGCGGCGGGCGAGGACGAGATCGACGCCGAGGAGCAGCGCGACGCCACCTCGGCAGGCAACCGGGCGGCCGAACGGGCCCGCGCGCTGATCCCGACCGAGACGGCCAAGGAAAAGGCTTGGCAGCGGGCGGTTTTCGACGACGAGCTGCCCAACGCGATCAACGAGTCGATCATCAACGGCTTCTCGCACCCGGCGCAGCGCGCGCTACTCGCCTCCTACGTGCAGCGTTACTTCGCCGACGTGGCCGACGTGTGGGAGCGGCGTTCCAGCGAGCGGGCCCAGCCGACCGTGGTCGGTCTGTTCCCGGCCTGGGCGGTCGAGCCGTCGACGGTGGCCGCCGCGGACGCGTGGCTGGCCCAGGAGCGTCCGCCCGCGCTGCGCAGGCTGGTGTCCGAAGGCCGGGCCGGAATCGTCCGGGCGCTGGCGGCACGCGAGTTCGACCGTTCCTGAACCCGCTGGTACGAAGCGAATTGCGCGACTAGCGGGCGCAACGCTGCCCTGAGTGGCGTTGCGCCCGCTAGGCTCGCGCATCATGGCGGAAACGATCTACTGGTTGGCAACACTGTTGTGGTCGCTGGTCGTGCTGCTGGCGCTCATCGTGTTCCGCCGACCGCTGGGCAGGCTGATCCGCTCGGCAGGCAATCGCGATCTCCAGGTCCGCATCGCTGATCAGGACCTTTCCGTCGCGGAGCTGGCCCGGCAGCAGGCCGACCTCATCAACGACCTGCAGAACCAGGTTTCCGCGCTGCGCCAACGCATCGGCGACCTGGAGGCCAACCGCTGGCAGGCCGACGAGCACGCCGAGGTGCACCTGGCCGAGCTGATCGAGGCGAAACCGGCTCCGGTGCCGGTCGCGATCCCGATGCAGGCCGTGCCGGAGCCGGAGCGGGCGCGGCTGCTCGCCCCGCAGTCACAGTTCCCGGTGCCCTCCGGGCCGCCGCCGTGGGAGCGGGTCGAGGCGATCGCCGAACCCGCCGCCACCGCGCCGCCGCCCCCGCCCGTGGTGGTCGAGGCGGCACCGGCCGAACCGCTGCCCCAGCCGCCGTTCGATCAGCGACCCGCGCCGTCCGGGCTGTTATGGGTGGACGATCACCCGGAGCACAGCGCGGTGCAGATCGACCTGTTGCAGCGGCATCAGGTGATGGTGCACACCGCGCGCAGTACCGAGGAAGCGCTGGAGAACTTACGCAGGCGGCGGTACGAAATGGTCGTCTCCGGCATGGTGCGGGAGGAAAACGGCAAATCAATTCCGAATGCCGGGCTGGAACTCGTGCGCGCGATCCGGATGCTCGATCAGGACACCCCGATCGCGATCTACTCCAACGGCCAATCCGCGGGCATGTACGGGCCGATGGCCAAGGACGCGGGCGCGAACATGCTCACCGGTTCCTGGTTCGAGCTGGCCGAGGAGCTGCGTGACCGCCGCCTGTTCCCGGTGACCAAACCCCGCTGAATCGGCACTGAACGACAACCGCTCCCCCGGCGGTGCCGAGGGAGCGGTGAAAAGGACGTTGTGGCTCAGGCCTTGGGGGCGTGGCCGACCTGGTCGGTCAGCATCCGCAGACCGCTGACCAGGCCACCGATCAGGTCGCTCTCCTTGAACGAGGCGACCATGCCCATCGTGGCGAGCTTGCAGCCCCGGTCGGAGAGCCTGCGGTGGGCCTCCTCACCGGTGACGATCTCCAGCACCCGCTGGCCGGGCGAGACCGCGATCAGCACCGCGTGGCTGGCCGCCGCGCCGAGCGAGGCGTGCAGGTCCTCCGCGGTCTTGCGGGTGTCCGTGCCGAGGTTGCCGAGGTAGACGCTGAAGTCCAGCCCGGTGGTGCGGGTGGACAGGGTCAGTGCCTCATCCAACCGGGACAGTTGCACCGGGGTGAACGGCACGGTCAGCGGGAGCGGCTTGACCTCGCGGGCGATGGAGACCCGGCCGCCCGGCATCACCGCCTCGCCGAAAGCCAGCTCGCGCTGCGCGGCCGTGGTGGCCACGCCGCCGTTCGCGGAATGCATCGCGGTCGCGGACACTCCCTGCGCGGAGTCCACGCTCACCTGCTCACCAGTTGCCACGGGCACCTCCCCGAGCGGACCGGACCGGCGTACCGGCCGCGGTGTTCTCGGCTGCTTCGGTCGAATCGCCATGCGCGCCGGCTCCGCCGTTGTTCGCGCTCCACCAGACGGGGTCATACGTCCACTCCTGGCCCGAACGGTACTTCGGGGACCGGGACATCTTCGGTACCAGCGTCAACAGCGCGATCACGCCGTAGAGCGCGGCCGGGATCACCACGTAGACCAGCAGAGTCTGCACGACTGTCACGCGCAGTACGGTAGCTGATCGCCGCGCGCGCCATGCACCGGCTCCGCCTCTCGTCACCGCGCATCACGCCCCGGTCACGACCCGAAACACGGCCCTGCCGCCGTTGCCTAGCCCCAGCCCGGAAAACCACCCGGTGAGACGAGCCACTGGTCCGAATGCTCGCGCTCCAGATGGCGGCAAGTGGCAAGCGTATTGGCGGCTTGTTCAATAAAAACAATCGCCGTACATTTTTCACCTGTACGGCTCTTGCGGCCGATCATCCATTACGCTTCGCCGCACCCGACGCAAGGAGAAACCGCCATGCACACGGTCCCCGCAGCCGATCGAGTGATCCCCTTTGCATCATCCGAGAAGATCATTGTTACGGACCGTGTAGCAGGCACCCGGGTGACCTCGTGCTCCGGCACCCGCGTCACCGCGCTGGGTACTCGGGTCACCCGCCAGGACGGCACCCGAGTGACAGCCGCCTTCGGCACCCGGGTGACCGGGCATTCCGGCACTCGGGTCACCAGCCTGGACGGCACTCGGGTGACCGCATCGGGCACCAGGGTGACCCGTACCGACGGTACGCGTGTCACTGCTCTGGGTACCCGAGTCACGGCCTGCGGCACCAGGGTCACTCGTCGGGTTTCTCGCCAGGACGGCACCCGCGTTACGGCCGCGATCGGCACCAGGGTCACCGCGGCGGACGGCACGCGCGTGACCTGCGCGGACGGCACTCGCGTCACCGCGCGTCGAGGCACGCGCGTGACCAGGGCGGATGGCACCAGGGTCACCGCGCGCACCGGGACGCGCGTCACCGCGTTCGCCGGAACTCGCGTCACCAGCTGAAACCAGCTGAAACACGAACGAACGGCCTACCGGCGCAGGGCCGGGCCAGCTCTCAGGCGGCTGGCTCGCCGAGGTAGGGCAGCCACTGCGGGTCCGTCTTGGCCACGCCGGCCAGCAGTCGCCAGTTCTGCCCGCGCGGGGCAGTCGGCGTCACGGGCAGGCGCCAGCCGAGTTCGGCCAGCAGCTTGTCAGCTTTGCGATGGTTGCACTTCGCACAGCTGGCCACACAGTTCTGCCAGGTGTGAGGGCCGCCCCGGCTCCGGGGGATGACGTGGTCGATGGTCTCGGCCCGGGCACCGCAGTACACACAGCGGTACCGGTCCCGGTACATCAGACCGGCTCTGGTCAGCGGCACGCGGGCGCGATAGGGCACGCGGACGTAGCTGCTGAGTTTGATCACCGAAGGCGCCTCGACGGTCATCGCCGCGGAGTGCAGCACCAAGCCGGTCGAATCGCCGTGGATCACTTCGGCTTTGCCACACACCACCAGGATCACCGCCCGCCGCAGCGGCAAGGCGGTCAGCGGCTCGAACGTCGCGTTGAGCAGCAGCACCTGCCTTTTACCCCATGGCGAAGGCAACCCGGCCTCGCCGGGTTCCTGGCGCACAGCACCGGTCGACACGGCCTGGCTGGCAGCGCCGATCGGGATCGGTTGTCGGTCGGGCACGCGACCACCTCCACCGGGTACGCGCCTAGTCGACCACAGATCACCCGGTAAAAGCACGTGTGTTTGGTGACGTGTCCCACAGAGCTGGTCGACAAGCGGGTGAACATCACCTGACCAGCAGCGCGAAACCACCGGTGAGGTGGCCGGACGCTCGCCCAATCGAGACAGGGTTTCCCAAGGCCAACGTGGGGAGCACCCCTATCCTCGGGCCCGACGACACCGATTCGTGACCTTCGTTGGGAGACCCAGTGGCGATCGATCTCTTCAGTACTCCGCCCTCGTGCGTGAGCGCCGATCCGAGCAGCTGGTGCGCGCAGGTGTGGAACTCGACCCACATTTCCTGGCTCGCCGACCTGACCAACTGGGACTGGCTGGTCGCCAAGCCGTTCAAGATCGCGGTGATCGTCGTGATCGCGTTGATCATCCGCATCCTGCTGCACCGCATGATCAAGCGGCTCACCAGCGGCAACGGCAAGGGCAAGCGCCCGGCCATCCTGCGGCCGCTGCGCGAGCGCGCCCCGCAGACCACCAGCGCCCCGCTGCTCAACGAACGCCGGGGGCAGAGAGCCAGAACCATCGGCTCGGTGCTCACCTCGATCGTGTCTTTCGTGGTGTGGGGCATCGCGTTCGTGCTGGTGCTCGGTGAGTTCGGGCTCGACCTGACCCCGATCATCGCCTCGGCCGGCGTGATCGGCGTCGCGGTCGGCTTCGGCGCGCAGAACCTGGTCAAGGACTTCCTGTCCGGCATGTTCATGCTGCTGGAAGACCAATATGGCGTCGGCGACGTCGTCGATCTCGGCGCGGCCACCGGCACGGTCGAATCGGTCGGGCTGCGCATCACCACGGTTCGCGACGTGGCCGGGACCGTCTGGTACGTGCGCAACGGCGAGGTCAAGCGGGTCGGCAACTCCAGCCAAGGCTTCGCGGTCGCCGTGGTCGACATCCCGGTGGGCTATGCGACCGACGTCAACGAGACGCTCAACCTGCTCGAAGAGGTCGCCACCAAGGCGACCGCGGAAACCCCGCTGCTCAACGACGTGCTGGACGCGCCGCAGGTGCTCGGCGTGCAGGGCATGACCAACGACGCGATCACCCTGCGGCTGACCGTCAAGGTGCGCCCGGCCAGGCAGTGGGCCGCCCAGCGTGAGCTGCGCCGGCGGATCATGGCCGCGCTCGACCACAAGATCGTCGAACCGCCGACCGGACGCCTCGTACCCGTGTCCATCAGCGCCGACCCGGCCGACAACGGCAGTGACGAGGGCGGCACCGAGGGCGAGGACTGACCCCGGCCTCACAGCTACTTCGCAATGCGGGAAAATAGCTGGGTGGCCACGCCGGAGAATTTCTATGAAGCGGTCGGCGGCGAGGAGACGTTCCGTCGGATCGTGTCCCGCTTCTACGCGCAGGTGGCCGTCGACGAGATACTTCGCCCGCTGTACCCGGAGGAGGACCTCGGCCCGGCGGCCGAGCGGCTCACGCTGTTCCTCATCCAGTACTGGGGTGGTCCGCACACGTACTCCGATCAGCGCGGACATCCCCGGCTTCGGATGCGGCACGCCCCATTCCGGATCAGCCCGATCGAACGCGACGCCTGGCTGGCCAGGATGCGCATCGCGGTCGACGAGGAGAAGCTGCCGGAGCAATACCGGGCACAGCTGTGGTCGTACCTGGAAATGGCCGCACAGAGCCTGTTGAACGCCTGGGTCTGAGTCCAAACCCTTGCCGTTGCCGATTTTCTTTGAAGAGATACCGTTCGCAGCCGCACGACACCCCTGTGCGGCGCGCCGTGTCCGGTCGAACCCGGACGGTGATCAGTTTGTGAACAGCGCCAACAAGTTACCGAGTTCGATCGCTCGGACCGGGCCCTTGTCGCGCGCTCGGATGGCAGGATGAACCCTCGTGCGACGATCAGCCGATCTCGAAGATGCGCAGCCGGAGGAGTCCACCTGGTGGCGTGACGCGGTTTTCTACCAGGTGTATGTCCGGTCCTTTGCCGACTCCAACGCGGACGGCATCGGGGATCTCGAGGGCATCCGGGCTCGGCTCGGTTATCTGGAACTGCTGGGCATCAACGCCATCTGGCTGACTCCGTTCTACCCCTCCCCCATGGCCGATCACGGCTACGACGTGGCCGATCCGCGTGACGTCGACCCGTCCTTCGGCGACCTGGACGCGTTCGACCGGCTCGTCGAGGACGCGCGCAAGCACCGCATGCGCGTGGTGATCGACCTGGTGCCCAACCACACCAGCAACCGGCATCCCTGGTTCGCCGCCGCCCTGGCCGCCGGTCCCGGTTCGCCGGAACGGGAGCGCTACATCTTCCGCGAGGGTCGCACCTACGACGGCTCCGAGCCGCCCAACAACTGGCGCAGCATGTTCGGCGGTCCGGCCTGGACCAGGGTGCCGGACGGCCAGTGGTACCTGCACCTGTTCGCGCCCCAGCAGCCGGACCTGAACTGGGAACACCACGAGGTCGCCGAGGACCTCGAACACACCATGCGGTTCTGGCTGGACCGCGGCGTCGACGGGTTCCGCATCGACGTGGCCAACGGCATGGCCAAACCGGCCGGCCTGCCCGACCTGGACCCGCGCATCGACCAGGGCGCCGCCTTCCTGGACGTCGACCTCGACGATCCGCGCACCGACAACGACGGCGTGCACGAGATCCACCAGATGATCCGGCGCATCCTGGATGAATACCCCGGCCGGATCGGGGTCGGCGAGGTGTGGGTGGCCGACGACGAGCGGTTCGCCCGCTACGTTCGACCGGACGAACTCCACATGGCGTTCAACTTCCGGCTGATCGACGCGGCCTTCGACGCGGACGCGGTCCGCACCGCGATCGTGCATTCGCTCGGCGCGGTCGCGGGCGTCGGCGCGCCGCCCACCTGGACGCTGTCCAACCACGACGTCGTGCGGCACGTGACCCGCTACGGCGGCGGCGAGGTCGGCCTGCGCCGCGCCCGCGCCATGGCGCTGGTCGAACTGGCGCTGCCCGGCGCGGTGTTCGTCTACAACGGCGAAGAGCTCGGCCTGGCCAACGTCGATCTGCCGGACTGGGCATTACAGGACCCGCAGTGGGAGCGGTCCGGGCACACCAAGCGCGGCCGCGACGGCAGCCGGGTGCCGCTGCCCTGGGAAGGCCAGGAGCCGCCGTTCGGGTTCAGCGAAACCCAGAACACCTGGCTGCCGATGCCCTTCGAGTGGGCGCCGCTGACCGTCGAGGCGCAGCTGGAAGATCCCGGCTCGATGCTCTCGCTCTACCGGCAGGCCATCGAGATCCGCCAGTCCTCGCCGGCCTTCACCGGCGCCGAACTGGAGTGGTACGGCGCGCCGCCCGGCTGTTTCGCGTTCCGCCGCAAGGGCGGCGGGCTGATCTGCGCGCTGAACACCACCAACGAGCTGGTTCCGCTGCCGCCAGGCGAAATCCTCGCCTCCAGCGGCCCGGTCCAGGAGGGCTTGCTCCCCCCGGACACCGCGGTCTGGCTCAAATAAGCAGTTAGATCAACAAGGGCAGGAGCGCGTGGCGGCGCCGCAACACGGCGCCGTAGCGCGCGTCCAGGCGCAGCCACGAATCCGTCGCGGTCACCCGCAGCAGTTCGTCGTCCTGGGTGAGAAAACCCATGCCGGACAGCGCGAACAGGCACCGCATCGGCACCTTCACGTCCAGCCCGGCGCCGCTGACCGTGAGCACCTGCTGATCCAGCAACGATGTCGGCGCCGACCCGCGCGGCCCCGGGTTCTCCCTGGCCAGCGCGATCCCGCGATCGGCAAGATCCGCGACGACGGCGGCAGGCAGTTGGTCGACGACCTGCCAGCCCTCGCTCGGCGGCAACGGCGAATGCCACAGCAACCCACGATCCGGTCCCGGATCCATCCGCTCGCCGCCGACAACGGCCAGCGCGGCCAGCAACTCGTTGCCGGACACGGTGATGTCGCCCGGCGTCACCGTGCCGCGCACGGTGCGGGTGGCGAGCACGTCGAACGGCGTGGCCACCCAGGCGACCACATGCCCGTCCGGCTTGTTGCGCAGTCGCACAACAGCCTGCCCGTCCAACCGGACCGACCGCGCCACAAAGGCGCCAAGATCGTCGCGATCCGCCGAGTCCGGCACGTACAACTCAGGCACAGCCCGCTCCCGCCCGATATCCGGCCAGGAAGTCGCGCTCGGCCTCGGTCAGCCTGCGCGGTCGCCCCGACTCCAAGTTGTAAGGCACGATCAGCGTTTCCGCCGTAGCCACGACGGCATCGTCAACCGATCGTCCACTATGGACCACATAGTCAAGGGTGAAGGAAGCGGCCTTGAGCGTGCGCACCGAGACCTCCACCCGCACCCCGGCGCCGTTGGCGATCAGCGGCACGTGGTAATCCACCACCAGCCGGGCCACCACCATGCCACCGGCCATGGTCTGCGCACCCTGCCGCGCCGCCTCGACGAACAACATCTCGATGCGTGCCTCTTCGAGCAGCGTCACCGTATTGGCGTGGTTGACATGCCCGAACGGGTCCATGTCAGACCAACGCGGACGCACCTCGGCAGCGAATACACCCACCCACCGACTCTACAGCGTGAACAAACCCACCCGTTGGGGGCGCGAACCAAGCAGGCCCGCGCCCCCAACCAGCTTCTTTCAGCGCACCATCGCCCTGATCTGCCGCGCCGCCACCGACAGCGTGGCCAGATCCGGCCTGCCCACCCGTGCGATCTCGCGCAGCGAGGCCCGCGCCCGGCCGAGCCGGGAGGCGTTGGACTCCTCCCACTTCTCGATCTTCTCGGCCGCGCTGTCGCCAGGATCGCTGTGCCGCAGCACGTCCAGCGTGATCGCCCGCATCGAGGAGTACAGGTCGTCGCGCAGCGCCAGCCGGGCCAGCGCGTGCCACCGGTTGCCGCGTTCCAGCGCGCTGACCGCACTGAGCATCGAGTCGACGTCCAGGTGATCCGACAACGCGTAGTACAGCTCCGCGGTCTCCAGATGACTGCGCTCGATACCCAGCCCGACCTCACGCTCGGCCAGTTCCGCCACCTCGATGACGTCCAGCAGCGCGTAGGAGTTCAGCTGCGCGGCGACCCGCTCGGCCAGCGCGCTGGGCACGCCCTTGCCGATTAGCTCGTCGGTGTGCTCGGCGACGATCTCCCGCTCCCGGCCCTGCAACAGCGTCATCATCCGCGGCGAGAGGTCCGCGACCGGACCGGCGAAGCGGCTGATCTCGGCGCCCACCGGCAGCGGCTGCGGCCGGTTGGACAGGAACCAGCGCGAGACCCGGTCCAGGGTCCTGCGCGTCTCCAGCATCAGGTCGTCCGCGACCTTGGTCGGCACCTCGTTGTCCAGCGCGGCGATGTCGCGCCACATGGTGGTGAGGTCGAACACCCGGTTCGCCACCGCGTAGGCGCGCACCGCGTCGGTCGCGGTCGCCGACATCTCCTCGGCCAGCCGGAACGCGTACGACACGCCGCCGCCGTCCACGACCTCGTTGACCAGCATCGTGGAGACGATCTGCCGACGCAGCGGATGCGACCCGATCGCCGACCCGAACCGCTCGCGCAGCTTGGTCGGGAAGTACTCGGGCAGCCTGCTCGCGAACACCTCGGCGTCCGGCAGGTCGCTGGCCAGCACTTCTTCCTTCAGCGCCAGCTTCACGTGCGCCAGCAAGGTGGCCAGCTCCGGCGAGGTCAGCCCCTTTTCGGCCTTGCCCAAGGTGCGGAACTCGGCGTTGCTCGGCAACGCCTCCAGCTCACGATCCAGCCCCGCCCGCGCGACCAGATCGTTGACCAGCCGGTTGTGCACGGTCAACATCTGCGGCGCGTGGGCCCGGGCCACGCCGAGCACCCGGTTCTGGTCGTAGTTGTCCGACAGCACCAGGCTCGCGACCTCGTCGGTCATCTCGGCCAGCAGCGCGTCCCGGTCGGCGTGATCGAGCTTGCCCTCGACGATCAGGTGATCGAGCAGGACCTTGATGTTGACCTCGTGGTCCGAGCAGTCCACACCGGCCGAGTTGTCCAGCGCGTCGGTGTTGACCTTGCCGCCGCTGCGCGCGAACTCGATCCGCCCGAGTTGGGTGAGCCCCAGGTTGCCGCCCTCGCCGACGACCTTGACCCGGAGGTCCTCGCCGTTGACCCGGATCGCGTCGTTGGCCTTGTCGCCCACCTGGACGTCGGTCTCGGCCGAGGCCTTGACGTAGGTCCCGATCCCGCCGTTCCACAGCAGATCGACCGGCGCCAGCAAAATGGCCTTCATCAGATCGGCGGGCGCCAGCTTGACGACGTCCTCACCGAGGCCCAGCGCCTCCCGCACCTGCGGGCTCACCGGAATCGACTTGGCCGTGCGCGGCCACACCCCGCCGCCGTCGCTGATCAGCGAGCGGTCGTAGTCGTTCCAGGACGAGCGCGGCAGGTGAAACATCCGCTGCCGCTCCGCGTAGGAGGTCTCGGCGACCGGGTTCGGGTCGATGAAGATGTGCCGGTGGTCGAACGCGGCCACCAGCCGGATCTGCTCCGAGCAGAGCATCCCGTTGCCGAACACGTCGCCGGACATGTCGCCGATGCCGACCACGGTGAACTCCTGCGACTGGGTGTTCACGCCCAGCTCGCGGAAGTGCCGCTTCACGCTCTCCCAAGCACCGCGCGAGGTGATCGCGATCGCCTTGTGGTCGTAACCCGCGGACCCACCCGAAGCGAACGCATCGCCCAGCCAGAACCCGTACTTCGCGGAAACCGAGTTGGCGATGTCGGAGAAAGTAGCCGTCCCCTTGTCAGCGGCAACGACCAGATAAGTGTCGTCCCCATCAAACCGAACAACGTCCCGAGCAGGCACAACCTTGCCCGCGTCAAGGTTGTCGGTCAGATCCAGCAACCCCGAGATGAACATCTTGTAGCAGGCGATGCCCTCAGCCAGCTGCGCCTCGCGGTCCACAGAAGGATCCCCGGTAGCCGCAGGCGGCCGCTTCACGACGAACCCACCCTTCGCCCCGACCGGCACGATCACCGCATTCTTGACCGCCTGGGCCTTGGCCAGTCCGAGCACCTCGGTGCGGAAATCCTCGCGCCGGTCGGACCAGCGCAACCCACCCCGAGCCACCGGCCCGAACCGCAGGTGCACGCCCTCCAACCGCGGCGAGTACACGAACACCTCGAAGCGGGGCCGGGGCTCCGGCAGATCGGCGATCCGATGCGGATCCAGCTTCAACGCCAGGTAAGGACGCGGATTCCCGTCCTCGTCGCGCACGAAGTAGTTCGTCCGCAGCGTCGCGTTGACCAGACCGAGCAGGCTGCGCAGGATCCGGTCCGCGTCCAGGCTGGTGACCTCGTCGATCAGCTGCCCGATCTCGACGTTCAGCGACTCGATCGCGGCATCCCGGTTGGTCTGCGAGAACACCGGGTCGAACCGCGACTCGAACAGCTTCACCAGCGCCGTCGCCACCCGAGTGTGCGCGAGCACCGCGTCCTCGATGTAGTCCTGGCTGTTGGTGGTACCCGCCTGCCGCAAGTACTTCGTGTAGGCGCGCAGCACCGCGGCCTGCCGCCAGGTCAGCCCGGCCTGCATGACCAGCGCGTTGAACCCGTCGATCTCGGCGTCACCGCTCCAGGTCGCCTGGAACGCGTCCTGGAAGCGGGTGCGCAGGTTCTCCACGTCGCTCGGGCTGAGCTTGTCCAGCTGAGCCGGGTCGATGCGCAGCCCGAAGTCGTAGATCCAGCACTGCGTGCCGTCGTCGCGATGCACCTGGTAGGGCCGCTCGTCGACCACGATCACGCGCATCTGCTGCAACAGCGGCAGCACCATCGACAACGTGACTCGCTCACCGGCCAGGTACAGCTTGAACCGCCGCTCCCCCGGCTCGGCCCCCGAAGGCAGGTAGAACGACACCGCGACATCGCCCGCACCGCGCAACCCCTGCAGAACCCGCAGATCGGCCAGGCCGACCTCGGCGTCGAAGTCCTCCTTGTAGGCCTCAGGGAAGGCAGCCGCGTACCGAACCCCCTGCTCGGCAGCGGTCTCCGGATTCGCGGGCGCACTGCCGGGCATCGCCCTGCGCTCGGCCATCACCGCGTCGACCATCAGGTCGTCCCAGCCGCGCACCGCGTCGGCCAGCTTCTGCTGAATCTGCGTCGCCTGGGCGTCGACCTGGTCGTTCGGGTCGGTGTGGACCATGAAGTGCACCCGCGCCAGATCGGTCTCGCCGACCCTGGTCGACCACTCCATGTTGTTGCCGTGCAACTCGGCCAGCAACACCTCCTGCATGGCCAGCCGGGAGGTAGTGGTGTAGCGATCCCGCGGCAGATAGACCAGGCACGAGAAGAAGCGCCCATACGGATCCCGCCGCAAGAACAACCGCAACCGACGCCGATCAGCCAGCGCCAGCACACCGGTGGCGGTGTCGTACAGCGACTGCTCATCAGTGGAGAACAGCTCCGGCCGAGGATAGTTCTGGATGACCTCAAGCATCTTCTGGCCCGAGTAGGACTCCATCGGGAACCCGGCCCGGTGGATCACGTCGCGCACGCGCCGCTCGATCACCGGAATGTCGAGCACGTCCTCGTGCATGGCCGCGCTGGTCAGCACGCCGAGGAAGCGGTGCTCCCCGTTGACGTTGCCCTGCTCGTCGAAGGTCTTCACCCCGACGTAGTACGGGTAGGAGGAGCGGTGCACGGTCGAAGGCGCACTCGCCTCGGTCAGCACCAGCAGCTCCGGCGCCAGCGCGTGCTCGGCCATGTCCGGTCCCGCGGTCAGACTGCGCGCCGCGAGACTGTCCTGCCGCAACACCCCCAGCCCGGTCGCCAGAATCGCGCGCAGCGCCGGCTCACCGCTGTTCGGGTCCTCGACCAGTTCGTACTGGCGATAACCCAAGAAGGTGAAATGTTTGTCGGAAAGCCAGCGCAGCAGCTTCGCGCCCTCGCGGATCTGCTGCTGAGGTGCGGCCGGCGGATTCTGCTCAAGGTGATCGGCGAGCATCCGCGCCGTGCCGACCATCCGATCGGTGTCCTCGACCACCTCGCGCACGTCGTGCAGCACGGAGATCAGCCGATTCTCCAGCTCACGGGCCCGATCCGGGTCGGTGATCAGATCGACCTCGATGCTCATCCACGATTCCAGCAGCGCATCGTTCGGCGGCGCTTCCGGGTCCGCGGTTGGCATCACCTCGCGCAGCGAACCAGCCAGATCACGGCGCACCACGACGATGGGGTGCACGATCCGCTGTACGTTCACGCCGCCGTGCGTCAGCTCCGCGACAACCGAGTCGACGAGGTAAGGCATGTCGTCGGTGACCACCTGGATCACCGTGGCCGGGCAGTCCCAGCCATCCTGCGCGGCAACCGGGTTCAGTAACCGGACAACCGGCCTGCCCGCGACGCGCGACTCGGCAAGCCGCAAGTTCGACCGCACCGCGCCCACCAGATCGCGGGGGTCGTCGTCGATCACTTCCTCGGGGGGAAGGTAGCGGTAGTAAAGCCTAATCAGATCAGCCAGGTCGGGAGAGAGTTCGGCGGCCTGATCGATCAGCTGATCGCGGATCTGCTCGGGGCTCGCCGATTTGGCGGTCTGGTCTGGGGACTGATCAATGGCAACGGAACCATTGCCAGCTGGGGACATTGTCGCTCCGGACGAGGATCCAGTGGATCCGGTTGAGATCATCTTTGGGCCACTCCACGCTCTGCGGCACCCCATCGTGCCGCAACCGTGACCTAAGCTACCTTCTCGGCCAACCACGGGATACGGCAGCCGGTCGGGCATTTCCCCAGTTCAATTGCGGTATTCGCGGCTACCGGCCAGTACACGCTGGTTAGGGCTACCACGATCAGGTGCGATCCCCACCACCATTTTTGATTCAGTAACGTCGCGTGGATCGGTCAAGTTGACAACGGAGAGCCGTTGTCTCACATGGTGCGCCTTAGCTGGTAGGCGGATTCCAGTCCGGCCCCCGCGCGTCCCCGTCATCGCCGCTGCTGTGCCGAGTCACCCCGAACGAGCGCGTGGAAGACCCCGGCCGCCACGAAGGCGGATCGATCGAGCCGACCGGTTCGGTGCCCGTCCCCAGCCAGCTCCCCAGTTCGGTAGCGCCTAACTCGCTGGGTTCGGTGGCTGCGCCAAGAGCGTCGTTGGCCTCATCCGCGTCCCGCACATCCTGGTAGGCGCGCAATGCCTCGGTCAGCAGATCACCCAGCTTCGGCGACCGCCGCCGCCCCCGAGCCGACCGTCCCTCGATGCTGGCCACGTCCGACTCGGTTTCCGGACCGGCCAGTTTCGCCGCGATACCCGGAGGCGGCGGCGTCGGCCGCAACGGTTCCTTCTCCTCGATGTGGGTGACTCCACCGAACATCGTCTCCGGCGCGAACGGCTGCGCGGCCTGCTCGGCCCGCGACGGCGGCGTCAACTCCGGTTCCGGCAGCGCGGCGGCTTCGCTCGGTTCCTCGGGCGGCAAGGGAGTGGTCGACGGTTCCGGCAGTTCGAGCGCGGCCGGCGCCTGCTTGTCGTCGAACTGCGCCAACATCGCGCTGAACTCGGAGAGCGCGGAGAACGAACTCCCCCCTTCCGCGCTGTCTTGCTCGACCGGCACGTCATGCTTAGCGGCGCCCGGCGTGTCCGCAGCCTCGCCGATTTCCGGACTCGCCGCGCTGATACCACTGTTGAAGCCCGCGATGAACTGCGCCGCAGGCGAAGCCCCACGCGGCGGCACGACATCGCTCTCTGCCGGCCTCGCCCCAGCCAACGTCGCCTCAGACTCGGTGGTTCCTGCCTCGGCCGGCCCCAGCCCAGAGAAATCCACCCCAGACAGATCCACCGGCGCCGCCGTGCCCGATGAGGTCGGCTCGGACGGGAACACCACACCGGACGGCGCCGCCTCAGCCGAATCGGCCCTCGCCACGCTTCCACTCGGCGTCGGACCATCCGCCACGCGGCCGCTCAACGGCGTACCACTCGGCACCCCGCCGCCCGAGAACGAACTCCCAGCCACGTCGCCACCCGACAACGAACTGCCCGGCACGTCGCCACCCGACAACGAACTGCCCGCCAGGCTGCCTCCCGACATTGGGCTGGCTGGCAGCCTGCCGCCCGGCGCCGCACCGCTTGGCACGCTTCCGCTCGACGGAGCACTACCCGGCACGCTGCCGCTCGGCGCCTGGTCGCCAACAGGCATGCCGATCGGCGGCAGGCTGCCGAGCGCCACGCCCCTGGCCGATGGGGTGCTAGGCGTGCTACTCGGCGGCACGGAGCTGGTGATCGGCGGAATCGCCACGTAAGGGGTCGGCTCGTAGGACGGTGCGGCGGGTTGGGTCAGCGTCGGCGGCGGGGTCAGCCCGGTTGCCGGCGGCGGCGACATCAAGCCCGCTGGCATGGCGAACCCGGACGGCGGCGTCAGGTCGTCGTCAGCGGCCGATGGCATCGCCGTCGGATTCAGTCCCGAGAAACCCGATCCAGGGAAAGCCGCCCCAGGAAACCCAACCGGACCAGGCGTCGGCGGCTGCGGCTGTTCGGCCCGGCTCGATCGCGCCTGACTCGACGGCAGCTGGCTCGACGGCAGCTGGCTCGACAGCGATTCGCTCGACAGCGATTCGCTCGACGGCGATTGGCTCGACAGCGGCTGGCTCGACGGCGGCTGGCTCTGCTGGGGCGGAATCGGCAACTTGGGCAGCCGGATCTTGGGGATCGTGTCCTCGGCCCGGCGACGGCCACCGCTCGACGGTTCGACCGCCGGGATCAGCCCAGCCAGGGGTTGGCTGTAGTCACGACGCGCCCTGCGACCGGTCGGCTCGGAGTCGGAGCCGGTCGGTTGCGGGTTGGACGCAGCGGGAAGGCTCGTTTCCTGGCGGGGCTGGTGCGGCGGCTCCTGCGGAGCGAGCGTGTCGGGCGCTTCGGGTGCGCGCCTGCGGCCGCCGCCGCTTCCCCCGGAGATCCCGAGACTGTCCAATACGGACCGGGAAGAATCACTCACCGGCGCGGAGTGGCGCGATCCCGCTTCCGCGACCGGCGTTTCCTCCGCCCGCCGCCTACCGGTGTCCGATGTGGACATGTTGGCGACTTCGGGTGACCGGTGCGAGGGGCGGGCCGGGGTCGCGGGTTGCGCGTCCTCGGATCTGCGTCTACCACCACCTGCCACGCCGCTCGGAGTCTCCGTGACGGGTTCGGCGGGTTTTGCCTCGGACGGGTCCAGCAGCCAGCGCCCGCTGTTCGACTCTTCGTCGTCCGGGAGCCAGGTCGGTGTCCAGCGCTGGGTCGGCTCCTGGCTCGCGGCATGCCGACGACGCGCGGCCTCCTCAGGGTCGGGGGTCGGCTCGGGCGGCGGCGGGAACAGGCCGGACAGGGACGCTTGCGGCAGCGGAGTGCGTACCGGCTCCGATGTCGGCTGCTCGACCGGCTGGGTGCCGCGCGCGCGACGGCCGCCGCTGGATTGTTCGGGTGCGCGGGCAGGCGGCACCGGCTGATCGACCGCGAGCGCGGAACTGCGCTCGGGCTCGGTGGGCTGCGGCGGGATGGGCAACCGGGGTGAGGTGAGTTCGCCGGAGCGACGCGACCGGGTGGGCTGCGCGTCGAGGGCGATGCCCGCCGCGGGCAGGTTGGCCGCGCGGGCGGGGTGTGGTTCCGGGGAAGGCTTGTCGGCGTGTGGCTGGTCCTCGGTGTCCAGCGTGCGCACGTTGACGGTGAGGCCGGGCGTCACCTGGCTCCAGTCGACGTTGGCCATGGCCGCGCGCAGTTCCTCGGCCCAGCGCTCGACCTGGTTGCGCGAGGTGCCCGGGAGCAGCACCGCGAGTTCGGCCCCGCCGACGCGCGCCAGCGCGGCCTCGGCCGGGGTCAGGTCGCGCAGGTGCTCGACGACCTTGCGCAGCACGCCCTCGCCGACCGGATCGCCGACGCGCGAACCGGCCCCGAGCGATTCGGCCGTCCAGGTGCCGATGCCCGCCGCGCCCGGTCCCAGCGAGCCCGAGGCCACCGGGCCGCGCGCGGTCGGCGCCATGCCCGACCTGTTCTTGGCCACGTCGATCAGCACCAAGGTGATGCCGGACGCGTCGGACGGCGGCGTGTCTGCGCGTTGGCCGAACAGCGGCTGGCCGCGTTCCACGGTTCGGCGCCGACCGGTGGACAGGGTCGGGTTCAGCAGGCGCAGCAGATCCTCGGCATTGCGCGCTTCCCCGAACGCACCGAGCAGCGCACTGCGAGCCGCCCGCAGCGCGCGGGACCGGCGCGCCCGGACTACCTGCGCGGAACGCAGGTAGTCCAGCGTCTCGGCGAGTTCGCCCGCGAGTTCGTGCGCCTCGCTGAGCGCGCTGAGGCTCTCGGCGTGCAGGGCGTCGCGGTGGTGGCGCTCGGCCATGCTGGCGATCTCCCGCAACAGCGCGACGGCAGGCTCGATCAGACCAGCGGGTAGCTGGACGCGGGTGCTGATGGCGAGTGCCAGCCAGCCCACCGCGGCCGCCGAGTGTGCCCGCACCGGACCGGACAACGCGCCGGCCGCCACAGTGGCTGCCTGGTCGATCCAGCCGAGATCGAGCAGGCCGAGCACCTGCTGCAAGGAGATCCGCGCGGCTGCGCCGCCGTCCGCCGAGAGGTTGCTGAGCCCGGCGAGCAGGTTGGCGCCTTCCTCGGCGGCGTGCAGAGCGGAGCGCAGGTCACCTCGCCGCCGGTGCTCGCGCGCGACGAACGAGCGCAGCACCGCACGCAACCCGAGCCGGGTGTCCTGGTCGAACTGGGCGTCGTCGGCGTAGAGCTGATCGGCCTCGGCGAGCGCACCGTCGAGTTCCCGATGCCGCTCGGAGTAGGCAAGGCAACCGGCCAGCTGGATCAGCGCCGCGGCACGCACCGCGGGCCGGATGTCGGTCGCCGACAGCACGGGCCGCAGCAACCCGGCACCCACCAACGGCACGCCGGCCGAGCGCGCGCAGCCAGCCAACTCGACCCGGAGGATCGCTCCCGCGGCGTCGTCGGCCAGCCGCTCGGACAGCCGCAGCGCGTCGATGGCCTTGTCCGTGACGGCCAGCTGCTGCCCGAGTCGGCAGGACGCGGACACGACCAGTGTCTGCGCCCAGAGGCCAGCGAGTTGGTCACCGCGTTGATCGGCGGTGCGCAGCGCCCGTTCCCCGAAAACCAGGGCTAGCTCGGGCGCCTGCCAACGCCAGGACCAGGCGGGTCCAACGATCGAACCCACCTCGGCGTCAGCTCGCGCATCACCTCTCGACGACACCTCCGCGAAACTCCGCTCAGTCCCGGGTGAGCTTGCGATAAGTCACCCGGTGCGGACGGGCCGCGTCCTGACCGAGCCGGTCGATCTTGTTCTTCTCGTAGCCTTCGAAGTTGCCCTCGAACCAGAACCAGGACGCCGGGTCCTCCTCGGTCCCTTCCCACGCGAGGATGTGGGTCGCGACGCGGTCGAGGAACCACCGGTCGTGGGAGATCACCACGGCGCAGCCGGGGAACTGCTCAAGCGCGTTCTCCAGTGAGCCGAGGGTTTCCACGTCCAGGTCGTTGGTTGGTTCGTCGAGCAGGATCAGGTTGCCGCCCAGTTTGAGGGTCAGCGCCAGGTTGAGCCGGTTGCGCTCACCACCGGAGAGCACACCGGCCGGCTTCTGCTGATCCGGACCCTTGAATCCGAACGCGCTCACGTAGGCCCGGGACGGCATCTCCACCTGCCCGACCTTGATGTAATCCAAGCCTTCGGAGACCACCTCCCAGACATTCTTCTTCGGGTCGATACCGGCACGGTTCTGGTCGACGTAGGACAATTTCACGGTGTCGCCGATGCGCACGTCACCGCTGTCGGGCTTTTCCAGCCCGACAATGGTCTTGAACAGGGTCGTCTTACCGACACCGTTCGGACCGATGACACCGACGATTCCGTTCCGTGGCAGGTCGAAGCTCAGGCCGTCGATCAGCACCCGATCCCCGAAACCCTTGTTGAGGTTGTTCACCTCGACCACGACGGTGCCCAGTCGCGGCCCCGGCGGAATCTGAATCTCCTCGAAGTCGAGCTTGCGCGTGCGCTCGGCCTCGTTCGCCATTTCCTCGTAACGCTGCAGTCGCGCTTTCGACTTGGCCTGCCGGGCCTTTGCCCCGGACCGAACCCAAGCCAATTCATCCTTCAGGCGCTTCTGGAGCTTCTGGTCTTTTTTTCCTTCAACGGCAAGCCGCTCCGCCTTCTTTTCCAGGTAGGTGGAGTAGTTGCCCTCGTACGGGTGCGCACGGCCGCGGTCCAGTTCGAGAATCCACTGGGCCACGTTGTCCAGGAAGTACCGGTCGTGGGTGACCGCGAGGACGGCACCGGAGTACTGCGAGAGGAACTGCTCCAGCCACAGCACGCTTTCCGCGTCCAGGTGGTTGGTCGGCTCGTCGAGCAGCAACAGGTCGGGCTTGCTCAGCAGCAGCTTGCACAGGGCGACCCGGCGCCGCTCACCTCCGGAGAGGTTGCTCACCTCCGCGTCCGGTGGTGGGCAGCGCAGCGCGTCCATCGCCTGTTCCAGCTGCGAGTCGAGATCCCAGGCGTCGGCGTGGTCGAGTTCCTCCTGGAGCGAGCCCATCTCCTCCATCAGCTCGTCGGAGTAGTCGACAGCCATCTTCTCGGCGATCTCGTTGAAGCGGTTGAGCTTCACCTTGATCTCGCCAACGCCCTCCTCGACGTTGCCGAGGACCGTCTTCTCCTCGTTGAGCGGAGGCTCCTGCATGAGGATGCCGACCGTGGCCCCGGGCGAGAGCATGGCCTCGCCATTGTTCGCCTGCTCAAGACCTGCCATGATCTTGAGCACAGTCGACTTGCCGGCGCCGTTAGGCCCGACTACGCCGATCTTGGCTCCCGGGTAAAAGGAGAGCGTGACGTCATCGAGGATGACCTTGTCCCCGTGCGCCTTGCGCACCTTGTGCATGGTGTAGATGAACTCGGCCATGGCCGCGATCGTAGATGCGCCGCAGGGGGCCGCGTACCTCGGTCGGCCTGAATGACTCCGAATCGCTTCCTTGCCCATGCTCTCCCGAGCAATGGCCCGACCTGCCCGGCGACCGACCCGACGCATGTCAACGGGGTTGCCCGGCCTGTTTTGGCCAATTGATCAGCTTGCCCGCGCGGGCTGGCGTTCCCCCTTTCGCGTGGCGCGTGTCGGCTTACTCACCGGTCCAGCCGGTTTCTCGTTCGCTGAGAATTCATCTGATTCGTGATCATCATTCCGATCGATCGGTGAGTCTGGCTCGGGGGCGGGCGGCGCTGGTAGCGGGATCACCCGCGCCGGTCGCTCGACTTTCGTGACCGTTGCCGTCGCCCAGCGCAGGCCAGGTCCGACGGATTTGGCCTCCAGCGCGTACTGGGTGTGTTTCTGGCCCTTGTCGTCCTCGTAGGAGTCGTCGACCCACTCCCCGACCACGAGTACCTCCATTCCTTTGCGCAGCGTGTTGCTGACGTTCTCGGCCAGCGGGCCGTAGCAGTTGACGCGGTGGAACACGGGCGAACGTTCGACAGGTTCCTCGCCGAACTTGCGCCGGTTGACGGCGACGTTGAAGCGCACCATGGCGCGGCCGCTCTTCTTCGTCATGCGCATGATCGGGTCGGCGCAGATGTTGCCGATCACGGTGTTGGTCTCCATTGCTGTCTCCGGTTCTGGTGGTCGTGCGGTGTCGGGGACCACCTTGGCGAAACTGGCAAGCGGCTGGTGGAAGCTGTGCGGAATCTGTGGATATCGCCTGTCGATGTGGACAACCGGGCAGCTAAACGACCTTCGAGGCAAAAAATGTCGGTGTCTGGCGGTAGCCCGCGCGCCCGGTCATGACCGACCAGCCAAAATGGGGGCATGCGTGTTCTGGTCGTTGATGACGAGCCTGCGGTGCGTGAGTCGCTCAGCCGAAGCCTGCGGTTCGAGGGTTACCAGGTGGAGCTGGCCAGCGACGGTTACAGCGCACTGGACGCGCTACGTGCCGGTCACCACGATCTGGTGATTCTCGATGTGATGATGCCGGGGCTCGATGGCCTTGAGACATGCCGCAGGCTGCGGGTCACCGGCGACCGGGTTCCGGTGCTGATGGTGACCGCTCGGCGCACGGTCGGCGACCGGGTGGTCGGGCTCGACGCGGGTGCCGACGATTACGTGGTCAAGCCGTTCGCGCCGGAAGAACTGCTGGCCAGGGTGCGGGCGCTGCTGCGAAGGGCCGACCCGGGCGAGCACGAGGCGCTCACCTTCGCCGATCTGACCCTCGACCCGGACAACCGCTCAGTTCTGCGGGGCGACCGGGTGATCGAACTGACCAAGACCGAGTTCGACCTGCTCGCTGTGCTGTTGCAGAGCGCGACCCGAGTAGTCACTCGATCGGTGCTGTTCACCGAGGTGTGGGGTTACGACTTCGGCACCAAGTCCAACAGCCTCGACGTCTACATCGGCTATCTGCGCCGCAAGCTCGAAGCGGCGGGCGAATCGAGGCTGGTGCACACGGTGCGCGGCGTCGGCTACGTGCTGCGCGAATCCGACTCCTCGGAGCGAGCGCACTGACGCGGCAGGGAGGCCAAGGGTGAGCCGGCCGACGATCAGGCGACGGTTGACGGTGCTCACCGCGGCCGCGGTCGCGCTCGCGGTGGTGCTGGTGTCCGGCACCGCCTGGTTCCTGCTGCGCGCCCAGCTGCGCGACAACATCGTCGATGACCTGCAGCAGCAGGCCGAGCCGCTGGTCAACCGGGTCGACCCGGCCACGTTGCAGTCGCCGCCCGCGTGGCTGCGACCGGACATCAGCACGTTGTTCGGGGTGGTCTCCACCAACGGGCACAGCAAGCGGCCGAAGTTCCAGGCGCAGGCGCTGCCGGTGGCAGCGGAGGACGTGCAGGTCGCGCTGGGTACGCAGACCGCCGAGGTCCGCGACATCTACCTCGACAAAGTCCATTACCTGATGCTGACCGAGCATTCCAGCCGCGGGGATGCCGTCCAGTTCGCGACCGACCTGACCACGGTCGACGACACGTTGAACAAGTTCGCGGTGCTACTCGGCGGGGCGGGTCTGCTGGCGATCGTGATCGCGGCGGCGCTCGGATACGGGTTCACCGTGGCCGGGTTGCGGCCGGTGTATCGGGTGGCGGGGGCAGCCGCGCACGTCGCCGAGACGCAGGATCTGCGGGCCGCGGTGCCGATCGCGCGGCGGGAAACCGCTGAGGTGGCCAGCGTCGCGGCGAGCATGAACCGGATGCTGACCGCGCTGGGCCTGGCCCGCGAATCGCAACGGCAGCTGGTCGAGGACGCCAGTCACGAGCTGGCGACGCCACTGACCAGCTTGCGCACCAACATCGATCTGCTGTTGCGAGCCGAGCGCAATCCCGAGCGCCGGCTGGCGACCGACGACAAGCTGAAGCTGCTCTCCGACGTCGAAGCCCAGATGGGTGAACTTGATCACCTGATCGAGGAGGTCGTCGAACTGGCCCGGGATCCGGGCAGCACCGACGAGGCGACGGAACTCAATCTGGCCAGCGTCGTTCGCTCGGCGGTGACTCGGGCGCGGACCAGGACCCCCGAAGTCAGCTTCACCCTCACCGACCAGCCGATCATGGTGTTCGGCAAGCGGTCCGGGCTCGAGCGAGCCGTACTCAACCTGCTGGACAACGCCGCGAAGTGGAGCCCGCCGGACTATCCGGTGCGGGTCGACGTGCGGTACGAGGGCGGACTGGCCGACATCATCGTGGCGGATCGGGGGCCGGGTGTGCCGGAGGCCGATCAGGAGCGGGTGTTCGAGCGGTTCTATCGGACGACCGATGCGCGGTCGATGCCTGGTTCCGGGCTGGGTCTGGCGATCGTGCGGCAGGTGGTGTCGGCGCATGGCGGGCGGGCGTGGCTGGCGCGGCGGCCTGCGGGTGGGACCGAGGCGCACATTCAGCTGCCCGCGCGGCCGGGGCGGAATGCGCAGCAGGCGGAGTTGCTCGGCGAGGAATAAGGCGGCTGGCCGGGGCCGGGCCGGGTTGGCCGAGCGGGGTTGGCCGAGCGGGGTTGGCCGAACTGGGAGGCTGCGGTTGGCGAGCCTGCGGTTGGTTGACCGGGCGGGGTTACGGCTGGGGGTCGATCGGTGTGAGGGGTTGTTCGATCAGTTCGGCGGCGCGCAGGCACAGTTCTTCGCCGAAGCGCGGGCCGATCACCTGGACCGCCTGTGGGAAGCCGTCCACGAGTCCGACCGGGACGGCGACGGCGGGCAGGCCGAGGAAGTTGACCGCGACGGTGGCGGCGAGGTTGTGCACGATCTCGGCGGCCCGCTCGATATCCTCGCCCGCAGGAAACGGATCGCCTGCGTAGATGGGCGCGATGACCAGCGGGGTGTCGCGCTGGTACTCCGACCAGGCGCGGGCGATGCGGGCGCGGGTGGTGAACAGATTCGCGTAGTCGTCGGCGTCGACCGGTGGCACGAGGTCGAACATCGCCGCCATGAACCGGCGACCGCCTTCGGAGACGAACGGTTCGCAGTCTGGCCAGGCGCGGCGGGAGTCGGCGTTGGTGAGCCGCGCCCAGCCGTCGGCCGCCTCCTCGATGCCGGGCGGTGGCGCGTCGTGCACGTCGAATCCGGCATCGAGCAGGGCGCGGGCGGCGCGGTTGAGGGCGGTGTGCACGGCGCGCGGGTAGTCGTCGCGCAGGACGTGGATGCGGCGGATGGCGGTTGGGAGGTGGGCTGCGGGGACGGGTACGTGCCATGGGTCGCGCGGGTCGGGCGCGATCATGGCGGCGAAGGCGACGCGGAGGTCGGGGACTCGCCGCGCCATCGGGCCTTGGACTTCGACCAGTTGCAGGCTGATCGGTTTGGTGGCTGGTTCGAGGGATTGAGCTTGCGGGATGCGACCGAGAGTGGGGCGCAGGGCGGCCGTTCCGGCGCATTGGGACGGCCAGCGCAGCGAGCCGCCGAGGTCGTTGCCGACGCCGAGGAGGCTCATGCCGGTGGCGAGGCTGACGGCTTCGCCGCCGCTGGACCCTCCTGGCGTGATCGCGGGGTTCCAGGGATTGACGGTGCCCTCGGTGTGCCAGCGCAGCGCGAAGTCGGGCATGTTGGTGCGGGCGATGGGGATCGCGCCCGCGGCGCGGAGGTTGGCGACGACCGGTGCGTCCACTGTGGTGATGTCCTTGGCGAACGCGGCGACGCCTTGGGTGGTGGCGCTGCCCGCGACGTCGATGTTGTCCTTGATGGTGACCGGCAAGCCGTCGAGCGGGCCGATGGGCGCGCCTGCCCGCAGGCGGCGGTCGGCTTTCTCGGCCGCGGCAAGGGCTTCGTCGGCCAGGACGTCGCGGATCGCGTTGACCGATGGGTTGATCTTGTCGATGCGATCGAGTTGGGCGGACACCAGTTCGGTGCTGGTGAGTTCGCCGGAGTGCAGCAGGCGCAGGGCTTCGGTGGCTGAGCGGATCATTTTTTGGCCGTCCACAGGAGGGTGAGCGCGGCGAGGGCCGCTGCGATGAGGAGCCCGACGGTCGGGTCGATGAAGGTCAGTAGGAACGGGGCGGCGAAGCCTAGGTAGGAGATCGCCTGGTAGATCGCGGTGAGCCCGGCCAGTTCGGCGGGCGCGGCGATGCGCTGGACTTCGAGCAGGCCGCACACCAGGCAGGCGCCGTAACCCGCGCCGAGCACGAGCGCGGCGACGATGATCACGGCGGGCTGGGTGGCTATCGAGGCGATGAGCAACCCGGCCACGACGATGGCCATTGCGCTGCGGCGCAGGGCGATCCGGCCGAGTCGGCGGGCGAGTGGCTGGATGGCGATTCCGGCGAGCGCGGTCAGGGTCGCGGTGATGGCTCCCATCACCATCGATCCGGGGACGAAGCCGGGGAGGAACGCGAGGGCGATCGACGCGGAGCCGAATACCCACGGTGCCAAGGGCACGATCACCCGGCGGAAATCGCGGTTGCGCAAGCCGGACAGGTGCAGCCCAGCGGCGGGTTGGTCGGCGCCGCGTTGGCCGGTTGCGGTTTCGCGGGTGCGCAGCACCAGTGGGATGGCGATCAGGGCGAGCGCGAGTTGCGGGAGGTAGGGCAGCACGGTGGGCAGCGGTGCCCATTGGGCGAGCATGCCCGCGACGAGCGGTCCGGCGGCGAAGCCGGTGGTCATGGCGATGGTCAGCCTGCGGGCGCCGGTGCCGGGCGGGGCGAGTTCCTTGACCCAGGCGGCGCCGGAACTGAACGCGGTGCCGCTGGCGATTCCGGCGATGAGCCTGCCCGCGAACAGCAGGCCAGGCGTTTGACCTCCGGCGATGAGCAGGGCTCCGGCGGCCAGGGAGGCGATCAGGGCTGGGAGCAGGACGGTGCGGCGACCGTAGCGGTCGGCGAGCAGGCCGCCGGCGATCAGCGCGGGCATCAGGCCCAACGCATAGAGGCCGAAGGTGGCCTGGACGGTGGCGGCGGACAGGCCGAGCCGGGATCGGTAGAGCAACAGCAGCGGGGCGAACTGGTTGGCACCCCAGCCGACCGCGGCGACGGCGGTCCCGGCGCGGAGCCAGGATCGGTCAACGGTTTCGACATTCAGCACGCTCACCATGCTGACCAGTGCGGCGCCCAGCGACGAGTGGCTGGAACGACAACATGCGTACACTTTCGGACATGAGCGTTGTGGCGTTGGCCGTCACCGACGGCATCCCGATGTTCGAGCTGGCCGTGCCGGCCGCCGTGTTCGGCGTGGACCGGCCGGATCTGGTGGATCCCTGGTACGAGCTGATGGTGTGTTCGCCGCCGAACGCGCGGGTCGGCGGCTGGTTCCGGGCGGACACGCCGTACGGCCTGGATGAACTGGCCAGGGCCGACACGGTGATCGTGCCCGCCTGTCACAACGTGATCGACGATCCGCCGGGCGAACTGGTGGAGGCGGTGCGGGCGGCGCACGAGGCGGGCGCGCGGATCGCGTCGATCTGCACGGGCGCGTTCGTGCTGGCCGAGGCTGGTTTGCTGGACGGCCGCCGGGCCACGACGCACTGGATGTGGGCGGATCTGCTGGCTCGGCGTTATCCGAAGGTCGAGGTCGATCCGGGGGTGCTCTACCTGGACGAGGGCGACATTCTGACGTCGGCGGGCAAGGCCGCGGGGCTGGATCTGTGCCTGCACATGGTGCGTTCCGACCACGGCTCGACGATCGCGAACGCGCTGGCCCGTCGCCTGGTGATCGCGCCACACCGGCCGGGCGGGCAGGCGCAGTTCATCTCGAACCCGATCCCGGCGGGCGACGAGCACGGCCTGGCCGAGGTGCTGAACTGGGCCCTCGCACACCTACACGAACCGCTGACCGTGCCCGATCTGGCCAGGCGGGCGCACATGAGCCCGCGCAACCTGACCCGCCAGTTCGGCGCGCTGGTCGGCACGACGCCGTTGCAGTGGCTGCTGACCCAGCGGATCGCTCGCGCGCAGGAGTTGCTGGAGAACAGCGACGAGAGCGTGGACGTGATCGCCGAGCGGGTCGGCATGGGCAGCGCGGCCACCCTGCGACGGCACTTCAATCGGACGGTCGGCGTGCCGCCGGACACCTATCGACGGACGTTCCAGCAGGTCAGCGCCTAGCGCACGCCGGCGACGCCGACCAACTGCCCTTCCGGGTCGGTGAACTGACCGACGACGAGATCGGTGCCGGGCGAGCGTTCCGGGCCCATGACGCGCTTGCCGCCGAGGCGTTCGGCGTTGGCCAGCGCTGCCTCCACATCGGACACACCGACGTAGAACAGGGCACGCCCGGAATAGCCTTCGCCGCCACCGATTCCGCCGGGGATGCTGCCTTCCTCGGCTTCGGTGAAGCCGTATCGGCCTGCCGCCGAGACGGACGGGGCGACCGGTCCGCCGACGGCGAACTTCCAGCCGAACAGGTCGCCGTAGTACGCGCGCAGCGCGTCCGGGTCGGTGCCGATGATCTCGAAATGCACAACTGGTTGTCCCATGAACCCGACCGTAGCGACTCTGGTTGTTAAAAACAACCTCTGGGTTGTAGAGTTGAACTGTGCCTACTACGCGCAGTTATGGCGACGCTTGCGGGATCGCCCGGGCTCTTGATGTGGTCGGCGAGCGGTGGGCTTTGCTGGTTGTGCGCGAACTGCTGCTCGGGCCGCAGCGCTTCTCCGATCTGCGCGCGGCCTTGCCTGCGGCGAGTTCGAACCTGCTCACTGATCGGTTGCGCGAACTGGAAGGGCGCGGCGTGCTCAGCAGGCGGAAGCTGGCGCCACCGGCCGGATCGTGGGTGTACGAACTGACCGAGATCGGTCGTGAACTGGAGCCGATCCTGCTCGCGCTCGGCGGCTGGGGCCTGCGTTTCCCGCGCGCGGAGGGCGCGACGCTCAACGCGACGTCGATGATGCTGTTCCTGCGGGGCGGCGGAAAACCCGATCCGGCGGAGTTGGCCGAGTACCGGGTCGAACTGGACGGCAGCGTGTGGACGGTGCGCGCCGAGGACGGACGGTGGCACGTGCAGCGCGGTGAACCGGCGAATCCGGCGGCGGGGATCAGCACGGATCCGGTCACCTTCAACGCACTGTTCGAGAATCCCGGCCACCTACCGCCCGACAGGGTTCGCACGAGCGGCGATCCGGCGGCGCTGGATCGGTTGCTGCGCTCAGTCGGTGCGTAGCGTGTCCATGGCCGACGCCCGGCCGAACTCCTGCTCGAACCGGCTCAACAGCAGGCGCAGCAACGGATTCAGCTCGGCGAGTTCGGCTTCGCGCAGCGCGTCGGAGAAGATTTCCCGCTCGTAGTCGGTGCGCATCTTGGTGGCCGCGGCCCAGCGTTCGCGGCCTTTCTCGGTGAGCCGGATCGGGCGGCTGCGGCCATCGGTTGCCGCGACCGGTTCCACCAGTCCGGCCTTGCTGAGCCGGTCGATCCGCACGCTGATGGTGCCCGAGGTGACGCTGAGCAGGTCGGTGAGTTCCTTGGGCGTGAGCACGTAGGGCTCGCCGGAGCGGTGCAGTGCCGAGAGCGCCTGCCAGTCCCCCACGGTCAGTTCGTGCTGGGCGGCGGCGCGGCGCAGCACCTGCTCGAACTGCCTGCCGATCCGCGCGATGCGCTGACGGGCGGCTTCGACCTCGGGATCGACGTCGACCGGCATCACGTCGAGCCAGGTCGCCAGGTCCGCATCGACGGAATCGCCATCCCGTGAAGCACTCACTCGACACCGCCTTGAGTATCAAGGTACTTTAGTTTGAGTATCAAGGTAACTTATCAGGGAGAGGTCGATGACCACATCCACCAGCAGGCCCAACCGGGTCTGGCTGATCACCGGCACCAGTGCGGGGTTCGGCCGCCACTTGGCCGAGACCCTCATCAGCCGAGGTGAGCGCGTCGTCGCCACCGCGAGGAACGCGGCAAGCATCAAGGATCTCGCCGAGCGGGCGCCCGAGCAGGTCCTGACCGTGCGCCTTGACGTCACTGACCAGGCGTCCATCCGGGAAGCGGTGGACGCGGCGCTGGCCCACTTCGGCCGGATCGACGTGTTGGTCAACAACGCGGGCCACGGCCTGATCGGCGCGCTGGAAGAACTGTCCGAAGCGCAGCTGCGCGCGGTGCTGGAGACCAACGTGTTCGGCGTCGCCGCGGTCACGCGGGCCGTGCTGCCGACGATGCGCGCGCAACGCGGCGGGCACATCGTGCAACTGTCTTCGGTCGGCGGCGTCGTCGGCAACCCGGGGCACGCGGCCTACGCTACGTCCAAGTTCGCGCTGGAGGGCATGTCCGAAGCCCTGGCCGGCGAACTGGCGCCGCTGGGCATCCGGGTGAGCATTGTGGAGCCTGGTCCGTTCCGTACCGAATTCGCGGGCCGGTCGATGACCTTCGCCGAGCCGATCGACGACTACCGCGACACCCCGGCGGGCGGACTGCGCACGCGGTTCCGGGACCAGGACGGCAACCAGCCCAACGATCCGGCGCGCGCCGCCGAGGCGATCATCCTGCTGGTGGACCGGGCCGACTCGCCGTTGCGCCTGCCGCTCGGGCCGGAAGCGGTCACCCGGATCCGCGCGAAACTGACCGCCCAACTGGACGATCTGGCCGCCTGGGAAGAGGTCTCGATGAACACTCGCTACGAGACGGCCGGCTGAAACGCGGCTCGGTAGGCGGCCGGGCTGGTGCCGACGACGCGCTTGAACCGGTCGCGGAACGCGGTCGGGGAGCCGAATCCGACCTGACCCGCGATGCGGTCGACCGGGTGATCGGTCGACTCCAGCAGATACTGCGCCTGGCGGATCCGGGCGCGGTGCAGCCATTGCAGCGGAGTGGTTCCGGTTTGCTCGCGGAAGCGCCGATTGAGCGTTCTGGTGCTCATCCCGGCATGTTCGGCGATGTCT
Organism: Pseudonocardiaceae bacterium; assembly: GCA_035248365.1. GTDB lineage: Bacteria > Actinomycetota > Actinomycetes > Mycobacteriales > Pseudonocardiaceae > CAJCJE01. The sequence continues at coordinate 9,159 of DATFHN010000199.1, read as the reverse complement.
TCCAAGGTCAGGTCGGCTTCGGCGTTGTCCTGCATCCAGCGCAGCACCGGTTCCAGCGCCGAACCGCGCGGCGTCACCGGCTGGTCGTTGACGATGAACTGGGCCTGTCCGCCTTCGCGTTCCAGTGGCATCACCGACAACCGCGCGGTATCGGCGGCCACCGCGGAGCCGTGATCGCGGCGGATCATGTGCAGGCACAGATCCAGTCCGGCGGCGGCACCGGCCGAGGTGAGGAACTGGCCGTTGTCCACGTAGAGCACGTCCGGGTCGACGTCGATCGCGGGGAAGCGCTCGGCGAGCAGGCCTGCCGCCGTCCAGTGCGTTGTCGCGCGGAGACCGTCGAGCAGGCCGGTCGCGGCGAGGATGAACGCGCCGACGCAGATCGACGCGATCCGGGTGCCGCTCGCCGCGGCCGCCCGGATCGCGTCGAGCACGGGCTCGGGTGTCTCGGCGGTGGGATCGGCGCGGCCGGGCAGGATGATCGTGTCGGCTTCGGCCAGCGCGTCCAGTCCATAGGGCGCGGTCACGGTGAACGCGCCGGCGTCGACGGCCGGCGTCGGCGCGCAGACCCGCACCCGGTAGGCGGGACGGCCATCGGGCAGGCGGGAGCGGCCGAACGCCTCCAGCGGCGTGCTCAGGTCGAACGGAATGACCTGATCGAGCGCGAGAACCGCGACGGTGTGCATGGCAACACCCTAGGCGACATCCTGGCGAGAATCTGTTGGAAGCTGGCAATCCAGCCAGTTCCATGATCGCGATCCGCACGGTTGGCTGAAGGTCCATCCGATCCGAGGAGGACTGATGCTGGCACAGATCGTGCTGTTCGACGGGTTCGATCCGCTCGACGTGATCGCGCCCTACGAGGTGCTCGCCGCTGGCGGGATGTTCGCGGAAGGAGCGATTTCCGCCGAACTGGTCTCGGCCGAAGGCGCTCGCGAGGTGCCGAGCGGCCTCGACCTGCTGACCTTGCGGGCAACCGCCGCGCTCGATCCGGCCCGCGCCGATCTGATCGTGGTACCCGGCGCGGCAGGCCGGATTTCTGGGGAGGACAGCGAGATCCCGGCCATCCTCGCCCGCACGCTCGGCACCGAGTTGCCCGGTCTGCTCGGGCAGGCCCTCGCCGATCCGACGGTGACCGTGACGACCGTGTGCGGCGGGTCGCTGTTGCTCGCGATGGCCGGGCTGATCAACGGGCGCCCGGCCACCACCCACCACATGGGACTGGCGCAACTCGGCGAGTTGGGGCCGATAGCGATCGACGCGCGCGTCGTCGACGACGGCGACCTGATCAGCGCGGCCGGCGTGACCTCCGGCCTCGACCTCGGCCTGTACCTGGTCGAGCGGGAACTGGGGCCGGGCGTGGCGCTGGCCGTCGAGCAACTGATGGAGCACCTCCGGCGGGGCCCGGTCTGGCAGGCGGCGGGAGCACGCGCGTGACCAAGGCCCTGCTCGCGATCCACGTGATCGTCGCGATCATCGCGTTCGGCCCGATGACGGTCGCGGCCAGCATGTTCCCCGCGATGGCCAGAAACTCGCCAGCCGCCGCGCGCCTGCTGCACCGGATCTGCCGGGTGTATGCGCTGGTGGCGATCGCCGTGCCGTTCTTCGGTCTGGCCACCGCGGGCGCCATGCACGTGCTGGGCAGCCCGTGGCTGGTCGCGTCGATGATCCTGACCGCGGCCGCGGCGATCACCATGAGCGCGGTGATCATCCCGCGACAGAAGGTGATCCTCGGCGCGGAGACCGTCGAGCGGGCGCTACCCGCCCGGCTGGCCATGTACACCGGGCTGTTCAACCTGCTGTGGGTCGCGGTGACCGTGCTGATGATCGTCCGGCCCGGTTCGTCCACCGGAGCCTGAAACCCGGAATTCACAAGAAATTTCCGAGCCGCGAAGTGTGGCCGGGCCACCCGATCCCCGACCATTTCGACATGACAGGAGAACTCGGCGTGCTGTCCCTCTACGAGGGATTCTTCAGTGGTGGCGCGCGGATTCTGCACACCGATGTCGTCGCGGGCCTGCATGGCCGGGGGCAGCGGCATCGGGTGCTGAGCATCAACGCCGAGGTGTTCCGGGAGGCGACCCGGCAGCGCATGCACGACGATGCCTGCCATCGCAGGCTCGTCGAGGCGGGCGTACCGGTCACCGCGCTGCGGGAGGGCGCGGGACCGGCGTCGTTCTCGGACGCGGAAATCGAGGCCTACCGCAGCGTCGCGGCCGACGCGCACGTGTTGCTCACGCTCAAGGAACAGCCGCTGCGACTGGTGAACCAGGCCGGGTCGAGCGAGGTTCCGGTGATCACCTGCCTGCACCGGTCCGACCCGGAGAACCAGGCGCTCGGCGAACTGCATGCCGCCGTCCGGGCCGGCACGATCGGCGCGCTGGTCTGCTGCGCGGAGTCGGCGAGGGACGCCTACCAGGCCGCGGGCATCCCGGCCGGTTTGCTCGAAGTGATCCCGAACGGCGTCGACCTGCGCCGGTTCCGGCCGGATCGGCGCGCTCGGTTCGAGGTGCGCGCCGGGCTCGGCATCCCCGACGACGCGCCGGTGGTCACGCTGTCGGCCAGGTACGACGCGATGAAGAACGTACCGCTGTTCCTGGCCGCCGCCGGGATCTTCCTCGCCACCACCCCGGACGCGCACGTGATCATGTGCGGTGCCGGGATGACCTCGGCCAATCCCGCGCTGGCCTGGCTTTCCGCGTCGAGCCGGCTGCACCTGCTCGGGGTGCGCGACGATCCACCGGCGATCTTCGCCGCCTCCGACGTGGTCGCGTTGACCTCCGCGTTCGGCGAAGCCGCGCCGCTGTGCCTGATCGAGGGCTTGCTGTGCGGTGCCGTTCCGGTCAGTACCGATGTCGGTGACTGCGCGTCGATCGTGGCCGGGTGTGGGCTGCTGACCGAACCCGATCCGGACGCCGTCGCGGCCGCGTGGACCGAGGCGTTCGCGCGACGGGAGGAGTTCGCGCCCGCGTTGCGCGCGGCGCGGCCGAGGTTCGGCCGGCGCCGGATGATCGCCGCGTACGCGAGCCTGATCCGCAGGCTGGGCCACACCTGGTCGCCGCTCAACTCGCCGGAGGCCGCTGCCTGACCGGGCCTAACCTCGGCGCTCGGTGTAGGCAGAGCGTGCCTTCGGCCGGTCCACGCTTGCTGGTTCCTGGGCGATTCCGGTGAGCAGCGCACGCACGAGTCGTTCGGTGTGCCGGTCGACCGCGCGGTTGCTGTCCAGCTTGACCAGGCCCTCCGCGAGCAGCATCGCTTCGCCGTGGATCGCCGCCCAGAACAGGAAATCCGCGCCGTCGCGGGCCGCCTCCGGCAACCCGAGCCGGTCCAGTTCCTCGTCGAGCACGTCCTGCGGATGCGGGAAGATCGGCGTCGCGGGCTGAGTGTGGCGGGCGCGGAAGGCGAGCGCGGCGACCGCCGGATCGTCCAGCACCCAGTGCACGTAGCCACGCCCCAGCGCGATCAGCCGCTGCAGCGGATCGTCCCCACGCACGTGCTGGACGGCGTGCCGCAGCCGCTGGCCGAGGCTGGCCAGTACGCGATGCGACAACGTGCTGACCAGGTCGTCGCGCGAGCGGAAGTGGTGATACGCGGCGCTCGGGCTGACCCCGATCCGGGCGGACACCTCACGCAGCGACCAGCCGTCCGCGCCGCGCTCGCGGACCAAGGTCTCCGCCGCGTCGAGGATCGCATCGCACAGATCGCCGTGGTGGTAGCTCACCAGCCAATCTTAGCGCTGTTCAGATTGTTTGCTATCGTCGAGTCATCTGAACACTGATCAGATGGGACTCGCATCATGACCACACTTCCCGACATCAGCGAGCTGCCGGCCCCGCTCGTGCACGGTGAACCGATCGAAGTCGCCGAAGGCGTCTTCGTCATCCCGGACGGTCGCGTGCCGCTCGTGCCGAACATCGGCATCGTGATCGGCGAGCGCGCCGCGCTGGTCGTGGACACCGGCCTCGGCCCACGCAACGGCGCCCACGTCCTCGCCGAAGCCAGGCGGCTGGCCGGTGACCGCCCGCTCTACCTGACCACGACGCACTTCCACCCGGAGCACGGTTTCGGTGCGCAAGCGTTCGCGGGCGCCGCCACGATCGTCTACAACCGCGGCCAACTCGACGAGCTGCGCACCAAGGGGCCTGGCTATCTGGCCATGTTCAGCGGTTTCGGCCCGCTCATCGCTGCCGAACTCGCCGACGTACGACTCACCGAGCCCGACCTCACCTACACCGGCCGGCTCGACATCGACCTCGGCGGCCACACCGCGACCCTGCGCCCCCACGGCCCCGCGCACACCGCGGGCGACCAGACCGTGCTCGTCGACGATCGCGTGCTGTTCACCGGCGACCTGGTGGAAACGCGGATGTTCCCGATCACGCCGTACTTTCCGCCGCACGACATCGAAGTCGACCCCGGTCGCTGGATCACCGTGCTCGACGACCTGATCGCACTGGACCCCGCGATCGTCGTGCCCGGCCACGGCGAAACCACCGACCTGGCCACGATCCGCGCGGTCCGCGACTACCTCCGGCACATCAGCGCCGAAGCCGCTCGACTGCACGCGGCGGGCGCAACGCTCGACGAAGCGACCGCGACGATCGAGCAGGACGCGCGGAGTCGCTGGGCCGACTGGGATAACCCGGAGTGGATCGCCTTCGCCGTGCGCGTCCTCTATCGCGATATCAGCGCTCAGTAGCGAACGGCGCTCTGCACCAACGGCGGGTACACAGTGGACGGTTCGCCGTCGACCGTGCTACCGGCGAACTGCAGCATCGCGCGCAGCGCACCGTGCATCGGCGCCGGATAGTCCAGCGACGGCGCGGACACCTCGTCCAACCGCCGCAACTGCTCCGGGCTGAGCACCACGTCCGAGGCGGCCAGGTTGCTCTCCAACTGCTCGACCCGCCGCGCACCCACGATCGGCACCACGGTGCCTGCCCGCGCCCGCAGCCACGCCAAGGCCACCGCGGCCGAACTGGTGCCCAGTTCATCGGCGACCGCCGCGACCGCGTCGATGACAACGAAGTCATCTTCGCTCGGCCCACCGACAAAAGCCGTGCGTGCCGAGTCGGCGACCTCGGCGCCGCGCCGGTATTTGCCGGACAGGAACCCGTTCTTCAGCGGACTCCACGGCACCAGCGCCATGCCCTGATCCCGCGCGAGCGGCGCGAGTTCGCCCTCGACCGTGCGGGCCAGCAGCGAATATTCGACCTGGAGCGCGATCAGCGGCGTCCAGCCACGCAACAGCGCCGTGGTCTGAGCTTGCGCGGTCACCCAGGCGGGCGTGTTGGAGAAGCCCACATAGCGGATCTTCCCGGCGCGCACCAGATCGTCCAGGGCGCGCAGAGTTTCCTCGATCGGGGTGTTGCGGTCCCAATTGTGCAACCAGTAGAGGTCCAGGTAGTCGGTGCGCAGGCGGCGCAGGGTCGCGTCGAGCGCAGCCGTGATCGATCCGCGTCCCGCGCCGCCGCCGTTGGGGTCGCCCGGGAACATGTTGGTGAAGAACTTCGAGGCCAGCACCACGTGCTGGCGGCTGCCGGGCCGGGCGGCGAAGAAGTCGCCGAGGATCTTCTCGGAGTGGCCGTTGGTGTAGAAGTTCGCGGTGTCGACGAAGTTCCCACCGCGATCCAGGTAGGCCGCGAGGATCTTCTCGGACTCCTCGACGCCGCATCCGGCGCCACCCGGATCCTCGCCGAAGGTCATCGCGCCGAGCGCGAGCGGGCTCACGCGCAGGCCGGATCGGCCAAGGGTGACGTAGTGATCAAGAGACATGAACGGCTCCCATACGGATCGAAGGTGTCCCGTTCATCGAAACGCGAGTCACCTCCGCGCGGTAGATCGATCCGCTTCGGTTCTTGCCTGATCCTGCTCGATCAGCCTCAATCGGACTTGCCACGCTCACCGCTGGGATGCTTCGGTGAGGTGTGCCCGACCTCGCCGAGATCCGCGACCTCATCGCCACCCATGCCCGGCCCGGCCTGCGCACGTCCATCGACGGCCTGCTGCTCTCCCGCGTCACCGACTCGGCGCCGGACCACTCGCTGACCGAGCCGCTGCTGGTCGTCATGGCGCAAGGCGGCAAACAACTCCTGCTCGGCGAGGAGGTGTTCGAGTACCGGGCCGGGCAGTTCCTGGTGGTCACCACCACCCTCCCGGTCACCGGCCACTTCATCGAGGCCTCCCCGCGAACGCCCGCGCTGGGCCTGGGAATCGCCCTGCGCCCCGCCGCGATCGCCCCACTGCTCCTACAGGGTCCGGTTGCCCAATGGTCCCGGGGTACTCCCGACGCCCCGGCCATCGCCACCGGCACCGCGAGCCCCGAACTCCTCGACGCGGCGGTGCGCCTCCTGCGCCTGCTCGACCACCCCGCCGACGCGCCCGTGCTCGCCCCGCTGATCGAACGCGAGATCCTGTGGCGCCTGCTCACCGGGCCGTGTGGCGCCATGATCCGCCAGATCGGCCTGGCCGACAGCGGACTGTCGCACGTCGGCCGGTCCATCACCTGGATCCGCGACAACTACGCCGAACCGATGCGCATCGCCGAACTGGCCCGGCTGGCCGGGATGAGCGAATCCGCGTTCCACCGGCACTTCCGCGCGGTCACCACGATGAGCCCGTTGCAGTTCCAGAAGCGGATTCGCCTGCAGCAGGCCCGGTCGCTGCTGGTCGCGCGCCCGGGCGACGTCGCGGGGGTCGGTCACTCGGTCGGCTACGACAGCCCCACCCAGTTCAACCGCGAGTACCGCAGACTCTTCGGCACCCCACCCGGCCGCGACGCCGCCCAGCTCCGGACCCTCCCAGCCGAAGCCAGCGCCCTGCCATAAGCCGCTCAGCAGTGCAGGTCCGTCACCTGCAACCGCGGGTCGGCGTCGATCTGGGCCTCGGTGAACTCGTCGGTCACCCACTGCTTGTGCGCGAACAGTTCGGTCTGGTCGAGGTGGTGCGGTGAATCCGGGTTCGCCGATTCCGAGTAGGTCAGCACTGTCCTGGCTCGCGGGCCACTCGGGGTCATTTCCACGGCCATGACGAAACTGGAGCCGTGCCCGGCGCTGCGGCCGATGTCCGGATAGGACCCGTTGGCGCCCAGCGGTTGCGGGTCCACCACGTCGAAGCAGCCCTCGCCGCCACTGCAGCCGGGCACCGAGACGCCATCGTAGTGCTGCGCCTGCGCCACCGTGACCTCGAGTGGAATGTCGTTGTCCTGGAAGAACTGTACCGTGTCGGCGAACGCCCGCTGCACATCCTGGTTGTCGCCGTTCAGTCCGCTCGGCGTGGTCAGCGGATGAGCCGGATCGAAGGGCACCACCGACGGATCGGTCTGCAGCGGCCGGTCGGTGAACTGCCGCCACAGCACCTCACCGGCGCTGGTCAGATCGCCGTGCCCGTCCCAGCTCGACAGCACCCGGCAGGCCTGGCCGACATCAACCGGGCTGCCATTGGTCGCGGTCAGCATCGGGTGCGCCGTGCACATGGCGACGACGCCGGCCCGCGCGTCCTCGGCGCTGAAGTTGCGGTTGTTCATCATGATGGTCTGCAACGTCGGCAGCGTGAAGCCGGGCGTACCGAGCCCGTCGGTTCCGCCGACGCGACCGTTGATCATCTCGATGCCGAGCCGAGTGCGCGCGCCGCGTGGCGTGCCCGTGCTGCCGTAGATCGCCGGGTAGCCGGTGATCGGCATGGTGGCGTTGGTCAGCCATGGGCTGTCGTTCGAGTTGGCCACGTAGTCGGTGGTGGTCAGCTGCGGATAGTTGTGCGGTCCGAAGATTCCTGGCTCGATCGCGTCGGCATCGCTCCCCCAGCCACAGCTAGACGTTGAACCGTCCAAAATGAACTCGTGTGGGAAGTTCGCCTTGCCCTGCGGGGTGTCCACGCATCGCGCGGCCTGCGCGTCGGTCACGTGCGCCACCACCCCGGCATCACCGAAATAGGTGGTGCCGCTGGTGTCGGTCGCGAGGGTGTAGGTGAACGGGATGCCCTGGTAGGTGTTCTGCGCCGCGTGCAGCTGGCTCAGGTTCCGCGACTGGTCCATGGCCAGCCACTCGTTCATCGCGCGCAGGTTGTCCGCGTTGGCGTCGTGCAGGGCGAACGCGGTCGCCCGGGTCCAGTTGCCGGCCAGTACCGGCCCGAATTCCGAGTAGTACAGCGTCCTGTTCACCTGGGTCTGCTTTCCACCAACGGTTTCCGTCACCGAAACCGTCCGGCTTGTCATCGCTACCGGCTTGCCGTCCACCAGGTAGCTGGTTGGCTGCCCCGGCACGAGGTTCAACTGGTAGAGGGTGAACCGCTGCGCCTGCGACACGGTGTGGGTCCAGGCCAGGCCGCTCGTGTGCCCGATCTCCACCACCGGTGTGCCGTACAGGCTCGCCCCCGAGACGTCCAGCTGCCCGGGAATGGTCAGCTGAACCTGGTAGAACCGTCCGTCGCCGGTCCACGGAAAGTGCGGGTTGGCCAGCAGCATGCCGTCCTTGCCGACGGTGATGTCCTTCCCCAGCGCCCATCCGTTGCTGCCGATGCCATCCGCGGTGTTCGCGGGCAACGCAGGCACGGCCGCGCTCGGGCCCGGGCCGGTCGGCGGCGTCGCCGACGCGATCTGGCCACGGAACGAGGTGGTCCCGTTCAACATCGTGATGTCGTAGATGCCGCTCCACACGTCGTCGGCGGTGATCGGCGAGACCCAGGCGGCGCCCCGGCAGGTCGGATCGGGCAGGTTGGCGACCCCGGTCTCGCCGAGGTAGCGGTTGTAACCGGCGACGTAGCCCGCCACCAGCTGACGTAGCTGACTGGTCGGGCCGAGCGGTGCCGGGCGGTTCACCAGGCGCCGCACGGTGCCGGACTGGCGCATCGCCTGGTAGTAGGTGTCGCTGGCCAGGTTGGTGGTCGGCTGGTCGACGAGGGTGTCGCCGGAGTCGGCGGCCGGGTCGAAGTAGCGCGACCGCTCGCCGCGCAGGGTGAGCACCCGGTCGGCCATCACGCACAGGTTGTCCTGGGCGAACGCGTAGCCATAGCCGTAGCCGAGACTGCCGTAGTCGCCGGCCAGCACGTGCGGAATGCCGTAGTCGGTGCGGCGGATCTGCACCGAGTAGCCGCTGTGGGTCAGATTCGTGCCGCTTGACGGTGGTCCGGCCGAGGCGACGGTCGCCGTCGTGGCCAGAAACG
>DATFHN010000198.1:0-43046 GCA_035248365.1 Pseudonocardiaceae bacterium | reverse complement strand
CGGCCGGTGCCATGTCGTTACCCGTTCGCGTCCGGCCAGTGCTCTGCGGCTGAATACGGTAGGGAGGTGAAGATCCGTTCGCTGGCGCGGCAGGAACGGCGGCCTGCGCCGCCTGTTGCGCGGCGCGCGCGGACGCCCTGGTCTGAGTCCGGCTGCGCGGCGGTTCCTGCGGTGGCGCGGGTTGCGCCGGTTCCGGGGCACGCCGCTTGCCACCGGAGGAGGCCGGCGGGAGCGACGGCGGGTCGATCTTGGCCCGGCGACCGGTCGGCTGCGGGTCCGGAACGGGCTCGGGGGCGCGGCGGCGACCGGTGGTCGTCGCGGACGACGTGGGCGGCAGCGACGGCGGATCGACCTTGGCGCGCCGGCCGGTCGGTTGCGGGTCAGGCGCGGCACGACGTCCGGTTGGCGCCGGATCCGGCGCGGCGCGGCGACCCGATGGCGGATCGACGGCGGCGCGGCGACCGGTCGGCGGTGATACCGGCGTGATGTCACTGCGCGAGTTGCCATGCAGGGCAACCAGGTCGGACACGCTCAGACCGCCGGAATCCTCCATGGAACGGCGGCGCCGGCCAGTAGGTCTGTCGTAGGGGTTCTCGCCGACTGGTGGGGGTGACTCATGCCGACCCGCGTCGCGGGGCTCGTCGGGCACTCGTTCTCCCTCCAGTGTTCGTCAAAACCAGGTCGGTTACTGCGTGCTGCGGTTCGGCCCCGTCCGGTACCGCATGTCGTCCTGCTCGGGCGATAGTACGGACGGATGACCGTTCTGACGACAGCCGCGTGAAATCCTGTCACTATTAGTACGCGGTTGCGCCTACCAGGCTAGGCCGAACGGACGACAAAGCCGAATTGGCTAGTAGAACCCGGCGACCCTGGGTTGGGCCACGGCTCTGCGGTTCGCCGCCTCTCCGGCCAACAGCACCCGTCCCCCGTGACGATAGGCCACCGCATTGCGGCCCGACTGCTTGGCGGCGTAAAGCAAGCCGTCCGCGCGCAGCAACTGCTGCTCAGCGCTGGTGGGCGGCTTGCCGGACTGGGCAACGGATGCCGGTTCGTAGGCGACTCCGGCACTGACCGTCACCCGCAGCCCGGGCGCCAGCTGGGACCAGGGGAAGCCCTGGATCCTGGCCCGCGCGGCCTCGGTGACCGCGATCGCGGTGCCCGGGTCGACACCCGGGAACACCAGCACGAACTCCTCACCGCCGTAGCGGGCGCAGAACGCGCCCTCCGGCAAACCACTCTGCAGAAGATCAACGACGCGTTGCAGCACCCGATCGCCGAGCAGGTGCCCGAAGGTGTCGTTGACCTGCTTGAACCAATCCAGGTCGACGAGCGCGATGGCCAGCCCGGCGGTGGCGCCGGTCAGCAGCGACGTGAGACGCTGGTCCAGGTACCGGCGGTTGTAGCTGGCCGTCAGGCTGTCCCTGATGCTCTGTTCGAGAGCCTCGGCGTGCTCCTTGCGCAGCCGGTCGACCTCGTGCCGCAGCTGTTCTGGCACGCGCGGCGCTTCGTTGGCGTCCGCGTAGGCGAGATCGAGGGCGGAGCGCAGGTGCTGGTACGCCTGACGCCACTCGCCGCGGGAGGACAGCAGGGTCGCGATCGACTCGTGCAGCCGAATCAGCTTCGACGAGTCTGTCTGACCGCCACTCCGCTTGCCGGGTACGCCGTCCGTCGAGGTAGTCCTGTCCACTTGGCGGGGCGGGCCGTAGGTGGTCAGGGCGGCGCCGTCGTCGACGGGTTCTCGCCCTGCGAAGTTCGGCTGCAGTATGGTCATCGCCCTCACCTCCCTACGTCCGTGGTGTCGACCTAAAAGAGCCCGGTCTTGAGCAGGCGGGACGAGCCAGTGTCGGATTTCGCTCGACTGGCTGAAGGGGGCCTACTCCAATACGGTGATATTGGGTGATTTGGGTCGCAATCCAAGTGAAACGCGGGGTGGAACAAGGCCTTGATCGTTTCCTGACCGAGCTATCTGAAATCAAGATCGAAGAGTCTTCACGCCCAGCTCAAGGCCGTGATCGGTTGGCCACTGAACGTGCTGGTCCGGGTACGGTCCGACACCGGACCGGCGGATAGCCCCGTCGCCACGTCAGGTAACCGAAGACTACTGACAGTAGAGAACCCTGGTTGCCAATCCGCCGGAAGAAGCGCAGAGAACCCTCTCGGTTCAGCCGCCCGAGTGCATCAGCTCGGCTCCGGCGGGCACGGTGGCGTCCTCCGGGTCGTTCAGCCAGTTCTCCGGCAGCGCCACCTTGGCGGGCGAGCCCTGGCGACCCCGCGGGCCGTCCGCGCCGACCGCGTACGCGTCGGTGTGTCCCTGCTCGCCGACCGCGCCGAGCAGATCGTCCAGCTCGTCGAGCGTGTGCACCAGGCCGAAGCGCTGGCGCAGCTGCGAACCGACCGGGAAACCGTGCAAGTACCAGGCCATGTGCTTGCGCAGGTCGCGAATGCCCTTGTCCGCCCCGAAATGCTCGATCAGCAGCTCGGCGTGCCTGCGCAGCACCACCAGCACCTCGCCCAGCGTTGGTCCAGGGCCGATCGGCTCACCGGCGAACGCGGCCCGCAGCTCGCCGAACAGCCACGGCCGGCCCAGGCAGCCCCGGCCGACCACGACGCCGTCGCAACCGGTCTGCTCGACCATCTTCAACGCGTCGGTCGCGCTGAAGATGTCGCCGTTGCCCAACACGGGGACGGTGGTCACCGCCTCCTTGAGCCGCGCGATCGCCGACCAGTCCGCCTGACCCGAGTAGCGCTGCGCCGCCGTGCGCGCGTGCAACGCGACCGCGACCGCGCCCTCCGCCTCGGCGATCCGGCCCGCGTCCAGGTAGGTCAGGTGCTCGTCGTCGATGCCGATGCGGAACTTGACCGTCACCGGGATGCCGGCCGGCTCGGCCGCGCGCACGGCGGCCGAGACGATGTCCGCGAACAGCCTGCGCTTGTAGGGGACCGCCGCGCCGCCACCGCGCCGGGTCACCTTCGGCATCGGACAGCCGAAGTTCATGTCGATGTGGTCGGCGAGGTTCTCCTCGACGATCATCCGCACCGCGGCCCGCATGGTCTCCGGGTCGACCCCGTAGAGCTGCATCGACCTCGGCGTTTCGCTCGGGTCGAAGGTGATCATGTGCAGGGTGCCGGGGTCGCGCTCGACCAGTGCCCGCGTGGTGATCATCTCGCAGACGTAGAGGCCGGCGCCGTACTCGCGGCACAACCGGCGGAAGGCCACGTTGGTGATCCCGGCCATCGGCGCGAGCACGACCGGCGGGTCGGCCGCGTACGGTCCGATCCGAAGTGGCATTCGCTCCAATGGGTGCACGCCCCCCATTGTGCGTGCCAGTACCCGTTGCGCCGAAATCGCCCTGGTCGAGGGGGCCTGTTCAGGCTTTGGCGAGTTGGTTGACCCGCTGGAACGACAACCCGAGCAGTTCGCCCGCCTCGCGCTGCGACACACCCTGGGCGAGCAGTTCGCGCACGGCCGCGCGCGATTCGGCCGCGGCCGCCGCGTTCTTCTTCGCGGCCTCTTCGCGCAGCACCTCGGCCCGGGCCAGGTGGTCGTTGACGGCATCGGGCAGGTGCACGATCAGCCGCAGGTCGGACTCGTCGCCCGCCGCTCCGGTCATGATCTCTATCAGTTCGGCTGCCATGATCGGGACATCCTTGTACCGCAGTGCCTGCGTTGATCGGCCAAGCTCAGGGATCTGGATCAGCCAGAACTTCCCATCGCGGCTCACGTCGACCTGATAGGTCCTCATGCTCGCCACCATCCTCTCCCCAGCACTGCCTCGCACTCCCGGAAGATGTTCATCGCGAGTTGTTCTCCCAGCTCGGCATGACGGGGAACTGGGATGACTATCCCGTCAAGACCGAAAACGCTGTGGTTCGCTCCTTCGCGGATCAGTAGCCAGTCGACGCCTTGTCGCTTTGCTGCCGCTGAGATCCGCTTGAGTACCTGCCGACGCTTCACAGGCTACGTCTACCGAGGGCTAGACGCAAGCGTCAACCCTGCTATGGACACTTCCCTCGAACGTGGAAATCCTTGCGGCGCCTGAAATCCTCGAGTCAGCCGAGGTCGCGGGCGAGGACGTCTTCCTCGGTTTCGCGGCGCACCAGCAGGCGGGCCTCGCCCGCGCGGACGCCGACCAGGGGCGGGCGGCAGACCAGGTTGTAGTTGGAGGCCAGGGCGTAGTGGTACGCGCCGGTGCACGGGACCGCGAGCAGGTCGCCCGCGCGGATGTCGCCGGGCAGCGGGATGTCCTCGGCGAGCACGTCGCCCGCCTCGCAGTGCCTGCCGACCACGGTCGCCGGGCGCAGCGGGGCCTTGCCGGGCCTGCCGATGCGGCGCGCCTCGTAGCGGGCGCCGTACAGGGACGGGCGCGGGTTGTCGCTCATGCCGCCGTCGACCGCGACGAACGTGCGGGTGCCGTGTTTCACGGTGATCACCCGGTACAGCGTGACGCCCGCGTTGGCCACGATCGACCGGCCGGGCTCGATGGTCAGCTTCGGGGTGGGCAGGCGGCGCAGGCCGCATTCGCGGTTGAGGGTGCCGAGCACGCGGTGCGCGAACCCGGGCAGGTCGAACTCGCCGTCGCCGTCCCGGTAGGGCGCGGCGAAGCCGCCGCCGAGGTCCAGCTGGTCCAGGACGACGCCGTGCCGGTCGCGGACTCGCGCGATCAGCTCGACCATGCGCAGCGCGGCTTGTTCGTAGCTGTCGATCCGGCGCACCTGCGAACCGATGTGACAGTGCAGTCCGGCCAGGCGCGGGCCGGGGGTGGCCAGCACCCTGGCGATGGCGTCGTCGGCCGCGCCGGTGGCCAGCGAGAAACCGAACTTCTGGTCTTCGACGCCGGTGGCGATGGCCTGGTGGGTGTGCGCGTCAACGCCGGGCGTGACCCGGATCAGCACCGGCTGCGGGAAGCTGACCAGCGCGGCGAGCTGCTCGATCTCGTCGAGCGAGTCGATCACGATACGGCGCACCCGGTAGGACAGCGCGGCCTTGAGGTCTTCGGCGGTTTTCACGTTGCCGTGCAGCATGATCCGCTCGGCCGGGAAGCCGGCCGACCGCGCCACCGCGAGTTCACCAGCCGAGCACACGTCCAGCGACAGACCCTCTTCGGCCAGCCACCGCAGCACTGCCTTGCACGGCAACGACTTGCTCGCGAACGCGACCTCCGCGTCCGGCAGCGCCTGTCGGTACGCGCGGGCGCGCGCCCGCACCTCGTCCTCGTCGATCAGCATGCACGGCGTACCGAAACGGGCGGCCAGATGACTCATCGGCTGACCGGCGAAACTCAGGTCGCCGCCGTCGATCGGGTGCGTCGCGGCCGGCCAGACTCCCCGCGCCAACCGCGGTTGAACCGACGCACCAAGGCTGGGCAACAACTCGGCGAGGGTCACGCCGTCCTCCTGGAGGTCTCCTGGAGCGCTTGGTGCGCCCCCGACACCTCCAGCAAACGTCGGTCACCGCTGTTCGCGGCGGTTGTGGACGCCGCCATGACACCGAGCCGGGCCATGTTGCCGCGATCTTGACATCCGGGTGACCGCGATCACCGCCGGTTCAGCCGCGACCGGCGTTCATCAGGTGGTGGTCGGTGGTTCCCTTGTGCGGCCCGGTGTGCGTGCTGCCCGGGTTGGAACCGCCGTGGGCGGGCGGATGTGGCACCAATTGGAACTGCGGCTGCTGCGCGACCAGGCCGGGCGGGTTCGTGCCGGGCGGCGGCGCGGCGGGCAGGGCGCCGGTCGGCGGGACGCTGAACACCTGGTTGGCGAAGTCGAGCAGGTACGGCAGGGCCGCGCGTGCCTCCCGCCAGGTGTGGTCAAGGCCCGGCTGCAGCACCAGCGCGACCTTCTGGCCGCGGGCGGCCAGCGCGTTGGCCAGCCGGTGGGACGTGGCGACGTCGGTCGGGGCGCCCTCGCCGGCCGCGATGATCACCGAGACCGGCTGGGTGAAGTTCATGGTCGGGATGTAGAGCCGGGGGGTGTTGGCCTTCACCAGGTCGGGGTGGCCGTTGAGCACGCCCGCCGAGTCGCCGAGGTCGTCGTAGGGCAGGCTGATCAGCAGCGAGCCGAACGTCTCCAGGTGCTGCAGGCCGATGTTGAGCGTGCAGTAGCCGCCACCGGACATCCCGCCGATGGCGCGGTGGGTGCGGTCGGGGATGGTGCGGAACTGGTTGTCGATCGCCGGCACGACGGTCTTGACCAGGTAGTCCTCCAGTTGCGGGCCGCCCGGGATGTTCAGGCACTCCCAGTCGATGGAGGGCTGCTCGGCGGTCATGTCCGGCGCCACGATG
Organism: Pseudonocardiaceae bacterium; assembly: GCA_035248365.1. Lineage (GTDB taxonomy): Bacteria > Actinomycetota > Actinomycetes > Mycobacteriales > Pseudonocardiaceae > CAJCJE01. The sequence goes on along the minus strand of DATFHN010000198.1, from coordinate 36,768 downwards.
ATCATCGGCTGCACCACGTGGTCGTCGAGCAGCGCCTGCATGGCGTTGAGCGCGTCACCCGAGGTGAACCAGTCGTCCGCGGTGCCGTCCGGGTAGCCGTGCAGCAGGTAGACGACCGGGTAGTGCTTGCCCGCGTTGGCCGGGTTGTCGTAACCGGGCGGCAGCATGACGTTGGCCCGGCCGACCGGCACGCCGCGCGACGGGTCCGCGATCGGAACCTGCACCACGCGCGGGTTCTTGTCGTTGCCCTGGGTCGTCGCCTGGCCCGCGTGCTTGGCGCTGGCCAGCGCGGCGGCCGCGTTGGCGATGTAGTTGTCCTGCGGGGCGGTCGCCGCGGCCAGGCCGTCGCCGGCTTCCTCGGTGAAACCGCTGCTGCGCTGCAACACGATGGCGAGGTCGTGCCCGGTGCGCACGTAGCCGACGTAGTTGTTGACCCAGAACACTCCGGCCAGACTGGCTATCACGCCGATGATGACCAGCTTGCTGGACAACTGCATGGGCGGTCTGATCTTTTCGCGCCTGCGCTTGGACATCGGCTTGAACAGCACGTACGCCGTGACAGCGGCGACGAGCAGCAGGCCCTGCCAGATGACCGGCGCTTCGAAGACCCCGGGGGTCAGCGTGCGCGCGACCACGTCCGGCGGCAGCGTCGGACCAGGACCGACCGACATCGCACCCCCTCGAAAGTAAAGGAATCGCAGTGGCAACCGCGGGTTCGTCCACATAGACGCTGTGAGTCCGCTCAACGTTGCCTGTGCGCGCGGTGTGAGTCTGCCGGGTGTGGTCGGCATCACCGTAGGCGGGGACCGGAGGCGTGGGGTGGCCGACCGGACTCGCACCGGCTTCGCCCAGGATCACAACCTGGGGCCTCGTCTACTTCGGCTTCGGCCACAGCGCCCCTGCCAGGACTCGAACCTGGGACCTCGACGGTCGTAGCGTCGCGCTCTGATCCAACTGAGCTACAAGGGCTGGAAAATCGGTTTTTCGCACCGCGCACCGATGGCGGAATCGCGCCCGGTTCGCATCGGCAAAGAATTGTTTTCGAGCAGGATCGAATAAACCCGAAGAAATGAAAAGCCGCCCTACTCGACTACGCCGAGGGGCGGCTTCCGTTGCGGTGACGGCAAAGCGTCACTTACGGTAGGCACCTATCGGGGTGTGCCACCTGCGCATGGCATGGCGGAAGTCGCGCACGATCGGGAATCGATGGATGCGCCAGTGACGTCGTCGCATGGTGCCCATCGATTCCTCCATTCCTGGTGCGTTCTCGTCAGCGATAGTCTGCGGTGATTCCCAGGATTCGTCAACGTATTTATTCCTGGGGGCGGGTGGCGCGCCGGGCCCCGGCCTGGCTGGTGTCGAAGCTTCGGTACGCTCTTGCGTAGGGGCCGTTAGCTCAACTGGCAGAGCAAAGGACTTTTAATCCTTGGGTTCTGGGTTCGATCCCCAGGCGGCCTACCACCAGCAGGACAGGGCTGGAGTCGACATGCGACTCCAGCCCTTTGTCGTCGGGTCCCCATGTCGACATCGCTACTCGCGTTTGACTAGTGTCACTACTCTTGTTTGAGTAGTGGGCGTGAACAGCACTCGGTTGTTCGTCCTCGGCGAGCTGGCGCGCGGGCCCAAGCACGGGCATCAGATCCGCCGCGAGGCGCGACTGAACCGGACCGGGCTCTGGGCCGACGTCAAACCGGGTTCGCTCTACGGGGCGCTGCACCGGCTGGTCGGCGAGGGCGTGATCGAGGTCGTGCGCACCGAAGTGTCCGGCGGCCCGGCCCGCACGGTCTACGCGCTGACCGAGGCGGGCAGGCTCGAACTCGCCGCCCGGCGCGACCAGGCGCTGCGCACCACCGAGCTGCCGCCCGACCCGGTCGACCTGGCCCTTCAGTACACCGGCGACCTCGACGAGGAGGCGCTACGCGCGGTGATCTACGACCGCCGCACCGCGCTGGCCGCGCGGCTGACCGCGTGGCGCCACGAACACGAGCGCGCCGAGCCCGACCTGCACGGGCTGGAACCGATGACCTTCGCGCACACCGAGCGACGGCTGCGCGCGGAGCTTGACTGGCACGACGAACTGCTGGCGCGGCTACCGAAGCTGCTTGCCGAGGGCACGTCCAGCTGATCTCAGGATTCCAGGCCGGAGAGCAACGAGGCGAGGTCGAGGCCGCTTTCCAGGTAGGCGACGAACGACTCGTTGTGCAGCGCGGTGCGGCCCCGGCGTTCGCGGATCAGCGTGATCGCGTCGGGCGCGGACCGGCCGAGGTCGATCAGGGCCTGGCCGACGACCAGACCGGAGCGGTTGTAACCGGCGCGGCAGCGGACCAGCGTGTTGCGGCCCTGCCGGACCGCGGCGGCCGCGATCGCGCCCAGCCTGCGGGCGCCGTCGATCTGGTCGGCGGTGAGCGAGGCGTCGGGGATCTCGAAGACCAGATGCTCGACTCCGGGGCCCGGGCCATGACCCTCCCGCGTGAACAAGCTGATCACCAGGTCGAACTCGTCGGTGACGACGGCCTGGCGCGGCTCACCGGCCGGGCCGATCCACTCGTGGCCGCCCATCCAGAGCAGCGGGCGGATCTCGGTCCACGGCTGTTCGTGATTGGGCGGGTCGTGGTCCTTGTACTTGTGGCGCACCTCAGAACTCGTGCCAGGTGAGGTTGCCGGACGCGTCCCCCGCGCACTCCACCGGGCGGTAGCGCGAGTCGATGCCGAAGTCGCCGGGGTTGCCGCACGGCTGACCGGGCTGGTCGAAGCCGCTCACCGACTGGGTGGTCATGGTACTGGTGACCGGGGGCGGAGCGGCGTGCGTGGTGGTGTGGTGGGTGGGCGGCGGGGTGCTGGCCTGGGCCGTGGTGGTCGGCGGCGGAGCGACGGTGGTGGTCGGCGTGCCGGACAGGGCCGCGTCGGGGAGCGTCCCGGGTTGCATGCCGTTGTTCGTGCTCGGCGGGGTCGCGATCGCGGTGCCGGGGAGCTGATCGGCCGGGCGGACGAAACCGAAGCCGATCGAGATCAGCACCACCGCGCCCGCGGTCATGGCCAGGATGCGCAGGTTCTTCGGGGTGTTGCGCAGTTGCTCGACGATCGGCAGTTCGTTGGTGTTGCCGGTCGGCTCGCCGGCCTTGCGCTTGGCCGGGGACTTGGCCAGGACCAGGGCGCGACGGCCGCGACCGGCGCGGTGACGAGCGGATTTGCCGGTGGGCGCGGGCGCGACCAGCACGCCCGGCTTGGTGTCCCGCTTGGTGTCCTCGGTGGCAGCCGGGATCAGCGGAGCATCCTCGACGGTGTCGGCCTCGGCCTCGTCGGGCGTGAAATGGGTCAGCAGAACAGGGCCGATGCCACGCGACATGGATGGCATCCTGCCGATTTTCGCGAAATTAGTAAAGCCCGGCCCATCACTTTCCTTGCCGGGAAAGCGAAGCGGAACGGCGAACGTACCAGAACAGCGTGCCGATGCCGATCAGCAGGATGGGCAGGCCGATCGGACGGTACAACGGCATAAAGGTGCTGGTCGGCAAAGTGAGCGCGAGAATGGTGATGACAATGCCGTGCACCAGCAATGTCACGCCGACCCAGGCACTGAGCACGGCGGCCCTGCGCTTGCTCATCGGCGCCGGCGTGCCGGAGCGGTCGAGCAGCCGGTAGACGAACAGGAACAGTGGACGGCCGATCGCGACGGAGACCAGCAGGATCAGTCCGATGGCGCCGGTCAGCACGGGTTCGTGCAGCTTGATGGCCAGTTCGTTGCCACCGGTGAACACCGAAACGGCCAGGCCGATGGCGAAACCGGTCACCGCGATCAGGCCGAGCACGTTGACCCTGCGCCGGATCACGAACGTGCCGATGGTGATCAACGCCGGGATGGAAGCGCTGATGGTGAGCGTGAGCAGGTCGTTGTTCAACCGGGGGCCGAGCAGTTCGTAGACGGCCACCGGGGCGAGCCAGTTCACCAGCAGGTTGGGCAGGAACGTGCGCAGATTTGGTCGGGAAAAAGTGGGTTTGGGGGTGGTTGGTGAGGAATTCGTTTCGTTCTGGGTCATTGTGTTCATTTGCCATCTCTCTGAGACACAGGTACTCGGTTGGCTCAAGGCTGGTGGCTTGCCGGGATTCTGTCGTCGGCGCCGCGTTGGATTCCGCGTTGCAACCGTGGTTCGCACCGGCCCTCGCTGATGTCCACCCTGGGTTCGAGGCGTAGCGCCTGACCTGGCGTTACCGTTGCCCTATGGACCTGCTGACCCGCTTCGGCGCGCGCGTCGCCGACCGGGTCGAGTCGGCGCGCTGGTGGCGGCCCGCGGTGCTGGCGTTGCTGCTGGTCGTGCTGACCGCGATCTCGCGCAACGAGGTGGCCACGCGCAGGCTGGGGTTGCCGGTGGCGCTGCTGCTCGGCGCGGTGATCGCGGGCGGGGCCGGGCTGCTGGTGTGGCGCAGGCTGCCGTCGGCGCTTCGGCTGCCGGTGTTCTTCCTGCTGCTGGCCGCGTCGACCGCCATGGTCTACCTGGACGGCGGCGGGGCGGGCTACGTCGGCGGGTTCGTCTCGGCCAGCGTCGCGGCCGCGCAGACCCGGCGGACCCACAGCGTGCTGATGGGCGTGCTCGCGGTGGGGTCGCTCGGCGTCGCCGCGATCCTCGGCGGTGACCGCTCGACCGCGTCGATCGTGGTCGGCGAACTCGGCGCGCTGGCCTTCTACCTGGTCGGCCGGTATTCGCTCAGCCTGCGCCAGCGCACCGAGCAGGCCGTGGCGCTGCGGCTGGAACTGGAGCAGAGCAAGCTCGCGCAGGCGCGCGGCGCGTTGCTGGCCGAGCGGCAGCGGCTGGCCAGGGAGATGCACGACGTGCTGGCGCACTCGTTGTCCGGGCTGATGCTGCACATCGAGAGCGCGCGCCTGCTCGCCGAGCACGACCCGGCCGATCCGCGGTTGCCTGCCGCGCTGGACCGGGCCAACCAGTTGGCGCACGCCGGGCTGGACGAGGCGCGCCAGGCGATCGGCATGCTGCGCGACGACGAGCTGCCCGGCGTCCGTTCACTGTCCATTGTGGTCGATGAGTTCCGGGCGGACACCGGGATAACTTGTGAATTGACCGTTTGCGGCGACGAGCGGGAGATCGGATCGGCGGTCGCGCTGGCGATCTATCGGGTCGGCCAGGAGGCGCTGACCAACATCCGCAAGCACGCCGCGCCGGAGCGGGTCAGCGTGGAACTGGTGTATGCGCCGGAGGAGGTCCGGTTGACCGTTGCCGATGTCGGCATGCCGCCGGATCGTCCGCCCAACGTCGACGGCGGCGGTTATGGCCTGTCCGGGATGCGCGAGCGCGCGGAGTTGCTGGGCGGCAGCCTGATCGCGCGGTCGACCGGGACCGGGTTTCTGGTCGAGTTGCGGGTGCCGGCATCGTGACCGGGCCGATCCGGGTGCTGCTCGCCGACGATCAGCGCGTGGTCCGCGACGGTCTCGCGCTGCTGCTCGGGTTGCTGCCGGGGGTCGAGGTGCTGGACGCGGCGTGCGACGGCGCGCAGGCGGTGGAACTCGCCGACCGGCTGCGGCCGGACGTGGTGCTGATGGACCTGCGCATGCCGCGCTGTGACGGCGTCGATGCGACAAGGCTGCTGCGTGAGCAGCACCCGGAGATCAAGGTCATCGTGCTGACCACCTACGCCGACGACCGCTCGGTGCTGGACGCGCTGCGCGCCGGAGCGCGCGGCTACCTGACCAAGGACGCGGGCGCCGCGCAGATCAACGAGACGCTGCAACGGGTCACCGGCGGGCAGGCGGTGATCGATCCGGCCGTGGCCCAGCACGTGATCGACGCGATCGTGCCCGCGAAGCCCGAGCCGGAACCGCCACCGTTGCCGGACGCCTTGACGCCGCGTGAGATCGAGGTGCTCACGTTGATCGCGGACGGCCTGTCCAACACCGAGATCGCGCGACGGCTGGTGATCACCGAGGCGACGGTGAAAAGCCACATCAACCGGCTGCTCAGCAAGACCGGGGTGCGCGATCGCGCCCAGGCCGTCGGCTATGCCTACCGGTACGGCCTGGCCCGGCCGGACTGAGCCGCGAACAGCAACGCGGCCGCGACGCCGATGACGACCGGTGCGGGCACGAATCCGGCCAGCACCTGGCGCGAGGCGCCGAGCAGGGCGCCGTCCACGGCGGAGCCGAGCGCGCTGCCGACCGCGAACGCGGTGGCCACCCAGGCGAACGCCTCGGCCGCGGTGCCCGCCGGGGCGACCTCGTCGGTGGTGATGAAGACCGAGGTGAGCATCGGCGGCAGGGTGAGGCCGCTGAGCACGAGGCAGACCACCATCACCGGCAACGGGCCGATGGTCAGCATCGGCAGGTAGCCGATGGCCAGGATGAGCACGATCACCGGTAGCGCCCTGGCCAGGTTTTTCGGCTGGCGGCGGGTGAAGGTGATGCCGCCGAGCAGGGCGCCGAACGCCTGTGCCGCCAGCAGCCAGCCCGATTCGGAGGCCGCGCCGCGGACTTCGGCGAAGTTGGTGACCGCGACGATGGTGGCGCCGACCGCGAACCCGACCAGCACGGTCGCGGCCAGCAGCACGCGCAGCGTGCCCGATCGCAGCGGACCGGCCCAGTGCCGGATCGCGGCTGCCCCGCGCCAGCGGCGCACGGCGGGCGCGGTGCCGAACACGACCGTGCCTGCGATCTGCAGCACCGCCGCGGTGAACAGGCCGGCTTTCGGGCCGCCGACGGTGACCGACGCGACCGTGGCGACCGGACCGGCGATGAAGATCAGCTCCTGGAAGGTGACGTCGATGGTGTACGCGGCGGGCAGCAGCGCGTCGCCGACCAGGTCCTTCCACAACACCCGAAGGCACGCCTCGAACGGTGGCGCGCCCAGCCCGGCCAGCAGCGCCCCCGCGATCGCCACCCCGACGCCCGGCACGAACGCGATCAGCGCGAATCCCGCCGTCGACCCGGTGATGGAGATCCACAGCACCGGCGGCTGGCGCCAGCGGTCGGCGAAGCGAGCCAGCATCGGCTGACCGATCGCCATACCGGCCGTGAACGCGCCGACCAGTACCCCGGCCAGCGAGATCGACATGGTGTCCCGGGCGAACAACAGCAGGGCCAGCGGTGCGCTGCCGGTCGGCAGCCGGCCGACCAGGCTGCTCAGCAGCACCCTCGGCACGGCTCGCGCCCGCAGCACGTCGGTCGCCGCGCTCATCTGAGAAGTCCATGGTGGACGGACATGGGCAGAACTCTCCCTTTGCGGGTATCGAAATCCGGAAACGCGAACTACCGGATCGATCAGGGAGCGAGGTCGCCTCGATCGTGATCGCTGCCGTAGAGCGGCAGGTCAGGCGTGATCCACTCGGCGTAGGGCTCGGGTGCGATCACGGGTCAACGGTACCGGAGGCCCACTCCTGGAGGGGATGGCCGTGCGCGGCGAATTCGGCCCGCACGATGTCGCGGTTGCGCAGGATCACCTCGGCGAAGCGGCCCGTCGGGCCGGGCGCGTCCGGCGACTTCGGGAAGCGCACCAGCACCGAGACGTCCCGGTAGGTCCGGCGGCGCCAGCGCCGGTACTCCCGCGACGTGGTCGGCATCGGACCCGGCGGCTCGTCCGGTTTGCGCAGCAGGGCCAGCCGGGCATGCCGGTAGAGCACCTCGGTGTCGTCGTCGTAGACGGTGTCGATGTGCGACTGGCGCACCCGCGACCAGGGGATGCGCTGGCGCGGCAGCAGCAACCGGGTGATCACCACCTGGTCGGTTTCGAACCGCACCGAGGTGCGCGCCCAGGACAGCCAGGTCAGCCCGGCGAACACCACGGCGAAGGCGAGCGCTTCGAGGACGGCTGGCCAGCGCAGCGGCACCGAGACACAGAACGTGAACAGCAGCGCGAAACACACGCCGACCAACAGGTCGGCGCTGAGGTGTTCCGGCACGGGGTGCACGACCCTGGCCCGGCCGGACGACGCCGACGGCGCTGGCACAGCCACCATTCTCGGCGAGACGGGCCGGGTCGGCCACCGAGTTGGGATTCACCCCAAAAATCAGCTGAGCAGGATCGCGGCCACTCCGTCGGCGAGCGAGGTGGTCGGGCGGTCGATGAGCCGGTGCAGGTCCCCGCTGGCGTCGGCCAGTTCACCCTCGGTGATGCCCTGGTCGGTGTGCACGGTGAAAGCGGCGAAACCGGCCGGGAGACCGCCATCGACCAGCAGCTTCTCGTGCTCGGCGGCGGAAAGCTGCTGGTAGGAGATCGGCTGGCCGGTCTGCTTGGCCAGTTCGGCGGCCAGCTCGGGGAACGACCAGGCCACGTCGCCGGCCAGCTCGTAGACCTTGTTCAGGTGGCCGTCGCCGGTCAGCACGGCGACCGCGGCCTCGGCGTAGTCGATCCGGTTGGCGCTGGACACGGTCGCGGCCGGGGTGGCGTTGCCCGCGAAGGTGCCGGTCCGCACGGCCGCCGCGATGCGCGGGGCGAAGTTCTCGAGGTACCAGCCGTTGCGCAGGAAGGTGAACGGGATGCCCGCGTCGCGGATGGCCTGCTCGGTGAGCTTGTGGTCGGGCGCGACCAGCAGCGTGCTGGTGTCGGCGCGCAGCACACTGGTGTAGGCGAGCTGGCCGGTGCCGACCTGCTTGATCGCCTCGACCACGCGCAGGTGCTGGTCGCCGCGCTCGGGCACGCCCGCGCCGGAGATGAACAAGATCTTCTCGGCGCCGGCGAACGCGGTGCGCAGGCTGGCCGGGTCGTCGTAGTCGGCGGTGCGGACGGCGACGCCACGGGCGGTGAAACCGGCGGCCTTGTCCGGATTGCGCACGGCAACGGCGATCTGGTCGGCGGGCACGGTGCGCAGCAGGCCATCGACGACGAGCTGGCCCAGCTGGCCGGTGGCGGCGGTAACGACGATCATCGGAGGTTCTCCTCACCTGGACACGCTGTGAACTTCCTCAAAGTTAGCACTAACTTATGGAAAGCACGAGCCCGGTGAGAGACGTCACCCATCCAGGCTGGTCGCGGCGCGGCGCCCGGGTCCGCGCATATCCGCCGCTCGCCGAATGTGAGCGGAAAACGGAACACTGCATGTAACCGGCGGGATTTCCAGCTGCGAACGTTCACTGTTCGAAAGGGAACAAGGTGGTTCCGTTGCCCTGTGCAACTGTCGGAGCCAGGGTCATTACGGTTAATGTTCAGGGGAGATTTATCGTTGCCGGAACGGACCGTCGGCGAGAGACTGGACGACGGCCCGGGACCGCTAGGGTGATCGCACCGCCGAGGACGGACGCCGCGTCGAAGGGAGGATGTCCGTGCGTGAGGATTCGGTTCGCCGCGCGGACGCGCTCGCGGAAGCCTTCGTCGGTCTCGCCGATACTCTCGTCGACGATTACGACGTCATTGAACTCCTGCACCGGCTGACCACCTATTGCGTGCGATTGTTGCCGATTGAAGCAGCGGGCATTCTGTTGTCCGATCAGCGAGGAGAGCTTCGCGTCGTCGCCTCTTCGACCGAGGAAGCGCGAATTGTGCAGCAGTTCACGGTGGAGTCCGGCGAGGGTCCTGGCGTGGAATGTTTTCGCAACAGCCGGGAAGTCGCGGTCGCCGATCTGCGCGATGATGGGCAACGCTGGCGCGAATTCGCCGAGCGCGCGGAGAAATCCGGTTTTCGCGCGGTGAACGCGGTGCCGTTACGGCTGCGCTCGCAGACCATCGGCGCGCTGTCGATCTTCCGCGCCGAGCCGGGCCTGCTCACCGCCGAGGACGTCAAGATCGGCCAGGGCCTCGCCGACATGGCCACCATCAGCATCCTGCACGAACGGGCCCTGTCCCAGCGCACCGTGCTGGTCGAGCAGTTGCAGTTCGCGCTGAGCAGCCGGGTGATCATCGAGCAGGCCAAGGGTGTGCTCGCCGAGCGCTGCCGGGTCGACATGGGCGAGGCGTTCGCCATGTTGCGCAAGCACGCCCGTAACAACAATCTTCGCCTTGCCGACGTGGCCAAAGGTGTGGTAGCGGGAACGGTCGAGCTGAGCCAGGTTTCCGCACCCCAGCGTCGTTGAAACGTATTTGTCACCTACCGTGAAGTTAACTATGCCAAAAATGGCAGAGTTGACCCGGTCGGCGCATTGATCATGTGGGCTTCCTGACCGGTCTGGCCGATATCCTTGCTGTTCAACGCAACCGTGGCCGGGGAGGATCGCCGTGGCAACCTGGGAAGACCTGGTGGCATTCGTGCGTACCGAATATCGCGTGACCAGGATGGAGCCCGAGGAGGTCCGGTTGCTGCTCGAGTTCGACGACGAGCGGCGGCAGATGGTGATCTTGTCCAGGGAGGTGCTGGACAAGCGCGAGGAGTGGGTGCAGATCGCCTCGCCCTGCGGCAAGGCCGACGAGGTGGATCTGCGGCAGCTGCTCGCCGAGCTCGGCGAGACCTCGGTGGTCGGCGGCGCGGTCATCATGGGCGATTACGTCGTGCTGCGGCACGCGCTGCCGTTGGAGAATCTGGACATCAACGAGTTCGTCGATCCGCTCGGGCTCGTCGCCGGGACCGCGGACATGATCGAGGAGCGCTACGTGGGCGGCGACGGCTACTGATCCTGCCTCGCCCACGCCGTGACCGGCGAACGCAGAGCCACGGAGGTCGTCGACGCGCCGTTGGTCCGGTTCGGCCGGATCGATCGTTCGCCGCGTACCGAACCGATCCCCGGCGCGATCGGGCGAATCGGGGCGAACCTCGCCGCGGTCGGTGCCGAACTGCGACTGAAATGGAACTGAAGAGCGGGAGAGTCCGGTGAAACCCGCGCGGGATTGGGCATAACCTGTGCCGGGACCGGAATGCGGGGGAGCCGGAATGATCGTAGGAGGCGTCGTGGCGCAGGCGGGCCATGTGATCGCCGACCGCTATCGACTCGAGGAGCGAATCGGCAGCGGCGCGATGGGTGTGGTCTGGCGCGCGCACGATCAGCTGCTGCGCCGGACCGTCGCGGTCAAACAGTTGCTGGTTCAGTCCGGTGTGGACGATGAAGAGGCGAGCGCGCGGGCCATGCGGGAGGGCCGCATCGCGGCCCGCTTACAGCACCCGAACGCGGTCACCGTCTACGACGCGGCCGACGTGGACGGCTCGCCCTGGCTGGTCATGGAGTTCGTGCCCGCGCCGAGCCTGGCCGCTGTGCTCGCGCAGCGCGGCAAACTCGGTTCCGGCGAGGTGATCCGGCTCGGCGCGCAGATCGCGTCCGCGCTGGCCACGGCCCATGCCAACGGGATCGTGCACCGCGACGTCAAGCCCGGCAACGTCCTGCTGGCCGAGGACGGCACCGCCAAGATCACCGACTTCGGCATCTCCCGCGCGAACAACGAGGCCGTGCTGACCGCGACCGGCCTGGTCTGCGGCACCCCCGCCTACCTCGCGCCCGAAGTCGCCAAGGGCGAGGAGCCGAATCCGGCTTCGGACGTGTTCGCGCTCGGCTCCACGCTGTACACGGCCGTCGAGGGCGAGCCGCCTTTCGGTTTCGGCGACAACACCCTCGCTCTGCTGCACATCGTGGCCGCCGGACAGATCCGGCCACTGACCGTGACTGGCCCACTTGCGCCAATCCTGACCGGGATGCTGGCCGCCGACCCGGCCGACCGGCCGACCATGGCCCAGGCTCGCGCCCAGCTGGTCAAGGCCGCCGGGGACATCACCACCGTGCGGGTGGTCGAACAGCAGGCCCAGGCCAACGCCGACGAACTCGTCACCGCGCGGGTCACCAACCAGCCGCCCGCCGCCCTGCCACCGGCCGCGCCGGCCCCGATGCCGCGCATCCGGGACTCACGCACCCGGGTCACCCGCACCGACGAGCGCAGACGTGGCAGTGCCGGGCTGATCGCCACCATCTGCGTTGTCGTGCTGCTCGTCGTGGTCACCGGCATCCTGGCGACCAGGGCGCTGAACCAGCCGCACGGCGGCAACGCGGGAGGCAGCCACTCCTCGTCCGGCTCGACCACGCCGAACGTGCCGGAGGTCGGCGTCGACCCGGCGGCGAAGCTGGACTACTCGCACATGCGGGTCGCGCTGAACAACTACTACGCGCTGCTGCCCGGCGACCCCAACGACGCGTTCGACCTGCTCAGCCCCGGCTACCAGAAGAAGACCGGTTTCCAGAACTTCGTGAAGTTCTACGCGGGCATCAACCAGGTGACCGTGCGCGACATCCTGCCGCTCGGTCCCGGCAACGTCTCCGGGGTGGTCACCTTCGTGAAGGAGGGCGGCGGCACCACGCACGAGCTGTACCACTTCACGTTCACCATCGACCACGACAAGCTGCTGATGTCCAACGCGGTCCGGGTCGGCGGGCAGTAGAGGGAGACAGCGCACCGCCGACCCGCGCGGGCTCACATCGGGTTGGGTTTGCCCAGTTCGGTCGTGGTGAACGGGCCACCGAGGTAGTCGGCCGGGTTCAGGCCGGTATCGGGAGCGCCTGCGTGGAGTTCCTCGGCGAACGCCTCGGCATTGTCCTTGGACACGTAGCCGAGTTCCTCGGCCTCGCGCAGCGAGTAGACCCTGCGGGAGTTGTCGGAAACGCCCCAGATCACCCGGTAACCGGGGCTGGGCGCGGTCAGGCAGGCCTCGAACAGGCGGCCGCCGTCATCCGGGGACAACCAGGTGGTCAGGCCGCGCACAGCCGGCGGCGTCGGGAAGCAGGAACCGATCCGCACGCAGATCACGTCCATGCCGAACCGGTCGTGATAGAGCGCCCCCATCGCCTCGATCGCGGCCTTGCTGAACCCGTAGTAGGTGTCCGGGCGGGCCGTGGTGTCCGCCGAGACGCCGTCCTCGCCTGCTTCGGCGTTGGTGCGGAAACCGACCGCGTGGTTGCTGGAGGCCAGGATGATCCGGCCGACGCCCTCGGCCCGCGCCGCCTCCAGCACGGTGTGCGTGCCGTTGACGTTGACCTCCATGATCTCGTCCCAGGACGACTCCCGGCTCTGCCCACCGAGGTGCAGGATCGCGTCGACGTCGCGGCAGGCCGCGCGCATGGCATCCGCGTCGGTCACCGAACCGGTCACGACCTCCACCGCCTCGCCGTCGGCGGCCGCCGCGACCGGGGTCAGGTCGAGCAGCCGTAACACCCGCCCGGGCCGGGCCAGCCTCGGCCGCATCAGGGTGCCGACGATGCCTGCGGCGCCGGTGATCAGAACGCGATCCATCAATACTTCCCCTCTGGGTGGACTAGCGGATACCGGCACGGCGCAGCCGCCCGCCGAGGTCGGTGGTGACGTCGCGGAGCAGTTCGCCGATGCGCTTGGCCTCGGCCTTGGTCAGGTCGGCGGCGGGCATCGAGCAGCTCAGCGCGTCGGTCGCCGGGATGCGGTAGGGCACGACAGCCGCGACGCAGGCGATCCCGGGCGTGCCTTCCTCGTGTTCGAGGGCGTAACCGCGCTCCCGGATGTCGCCGAGCACCGAGCGCAGCGCCTCGCGGTCGGTGATGGTGTGCTCGGTCAGCGCGGGCAGGTCCTTGTCGAGCAGATCGGTGATCTCCTCGTCGGTCAGCTCGGCCAGCAGCGCCTTGCCCAGCGAGGTCGCGTACGCGGGCAGCGTTCGGCCGACCCGGGAGACCAGGTGGATGGAGTGCCGCGACTCGCGGGTCTCCAGGTAGACGACCTGGGCGCCGTCGCGGCGTGCGTAGTGCGCGGTGCAGCCGGTCTCCTCGCGGACCCGTTCCAGCGCCTCGGTCGCGTAGGGCATGGCCGGGTCGCGGTCGAGGTAGGCGGTGGCGCAGATCAGCGCGCGGATGCCCAGCCGGAACTTGGTGCCGGCCCGGTCCGCCTCGATCCAGCCCGCGTCGCGCAGGGTGCGCAGCAGGCCGTGCAGGCTGGAGCGGGGGAAGCCGGTGCGCGCGTGCAGCTCGGCCAGCGAGGTCCAGGCATGGTTGGCCGCGAACGTCTCCAGCAGGTCGATGGTGCGCTGCGCGGACTTGACCGGCGCCGCACCCTCGTCACCTCGTTCAGCCTCGACGCCGTCGGGCTGGGTCGTTTCGTCGTGGATCGCGCTCACCGCTGCCCGCCGGGCCATAGTTCGTTCTCCCTCGCCGGGGCTGTCAGGACCTTTATTCATCCTGGCAGGCGTTGACAGGTGTGTTGGACCACACTAACTTCTCGAACAGGTTTCTTCTACCTGAAGACAATTCAATCACATGACATCGTTCATGTACGTGAACATCGGTTAGGATTCGTAGGTCCACCGACAACCGATCCTTCCGTGAGAGAGCGTGCGATGACACAACATCCCTCCGGCCTTGCCGGCCTGCTGGCCTTCCCGCTCACCCCGTTCACCGACACCCTCGAGGTCAATCTCGACGTGTTCGGCGAGCAGGTCGAGCGTCACCTCGCGGCCGGCGCGGGCGCGTTGTTCGTGGCCTGCGGGACCGGTGAGTTCAGCGCGCTGTCCCCGGAGGAGGTGCGCGGCGTGCTGCGCGTCGCCACCGAGGTGACCAACGGCCGGGTGCCGGTCTGGGTCGGCGCGGGCGGTGGACCCGGCGTGGCCCGCGCGGGCGTGCGACTGGCCGAGGACGAAGGCGCGGACGGCGTGCTGTTGCTCCCGCCCTACCTGGTCAACGGCCCGGCGGCGGGCATGCTCGACCACGTCCGCTACGTGCTCAACGGCAGCAGCATCCCCACCATCGTCTACCACCGCACCCCCGGCGTCTTCACGCCCGCGACCGCGGTCGCGCTGCTCGACGAGCCCAGCGTGGTCGGCCTCAAGGACGGCTTCGGCGACATCGACCTGATGACCCGGATCGTCTCCGCGGTGCGCGGCAGCGGCCACGCCCGCGCCGAGAGCTTCCAGTTCCTCAACGGCCTGCCGACCGCCGAGGTCTCCGCACGCGCCTACCAGTCCATCGGCGTGCTCACCTACTCCTCGGCCGTGCACTGCATCGCGCCGGTCATCGCGCACGCCTTCCACCACGCGCTCAACTCCGGCGACCACCAACTGGTCGACGTGCTGCTGCGCGGCTTCTACCTGCCGCTGGTCGCGCTGCGCGACGAAACCCCGGGCTTCGCCGTCTCGCTGGTCAAGGCCGGTGCCCGGCTGCGCGGCGAGAAGGTCGGCAGCGTGCGCCCGCCGCTGCGGGACCCGACCGACGAACAGACCGCGCGCCTGGAGCAGATCATCGAGAGCGGCCTGAAGGTCCTTTCTGATCACGAGGCGAACCGATGAAGATCCTCGGCGCGACCGTCACCCCGGTCGCCTTCGCCGACCCGCCACTGCTCAACGTGATGGGCGTGCACGAGCCGTTCGCGCTGCGCAGCATCCTGCAACTGCGCTGCGAGGACGGCATCGTCGGCCTCGGTGAGTCCTATGGCGACGCCACCTTCCTGGAAATGGCGGGCAAGGTCGCGCGGAACCTGGCCGGGGTCGACGCGTTCGACCTGCCCGGCCTGCGCGCCGCGGTAGCGGGTGCGGTCGGCAGTTCGGTGTTCACCGACCAGCACGGCCTGACCGGCGCCTTCTCCGGCGACAAGACGCTGGCCACGGTGTACTCGATGTTCGAGGTCGCCGCGATGGACGCGCAGGGCAAGGCGCTGGGCCGCCCGGTCGTCGATCTGCTCGGCGGCGCGGCCCGGGACAAAGTCGACTTCTCGGCTTATCTGTTCTACAAGTTCGGCGAACACCAGAACGGCCGTGCCGACGAGTGGGGCGACGTGCGCACGCCAGAGTCCGTTGTGGACGAAGCCCGCGCGATGATCGCCCGCTACGGCTTCAAGTCGATCAAGCTCAAGGGTGGCGTTTTCGAGCCGGACCAGGAGATCGCGGCCATGCGCGCGCTCGCCGAGGCCTTCCCCGGCCACCCGCTGCGGGTCGACCCGAACGGCGCGTGGACGGTGGACACCTCGATCCGGGTCGCCGAGGAACTCGACGGCATCCTGGAATACCTGGAGGACCCCACTCCGGGCATCGAAGGCATGGCCGCGGTTGCCAAGCGGGCCAGCATGCCGTTGGCCACCAACATGTGCGTGGTCCGCTTCGCCGACCTGCCGCCCGCCATCGAGCAGGGATCGGTCGGCATCGTGCTCTCCGACCACCACTACTGGGGCGGGTTGCGGCAGACCCAGGCCCTGTCCGTGCTGTGCGAGACCTTCGGCATCGGCCTGTCCATGCACTCCAACTCGCACCTGGGCATCAGCCTCGCGGCCATGGTGCACGTCGCGGCCGCGACCCCGCACCTGACCTACGCCTGCGACACGCACTGGCCGTGGAAGACCGAGGACGTGATCGTGCCGGGCGCGCTGGACTTCGCCGACGGCGCGATCGCGGTACCGAGGACACCGGGCCTCGGCGTGGAACTCGACGAGGACGCGCTGGCGCGGGCGCACGAGAACTTCGTCAAGTGCGGCCAGACCGTGCGCGACGACCCGACCTACATGCGCCGCTACGAGCCGGACTTCAAGCCGAACATCGCCAGGTGGTGAAACCATGTGGGTGACCGGTTACGCATATCCCTGGGACGTCGCTGACGATCCGGGCTTCGTCGAGCGCGCCGTGGAGATCGGCGTCGACGAGGTGGCCATCGCGGCCTCCTACCACTCGACGCGCGCGGCGACGCCGTTCCAGACCAGCCGGACCGCCGTGGTGGCCGAGAAGGCCGGGCTGTACCGGCCCGTCCGGGACCAGGCCTGGGGTGGCCGGAACCTGCGCCCCGCGCCGGGGCCGTGGACGGATCGCACCCAGGACAAGGTGGCTGACGCGGTCTCGGTCGTGCGCGACGCGGGGCTGCGCACGGCGCTCTGGGTGGTGCTCACGCACAACTCCGCGCTGGGCGCGGAACACCCGGACCGGTCCGTGCGCAACTGCTTCGGCGAGAACTACGCCTGGGCACTGTGCCCCGCGCACGAGGACGTGCGCGAGTACGCGGCGACGCTGGCCGCCGAGGCAGTGCGCGACCTGCGGCCGGACACCGTGATCCTGGAGTCCTGCGGCCAGATGGGCGCGGTGCACCAGCACATGCACGAGAAGACCGACGCGGTCTGGGCGCCTGCGGTGGCCCGCCTGCTGTCGGTCTGCTGCTGTTCGGCCTGCACCACGGCCTGGCGGCGAGCCGGGCTGGACCCCGAGCGGATCACCGGCATGCTGCGTGAGCAGGTCCGCACGATCATGGCCACCGGCGACCTCGGCGCGACCGCCGACGGTCTGCCCGAGGAGATCAGCACGGCCCTGCTGCGCACCCGCCAGCAGCACACCGACGCGCTGCGCGCCGCGGTGCTGGCCGAGGTCGGTTCGGCGGGCCGGGTGATCCTGCACGCCAGCGCCGATCCGTGGGCCACCGGCGCGCTACCGGGCCTGACCCCGTTCACCTCCGGGGACATCGACGCGGTCGTCCTGCCCGGCTGGCAGGTCGGCCCCGGCTCGCTCGACGCGGTGCGTCAGACGCGGGCCTCGGTGCCCGACACGGTTGATGTCGGTTCGTATGTAACGGCTGTGGCGCCTATGCCCGTTACCGACATCCAAGGGTATGTACGCGATCTCCACGCCGCTGGTGCGGGCGAGCTGCACCTCTACCACCTCGGCCTCGCCGGGCCTGCCCGGCTGCCCTACCTTCGAGACGCGGTCACCGCAGCGCACACCCCACCGTGTGCGCCGAGCGTTCCGTTCGACGCCCTGCTCGGCGCGACGAACGGCCGCCCGACCGCCTCGATCCCCTACGCAAGGAGCCTCGCATGACAACCCCTGCCGTCGCCGACACCACCGACGCGCAGCTTGAGGAGATCATCGCCGCCGCCAGCACCGCGGCCCCGATTCTCGCCACCCGCACTCCGGCCGAGATCGCCGAATGGCTCGACGCCGCCGCAAACGCCCTCGACGCGGAGGCTGAGGCGCTGATCTCGCTGGCGGCGGAGGAAACCCACCTGCCCGCCCGCCCGCGGCTGGCCGGTGAACTGCTGCGCACCACGTTCCAGCTGCGCTTCTTCGGCAACCTGCTGCGCGAGGGCGTGCACCTCGGCGCCACCATCGACCACGCCGACGCGGACTGGCCGATGGGCCCGCGCCCGGACATCCGCCGCCACCACGTGCCGTTCGGCCCGGTGCTGGTCTTCGCGGCGAGCAACTTCCCGTTCGCGTTCAGCGTCGCCGGTGGCGACACCGCGTCCGCGCTGGCCGCGGGCTGCCCGGTCATCCTCAAAGCGCATCCCGGCCACCCGCGCCTGTCCGACCTGACCGGCACCATCGTTCGCGAGGCGCTGGCCAAGGCCGGTGCGCCGGAAGGCACGTTCGCGGTCATCCACGGCGTCGAGGTCGGCGTGACCGCACTGCGCGATCAGCGCATCGCCGCGTCCTCCTTCACCGGTTCCGTGCCGGGCGGGCGGGCGCTGTTCGACATCGCCAACTCGCGGCCGACGCCGATCCCGTTCTACGGCGAGCTGGGCAGCGTCAACCCGGTCGTGGTCACGCCGGGCGCGGTGCGCGAGCGCGGCGCGGACGTGGTCAAGGCCTACGTGGGCTCGTTCACCCTTGGCGCGGGCCAGTTCTGCACCAAGCCTGGCCTGCTGTTCCTGCCCGAAGGGCACGGTCTCACCGAGGTGCTCACCGAAGCGGTCGGCGCCACCAAGGCCGCGCCGCTGCTCAACGAGCACATCGCCAACGGCTTCGCCAGCCGTCTGTCCACATTGGAATCCGAAGCGGGCGTCCAGATCCTCGTCGGCGACGACACGAACGACAAATCCGCTCCGCACCCGACGCTGCTTCTGGTCAGCGGCAAGGACTTCGCGGCCAACATCGACGCGCTGCGCGAAGAGTGCTTCGGCCCGTCCTCGCTGGTGATCACCTACGCCGACCTCGGCGAACTGCTCGACCTGCTGGCCGGGCTCGAATCCAGCCTCACCGCGACCATCCAGGGTGAGGAGGACGAGGGCGACCTGGTCAACCTGCTGCTGCCGGTCCTCGGCCGCCTCGCCGGTCGCCTGCTGTGGAACGAATGGCCAACCGGCGTCACGGTCAGCTGGGCGCAACAGCACGGCGGCCCCTACCCGGCGACGACCGCACCAGGCACAACCTCGGTGGGCGCCGCCGCGATCACCCGATTCCTGCGTCCCGTGGCCTGGCAGGGCTTTCCCGACTCGTTCCTGCCACCGGCATTGCGTGAGGAAAACCCATGGAAGGTGCCCCAGCGGGTCGACGGACAGCTGCGCCTGCCCTGAACTCCGTTGCGGCACACGGACAGGAGACAACGATGTCCTTGAGTCGCAGAGAGTTACTCCGGTACGGCGCGGTCGCGACCGCTGCCGCCACCGCGCTCCCGCTCGCCGGCACGGCCACGGCATCCGCCGCGACCGCGCCGGCGCGCTCGGCGACCACCACCACCCCCGCCGACGCTCTGCCATCCAACGAGGCAGCGAAAATCATCGCGGCCTACCGCGAACTGCAGATCGGTTCCGGCGCGCACTCCCCGCAGCGCGACGCCGCACTGGCCGCCCTGGACGTGGTCGCGGAGCAGTACAACAGCACCATGAACGTGGCCGCCGACCAGCTCTGGTCCGACCTGCCGACCGGCCCCGGCAGCGACTACTTCCCCTCGATGTACTACCGGCTGCGCACCATCGCGGTCGACTGGGCGACCACGGGTTCCGCGCTGTCGCGGCAATCCGGCGTCGCCGCGCGGATCATCACCGCGCTCAACACCATCTATCGCCTTGAATACAACGAGAACACTCCCGAGATCGGCAACTGGTACTCCTACGAGATCGGCGTGCCCTACTGGGTGCTGCAGATCGTGGTCGCGCTCGGCGATCAGCTGACCCAGGCGCAGATCGCGCAGTTCCTCGCGCCGGTCGCCCGCTTCGTCGGCAACCCGAACGTCCAGACCTCCAACCCGGCCGTCCTGGAGACCGGCGCCAACCGCGCCGACAAGTCGCTGATCACCGTGGTCACCGGTGCGCTGCTGGGGGACACCGCGCGCATCGCCACCGGCATCCAGTGCGTCACCGACGTGGCCGCAGGCGGCGCGAACAGCCTGATCAAGGTGGTGACCAGCGGCGACGGCTACCACACCGACGGCTCGTTCATCCAGCACGGCGTCGTGCCCTACCCCGGTCACTACGGCCTGGTGCTGCTCACCGCGGCCGCCGGGCTGATCTACGTCACCAAGGGCACCAGCTACGAACTCGACGCCGCGGTCTGCCAGTCCTTCTACGACGACGTGACGAAGACCTACGCCCCGTTCATCACCAGCGGCGCGATGATGGAACCGGTCCGCGGCCGGATGCTGTCCCGGCAGGGCGAGACCGGCTACGACGCGGGCCACCAGCTCACCGCGGCCGTCGTGCTGCTGTCGAAGTCCGCGCCCGCGCCGGTCAACGCGCAACTCGCCGGGCTGGCGGCCAGCTGGATCGACGCCGGCACCTTCGCGCCCTACCTCGACGTCACCAACGTGATCCGGTTCGCGGGCGGCCTGCAGATGGTCGGCGTGCCCGAGGTCGAGTTCGCGCTGGCCATGCTGGCCACCAAGCCCAAGCGGCCGAGGTTCACCGCCGTGCACCAGTCCTTCCCGCAGTCCGACCGGATGGTCCACGTGACCCGGGACTGGTCCGCGTCGCTGGGCCTGTCCTCAACGCGGATCTGCCGGTACGAGTCGATCAACGGGCAGAACCTGCACGGCTGGTACGTCGGCGACGGCGCGCTCTACACGTTCCTGCCCGGCGACCAGGGCAACTACACCGACGCCTACTGGCCGACCGTAGACGCGACCGCGATCCCCGGCACCACCGAGACCAACGGCACCCCGCCCGCGCTCGGCTCCGAGCCGACCACCACCAACACCTGGACCGGCGGCGTCCGGTTCGACGAGGGGCACGGCGCGTACGGCCTGGACTTCGCCTCGCAGAGCGGCACACTGACCGCCAAGAAGGCCTGGTTCTTCACCCCGGACGCGGTGATCTGCCTCGGCGCTGGCATCACCGACACGTCGGGCGCGACCACCAGAACCATCATCGAGAACCGCAACATCGGGGAGAACGGAACCACGGCGCTGCTGGTGGACGGCATGCCCGGCCCGACAACCGTCGGCACCACCACCGTGCTGCAACACGTCCGCTGGCTGCACCTGGATGGTGTCGCCGGGTACGTGCTGCTGGAAGACGGACCGGTCACCGTGCTGCGCGAGGACCGCACCGGTACCTGGTACGGCATCGACACCGGCGCCAACACGCACGGCACCAAGGACCCGTACACCCGCCGGTTCCAGCAGATCCAGCTCGGCCACGGCATCAACCCGACCGGCGCCACCTACGCCTACGCGGTGCTGCCGGGTGCGTCGCCGTGGCAGACCGTCGCCGCGACCGGCCGCTGGTGCGTGCTGAGCAACACCGCGCAACTGCAAGCAGTGTCCATTGCGGACGGAACGGTGGCCGCCGCGTTCTACGCGCCCGGTTCGGTCGCCGGGGTCACGGTGTCCGCGCCCGCCGCGGTGCAGTGGGGCTGGCGGCCCACCGGTCAGCGCTTCGCCATCGCCGACCCGACCCAGCTCGGCACCACCATCCGGGTCACCCTGCGCGGCATCGGCCGCCGCGTCGTCCAGGCCGATCCGGGCGTCACCGTGGTGTCCACCGGCCGCGATCTGGTGGTGGACGTCGCGGTCGCCGGCACGCTCGGCGCGACGCACACCTTCACCGTGCGCTGAACGGGGTCCGGTGCGGCGCCTCCCGCCGCACCGGACCCTTCGCGAGCAGCGGGGTCAGGCCCGCTGCTTGGCGAATCGGTCGCGCACCGCGGGGCGGCTGACCGCGACCAGCAGGGCGACCAGCACGATCGCCTGGAGCGCCTGCTCGACCCGCATCCAGGGCGGGTACACGGTGCTGACGAAGATCAGGTAGGCGATGCCGACCAGGCCGACGATGGCGATGTAGTAGAGCCGGATGTAGGCACCGCGCGAGCCGTTGCGCAGCGAGTACGCCCGCCAGACGTAGAGGGCCGAGACGACAACGCTGCCGGCCAGCCTGATCCACAGCGTGCTCTGCAGGGTGTTGCGCAGGAGGTCCACGTCGGCGCCGGGCGGCAGGTGGGTGTGCGCGAGCTGGTAGTCGATCACGCTGTTGTGGAAGATCACCACCGCGATCGACGTGAGCACGCTCAGGCCCAGGTTGATGAACATCAGGATGATCACCAGCCGCAGCGCCGAGTCCATCGGCAGGCGCTCGCGCTGCGCCGGACCACCCGGCATCGGCGCCATCCCGTAGGACTGGCCGCCACCTTGGGGATAACCCTGGCCGGCTCCCTGTGGATAACTTTGTGGATAGCCTGTGGGCTGCTGTGGGTAACCGGCCTGCTGCCCGCCGGGTTGGCCGTCTTGGCCTGGTAACTCGGGGTTGGGGTGCACGTGGACATGCAAGCACTCGCGCGCGCCTCGCGTGACCGTTTTTATCGATCCGGCACGATGGGGCCATGGCACAGGTCAAGGCGAACACGCAGCGGTCGATCGCGGCTCCGGCGGAGCGGGTGCGCACCGCGCTCGCCGACTACACCGGGACGCGGCCCACGCTGCTCACCGAGCAGTTCAGCGAGTACGAGGTGCGCGAAGGCGGGACCGGCGCCGGCACCATCGTGCACTGGAAGCTGGCGGCCACCAGCAAGCGGGTGCGGGACTGCCTGATCGCGGTCACCGAGCCCGACGGCAAGCTGGTCGAGACCGATCAGAACTCCAGCATGGTCACCACCTGGACGGTCGCGTCCGAGGGCGCTCTGCCCAATGGAGAGGTCAGCAGCACGGTCTCGGTCGAGACGACCTGGAACGGCGCGGGCGGGATCGGCGGCTTCTTCGAGCGGACCTTCGCGCCCGGCGGCTTGCGGCGCATCTACGACGGCGTGCTGGCCAACCTCGACAAAGCCGTCCGCGACCCCGAGGGGTGATGAACGCCGTGTGGGCGGACCTCTTCCAGATTCAGATCCCGGTTCTCGAGAAGGTGCTGCGCACCGTCGGGGTCTACGCGGGCATGGCGATTCTGCTGCGCCTGGCCGGCAAACGGGACCTGGCCGAACTCAACACGTTCGACCTCGTCGTCATGCTGCTGCTGTCCAATGTGGTGCAGAACGCGATCATCGGCAACGACCTGAGCCTGACCGGCGGGCTGCTCGGCGCCGCGGTGCTGCTCGGGGTGAACTCGATCATCGTGCGGCTGTCGGTGCGCTACACCTGGCTCGCGCACCTGTTCGAGGGCAGGCCGACGGATCTGGTGGTCAACGGCAAGATCGTGGGCAACCTGCATCGGCTCGGCCTGCGGCACGGCGATGTGGCGGTGGCGTTGCGCAGGCAGGGCGCGAGCAACCCGAAGGTGGTCAAGCGGGCCACGCTGGAGCCTGGCGGCAGCATCGTGGTCGACCTCAAGCCGGAGGCGCTGGACGCGACCGTCACTGACCTGGACAAGTCCCAGGCCGCGTTGATCAGCGAACTGCGCAGGGAGATCGCCGGGCTGCGCGAGCGGGTCGACGCGGGATTCCAGGAACTGTCGGCGCGATAACGCCCAAACCGGGCAGGCAATCGGCCACTTGGCTTAACCTTGAGTTCACCTGGTGAAATGCCTGTCCCATTCCCATCTGGTGGAAGATCTGTGCCATATTGTGACGCACCGCGCGTCACACGTTCCTTTACTTGGTAGACCAATGCACGGCATGCTCGCCCGGTGACAGCCGACACAAATGTGGACACCGTGCACGCCAGCGTTGGAGTGCCTCGGGAAATCGCGGACGGTGAACGCCGCGTTGCCCTGGTACCCAAAGTTGTCGAAAAACTGCGCGCACTCGGAGTGGATGTGCTGGTCGAGGCCGGTGCAGGCCTCGGAGCACTGATTCCGGACGAGGCGTATCAACAGGCCGGCGCGAAGATCGGCGACCCCTGGGACGCAGATGTGGTCGTCAAGGTCAATCGGCCGACCGAGCAGGAAATCAGCAAATTGCGCTCCGGCGCGACGCTGATTGGTTTCCTCGCGCCACTGACCGCTCCGGAAACAATTCAGAAACTCCGTGAGGCCGGGGTCGTCGCATTCGCGATGGAATCCGTGCCGCGGATATCCCGGGCGCAGTCCATGGACGCGCTGTCCTCCCAGGCGAACGTGGCCGGGTACAAGGCCGTGCTGCTCGCCGCGGAGCAGTCCACCCGGTTCTTCCCGATGCTGACCACCGCAGCGGGCACCGTGAAACCCGCGACCGTGCTGGTGCTCGGCGTCGGCGTGGCCGGATTGCAGGCGCTGGCCACGGCCAAACGGCTCGGCGCCCGCACCACCGGCTACGACGTCCGGCCGGAGGTCGCCGAGCAGGTCAAGTCGCTGGGCGCGCAATGGCTGGATCTCGGCATCGAGGCGGCAGGCGAAGGCGGCTACGCCCGCGAGCTGACCGAGGAGGAACGCGCCGAGCAACAGCAGCGGCTGGCCGACGCGATCAGCAACTTCGACGTGGTGATCACCACCGCGCTGGTGCCCGGACGGCCCGCGCCACGGCTGGTCACGGCGGCCTCGGTGGAGAACATGCGGCCGGGCAGCGTCGTGGTCGACCTGGCCGGTGAGACCGGCGGCAACTGCGAACTGACCGAGCCGGGCCAGATCGTGGTCAAGCACGACGTGACCATCGCGTCGCCGCTCAACCTCCCGGCCACCATGCCCGAACACGCCAGCGAGCTGTACGCGCGCAACGTGGCCGCGCTGCTGGAACTCATGCTCAAGGACGGGGCCGTCGCCCCGGACTTCGACGACGAGGTGCTGGCCAAGTCCTGCGTGACCCGGACTGCGGCTGTGTCCACCAAAGAGGGGAGCGCGTGATGTTTCTCGCCAACCTGGCGATCCTCGTGCTGGCCGGCTTCGTCGGCTTCGCGGTGATCTCCAAAGTGCCCAACACCCTGCACACCCCGTTGATGTCCGGCACCAACGCGATCCACGGCATCGTGCTGCTCGGTGGCCTGATCGTCATCGGCACCCAGGCGACCGGCGTGCTGGACCGCATCCTGCTGGTCATCGCCATCGCCTTCGGCACCATCAACGTGATCGGTGGCTTCCTGGTCACCGACCGGATGCTCGGCATGTTCAAGGCGCGCAAGCCTGCCGCCCAACAGAAGGGCGACAGTAAGTGACCGCCTTCATCGACGTCCTCTACATCATCGCGTTCGGCCTGTTCATCTATGGCCTGATGGGCCTGACCGGGCCGCGAACCGCGGTGCGCGGCAACTGGATCGCCGCGGTCGGCATGGTCATCGCGATCATCGCGACGCTGCTCACCCCCGGGACGAGCAACTGGCTGCTGATCGCGCTGGGCATCATCCTCGGCGCCGTGGTCGGCGTGCCGTCCGCGCGGCAGGTCAAGATGACCGCGATGCCGCAGATGGTGGCCCTGTTCAACGGCGTCGGCGGTGGCGCGGTCGGCCTGATCGCCTGGGTCGAGTTCCGCACCACCAACGACTATTCGGGCCTGGCCGCCTACGTGCCGGTGACCTCGTTGTTCGCCGCCATCATCGGGTCGATCTCGTTCTGGGGTTCGCTGGTCGCCTTCGGCAAGCTCCAGGAAGTGCTGCCCGGCCGGCCGATCACGCTGGGCCGTCCGCAGCAGGCGGTCAACCTGTTGCTGCTGGTGCTGGCCGTGGTCTGCGCGGTGATTGCCGGGGTCGGCGTGAACTCGCAGTGGCTGATCGTCGGCGTGCTGATCTTCGCGGCCGCGCTCGGTCTTATGGTCGTGCTGCCGATCGGTGGCGCGGACATGCCGGTGGTGATCTCGCTGCTCAACGCGTTCACCGGCCTCTCGGCGGCAGCGACCGGTCTCGCGCTGAACAACACCGCGATGATCGTCGCGGGCATGATCGTCGGCGCGTCCGGTTCGATCCTGACCAACCTGATGGCCAAGGCCATGAACCGGTCCATCCCGGCGATCGTGGCCGGTGGCTTCGGTGGCGGCACGATCGCGGCGGGCTCGGAGGGCGCGACCGACAAGACCGTGCGCTCCACCTCGGCGGCCGACGCGGCGATCCAGATGGCCTACGCCAACCAGGTCGTGATCGTGCCCGGCTACGGCATGGCGGTCGCGCAGGCGCAGCACGCGGTGCGTGAGATGGCGAAGCTGCTGGAGGACAAGGGCGTCGAGGTCAAGTACGCCATCCACCCGGTCGCGGGCCGGATGCCCGGCCACATGAACGTCCTGCTGGCCGAGGCCGACGTGCCCTACGAGCAGCTCAAGGAAATGGACGACATCAACGGCGAGTTCTCCCGCACCGATGTCGCCCTGGTGATCGGCGCGAACGACGTGACCAACCCGGCCGCGCGGACCAACCCGAACTCACCGATCCACGGCATGCCCATCCTCAACGTCGACGAGGCCTCGTCCATCATCGTGCTCAAGCGGTCGATGAACCCGGGCTTCGCCGGCATCGAGAACGAGCTGTACTACGACCCGAAGACGTCCATGCTCTTCGGGGACGCCAAGGCCTCGGTGAACGGCGTGACCGAGGAACTCAAGGCGTTGTAACGGTTGTGCGCCGCCGGGCGGCGAGCACGTCGAACAGGTAGGCGAAGACTCCCGCCACCAGGAACGAGAACAGCGACGCGCTCATCCAGCTCTGCGGCGTGAAACCCAGCCAGTGCGCGATGTTCGTCCACATCGTCGACCAGGCACCGACCGCGCCCGGGTTGATCAGCTGGTAGGTGATCAGCCCGAGGATCCAGGCGAGCAGCATGGACCAGCGCGACGGTGCCTGGCCCGACGTGTTCCAGTGCTTCGCGTTGCCGCGCAGGAAATAGTCGGCGACGAGCACCCCGCACATCGGCACGAACACCGAACCGAGCAGGGTGAGGAAACCCTGGTACTGGCTCATGTCCATGACCAGGGCGAGCACCGTGGTGAGCGCGCCGATGACGATGGTGAGCACGCGGCGATCGGCCTTGGGCAACAGGTTCTGCACCGAAACGCCGGTCGAGTAGACGTTGGCGAAGGACTGGTCGACCTCGCGCACCATCAGCACCGCGAAGAACAGCGCGCCGACCGGCAGCGCCAGGAAGGGCTGGAAGGGCGCGTCGGTGGTGCCCGCGAGCGCGAGCAAACCCAGGACGTAGCACAGGATCTGGGTGACCGAGTAGCCCACGGTCGCCGCACCGAACGCGGCGCCGCTGGAGCGCGAATGCCGCGAATAGTCCGATGCGACCGGAATCCAGGACACCGCGACCGCGAGCGCAACATCCGAACCGGCCCAGAAACCGCGCCAGGAACCGTGCGTCAGGTTGGGCAGCGGATGCCGCAGCACCTGCACGAACAGGTAGATCATCGCGATCACCATGGCCACCGTGACGTAGCGGCGCAGCACGCGCAGCGCGCCGAGCGGCCTGATGGTCATCGCGGTGGTGACCACGCCGGTGATCACCACGTAGAGCCAGTGCGGGCCGCCGTGGAACAGCGCCTGCGCGGCCTGCGCGATCACCAGCAGCTCGAACGTGCCCCAGCCGACCAGCTGGACGATGTTCAAGATCGTCGGCAGGTAGGACAGTCGCGCGCCGAACAACCCGCGCAACAGCACCATCGCCGGTGCGTCAGTGCGCGCGCCCGGCACCGCGGCCAAGCCGACCATGATGCTGCCGAGCACGGTGCCGACCACGGTCGCGGCGATGGCCGCGATGATCGACAACTGCGGGACGCCTGCCGGTTGCAGCACGAAGACCGCACCGGAGAAGCCGAGCAGGCTCACCCCGAGATTGGCCCAGAACGCGCCCTGGTCCAGTACGCCAAGGGTCTTCGGAGTCGGTCCGGCCAGGGTCTTCGCGACTTCCGCATGGCGGTCGTCGACCGGGCGGCTTGGTGCTTCAGCGGTCATGCTGAGTGATTCCATCTGGCCAACTCCCTACGCCGGCATTACCCGGTCAGGTTCAAGCGGTCGACGGCGCGTCAGCCGTCCTCTCAGCCTGGTCACCCAAGCTCCCGCGATCTGGTGTTGTGCTCCGACCACGGTAGGCGTCCGGGCGGGAATTGCAAGAGGCCGGGTGATGATGGGTCCATGAGTGCTTTCTGCGAACTCTCCCGGCAGCGCACCGACACGCTGCACCGCGCCCTGCTCGATCACCCGTTCAACCGCGAACTGGCGGAGGGTTCTCTTGGCCGCCAACAGTTCCAGTTCTACCTGGTGCAGGACGCGCGCTACCTGGCCGGTTTCGCCCGCGCGCTGGCCATCGCCTCGGCCAAGGCGCCTGATGTGGCGGACGTCGCGTTCTTCGCCGGAGCGGCGCAGGAGGCCATTGTGGTCGAACGCGCCCTGCACGCCGGTTACTTCGAGCGGTTCGGCCTGACCGATGCCGAGCTGGCCGGCGTGCCGACCTCGCCGACCTGCCTCGCCTACACCTCGTTCCTGCTGGCCACCGCCGCGACCGCCGACTATCCCGAGCTGGTCGCGGCACTGCTGCCCTGTTTCTGGGTGTATCAGCAGGTCGGCGAGCACATCGTGGCCGGTCAGGGCGGCGCGGCCGACAACCCTTACCAGGCCTGGATCGACACCTACGCCGACGAGGAGTTCGCCAAGGCCGTCGCCACCTGCCGCGACGCGGTCGACCGGGCCGCGGCGGCCGCGACCGAGAGCACCCAGGACCGGATGTTCGCCGCGTTCAGCAAGGCCTGCGAATACGAGTGGCTGTTCTGGGACAGCGCCTACCACCAGGAAGCCTGGCCGACCGCGAACCTGCTCTAGATACACCGCTGGCCCGGCGCGAGGGCGGGCCGGGCCAGCGGTTTCGCAAGAAGGTCAGGAGCTGCCGGCACCTGCCTTCACGGTCTGAACCTGCAACTGCGGACTCGGCGGGTTGCCCGCGCAGCCCGTGCCGTCCCGCGCGATGAACATCGACGCGGTGTCGTCCGGCGCGTACACCCGGAAGCCGCGCACCGAGGTCGGCTGGCACGAGTTCGCGTCGAACACCGCGACGTCGGTCACGGTCACCACCGAGGAGGCCGTCGCGTTCGGCGCCAGCGTGATCGACGAGCCGATCGACCCGTTGCGGGTCGCGGGCGCGCCGACCTGGCTGCCGTTGTCCCCGGTCACGTAGGACACGCCAGGGAAGCCGCGCATCAGGCACGGCGCGGAACCGGTGTTGGTGAACACGATCGGCACGTAGAAGTGCCCGGCCGCGGCATCGCCGGATCCGAGCGAAAGCTTGAGGTTGCCCGCCTTGCACTCCTTGCTGCCGCCCGATCCGGCGGGCTGGGTGGCCGTGGTGGTGGGCGCCATCGCCGTCGTGGTGGTGGCAGCGGCGGTCGAGGAGACGTCGAGCGAGGATGAGGGCGCGCTGCCCGCGCTGGAGGATCCGCCACAAGCGGTGAGCAGCGCCGCGGCGAGCAGGCCGGCCCCGGCCAGCAGGCTCCGCGTGACCGTGCGTTGATTCATCCTCACAGTCTTCGCCTCCGCCCGTTGCCCGCTCGCCGGGTGACCCAACTGGAGGACGTGTTACCCACCGTTGGGGTTGCCTAGACGCAGAGATAAACCCGAACAGGGGAACGGGCCCCGGCCGCATTCCCGGTTTCGCTGTTGGCGTCAGTGGGATTGCTCGCCAGAAATGACCTTGCGTACGACCGGGCCGATTGCATAGTTTCGTGTTACGCGAGAGAGGAGGTGGTCCAAAGTTGTATAGCTATCGGACTCGTGAGGTGGCTGTCCGCTAGGACGCCCCGTTGAGCGTTAACTCGCCGGCACTCAGGTGTGGACCTGTTTTGGGCGTCCGGCGAAATCAAGACAGCTACCCGGCCCCCGGAGCCCCGAGACCAGTCCGCCTCGGGCCCGCGTCACCGACGCGGGAAAGTCGCTCCGGGGGTCGCTTGCGTTCGAAGGGTCGCACCGGCTGGTATCAACCTGGTCTCGATCCCAAGATCGTCGCAGGTCAGCGTGCTGGTCCCGGCACAGCGAAGGTCCCATATCCCCCCGCGGCCACCCTGCGTGCACTACGTTGATGACAAATTCGGCTGGAACGTCTCCTGGATGTTCCTTCTGGGGCGGGTGGGAGTAGCAGTGGCGAGGGGCCGACCATGGTGACCGCGACCGCGCCGAGGTCATCGGAACAGGCACAGCAACAGGTGGAGAGCAGCAGGTCTCGCGGTGCGGCACTGGCCGCGGTGCCGAACAACCTCGCGGCCGGGCTGCGCAAGTTCGCAGCGACCACTCCGGGCCGGCTGAGTATCGCCATGGCGGGCCTTGTCCTGCTGAGCCTGCTCACCGGCATCGTCGGCATCCTGTCCGGCCAGTCCAGGGTCAACACCGTCGACGATCTCGCCGCGCACCGCGAGCCGGTCAGCGCGGCCGCCCAGCAGATCTACCGCTCGCTCTCCGACGCGGACGCCACCGCGGCCAGCGCGTTCCTCTCCGGCGAGGTCGAGCCGGCCAACCTGCGGGATCAGTACAACACCGACATCGCGCAGGCCGGCGCCGCGCTCGCGGTCGCCGTCTCGGACAGCGCGGACACCGCGAACGTCAGCGACGTGGTACCGGCGCTGACCCAGCTGGAGACGAACCTCCCGGTCTACACCGGAATCGTCGAGCGGGCGCTGGTGAACAACACCCAGGGCTACCCGGTCGGTTCGGCCTACCTGCGCGAAGCCGACGGCCTGATGCAGAACTCGCTGCTCCCGGCCGCCCGCAGCCTCTACCAGACCGACACCGCGTCGCTGGATGCCGAACAGGACGACGCCACCTCGTTCCCGTGGCTCGGCGCTGTGCTGCTGGTGGCGTTGCTGGTGGCGCTGTTCCTCACCCAGCGTTACGTGACCAAGCGGACGAACCGGGTGCTCAACATCGGCCTGCTGGTCGCCTCGATCGCCATGGTGCTGACCCTGCTCTGGTCGGCGTTCGGGCTGATCCTGGCCGGGGTGCACGTTTCCGACGCGCGCAGCTCCGGGTCGGACCTGGTCGCGCAGTTGTCCCAGGCGCGCACCGACGCGTTGCAGGCGCGCACCGACGAGATCCTGAACCTGATCGCGCGCGGCGGCGAGAACTACGACCCGCAGTTCCAGGCACTGGCCAACCAACTCGGCGGCAAGGACGGCAGCGGCGGCATCCTCGCCGCGGCCAAGGCGGCTTCGCAGGACCCGGGCACGACCGGTGACATCAACGACGCGATCAGCGCGACGCAGAGCTGGTTCGCCCAGCACAACTCGGTGCAGGGCCTGAACAACAACGGCGACTACGTCAACGCGGTCGCGCTGACCCTGAGCACCGCGCGCAACGGCGAGGAAGCCGCGATCGTCAAACTGGACAACGCGCTGGACAAGGCGATCACCCAGGGCCGCACCGTGTTCGCCAACGACACCAACAGCGCCAGCGCGGTGCTGTTCGGCTGGCCGATCGGCGTACTGGTGCTCGCGGTGGTGGCCGGGGCCGGTTCGGCGATCGGCATCTGGCAGCGGTTGAGGGAGTACCGATGAGAGTGCGTGCGCGTTCCCGCTGGCTCGGCGCGGGTGGGCTGCTGCTCGTCGCGCTGCTGACCGGTTGCGCGTCGTCCAACGGCCCGGTGAACCTGCCGATCATGAGCGCGGCCAACCCGATCGTGCCGGTCGGTGCCTCCGCGGCCCCGAACACCACGGCGCCCGCCGCGTCGAACTGCGGCAACCCGACCGCGAGCCTGCGCCCGCCCGCCTCGATGCCATCGCCCGGCCAGATGCCCGCGGGCTCGACCATGGCCAAGATCCAGGCCCGCGGCTACCTGATCGCGGGCGTCGACCAGAACACCTTCCTGTTCGGCTACCGCAACCCGAAGACCAACACCATCGAGGGCTTCGACATCGACATGGCCCGCTACATCGCCAAGGCCATCTTCGGCGACCCGAGCAAGGTCGAGTTCAAGGCGATCACCTCGGCACAGCGCGTGCCCGAACTGCAGAGCGGCGGCGTCGACGTCGTCGCCCGCACCATGACGATCAGCTGCGACCGGCTCTCCCAGGTCGGCTTCTCGACCGTCTACTACGAAGCCAACCAGCGCCTGCTGGTGCCCGCGACGTCCGACGTGACCAGCATCGATCAGCTGGGTGGCAAGAAGATCTGCGCCGCGTCCGGTTCGGACTCGCTCGGCCACATCGCCGCGGTGTCGACCCACCCGAAGCCCATCGCGGTCGGCGACTGGTCGGACTGCCTGGTCATGCTGCAACAGGGCGAGGTCGCCGGAGTGTCCACAGACGACACGATCCTGGCCGGCATGGTCGCGCAGGACGCCAACACCAAGATCGTCGGACCGTCCATTGCGGACGAGCCGTACGGCATCGCGATGCCCAAGCAGGACACCGACATGGTGAGCTTCGTCAACGGCGTGCTGGACGATGTGCGCAGCAGCGGCGAGTGGGCCAACAGCTACCACTACTGGATCGGCAACCGGATCGCGGGCGGTTCGGACCAGCCGCCGAGCCCGCAGTACTCCAACTAGCGCGAGGTGAGGCGGAAAGATGACCAGTTCTGGCCCCCAGCCGAGCGCCCCGTTGCCAGCCAACGGCCCGTGCCCCCGGCCCGGCTGCCCCGGCCGGCTCGTCGACGGCGTGTGCCCAACGTGCGGCGCGCGCCTCAACCCGCAGCCGGCCCGAGGCCAATGGCCCCAACAGCAACCCGGCCCCCAGCAGCAGGGCCCCCAGCAGCAGGGTCCGCAGCAACCCGGTCCGCAGCAACGCGGCCCCCAGTCCGGCCAGCAGCAGGGCCCGCCGCCGACGGGTTCCCGCCAGTATCCGCCCACTCCGCAGAGCGGCGCCTTCCCGGCGCAACAGCCCGGCCCGCAGGGCCCCGCCCAGCAGACCGGTCCGCAAACCGGCAGCCGCCCCGGCCAGCAACCGGGCCCGCAAAGCGGCAACTTCCCGGCGCAACAGCCCGGCCCGCAAAGCGGAAACTTCCCGGCGCAGCAACCAGGCCCGCAGCAACCAGGCCCGCAGCAACCACGCCAGCAGCAGCCCGGCCAGCAGCAGTCGGCCGCGCCTCAGCCTGGGCCGCAACACCCCGGTGCGCAGCCGCTGGGGCCGCAGCAGCCCGGCCAGCAGCAGCCCGGGCCGCAGCAGCCAGGCCCGCAGCAGCCTGGTCCGCACCAGGTGGGGCCGCAGCAGGCGGGGCCGCAGCAGGCGGGGCCGCAGCCTGGCCCGCCTCAGTCAGGGCCGCAGAGCGGTAGCTTCCCTGCCCAGAACCCGCCATCCCGGCCGATGGGTCCCCCGTCGCAGCCATTCCCGGCCCAGCAACCGCCGACCGGCAGCAGGCCGATGCCCCCGCAACGGCCCGCCCAGCAACAACAGCGCCCGGCTCAGGTCGAAGACCCGGCTCTGGCCACCCCCGCCCCCACCTCGGTCGTCGCCTCCCCGCACGCCGAGGATGCCAAGGCGACCCCGCAGGCGTGGGCCCCGCCCGGTCAGGCGCTGCGCCCGCTGCCCGGTCTTGCCGCGCAACGTCCCCGGCACGCGGCGGAAAGCAGCCCCACGGCGGAAACCACCCCGGACATGGAGCCGGTCGAGCGCCCGTTCGACGGCGGCGGCAATGCCCTGTCGGCACGGCTGTCCGGTCACGAACCCGCGCCCAAGGAACAGCCGCCCACCCAAGCCGCTACCCAGGCCGCCCCGAAGCAGCCGGACACGGCAGCGCAGATGGCGCTCGGCGCGGCGACCCAGCTGTCCGGGCCCAGCCAGCGCACCGGCGCATCTTCCGACTCCCGCCCGCTGACCAGTGGGCGGGGCAGCGGGCGGGGCAGCAGGCCGAGTCGTGGCCGGACCCGTTCGCAGTCGCGGCGGATCGGCGGCGGGCTGGTCGAGGTGCCGCGCGTTCCGTACAAGGACCCAGCGTCCGCGCTGATGCGCAACCCGGAAGTGCCCGAAGACAAGCGGTACTGCGGCAACTGCAACTCGCCGGTCGGTCGCGGCGCGAACGGCAAGCCGGGCAGTCCGGACGGGGTGTGCGCGAAGTGCGGCACGTCGTTCTCGTTCCGGCCCAAGCTGGTCGGCGGTGAGTTGGTCGGCGGGCAGTACGAGGTGCTCGGCGCGCTCGCGCACGGCGGCCTCGGCTGGATCTACCTGGCCCGCGACCACAACGTGAACGGCCGCTGGGTCGTGCTCAAGGGCTTGATCGACACCGGCGACACCGCGGCGATGGCCGCCGCCGTCGCCGAGAAGCAGTTCCTGTCGCAGGTCGAGCACGCGAACATCGTCAAGATCTACAACTTCGTGCAGCATCCCGATCCGCAGACCGGAAACCTGGTCGGCTACATCGTGATGGAGTACATCGGCGGCGAGTCGCTGCGTCAGATCGCGTTGGCCAACAAGGACGACAACGGCAAGGTCGTGCCGCTGCCGCTGGCCCGGGTGCTAGCGTACGGGCTGGAAGTTTTGCCCGCCATGGGTTATCTGCACAGCGTCGGCCTGCTCTACTGCGACCTCAAGCCGGACAACATCATCCAGACCGACGCCCAGCTGAAGCTGATCGACCTCGGGGCGGTGCGGCACGTCGACGACATGCAGAGCCCGATCTTCTTCACTTCCGGTTACAGCGCACCGGAAATCGCCTCCGAGGGCCCTTCGGTCGCCTCCGACATCTACACCGTCGGCCGCACACTCGCCGTGCTCAGCTTCGACTTCGTCGGCTACACCAGCACCTTCACGCACTCGCTGCCCGCGCAGCGCCAGGTGCCGCTGTTCTCGCTGTTCGGCTCCTACTACCGGTTGCTGACCAGGGCGACGCACCCGGACCCGGACCGCCGCTTCGATTCGGCCGAGGACATGGCCGACCAGCTCACCGGTGTGCTGCGCGAGGTGCTCGCGCTGGGCACCCGCGAGCCGCGACCGGGCCGCTCGGCGGTGTTCTCGCCGGAGGTGCGCACGTTCGGGGAGAACCTGGCCACGTCCGCCCACACGCCGGGCGCGCCGCCTCCGCCGCCGGAGTGGTCCGAGGTGGTCAACTGCCTGCCGACGCCGCAGGTCGACACCGACGACCCGGCAGCGGGCCTGGTCAGCGGGCTCGCCTCGCTGGCCGGTGACGCTCCGCGCGAGCTGCTCGACGCGCTGCGCAACGCCCCGGCCGCCTCGATGGAGGCCCGGTTGTGGCGCACCCGCGCCCTGCTGGAGCTGGGCGAGTTGAACCAGGCGAACAAGGAGCTGAACGAGGCCGCGACGCTGGACGCGCGCGGCGCGCCGGTGCCGGAGCTGCCCTACGACTGGCGGATCAGCTGGTACCGCGGCCTGCTCGCGCTGTCCGCGCGGCGGCCGAGGGAGGCCCGGACCGCGTTCGAGCACGTCTACGACATGGTGCCCGGCGAGCTGGCGCCCAAGCTGGCGCTGGCGGTCAGTGCCGAGCTGTGCGGGGACTACTTCCCGGCGGCGCGGCTCTACGAGCTGGTGTGGCGCACCGACCGTTCGTTCGTGAGCGCGGCGTTCGGCCTGGCCAGGGTGTATCTGGCCCAGGGCGACCGCTCGGGCGCGCTGGACGTGCTGGAGTCGGTCCCGGACCGTTCCAGCCACTATCTGGCCGCACAGCTCGCGGTGATCTCGACCAGGACCAAGTGGACCCCGGCGGGCAAGATCGCCGAGCGCGACCTGGTCGACGTGAGCAACCGGCTCTCCCGGTTGAGCATCGACCCGCATCGCCGGGCCAGCCTGACCGCGGATGTGCTGGGCGCCGCGCACCGCTGGGTGCAGGCGGGCGGCCCGAACGGTTCGCCGCCCGGGGCGCGTCCGGCCGTGCTCGGCTGCGAACTGTCCGATCGCGATCTGCGGGTCGGGCTGGAGAGCTGCTACCGCGCGATGGCCCGCCTCGCCGACACCGCCGACGCCCGGATCGCACTCGTCGATCAGGCCAACCAGATCCGTCCGCGCACCCTCACCTGAGACTCGAGCTGACCCGACAGCCGCCGGTGCCCCGCGTACCGGCGGCTGTCGCGTCAGCCCCTGGTTTCGATCTTCAGTGATCACCGAAATTGATCTTGCGATCCGCTTTTGGGTGCGCTGACCTGGCGACTTGTCGGATGCGTCGCTCGTACATCACGTGGCCGTTAACAAGTCACGAATTGACGACTTCTCGTAGACAAGTGGCCAGCCCTCCAGGATATGGTGCTGCCGCCGTCACCGGCTAGCCCGGGTTTCACAACCCGGGATCGAGGGGTTCGGTGAGGGCGCGGATCAGCGGGCAACGTCGGAAGATCATGCGGCAGGGGAATGGTCATCTCACAACAGGCTGCGACGGGCACGGCGACCGTCGAGGCGCGGAGCGAGGGCCCGCGTCGGCGAAGGCGCGCTGTGCCCAGGGCGCTGGCGGGGCCGGTCGGTTATCTGTTCACCGCACCGGCCCTGGCCATCTTCGCGGTATTCACCATTCTGCCGACGATCTACACCCTCTACATCAGCCTGTTCAAGTGGAACTCGCTGAACGTGTCCAGGTCGAAGTTCCTCGGCCTGCGGAACTATCAGGAGTTGTTCACCGAGAACGACTTCCCGGCCAGCGCGGTGAACTCGCTGTACTTCACGGTGGCCATGGTGATCGGCGGCACGGCGCTGTCGCTGCTGATCGCGCTGCTGCTGCAACGCGGCGGCCGCTGGATCGCCGCGACCCGGGTCGCCGTGTTCACGCCCTACGTGACGCCGCTGGTGGCCACCTCGATCGCCTGGATCTGGATCCTGAACCAGCGCTTCGGCCTGCTCAACCTGGCCTTGCACGCGCTGGGCATCACCGGGCCGAACTGGCTGCTCTCCCCGACCTGGGCGATGCCGTCGGTGATCGCCTACAGCCTCTGGCACGAACTGGGCTTCACCACGATCGTCTTCCTCGGCGGCCTGTCCGTGCTCTCGCCGGAACTCGGTGAGGCCGCGCGGGTCGACGGGGTGAACCGCTGGCAGGAGTTCTGGTACGTG
>DATFHN010000197.1:0-77270 GCA_035248365.1 Pseudonocardiaceae bacterium | reverse complement strand
TACACCGGTGACGCGCCGTTCACCGGGGTCGCCAACTACGTTGCCGTGCTGCACGATCCGGTGTTCGGCAAGGCGGTGGTGAACACGGTGGTGTTCACCGTCGCCTCGATCGTCTTCCAGTTCGCCATCGGGCTGGCCCTCGCGGTGTTCTTCAACGGCCGGTTCCTGGGCAGTGCCCTGCTGCGCTCGCTGCTGTTGCTGCCGTGGCTGCTGCCGCTGGTGGCCAGCGGCGCGGTGTGGCGGTGGATGCTGGACCAGGATCACGGCGTGATCAACACGGTGCTGCGCGCGCTGCACCTGTCCAGCGGCGGCGTGCCCTGGCTGACCAGTCCCGGCTGGGCCCTGCCTGCCGTGATCCTGGCCAACATCTGGATCGGCATCCCGTTCAACCTGGTCATCCTGCACGGCGGTCTGCGCGCCATCCCGGCGTCGCTCTACGAGGCGGCCGAACTGGACGGTGCCGGGCCGTGGCAGCGGTTCTGGCACGTCACCTGGCCGCTGCTGCGGCCGGTCACCGGCATCGTGCTGATGCTCGGCCTGGTCTACACGATCAAGGTGTTCGACGTGATCATGGTGATCACCAGGGGCGGTCCGGCCAACGCCAGCCAGACGCTGACCACCTGGTCCTACAACCTGTCCTTCCAGCAGTTCACGTTCGGCCAGGGCGCCGCGGTCGGCAACATCCTGATCGTGGTGACCGCCATCGCCGGTCTGCTCTACCTGCGCTCCGCGCGCAGCACGCTCGCCGGGGCAGCGTCATGAAGAACCGAGTCCGCACCGTGATCGGTGTCCTCATCGTGCTGGTGCTGCTGTTTCCGCTGTACTGGATGGTCAACGCCTCGTTGCAGCCCAGCGGCGCGCTGCTGCAGGCCTCGCCGGACTGGTTCCCGGTGCACCCGACCTTCGCCGGTTACACCGAGGCCTGGCACAGCCAGCTTCCGCACCTGATCACCAGCTTGATCGTGGCACTCGGCGCGGTCGTCGTGTCGCTGGCCATCGCCGCGCCCGCCGCGTACGCGCTGGCCCAGTTGAAGATGCGGGCCCGGCCTGCGATCGTGTTCGGGATCTTGATCGTCCAGATGATCCCGGGCATCGTGATGGCCAACGCGCTGTACACGATCTTCAGCAAGCTCGGCCTGATCGACAGCTACCTCGCCCTGATCCTGGCCGACTGCACGGCGACCATCCCGTTCGCCATCCTGGTGCTGCGGGCCTTCATGATCGGCATCCCGAAGGAACTGCCCGAGGCGGCCACTGTGGACGGTGCGGGCTACTGGCGGACGTTCACCTCGATCATCGTTCCGGTCAGCCGCAACGCGATGGTGACCGCCGCGCTGTTCTCGTTCCTGTTCGCCTGGGCGGACTTCCTGTTCGCGGTGACCATGACCACCGGGCAGGACATCGAACCCATCACGGTCGGCATCTACCGCTTCGTCGGCAACCAGACCGCCGACTGGAACGGGATCATGGCCACCGCCGTGCTGGCGTCGATACCCGCCGCCGCACTGCTGGTGATCGCCCAACGCTTCGTCGTCGCCGGTGTCACCGGCGGCGCCATCAAAGAATGAGAGACTGATGATCAACTTGCGCGGTGACCGGCGAGCCCTCGAGGTGACCATCGACCACGAGGTGCTGCGCATCGAGCCGTGGGGCGCGGACAGCCTGCGGGTGCGGGTCGGCCAGCATCGCATCCTGGACGACGTGCCCGGCGCGTTGCTGCCGCCCAAGCCGAGCGAACCGGCGATCACCGTGACCGGCGATACGGGCCAGATCAGCAACGGGTCGCTGACCGCGATCGTCGAGCAGCTCGATGGCCACACCGGGCCGTACGCGCTGCTCCGCTTCGTGCGCACCGATTCCGGCGCGGAACTGCTGGCCGAGCAGCGGGCCCATTTCTGGTGGCCGGGCGCGCGGCTGTTCCAGCCGCAGGGCAACGGCTACCACCGGCTGGAACAACGCTTCGCCAGCTACGAGGGCGAAAAACTGTTCGGCCTCGGCCAGCACACGCACGGCAGGCTCGACCAGAAAGGCCTGGTGCTCGACCTGGTCCAGCGCAACGCCGAAGTGTCCGTGCCGTTCCTGCTGTCCAACCGTGGCTACGGGTTGCTGTGGAACCTGCCCGCGGTCGGCCGGGTGGAGCTGGCCGACAACGGCACCCGCTGGGTCGCCGACACCGCGCGGCAGATCGACTACTGGATCACCACCGGCGACAACCCGGCCGACATCCTGTCGCACTATGCCGACGCCACCGGCCGGGCGCCCATGCTGCCCGAGTGGGCCAGCGGTTTCTGGCAGTCGAAACTGCGCTACCGCAACCAGGACGAACTGCTCTCCGTCGCCCGCGAGTACGCCCGGCGCGGCCTGC
This sequence comes from Pseudonocardiaceae bacterium, assembly GCA_035248365.1. GTDB lineage: Bacteria > Actinomycetota > Actinomycetes > Mycobacteriales > Pseudonocardiaceae > CAJCJE01. The sequence continues at coordinate 74,905 of DATFHN010000197.1, read as the reverse complement.
CGCTGTCGGTGATCGTGGTCGACTTCTTCCACTGGACCCACCTCGGCGACTGGCGGTTCGACACCGAGGACTGGCCGGATCCCGAGGGCATGGTGCGGGAACTGGCCGAGCTTGGGGTCAAGCTGATGGTCTCGGTGTGGCCGTCGGTGAGCCCGCTGAGCGAGAACTACGCCGAGCTGACCGAGCGCGGCCTGCTGGTCGGCACCGAGCACGGCGTCCCGTTCCACGCGCCCTGGTTCGACAAGGGGTTCACCGTGCCGATGCCGGTCGCGTTCTACGACGCGACCAATCCGGCCGCGCGCGAGTTCGTCTGGTCGACGGCCAAGCGCAACTACTTCGATCTGGGCATCCGCGCGTTCTGGCTGGACGCCTGCGAACCGGAGATCCAGCCGGGTCATCCGCACAACCTGCGCTTCCACGACGGAGCCGGCGCCGAGGTGTTCAACAGCTACCCGGCGCAGAACGCCCGCACGTTCTACGAAGGCAGCCGGGCCGATGGCGCGGACGACGTGGTGCTGCTGTGCCGGTCGGCCTGGGCGGGCAGCCAGCGTTACGGTGCCGCCCTCTGGTCCGGCGACATCGGCCCGGACTGGGAGTCGCTGCGGGCGCAGGTCCGGGCCGGGCTGAACATCGGCATCGCCGGAATTCCCTGGTGGACAACGGACATCGGCGGATTCCACGGCGGTGACCCTGAGTCGGAGGAATTCCGCGAACTGATGGTGCGCTGGTTCCAGTACGGCGTGTTCTGCCCGCTGTTCCGGTTGCACGGCTTCCGTGATCCGCGAACGTCGTTCGGCCCGGACATGACCGGTGGCCCCAACGAGGTCTGGTCCTTCGGCGAGCAGGCCTACGAGCTGATCGAGCAGACCCTGCGGCTGCGCGAACGACTGCGCCCCTACCTGCTGCGGCAGATGCGCGTCGCGCACGAGACCGGGCTGCCCCCGATGCGCCCGCTGTTCGTCGACTTCTCCGCCGACGAGCAGGCCTGGGAGGTCGATGACGAGTTCCTGCTGGGCCCGGACGTGCTGGTCGCGCCGATTCTCTCGCCGGGAGCCAGGTCCAGGTCGGTGTACCTGCCTGCCGGGGCAACCTGGACGGATCCGTGGACCGGTGCGGCGCACGACGGTGGGCACACCATCGACGTGGCCGCACCGCTGTCCCGGATACCGGTGTTGCTGCGCAACGGAGCGGACGTGCCGCTACGCGACCGGTGAGTCGGCCACGGCGGGCAGGCCGGTGTCGTGGGCGTGGCCGGCGCCGATGTCCTCAAGGGAGCGTTCGCGGGTCTCCTCGGCCCACGCGACGCAGGCCAGGAAACCGACGAAGGTGATGCCCGCACCGATGTACATGGTGACCGAGCTGCCCAGCGCGGACAGCGACACCGGGACCAGGAAGGTGCCGACGGCCGCGCCGAAGCGGGTCAGCGCGATCGCCATGCCGACGGCGGCGGCGCGGATCCGGGTCGGGAACAGCTCGTTGGGATAGCCCCATTCGAGGATGCCCGGCCCGCCGGAGAACAGGGCGTACAGGCAGAAGCACACCACCGCGAAACCGGCGGGCGCGTGCGCCCACACGGCCAGCGCGAGCAACGGCAGCACCATCAGCGCGAAGGACCAGATGATGGTCTTTCGCCTGCCGACCGTCTCCAGCAGCCGCATCGCGGGCAGGCAGCCGAGGGCGAAGACCAGGTTGACGATCGCGGTGCCGAGGTTGGCGGTGTTGCCGCTGCCGAGCCCGAACGCGCCCAGCAGCTGCGGGCCGAAGGTGAGCAGCGCGAACAACGGGACGATGGCGCAGGTGAAGAACACCACCACGAACGCGGTGCGGCGCAGATAGCGGCCGCGGAACAGCTCGCGGATGCTGCCCCGGCCCTGGTCCGGGCCCGCCGATGCGGTGCCACCGGTGAGTTCGGCCGGGGTGATCTGCTGGTGCAGCGCGTCCCGGATGACCTGGGCCGCCTCGTCGGCCCGGCCCGCGCCGACCAGCCAGCGTGGCGATTCCGGTGTGCCCAGCCGCAGCAGGAACACGATCGCGGCGAGGATGGCCGCGCTGCCCAGCATCCACCGCCAGCCGCCCGTGCCGAGCGTCGCGGTGATCAGGTAGCCGACGAAGTAGGCCAGCGCGGTGCCCAGGTACCAGATGATGATCACCGAGGTGAACATCGACGCGCGGCGCCTGCGCGGCAGCCATTCGGACAGCAGCGAGGTGGCGATCGGGTAGTCGGCGGCGATCGCGACGCCGATCACGAACCGCAGCACGATGAGCTGCCACGCCGAGGTGGTGAACACCGAGAGCACCGAGGCGACGATCAGCACCAGCAGGTCGATGGTGTACATGGGTTTGCGGCCGACCCGGTCGGTGATCGGCCCGAAGATCAGGCCGCCGAAGAACATGCCGACCAGGGCGGCGACGCCGACCGCCGCCTCGGTGCCGGTGTCCAGGCGCATGGCGGCGGTGATGCCGGTCAGTGCGATACCCACGATGCCGAGCAGGTAGCCGTCCAGCAGCGGTCCCCCGCTGCACGCGGCGGCGAGTTTGCGGTGGAAGCCGGTGACCGGGGCGTCGTCGACGATGGCGAAGCTCATCAGGATTCCTTCCGGTTTGCCCAGATCGGCGATGACCAGGCCAGTTCGCCGTCCACCTGGACGGCGCGCAGGTAGTACCAGGCGTCGGTGAGGTCGGGGTCGGTCCACCGCAGCCGGTGGGTGGTGGCGCCCAGGCTGGCCAGGCCGCCGGTGCCGGGCTGGATCAGGAACTGGCCGGCACAGCTGACCGGCATCTCGGTGACCCGGCCGGTCAGGCTGCCCAGGGTCGCGGCGAGGCGGCCGTGCGCGGTGCGCACCGTGACCAGCGCCTCGGCCGGTCCGAGCAGGGTGAGTTCCAGGCCGCCGCGTTGCGCGCCGTAGGGTTCGCCGAACGTCCTGGTGCTGGCCGACCAGTTCAGGTGCTGGTCACCGGCAGCGGTGATCTCCGGGCTGTAGTAGGGAGTGCGCAGGATCTCGCCGCCGTCGATGGTGAGCCCGCCGTCCCAGGCGATCGTGTCGTGCCCGCGCCCCCACTCCAGCCGCAGCGGCACCGCCGACCAGCCGTGCGGCAGGTCGTGCTCGGGAAGTACCGAGTGGACGGTCCGGCCGTTGCGGACCACGTCGATCCGGGCCAGGTCGGTGTAGCCGGACACGAACGCGCTCAGCTCGACCGGTCCGTCCACAGTGGTCTCCGATCCCATGAACGCGTCGCCGATCCGGACATCGAGCGTGATGCCCCGGGTGGACGCGCCGAACACGCGGCGCTGGCGCAGCGCGTCGAAGATGGCGGCCCGGTCCAGGCTTTCCGCGTAGGCGCCGACATAGCTGGCGCCGTGGCCGTGATCGGAGGAGGCGATCAGCCCCAATCGATAGCCACGCCGCAGGCCGTCGGCGACGAACGTGCCGGGCAGCGTCCCGTCGAAGTACTGGCGGAAACAGCCGTCGTCCTCGTAGTTGCCCCGGCAGGCCTGGAAGACCTCGGCCAGCCGCAGGTAGCGCGGATCGTAGTAGTCCCAGTCGAAGGGCACCATCGCCGAACCCGGGTGGTGCGGGATGGTGATCGCCGGGTAGTCGGGATGCCGGTCGAGCAGTTCCCACAGCCGCGCCGGTGTCGACGATGGCTGGGCGTAGGAGGAATAGATCGGCGCGCCGCGCCGGACATCGCCGAAGATCACGTTCTGATGGCCGCTCATCCCGGTCCACTCGAACCCGTAGAGCGGCACGAACCGGCCGTCGATCTTGAACAGGTCCGCCATCTTCTGGATGTTCCACCACTGGTAGTCGCTGGAGTTCTCGGCATGGTCGGTGACCGCCCAGAAGTCGTACTCGCAGACGTCCCAGGAGTAGCGGTAGAAATCCTCCAGCGACGGCTCATCGCCGGACGTGCACCGGCTGATCAGCGAATGCCGGTGCAGATCGCCCCAGTACAGCTGGTAATCCCGCGAGCCGACCGAGGTGGTGTAGCGGTCGCGTTGCGCGCTGACCCAGGTGCGCGCCTCGCGCCTGCGGTCGCCGACGACGACCGGCAGCGACCGGTTGGCCGTGGCCGGTCCGCCCGCTCCGGTCAGTTCGGCGCAGCGGACGGCGCCGGTGCCGTGCACGCTGTGCCAGATCACCTCGCCCTGGTGTTCCAGCAGGAACGGGCATTCCCGCCCGCCGAACCCCTCCGTCCACTCCAGACCCCGGGCCAGCCTGCCATCGGTCTGCCAGGACATCAGCCCACCCGTCGCGGTGGCCGCCAGGCTCACCTCCTCCAGCGTGCCGTCGCTGCCGGTGTAGGTGGTCGGCGGCGACCAGCCGTCCGGGCCGAGCGACTGGCTGGCCACCTCCCAGTAGTAGGTCATCAGCGGCAGCCTGCGGTGGTAGCGGTAGGCGAGCACCAGTCCGCCGTCCTCGGTGGCCAGCAGCTTGGGCAGCGCGCACGGCGTGGTGTCCAGCTGCGGCGCGATCTCCCCGGCGGGCTCGGCGACGCCAGCGGCGTCCACCCGCACCACGCGCAGCGAGGCCTGGATGTCGGGCAGCAGTTCCGGTGGCACGTACTCGCCCGGCTCGCGCATCCCGGAACCGGGGAACGCCGCGCCGAGCGTGTCGGCGGGCCGTAGCCGGGTCGGCCCTGACCCGCCGTGGCCGTGCACGGTGATCACGTCGAACGCGCACCAGGCCGCGCCGTCCCGGGTGATCGCCACGCTGGGGTGCAGGGCGTAGTCGCTGCCGGAGCTGACCGGGCGGATCGCAGCGAGTTCGCCGTGCGCGTCGCGGCGCCGCAGTACGACCCGGTAGGCGCCCTGGTGGTACTCGGACCAGGCGTACACGGTGCCGCCGGCGGCCACTGCCATCGCCGGATCCCACACGTTGGCCGAGTCCGGGTCGCTGAGGAGTTCGGTCGGCCCCCACACCCCGTCGCGGCGGCGCCGGGTGTGGATGCCGAACCGGCCGTCCACCCGCCCCTGCCAGCACACCTCGATCGACCCGTCCGGGTGGGCCACGATCTCCTGGTTGAACGAGGGATGGCTGGTGGTGCTGACCAGTTCCGGCTCGCCCCAGTCGCCGGTGTACCTGGTCGCCAGCACGTGGACCAGGCCGTCGCCATCGGCCTGGGAGAAACACACCCACGGGGTGCCGTCGGCGGCGAAGGCCGCGGTGGGCCGGTAGCAGTCGGCGGACGACCCGGACAGCCGCACCGGCTCCCCGGCCGGTTCGCCCGGCCGCCGCAAGGTCGCGACCACGTGCTCGCCGACGTCCTTCACCCACTCCACCCAGGTGATCAACACCGCGCCGTCCGGTGCGGCGGCAACGCACGGCCGGGCCGCCGCCCGCGCGCCCGGCACCGTTTCCGCCTTCGCACGGAGCCAGCCGGGCAGTCCGCCGGCCGAGGCGAGCGCGGCGTCCGCGCGCCGGACGAACTCGTCGATCCGCCCACCGCCCTCGTCGACCCACATGTACCGCAACGGGTCGGGGTCCAGCAATTTGTCCACTTCGGACACGTCGCGGCAGTCGTCGATGGCCTGCGCGAGCCTGCGGTTGAAGGCCAGCACCAGTTCCAGGTCGGCCCGCTGCCGCTCGGTGTATTCGCCTTGGTAGTGGTCGATTCCGCAGAAATGCTGATGTCCGTGGGAATGATGCGAACCGGTCAACGCGACCTCCTGCCCATCCGGGTCAGGTCACCGTCGCACGGTTTCCGGCCGCTGAACAAGACGAGGCGCCTTCCTACCGAGACCCATCTTCGATCCGAGCCATAGACAAGTTCTATGGCTTGCTCAGGTAGTGCGCGCGGGCCAGGTCCACGAAACTGGCCGCGGCGGGCGACAACGGACCCGGCCGCCACACCAGCCGGCCCCGATAGCGCAACGCGGGCCGCACCGGCCCGACCCACGCGCCCTTGGTCGCGGCGTCCTCGGCCATGGACCTCGGCAGCAACGCCGCGCCCGCCCCGGCCAGCACCAGCGGCACGATCATGGCCCGGTGCGCGGTCTCCACCGCGATCATCGGCACCGTGCCCAGCTCGCGCATGGTGGTGTCCAGAATGTCGCGGGTCGCCGATCCGCTCGGCGTGGCCACGAACCGCAGTTCGGCCAGCCGCGCACGACCGACACTGTCCTTTCCCGGCTTCTTGCCGCTCGGCGACACCACCAGATACAGATCCTGCTCGGCCAGCTCGATCCCGTCCAGGCCGCGCATCGGCATCGAGGCATGCACGAGTCCGACCTCCGACTGTCCGGTTCGGACGATCCGGTCCACCTCCGACCCGCGCTCGGGATCGGTCACCCGGACCGTCACTTTCGGGTGATCGCGCAGGAACCGGCCGATCATGCCGGCCAGCGGGTCCATCGCCAGCGTCGTCTGCGCCACGATGTCCAGCTGCCCCGCCGACAGGTCGAGCACGGCCCGCACCGACGCACTCGCGGTGGCCAGATCGCGCATCACCTGGCGCGCCGGGCCGACCAGCGCCTGGCCCACCGAGGTCAGCTCGGCGCCGTGCGGCAACCGGTGGAACAGCAGCCCGCCGAGTTCACCTTCCAGCGCGGCGATCGCGTGCGACAGCGACGGCTGCGCCACGTGCAACACCCGCGCCGCGTTGGTGAACCCTCCGTGCTCGACCACCGCGAGGAAATACTCCAGCTGCCGCCGATCCATCTGGCGCACACTACCCGCAGCAACGGCGCGGGCCCGGCCGAGAACGGCCGGGCCCGCGCTGCGGTAAGGAAATCAGCTGGACATCAGCAGTTGTGGATGTCGCTGGTCGCCGACGCGAGGACCACGTCGAGCAAACCGAGGGCCTTCACGTGCACCGCGTTCACGGTCAGCCCACCCGGAACCGGGACCTGCTCGTTGAGCACCAGCGTCACGCCCAGCACCGAGATCGTCGTGTTCGGACCCGGGTGCAGGTTCACGTTGACCGGAACGCCGCCAACGGTGATCGAGGTGATCGTGACCGAACCGCTCGAACCGGAACAGGTGGTCGCCGACGAGGACTGCACCAGCCCGATCTTGATCACCGGCACGCCGATCACACCGATCGTGGCGTCCTGCACGGACGCGGTCGCCGTGGACGAGCCCGGATTGACCGCGGTGACGACCTTCGCGCACAGCGTGTGCGCACTGATCACGCCGCTGATCGACACCACGCACGGTGGCGCGACGGTGCCCGCCGACGCGGTGGCGACCTCACCGGTGTCCGGCGTCGGGCTGATGCCGACCAGGCCGCTGCTGGACAGGCCGTACGCCCGCCCGGTCATGTACAGGAACACCAGCGTTCCCGATGCCGACGCGGGCCGGTAGTAGGCGTCACCGGCGAACACCGCGCTGACGCCGACCGAGGTCGTCGGCGCGGGCTGGTTCACCGACGCGATCACGCACGATGCCGTGCCGGTGGCGTCGGTCGTGCCCGAGCACGACTGGGCCGAGGCGCCGGAGCCGATCGTGAAGGTGACCGTACGGCCGGCGATCGGGCTGGTTCCGTCCTCGTCGAGCACACCGGACAGGGTCAGCGGCGAACCGTTCGCCGCCTTGGCCGGACCGGTGTAGGTGAGCGTCGTTTCCTCGTGCGTCACGGTGAACGTCGACGTGGCCGAGGTGCCGAGATGGGTGGCGTCACCGGCGAACGTGGCCGTCAGCGGATAGCCGCCTGCCGCTTCGCCCGGGGTCAGCGAACAGGACGCGGCGCCGCTGGAGTTCGTGGTCGCCGAGCAGGTTTCCGTGCCGTTCAACGTGAACGTCACGGTCTCGCCGGCCAGTGGGCCGTGGCTGTCGGTGAGCACGCCCGCGACCGTCGCCGGATCGTGGAAGTCGCCGCTGGACGCGCCGTTGATCACCAGCTGCGACGCCGCCTTCTGCCACACCACGTTCACCGGGTTCGAGGTGATCGTGCCGGCGGGGTTGGTGGTCGATGCGCCGACCGTGTCGGTGCCCGGTGTCGCACCGGTGTAGGTGAAGGCGGCCACGCCGTTGGCGTCGGTGACCGCCGACCCGGTCGTGCCCGCGTTCGGGCCGGACGGGATGGTGAAGTTGACCGTGGCGCCCTGCAATCCGGTGCCGCAGGTGTTCTGCAGCGTCGCGTCGACGGTCGCCGGTGAGCCGACCGTGTCGGTCTGCGTCGGTGGCGCGAGGGACAACGTGGCACCGGGGCAGGGCTGGCTGCCGATCAGCGTCCACTGGGTGGATTCGTTGGAGCCGGCCGGGCAGGACGCCTTGTCGACGCCGCCGGTGTTGAGCACCTGGCCGCTGTCGGTGAACGTGTTGAGTACGCCATCGATGGTGGCGTCGACCTCGGGGATCACGCCGGACTGGTTGCAGTGGCCGGACCAGCCCTGGCCGTTGGGTCCGATGTCGGACGTGTCGAAGAAACCGGCGGCGTTGTCGCAGCCATCCGCCGCGCCGCTGGCCGTCTGCGTGACGATGAACTGCTGGCCCGGTTGCAATACCGTGCCGTGCGGCCACATGTCGAAGGAGCAGGTGCTGAGCTTGACCACCACCGAGTCGACGGTGACCGGCAATGGCGTGTTGTTCACCAGTCGAACCGCGCCCGCGTCGAACGAGCAGTTCACCGTGCAGCCCGCGAACACGACGTTCGACGAGCCGGACCACGGCGTCGGGAAATTGGTCGGATTCGCGCGCAATGTGTCCGCGTAACCGACGAAAGCCTGGACTTCGGACGGTGGATCGGCGGCCGCCGTGTTGGCCGGTATCAGCAGCGACCCCAGCAGGACCAGCAACGTGGTCCCCAGCAACATGAGCACTCTCGCGCCCAGCGGCCGGGGAGCATGTGCGGAAGAATTCACCTCACACCTCACATCGAAAAAAAGCAGGGATAGGCACGATTCCACGTCGCGCTCCCCGCGTAGTTCGTTTCCGATGGTCGCCGGATTCACTCGAATGTCGCGGACGTCATCCGAATGGCAGAGGTAGAAACGACCACACGCGCATATTCTTTTCCAGGCGCGGAAATTCAGGCGGTGCCGATGAGGATTCGGGGGTGGTCGGCTGGGTCGAGCCAGCGCATCAGCGGCAGCAGCGCGCTGGTCGGGATGGCGACACAGCCCAGCGTTGGTTTACCGGTGGTGACGTGCAGAAAGAACGCACTGCCGGCGCCCTGCACGACCGGTCCGGCGTTCGCGGTGTTGTAGTCGATGACGACCGCGTAGTTGTAGTACGGGGTTTCGTAGTAGAGGTGCTCGTTGGGGTTGCCGCTGGCGGTGTTGAAGGCGCAGTCCGACGCGCATTTCTGGTGCGTGTTGTAGAGCGGTCCGGGTTCGCTGATCCACCAGTCGTCCGGCGTGGTCTGGAAGTAGGGCAGCGCGGTGCCCGGGTCGCTGTCCTTGCCGAAGGCCTGGGTCAGGGTGAAGCTGCCGATCGGCGCGGCTTTGGCGCCCTCGCTCTCGTGCGCGGTCATCCCGTCGCGCCCGATGTCGGCGGTCACGGCAGGTCCGACCGGATCCCAGCCGCCGTCGGCCTTGTTCCACATTTGCAGCGTTGCCGTGGTGGCCTGGGTGTTCGTGGCCACGACGGTGACGACCTGGGTCGCGGAGCCGGTGGGGAGGTCGAGCGGTAAGCGACGGGCGGCCGACTGGGGCGCCACCGGCCGGACCGGCGAGGACGACGCCGGCTTGGCCGGAGTCCGCGAGACGCTGGTCGACGGCGCCGTGGTGGTGGTCGTCGTCGTGGTCGTTGGCGGCAGGGTCGTGGCGGCGATCGCCGAGGTCGTCGTGGGCTGGAGCAGCGACGGCGCGCCCGCCGCGGCGGCGTTGGTGTGGCTCGGGGAACCGCAGCCGGTCAGCAGTAGGACGGTCAGCGCGGCTAAACCGCACCCCAGGGAGTTCCGCACGTGCCGCCCAACCCTTCAGAAATACGGCAAACTGGGCATCATCGACATGCGGAGCGTACCGGGGACGATCCGGCCGCCCGAGCGGGGTGCGGGCCTACGGCTCGTCGTGGTCGGCCCTGGCCTTGCCGGCCGCCTCGCGCATCTCGAACAGGTCGGTGAACAGCTCGCCCGTTTCCCGGGCCACGCCGCGGATCGCGCCGGTGATGATGACCGCGATGTTGCCGATGTGCGTCGCCGCCGACTCCGTGATCACCTGCACGGTGTCCTTGTCGCGTTCGAACTGGCCAACCATGGTGAACTCCTCGCGCTCAGGCTGCCCGCTTCACCATACGGGAGGGACCGGGGTCCGGCTGGGTGGACGGAACGGCAAGCGAAACGATCTTCTTGGCCACCGACCACAGTTGACGGTGCAGCGGCCCGGTGTTGTACGGCAGCCCGTACTTCTCGCAGATGGCGCGCACCTCGCCCGCGATCTGCGGGTACCGGCGGGCCGGGATGTCCGGGAACAGGTGGTGCTCGATCTGGTGCGAGAGGTTTCCGGTCATGATGTGGAACAGCGTGCTACCGGTGATGTTGGCCGAGCCGAGGATCTGGCGCAGGTACCACTGGCCGCGCGACTCGCCTTCGGTTTCCGCTTCGGTGAAGCTTTCCACCTCGGCCGGGAAGTGACCGCAGAAGATGATCGCGAACGCCCACAGGTTGCGGGTGAGGTTGGCGGTGGCGTTGCCCAGCAACGTCAACGGCGCCAGCGGTCCGGTCAGCAGCGGGAACAGGACGTAGTCCTTGCCGAGCTGACGCGCTGCCTTGCGGATGATCCTGGCCAGCACCGGCTTGTTCTCGGCCCAGCTGCGCTCGCCCTTGATCACCCGGTCGACTTCCAGGTCGTGCAGCATCACGCCCCACTGGAACAACAGTGCCAGCAGCGTCGCGTATACCGGGTTGCCGAGGTAGTACGGGTGCCAGGGCTGCGCGCGGTCCATCCGCAGGATGCCGTAACCGATGTCCCGGTCCTTGTCCAGGATGTTGGTGTAAGTGTGGTGGATGTAGTTGTGCGAGTAGCGCCAGTTCTCGGCCGGGGCCACCGTGTCCCACTCGAAGTTCTGCGAACTCAGTGCGGGATCACGGGTCCAGTCGTACTGGCCGTGCATCACGTTGTGGCCGATCTCCATGTTGTCCAGGATCTTGGCCACCGACAGGGCGGCGACGCCGCCGATCCAGGCCGGCGGCAGGAAACCGGCGAACAGCAGTCCGCGCCCGCCGATCTCCAGCAGGCGCTGGACCTTGATCACGTTGTGGATGTAGCGCACGTCCTGCTCTCCGAGATCGGCCACGATCCGCCGGCGCAGTTCGTCCAGCTCCGCGCCGAACTGCTCGATCTGCCGGGCGGTGAGTTTGTCCTGCAAGCCAGTCATGTCTCGTCCCCTTTTCTCAGGCGTTGATCTCGACGTCCCCGACCGGGACGGAGACGCACAGCCGGATTTCCTCGTTCTCCTCGGCCGAACACCGGCCGGACACGGCGTCGCGCACCTGCCCGGCCGTCTTCACCTTCGTGCAGGAGTGGCAGATGCCCATCCGGCAGCCGTACTCCAGCTTCAGTCCCGCGTTCTCGCCCTGGTTGAGCAGGGGTTCGCCGGAGTTGGGCACCGCGACGTCGCTGCGGGCGAAGCGGACGGTGCCGCCGCTCTCCCCCGCCTCGATCGGGTCGAGGGTGAACTGTTCGGTGTGCAGTCGTTCACCCAATCCGGCCGCTCCGAACTCGGCGCGCACGGCGGCGAGCAGGCGGGCCGGGCCGCAGGCGTAGGTCTGGGCCTCGCGGTACCAGGGCGCGACCTCGGCGAGGTGCGCCAGGCTGAACCGGCGCTCGCTGGTGTAGGCCAGCACCTGCCTGCCGGTGAACTCGTCGCGGTAGAGGGCATCGGCGGGACCGGACGCGTAGTGCAGATGCACCACGTCGCCGAGGTAGCCCTCGTCGGCCAGCGTGCGGAACATGGCCCGTACCGGCGTGATCCCGCTGCCCGCGCTGATCAGCACGATCCGCTCCGGACGGGGCCAGGGCAGGGTGAACTCACCGTCCGGTTCGGACAGTCCAAGCACCGCGCCCGCCGTGATCTCGCGGTGCAGATAGCGGGAGACCAGGCCGTCGTCGTGCGCCTTGACGGTGAACTCCAGCAGGCCGTCCGGCCGGTGCTGGGAGCAGGCGGGCGAGTAGCAGCGGGTGGTGCGCACGCCGTCGATGTTCACCGAAACGCGCACGTGCTGGCCCGCGGTGAAGCCGGGCCAGGCCCGGTTCGGCCGGACGGTGAGCGTCACGGTGTCCTCGGTCTGGTGCCGCACGGCCACCACCTGAGCCCTGATCTCCCGCCTGACCAGCATCGGGTCGACCAGTTCGAGGTAGCGGTCCGTGCCGTGCGGGGTGAGCAGCGGTTCGACCAGCGCGGCCAGTCCGCGTGTCCAGGTTCGGACGGTCGAGGTCATCACGCCTCCAAATTCAGTGCACGGATGTACACTGAAATCAGTTCAGCAGGAGCCGCGACGACTGTCAACCGACGGGTGGTGTGAGGTGGGAGATAGCACAAGCAGCCTTACCCTTGCCCCTGTGACCGAGTCGATCTCGCGCCAGGAGCGCAAGCAGCGCACGCGCCAGGCCCTGCTCGACGCGGCACTGGAACTGCTGGACGAGCGCGGCTTCGCCAGCCTCAGCCTGCGCGAGGTGGCCAAACACGCCGGAATCGTGCCGACCGCGTTCTACCGGCACTTCGCCTCGATGGACGAACTCGGCGTCGCGCTGGTCGAAGAGTCGATGCGCAGCCTGCGGCACATGATCCGCTCGGCCCGGACCCGGCCGCTGGCGTCCGCGCAACTCATCGCGAGTTCGGTGCACACCCTGCACGAACACGTCCGCGCGCAGCGCGCCCACTTCCGGTTCATCGTCCGCGAACGCTACGGCGGCACCGGGGCGGTTTCCCGCGCCATCGCGGTGGAACTGAAGCTGTTCGCCAGCGACCTCGCCGTCGACCTCGCCCGGCTGGACGGCCTGCGCGAATGGTCGACCGACGACCTGCACATGCTCGCCGACCTGATCGTCGCCGCGATGCTGGCCACCGTGCTGGACCTGCTGGACGTCCGGCCCGACGACACCGAGGCCGGCCAGGCGATCGTGCACATCGCCCAGCAGCGGCTACGCCTGATCTTCCTGGGCGCGTCCCGCTGGCGACCGACAAACTAGTTTGTCTTGACGATCTGAGTTGTCGGTGCGATGGTGGTCGCATGCTGGATGTGGCGCTGATCGACGACCCGGCCGCCGCCGAGGTCTGCCTCGACCCGATGCGGGCCAGGTTGCTCGCCGAACTGGCCGAACCCGGCTCGGCCACGATGCTGGCCGCGCGGGTCGGCCTCGCCCGCCAGAAGGTCAACTACCACCTGCGCGAACTGGAGCGGCACGGCCTGATCGAGCTGGTCGAGGAGCGCAAGAAGGGCAACGTCACCGAGCGCGTGCTGCGCGCGACCGCGCTGTCCTACGTGATCTCGCCCGCCGTGCTGGCCGCCGTCGCGCCCGACCCGGCCCGCTCGCCGGACCGGCTCTCCGCCCGCTGGCTGCTCGCGCTGGCCGCCAAGCTCGTCCGGGACGTCGGCACGCTGATCGTGGGCGCAGCCAAGGCCGGTAAGCCACTGGCAACCTTCGGCCTTGACGCCGAGGTGCGCTTCGCCAGCGCGGCCGACCGCGCCGTCTTCGCGGAAGAGCTGACCACCGCGGTCGCCGCCCTGGTCAGCCGCTACCACGACGAGCACGCGCCGCGCGGCCGCGACCACCGGGTCGTGCTGGCCATCCACCCCAGTCTCAAGACCGAAGGGTCCCCGACATGAGCATGCACGAGTTCGAGATCCGCGAAGAGATCACCCTGGCCGCCACCCCCGAGCAGGTGTGGGACGCCATCGCCACCGGTCCCGGACTCGACTCCTGGTTCATGGGTCACAGCGAGATCGAGCCGAAGAAGGGCGGCATCAACCGCCTGGAGATGCCCGGCTACGACCAGGAATCGACGATCACCGCCTGGGATCCGGGCAGGCACCTGGCGTTTCGGGGGGACGACCCGGACGGCACGTTCGCCGCCTTCGGGTTCCTGATCGAGGGGCGCGACGGCGGCAGCACGGTGCTGCGCTGCGTGCACAACGGCCTGCTCGGCGACGACTGGGAGGCGCAGTACGAGGGCATCAAGGAAGGCGACGCGCTGCACCTGCGCAAGCTGGCCGTCTACCTGGCGCACTTCCCGGGCCGCACCTCGACGTTCACCCTGTTCCTGATCGGCCCGACCGTCGCCGACAGCGCCAAAGCGTGGTCGACACTGGCCAAAGCGCTGTCCGTCGACGACCTCGCCGAGGGCACCCGGGTGCGACTGGACGTGCCCGGACTTCGGCCCACCGAGGGCGTCGCCGACATTCTGAGCGCCCCGCGCGTCGTCGGCGTGCGCACGCCGAACGGGATCCTGATGGTCGGCAAGGGCTACCGCGACACGATCTTCCTGGAATACCACGGCTTTTCCGGCGACGAGGACCCGAAGAAGACCGAGGCCGCCTATCAGTCCTGGCTGAACACCGCCTTCGCCTGAGGCCGGGTACCTACCGGCGCAGCGAAGCGAGCGCGGCCGCCAGCTCGTCGAGCGCCTCCGCGATCCAGGGCAGCGACAACGGGTCCGGGCTGCGCAGCGCCGCCCACCGCTGGTCGGCGGTGCGCCCGTAGAGCAGGCTGGTGGCGACCCGGAAGCGCAGGCCCTTCGGGTCGTCGCCGAAGTGTTCGCCGGCCAGTACGCCGATGCCGTACTCGTCGAGCAGGTGGTCGGCCAGCGCCGCCCCGGTGTCGATGCCGTTGGGATGCAACGGTTCCAGGTCGGGATAGAGGTAGAACGCGGCGTCCGGCGGTCGGCAGCGAGCGCCGGCCTGGACGAAAACCCGATGCACGGCAAGGACGACCGCCGCGTGCAGGCGACGGCTGGCGGCCACGTGCTCGGTGACCACCGGCGGTTCGTCGAGCGCGAAGGCGGCCGCGGTCTGCATCGGGGCGGCCAGGCTGGACCAGACCTCGCTGGCGATCCCGATGATGTGCTCAAGCAGCGCCCGGCCGCCGATCCCGTCCGGCATCCTGGCGAACCCGACGCGCCAGCCGCCCAGTGCCAGGCTTTTGCTGAGCCCGCCGGTGACGATGGTGCGCTCCGGGAGCAGGGTCGCCGGGCTGAGGTGCCGGTCCGGGTCGAAGGTCAGGTCGCGATAGATCTCGTCCGAGACGATCGTCAGGTCGTGCCGGTCGGCGAGTTCGCAGACCTGGCGGACCAGGTCGGCACCGGCCGAGGTCCCGGTCGGGTTGTCCGGCAGGGTCAGCACGAGGATCCGCGGGTTCGCGCCGGCCGCACGAGCGGCGGCGAGCGCGGGCCCGAGCCGATCGGGATCGGGTACGCCACCGGCGGCGGCCGGAACCGGCACGCCGATCACCTGTTTCCCGGTCAACTGGGCCTGCGCGGCATAGGTGACCCACGACGGCACGGGCAGCACGACGTCACCGGGCAGCGCGGCCAGCGCGGCGTAGAGCAGGGCCTTGCTGCCCGGGGCGAGGACGACCTGGTTCGGGTCGGTGGCCAGACCGCGGCGGCCGAAGTAACCGGCGACGGCCTCCCGCGCCCGTGCCGAGCCGGCCACCGGCCCGTAGCCGTTCTCCCCGGCCGCGTCGCTCAGCGCGTCGGCGATGGCGGGCAGCACGGGCAGTCCGGCCTCGCCGAAGCCGAGGTGGATCACGGACCGGCCAGCCGAGCGCCGGGCGGCGATCTTCTCGTTGATGGCCAGGGTTGCCGAATGCGGGATCACTGCGTTTCTCCTGTGGTGACGACGGTTTCCGCGACGATGTCCGGGCTGGACCGGTGCCTGCGCTGCCAGGCGATCCCGGCCACGATGGCGACCGCCGTCACGAGCAGGGTGAGGGCGAGCGAGCGCCTGCTGCCGGAGTCGAACGCCATCCCGGCGATGATGCCCAGCAGCACCAGGCCGACCAGGATGGTCAGGTACGGGTAGGCCCACATCTTCAGCGTCAGCGAGCCGGGGTCTTCCGTGGACAGTCGCGCTCGACCGCGCAGCTGGGTCACGGTGATGGCCAGGTAGACGACCACCGCGACCGCGCCGGAGGAGTCGAGCAGGAAATCGAAAACCGTGGTGGTGGGCAGGAAGTAGTTCGCGACCACGGTCAGCAGGCCCGCGCTGGACGCGGCCAGCACCGACCACACCGGCACGCCGCCGGCGTTGGTCCTGGCCAGCACGCGGGGCGCTTCACCACGACGCGCCATCGCGTACAGCATCCGGGACGACGAGTAGATCCCTGAGTTCAGGCAGGACAGGACCGCGGTGAGCACGACGACGTCCATGATCCCGGCCGCGCCGGGCACGCCGAGCCTGCTCAGCACCGCGACGTACGGGCTTTCCGTGACGTGGGTGTCGTTCCATGGCAGCAGGGCCACCACGATCAGGATCGAGCCGAGGTAGAAGACCAGGATGCGCCACACCACGCTGTTCATGCCCCGGCGGACCGCGTGCACCGGATCGGTGGCCTCGCCCGCGGCGATGGTGACCACCTCGGTGCCGAAGAAGGAGAAGAAGACCACGAGCGCGGCGAGCACGACGGCGGACGGGCCGTGCGGCAGGAATCCGCCCTGACCGACCAGATTGGACACACCGGGCGACCGGAAGCCGGGCACCAGTCCGAACAGCGCGGCCAGGCCGAGCAGGATGAATCCGACGATGGCGACGACCTTGATCAGGGCGAACCAGAACTCGAACTCGCCGAAGGATTTCACCCGAGCCAGGTTGACCCCGATCAGCAGCACGATGACCACCAGCGCGGCCAGCCAGGACGGGATCGCGGGCAGTGCGCTGTGCACGATGGCCGCGCCCGCGATGGACTCGAAGCCGACCGTGATGCACCACTGGTAGGCGTAGAGCCAGCCGACCGCCAGTCCGGCCCACGGCCCGAGTTCGCGGGTGGCGTAGCTGGAGAAGGACCCGGTCTCCGGTTTGGCCACGGCCATCTCGGCAAGCATCCGCATGACCAGCACGACCAGCACGCCGACCCCGGCATAGGCCAGCAGGACACCCGGTCCGGCCGAACCGATCGCCTTGCCGCTGCCGACGAACAGTCCCGCGCCGATCACGCCGCCGATGGCGATCATCGTCATCTGCCGCTGCTTCAACCCGCTGCGTAATCCATCCGATCCGGCCATCACGTCTCCCATGCAAATCGAGTTGCATGAGATGTTGACTACGCAAACCTGGTTTTGTCAATATGGTGACCAGGACGGATGGAGAGCGATGCCGGAACCGGAACCACCCGCGGACTTCGCGGCGCTACAGCAGCGGCTACAGCGCAGGCTGCCGGACCTGCCTGCCGGCCAGCAGCGCATCGCCCGGTTGCTGCTCAGCGACGCCGAGGGGTGCGCGTTCCGCACGATCAGCGAGACCGCCCGTCTGGCCGAGGTGCACGAGTCCTCCCTGGTCAGGTTCGCGAACAGCCTCGGCCTGAGCGGCTATCCCGCGCTCACCGCGTTGTGCCGGGAGCAGTTGCGCGAGAAGGCCCAGCTGGTGAACCGCCTGGAGAGCGCCACCTTCCTGGGCGGCGCGGGCGGCGATCTGATCGGCTCGATCGCCGAGCAGGACCAGGCCAACGTGGCCCGCACGCTGGCCACGATCGAACCGGAGGACTGGGAACGGGCGGTCGGCTGGCTGGCCGACGCACCCAGGGTGCACGTGGTCGGGCTGCGCAAGTGCTTCAGCGTCGCCTACCTGTTCGGCTATCTGCTGCGGCTGGTCCGCCGGGAGGTGCACCAGCTCGGCACCGCGCCCGGCGGCCTGGTCGAGGAGCTGCGCGACCTGGCCGAGGGCGACGTCCTGGTGGGCATCTCGATCCACCGCTACAGCCGGGACACCCTGGCCGCCGTCGCCCTCGCGGCCGAGCGCGGGCTGCGGGTCGTGGTACTCACCGACAACCCGTCCTCCCCGCTGGCCCGGTACGCCGACGCGTGCTTCTACGTGGAATGCGGCGGTGTGACGATCCTGCGCTCGATGGTCGGTTTCGTCAGCCTGACCCAGGCGCTGGTCACGGCCACCGCGGTCAAGCTGGGCACGCACAGCCGCAGTGCGCTGCTGCTGGAAGAGGAACTGCTGTCCACCCTCGGGATCTACGCCGAGAACGAGAGCGACGGGAAACGATGACCGCACGCGTTGTCGAGGACGAACTGGCCGGGCTGCGGCGACTGACCGTCAGCGGCGAGCGCGCCGAGGTGTTCCACGCGCTCGGCGCGGCAGCGGCCAGCGAGGTCAGGGAGATCCTCACCGGCCTGCCCGAAGGCGAGGCCCTGCGCCGGTTCGCCGCCACCCCGGCCGGCCACGCAGCGGTCGAACGCGTACTGGCGCCGACCCGCGGGCGTCATCCCGAGGAATACCGCGACGCCCTGGAACTCGCCGCAGGAGCCGGTATCGACCCGGACTTCCTGCTGCTGGCCAACCTGCGCGGCGACCTCGGCGGCGACGACGGCGTCGGCTGCTCCGACCTGGCCTGGCGCGGCAGTTCCTCGTTCCTGGCGCACAACGAGGACGGGGCACCGGCCCTGGACGGCAGGCTCGTCCTGCTCACCCTCGCGGTCGACGGCGAGGCCGCGGTCACCGTGCAGTGGTATCCAGGATTCCTGCCCTGCAACACCTTCGTGGTCACCGGACACGGCCTGGCCTGGGGCATCAACCACATCCAGGTGGCTCGCCCGGCCGCCGCGCCCGGCAGGCACTTCGTGGCGCGCGGCCTGCAACGGCAACCCGATCTCGACTCCGCCGTCCGGTACCTGACCGAGAATCCCAGCGCGGGCGGATTCGCCTACACGATCGGCGAGTTCAGCACCGGACGCATCGTGACCGTGGAAGCCGCCGCCGGTCGAACCGCTTCCGTCGAGGAACAACCGTTGCTGTGGCACACCAACCACCTGCGCTATCTCACCGACGACACCCCCACCGCGACGACCGCCGAGACGCCCACCGGCGGAGTCCGCGACCTCGGTCACCGCGAGGAAAGCGTTGCCCGGGGCAAGGTGCTGGGCGAACTGCCGCTTCCGGAAAGCCCGGACGCCCGCTGGTTCCTCGATGTCCTCACCACGGACGTCTACCGGTCCGCCGTCGGCGATGATCCGCTGCTGACCCTGTGTACGTCGGTCGTCGACCTGACTTCGGGCAGTGTCACCTTCCAGGCCCGCGGCAACGCCCCGGCGACGTTCCCGGTGGACGTTCTCAGCTGACCCAGCCGGCGGTCAGGGCCTGGACCACCGAGCCGTCGACGTCCGCGTATTTGGCACCGACGAACTGGCGCGCCGCCTCCGAGGTCTGCACCCGGAACACGAGTGGATCGGCGGTGAGCGCATCGACGATCGGGGCGGCCGCCTGCGCCGGAGTCTGCGCCCCCACGAAGGCGGAACCCGTACGCTCCACATAGGACCGCAACGCCGGGGCGTACGGGCCCATCGCGTCGATCCGCGCCCGGTCGAAGCCAACATTGCTGACGAACTCGCTGGCCACCGCGCCGGGCTCGATCACGGCGACACCGACGCCCACGGTTGCCGCGACCGGCGCCAGCCCCTCCATGAACCCTTCGACGGCGAACTTCGCCGCGCAGTAGGCCTCGTTGAACGGCTGCCCGATCGCGCCGCCGACGCTGCTGACCGTCAGCACCCGGCCGCGCGAGACCCGCAGGTGCGGCAACGCGGCCTTGGTCACCTGAACGACGCCGAAGAAGTTGACCTCCATGACGGCCCGGATCTCGTCGATCGACTCCTGCTCCAGCGTGCCGACATGACCGGCGCCGGCATTGTTGATCAGGGCGTCGAGCCTCCCGTAATGGGCGATCACCGTCGAAACGCACGCGTCGACCGACGCACGATCGGTCACGTCCAGCGGCCGCACGTCGATCCGCTCGGTCACTCCCGCCGCGCTGCTCGCGTCCAGCAAGGCCTTGGCTCGACCGGTGTCCCGCATGGTGGCGACCACGCGCCAGCCCGTCTGCGCCGCGGCGACCGCGGCCGCCAGGCCGATACCGGAGGAGGTGCCGGTGATCAGGACGATGTGGTCGGTCATCTCGGCTCCCTGGCGGATGCGGATTCTGCATGGCCTACTACTACCGGTCAGTATTCGAGCGAATCATGGCGTCGCGAGCTGACACACGGAGGGCGGGTACATGGCACACGCGGGCGGATCGTCGGCTGGGGACCTTACCGGGTTGAACGCCACCGCGCCGGACGGACGTGGCCTGCCGCCGTTACCGCCGTCGTTCTGGAACTCGTGGCAGGTCAGGGAAGCGGCGGCGGCCTCCCCCGGGGCCGTCGTGGCGATGGTGCGCCGGGCGCACGGCCTGCACCAGGGCGAACTGGGCGCGTTGTCCGGTTTCTCGCAGTCGACCATCTCCCGGCTGGAGGCAGGCGGCAATCTCGCCTACGACATGCGGGTCCTGCGAGCGCTGCAACGGCTGCTCGGCGTGCCGCCGTTCCTGTTGGGACTGGCCGACCGCGCGGTCGGTGATGGGGCACCCGGTGCCGAGCCGGTCCCGGCCGCGTTTCCCGCCCCCGCGACACTGACCGTGCACGACATCTGTCCCGCGGCGACCGCGTTCGCGGTCGGCGAGGCGGGTTCGGCCCAATTGACCGGGGTGCCGATGGGTCCACGGATCATCAGCCATCTCCTGGTGGCGCGCAGGATGATCAACGACGCGAGCAGCTGGCGGCGGACCGCCGCGTTGTTACTGGCCGCCCGGCAGCTCTACGACGTCGCGGACGGCCTGCGCCGAGCGGCGCCCCGGGGCGAGTTCCGCCGTCGCCTGATGTTCGTCTCCGCCGGCTACGCGGAAATGTGCGGCTTCTTCCACCAGCAGAACGGCAACCTGCCCAAGGCAGGGCACTGGACGGCCAAGGCGCTGCAACAGGCGCAGGCCGCCGATGACCGCAACCTGGTGGCCTACGTCTACGCGAGGATGAGCGCGCTCGCCGAAGCCGAGAGCGACGTCGACCGCGTGATCGGGCTGGCCGTCGCCGCTGAGCGGGAGCCGGGCATCAGCCCGAGGGTGCGGGCGTTCGCGCTGCACCAGCACGCCCGCGGGCTGGCCCGGCGCGGTGAGGCGGCGGCCTGCCTCGATGCCATGGACGAGGCGTTCGACCTCGTCGAGCACGCGGAACCCGAGCACAGCGAGGAATACGTCGTCGGGTACTGGGTGAACAGGTATCACATCGCGACCGAAAGAGCGGGACGCCTGCTCGATCTGGGCCGTTTGCGCGAAGGGCTGGACGCCTACCAGCAGGTGCGCGTTCACTGGGCGCAGATCTGCCCCTGGTTGCAGGCCGCGCACCTGGCCAAGATCGCGGTCGCCCAGGCCGATCTCGGTGATCTCGACACGGCCGCCGCGACCGGGTTCGACGCGCTCGTGTTGGCCGAGGCCACCGGTTCACCGTCCGTCATAGACGAACTGCGCAGGCTCGAACGCTGGTCGGAGTCCCGTCCGATCGCGCAACTGCGCGAAGCACTACACACCGTTCACTAAACCGGTAGCTGTTCGCCGCCGTAAAAGCGCAGTCGATTACCGCATAACCGCTGGATCAGCCGACCCCCGAGTTGTTTCATTTCGGGAGCACGTCGTCGGTTTCCGGAGGTGTGAAGGTGTTATCGCTACTCGCTTTCGGCACAACCCATTCCCCCTATGATTCCGGCGTGCGCCAGGTCGCGGCGTTTTCGGCCCGGCTCGCGTATGTGCTGATGTGTTTCACGCTGGTTTGGGGAATTTTCGCCGCGACCGGACTGATAACCCGGCTGACCGGCAGGCACGCGGTGCGCGGCAGTCATCTCGTGCTGGCCGTGCTGGCCTTGGCCTTCGGCGTGCTGCACGCGCTGTGTTTCTTGTTGCTGACCGATCCCAACGAGCATTTCCAGCCGGTCATGTTGTTACTCCCGCTCGTCGATGGCGGAGCGTTCCGCTGGGGGCTGGGGATCATCGGTCTGGAATTGATGCTCGCCATCGCGATATCGGTGCTGGTCCAGCGCTTCGTCGTCTACCGCCGATGGCTGCGGTTCCACCAGTTCGCCTATTTCGCCGTCGCGATCACCGCGCTGCACGCCTGGCTCGGCGCGGCGGCCAATGGCCACCTCGAAGTCGTGACGCTCGCCGGGCTCACCGTGACCATTCCGGCGATCATCCTGGTCGGACTGCGCTTCGCGCCGCCGGGAGTGCTCAGCTGGCTCGGCCTGATCGAGCGCCCCGCGTCCGGCCGGACCAGCCCGGCGGTGCCGCCCCCGCTGACCATGAGCGTGGACAACGCGCGCTGCCGGCTGTGGCGGATCTGCCAGGTGCAGGCGCCCGGTCTGTTCGACGTCACCACGCACGACCGGCTGCGCTACCTCAGCAAGGTGCCCTCCGGCGATGAGGAGCAGGCCCGCTCGGCCGCCCGCTGTTGCCCCGCACGCGCCATCCGCCTCTCCGGTGAGCTGGCCGGAGGTGACCGGTGAGCCGACGACGCGAACGGATCGTGGTCGCCGGCGCCGGGGTCGCCGGTCTGCGCGCGGCGGAACGACTGCGGGAGCTGGGTTTCGCCGGTGAGCTGGTCATCATCGGCGCCGAACCACACCGTCCCTATCACCGGCCCGCGGTCTCCAAACAACTCGTCACCGACGAATGGAAACCGGCGGACGCGATCCTGCCCGCGTACCGGGCCCTCGACGCCCACTGGCGGCTGGGCACCACCGCGCTGCGCCTGGACCCCAGCAGGCGACTGCTCGCACTGCCCGGGGAGGAAAAGCTCCGCTATGACGGGCTGGTGATCGCGACCGGGATCGCCGCGAAACACCTGCCCGGCGCTCCCGGCCACCACCCCCGGATCCAGCGCCTGCGCACGCTGCGCGACGCGCTCACGCTGCGGGCCGGACTGGCTGGCGACAAGGGACCGGTGGTCGTGGTCGGCACCGGTTTCACCGGCTGCGAGGTGGCCTGCGCGATGCGCGCGCTGCGCCGCACGGTCACCATCGTCGGCCGGTCCAGCATGCTGCTCGCCACGAGCCTCGGTCCGGAACTCGGTGCCCGGCTCACCCGCCTGCATCACGACAACGGCGTGCGCCTGGAACTCGGCGTGGGCATCGCGCACTGGGGTATCAAGGCGGACGCCGCGGCGATCTACCTTTCGAACGGGAAAATCCTGCTGGCCAGCCATGTCGTGCTCGCCGTCGGCAGCACACCCGGTGTCGGCTGGCTGCGCGGCTCCGGCCTCGTGGTCGACAACGGCGTGCTCTGCGAGCCGACCTGCCACGCCGTCGGTGCCCGGGACATCGTGGCGGCCGGTGACGTCGCCCGGTGGCCGAACCTGCGCTTCGATCGGACGCCACGCCGAATCGAGCACTGGATCAACGCGGTCGAGATGGGCCGGGCCGCGGCGGAAAGCCTGCTGGCCGGGCGATCGGCGGCGAAGCCGTTCACGCCGGTGCCCCGGTTCTGGACCGAGCAGCACGGCGTTCGCGTCCAGGCCGTCGGCCTGCCCGAACTGAACGAGCGCAGCCACCCCAGACATCCAGCTGCCGGTGCGCCGGCCATCACCCGTTACGCGCGTGATGGCCGGCTGGTCGGTGTCGCGGCCCTGGACCAGCCGGGCGCGATCGTCGACATGACCCGCCGCTTCGACCAGCAACGACTCGACGATCGTCTGCAAAGGACGGTTAAGGAGCAGAGATGGCACACCATCGCAGGCGCTTCCACATCAGATTCCGTCTCGTCACGCTCGTGATCGGCGCCGTCTGCGGGGTGAGCATCGCGGCGACCGCGACGGCCATCGAGATCCAAACTGCCTGCTCCGGACAGCTCGATCTCGCGGTGACCGTGGCCCCCGCCCTCGCGCCGGAGGTCGATACGGCCGCGAACGCCTTCAACGCCACCAAACCCGCCGCCAACGGCAAATGCGTCGAAGTCATGGTGACCACCGACGAATCCGCCAACGAAGCCGAACAGTTGCCCACCCAGCAGGTCGGACCACCCGCACTGTGGATTCCCGACTCCTCGCTGTGGGCCCGGGAAGCCGATGCGGCGATCGCCGGCAACCGCCAGGCCGCCCGGCTGAACATGCTGGCGTCGCTGGCCACCAGTCCCCTGGTCCTGGCCGCGCCGCTGTCACTGGCCCACCGGATCGGCTGGCCGTCCAGGCCGCCGAACTGGTCCACGGTGGCCGCTGGAGAACTGCCGACCATCATCGGCAATCCGAGCACCACCACCGAAGGCCTGGCCGGGATCCTCATGCTCGAATCGGTCCTCGGCACGCAGGCATCGGCACCATCCCCCGCGCTGGTGGCGTTGCTGGTCAAGCTCGGTCACTCGTCGGTGTCCGACCTCGCCGGGCAGTTCGGTGCCGACTCCCCTGGCGCTCACGCGTTCGCGTTCACCGCGACCGAACAGGCCGTGATCCAGGCCAACCAGCAGGCCGGCGCGGCGGCGTTCGCCGCGATGGTCCCGAAGGAGGGCACCTTCGCCTTCGACTATCCGCTCGTCCGAGTCGTCTCCCAGTCCGAGGTCGAGGGCACCGCGAGCGCCGCCGCCGAATTCGCGGCCGCGCTGGAATCCACGTCGACGACGGCGATGCTGACCGCCGCCGGATTCCGCGCGGCGCACAGCCCGATCCCCGGTGCCCGCGCCTACCCGTCCGGTCCGGTGGTCGCGACGGTGGTGCGGACCTGGCTCGCGGTCAACCTGGACGCCAGGTTCCTGACCGTCGTCGACGTGTCCTCCTCGATGAACATGCCGCTCGGTCCGGGCGGCGGTGACGAGTCCAAGGCGGACATCGTCCGCGACGCCACCACGATCGGCCTGAGCGAGTTCCCCGATACCACCGAGATCGGGCTGTGGGCGTTCTCCGATCAGCTCGCACCGCCGAACGACTGGCTGGAGGTGGTGCCGACCGGGCTGCTCGGCGAGCCGATGAACGGCGTCACCCGGCGGATCGAACTCCAGCGAGCCAGCGCCGCGCTCCCGTCGATGGTGCACGGCACCACCGCGCTGTACTCCACCGCGCTGGCCGCCTACCAGGATGCCGTTGCCGGCTACGATCCGGCGAAGGTCAACGCCGTGGTGCTGATGACCGACGGCTTCAACGACACCAACCACGGACCCGATCTCGCGACGACCGTGGCCACGCTCCGGTCGATGGCCGATCCGCAACGTCCGCTGCCGTTGTTCACCATCGGCATCGGTCCGGCCGCGGACATGGACGCGCTGAGCCAGCTGGCCGCCGCCACGGGTGGACGGGCGTTCCGGGTCAGCACCGCGACGGACATCGTCAACGTCTTCCTCGATGTGCTGGCGCTGCGTGCCTGACCACATTGGACAGTCGTTCACAGTCACGGTGGCAAACCGTGAAGGAACCGGCGGTGGGATCCGTCGCGATCGGACGTCTCATCCGGTAGATTAGTTAGGAAGCTTTCCTAATCTCTGCGCGGAGGTGAGCGTTCGTGCGCAAACGTTGGACCGCTCTCGCTGCCGGCCTGGCCGCCGCCACTGTCCTGGTGTCATCCGGGACAGCGGCGGCGCGGACCAGCACCGCCCCGGTGGCACTGTCCGGTTGGAACCTGACGCTTCCGGTCGATTCGTCCGGAGGGACCTCGGGTGACGCCACCACCCTGTCGCCGGCCCGGCTCTACTCGCCCTACCTGACCAGCACCAGCACCGGCGCGCTGGAGTTCTGGGCACCGTCCGACGGGGCACGGCTCGGCATCTCCGCGCATGCCCGCACGGAGCTGCGCGGCACCGGAACCTTCACCCTCGGCAACGGCACCGCCCGGCTGACCGAGACCGCGACCGTCACGCGGGTGCCGGACCACAGCCACGACATCATCATCGGGCAGATGTTCCCGTCCGGAACGACTCCGTTCGCGATGCTGCACTACCAGTCGGGCAAGGTCTACGGGTTCATCCACGGCCAGTCCCAGGAATACGTGTGCGCGACCGGCATCCCGCTGGGCGCCGCGTTCACCGACAGCATCACGGCCAACGGCGACACGGTGACCTTCTCGGTCACCTACCAGGGCAAGACCACGAGCAAGAACGCCAGCGGGATCGGCTCGTACCTCGGCGACACCATGCACTTCCAGGCCGGCGACTACCAGCAGGACCCCACCGGCCAGGCCGCGAGCGACGGCGGCCGCGTCACCTTCTCCGCGCTGTCGCAATCCGGCGTCCGATAACCAGCCACCTACTCCCGTCTCGCGCACCGCTTCTTGGCGACCCGGATGCGCACCGAGTAACCCGGTCCGCGCACGGTTCAGGGGTGGGTGCGGCCCTGCACGAACCAGATCGCTTCGACCGGCACGTCGCCGTTGTTGGTCAGCCGGTGCGGCGTTGCCGAGTCGAACGAGATCGAATCGCCAGGGCCGATCCGGTACGTCTCGAACCCCAGCGACACGTCCAGCGTGCCGCTGATGATGTAGCCGTATTCGGTGCCGGAGTGGCGGGTCAGCTGCTCGTCGGGCACCGAGCTGCCGCCGACCTGGTAGCGCACCAGGATAAAGTCGACGCCGGAACTGTCCTCGGCGGACAGCTGTTCCCAGGTGACACCGGAATCAAGCACCAGCTTGCGACGCTGGGCCGGCGTCACCACCGGACCGCCGTGGCTTCCCCTCGGCTCGCTGAGTTTGGCCATGGCGCCCCGGTAGGTGTGCGTTTGGGCGGCGTCACCGTTGTTGAACAGCTCGTCGAGGGACAGGTCGAGGCGGCTGCAGATCAGGTAGAGCGTCGCGACGGACGGCTGCGACTTCCCGTTCTCCAGCTGCGACACGAACGACGGCGAAACCTTGAGATCCCTGGCGAACTGGCGCAGCGACACGCCGAGCGCGAGCCTGCGTTCGCGCAGTTTCGCACCCACGTTCATGATGGCGTCCACACCACACCTCCCCGGTTGAGTGTACAACGCGTGTTCAGTATTACTTGACATAGCCGGATGTGTCGAGCAAGCTGCTCGCGTGGTCAACAGTAAACGCGCCCTCGTCGTTGGTGTCACTGGGATCTCGGGCAACAACACCGCACAACGGTTGCTCGACAACGGTTGGGAGGTCTACGGCCTGTCCCGCACCGCGACCGCCGAACCGGGAGTCGTTGCGGTGACGGCTGATCTGCTCGACGCGGCGGCGACACGAGCGGCGATCGAGCCGGTCCAGCCGACCCACGTCTTTTTCTGTACGTGGCAACGAAGGCCGACCGAGGCGGAGAACCGCGCGGTGAACACCGCCATGCTGGGCAACGTGCTGGACGCGGCGAACGGCCGGCTCGAACACGTCGCGCTGGTGACCGGTCTCAAGCACTACCTCGGTCCGTTCGAGGCCTATGCGCGCACGCCGATGGAAACCCCCTTCCGCGAGGAACAGCCCCGGCTGAACGTGGACAACTTCTACTACGACCAGGAAGACGTGCTGTTCGCCGCCGCCGAACGCGACGGCTTCACCTGGTCGGTGCACCGTCCACACACGATGATCGGCTGGGCGCTGGGCAACGCCATGAACATGGGCGTCACGCTGGCCGTCTACGGTGCGTTGTGCCGGGAGACCGGCGAGGACTTTGTCTTTCCCGGCTCGCCAGAACAGCACGACGGCATCACCGACGTGACCGACGCGCGCCTGCTCGCCGCCCAGCTCGTCTGGGCCGCGACCAGTCCGGCCGCCGCGAACGAGGCGTTCAACACGGTCAACGGCGACGTGTTCCGGTGGCGGCAGCTGTGGCCGGTGCTGGCCGACGGGCTGGGCGTGCCGGTCGCGAAATACCCGGGACACGCCCAGCCGTTGGAACAGCGGTTCGCCGACGCGGGCCCGGTGTGGGACCGCATCGTGGCCGAGCACGGCCTGGTGCCGACCGACCTGGCACGCCTGGCGTCCTGGTGGCACACCGACGGCGACCTCGGCAGGCAGAGCGAGACCTTCGCCGACATGTCCAAGAGCCGCGCTCACGGCTTCACCGGCTGGCAGGACACCCGGCGTTCGTTCCTCGACCTGTTCGATCGCCTGCGGGACAACCACATCATCCCGAGGTTGGGGTGAGCACACCGAGCCTGCCCATGACCCACTCCAGTTCGCGGACGACGTAGTCGGTGATGTCGCCGGTCTTCAGCTCGCTGGGCAGCACGTCCCAGGTGTAGGTCTCGATCTCCAGATGGGTGGACTGGGCGCGCGCGACGTGCGCGTCCAGCGCCTGCTCGATGGCGAACCTTGTTGTCCTGAACGGACCGAGTTCGTCCAGGAACACCGGCATGTGGAAGTGGGTGCGCCACTCCCGCTTCCCGCCCGGCCGGGCCTGCCACGCCTCGATCGCGTCGGCCAGGTTGAGGTAGCGGGTGAGCTTGCCGTCGCGCAGTTCGGTGGTCTGGCTCAGATAGATCGTGTCGGTGAAGCGCTCCAGCGCGCGCACGCTCTCCTCGGTGACCTCCGGCACCCACAGTGCCGCCGCTTCTTGCAGCTTGAACACCGGCACGCCGGTAGCGGCGAGCAGGTCGAGCGAGGCGGGAATGTCGTCGAACTCGACCGACTGGTGGCCGATGTCGAAAACCACCCCGAGATGCCGCCGCAGCGCGCCGTACGCTTCCGACAGCGGAATACCGGCGAGTTCGGCGAGTTGGTCAGCTCGGCGCCGCGCGTAGAGCTGTTCGGTGAAGTAGCGGGCCGCTTCCTCGATGGTTTCCAGGTAGCAGAACGGCTCCGGCTCGATGGCCAGCTTGACCCGCCGTCCGGTGCGCCGCTCGACGTCGACCAGGTGCGCGACCACCCGCAGCACGTTGTGCGTGAAAAGCTCCACATAGGACTCACCGGTCACGTTGGGCCGGAACGCCAGCGGCACCGTCTGGATCGTCGGCTCGATACCGGGTGCGGCGATCTCGGCCAGGATGTCGGCGACCTGGTTGGTGTAGACGACGCGCTCGTCGTGCGTCCAGTCCGGTTCGTAGACCCGCTCCATCACCGGGCCGCCCTTGAACGAGCCCTGCGGAAACGCGTTCACGGTGTAGACGTACAGATCCTCGGCGGCGAGCAGATCAGCGAGCCGCCCACGCTCGGTCGCCGACGAGGTCAGCTCGGCGGCCGATGCTCCGGAGAGCCGCAACGACACCCCGAACGGCGCGTCCGGTGACACCCTGCGCTTCACCTCGGGCACGTACCTGGCCAGGCTGGCCTTCATCTCCGCCCAGGTGTCGCCGGGGTGCACGAGGGTCGAATAGGACAGGTGGCCGAGCCGGTCACCGAGAAACATGGGCGTCTCCGATCCAGACGGACTTGATGTTGCAGAACTCGCGGATGCCGTGCGCGGACAGTTCGCGTCCGTAACCGCTGACCTTGACGCCGCCGAAGGGCAACGCCGGATGGGAGGTGACCATCCCGTTGGCGAACACCGCGCCCGCCTCCAGTTCAGCAACGCAGCGGCGTACGTCGGCGGGGTCCGTTGTCCACACGTTCGAGCCGAGCCCGAACGGTGTCGCGTTGGCGATCTCCAGCGCCTCGTCCAGCGACTCGACCCGGTAGAGCGACGCGACCGGGCCGAACGCCTCCTCGGCGAACAACCGCATGTCGCGGGTGATGCCGGTGATCACCGTCGGCGGATAGAACCAGCCGGGTCCCTCGACACGCCGCCCGCCGCACAGCACCGTCGCGCCCTTGGCGACGGCGTCGTCCACCAGTTCCTCGATGTCGGCGCGGCCCTGCTCCGTCGCGAGTGGACCGATGTCGGTCTTGTCGTCGGCCGGGTCGCCGACCACGAGCGCGCTCATCCGTTCGACAAACGCTTGCGCGAACTCGTCGTAGATCGCCGCGTGCACGATGAAGCGCTTGGCCGCGATGCAGCTCTGCCCGTTGTTCTGGCAGCGCGCGGTGGTCGCGACCTCGGCGGCAGCGCGCACGCCTGCGGAGGGGAGCACCAGGAACGGGTCGGATCCACCCAGCTCCAGCACGGTCTTCTTCAGTTCCTGACCGGCGATCGCAGCGACCGCGCGGCCCGCGCCCTCACTGCCGGTCAGCGTCGCCGCGGCCACCCTGCGGTCCCGCAGCACCCGTTCGACCTGGCCGGACCCGATGAGCAGGGTCTGGAACACGCCGGCGGGAAAGCCCGCTCGCGCGATGACGTCGGCCAGGTAGAGCGCGGACTGCGGCACGTTGGACGCGTGCTTGAGCAGACCGGCATTACCGGCCATCAACGCAGGCGCGATGAACCGGACGGCCTGCCACAACGGGAAGTTCCAGGGCATCACGGCCAGCACGACACCCAGCGGCTGATAGGTGGCATAGGCCTGGCGCGCGCCCGGCACCTGCGCGGGCTCGTCGGCCAGCATCGCCTCGGCGTGCTCGGCGTAGTAGCGGCAGGCCATCGCGCACTTGTGCACCTCGGCTTTCGCGGATGCGAGCGTCTTGCCCATCTCCAGGGTGAGCAGCGCCGCGGTCGCTTCCGCTTCGGCGTCCAGTAAATCGGCGGTGGCGTTCAGCCAGCGGGCGCGGTCGGCGAACGAGGTCGTCCGGTACATGGTGGCCGCCTGCGCGGCCCTGGCGATGGCCGCGTCCAACTCGGCGTCGGAGAGCGGGGCGAACTCGCGAACGGTCAGACCGGTCGCGGGATTGATCGTGGCAATGGCCATGGGTGAGTCACTCCGAACGGTCGTTTGATGTGAGTGAACATCTGGACAGACCATCTCGTCAAGGCAACCAGTCAATTGACCAGGTATTTAGCGATTCCCATTGACTGTTGCGATGTAAAGCAGTTCACTATCACTGCACACGGCACTGAACACCGCGAGCCAACACAGGAGTTGACATGCGCGCCGCCGTCTATCACGGCCAGCACGACATTCGCGTCGAGGACGTGGCTGAACCGGGACCGATCGGGCCGCATGAGGTGCGGCTGAGGCCCTACCTGTGCGGGATCTGCGGCACCGACCTGCACGAGTACGCGGCGGGCCCGATCGTCATCCCGACCAGCCCGCACCCGCTGTCCGGAGCGAGCGCGCCGCAGATCCTGGGCCACGAGTTCTCCGGCCAGGTGCTGGAAACCGGTGCGGAGGTCGACGGCGTGGCCGTCGGCGACCGGGTGTCGGTGATGCCGTTGGTCTACTGTGGACAGTGCTACTACTGCCGGCGTGGACTCAACCACCTGTGCACCCGCATGGCCTGCACCGGGTTGAGCTGGTCGGGCGGCGGCATCAGCGAACAGGTGGTCGTGCCCGGCTACCAGGTGTCCAGGCTGCCCGACGAGGTCAGCGACGTGCAGGGCGCACTGGTCGAACCCGGCGCCGTCGCCGCCTACGGTGTCGACCGGACCGGTCTGGCCCCGGGCGACACGATCCTGGTGACCGGCGCCGGACCGATCGGCGCGCTGGCCGCGCTGTACGCGCACGCGGCCGGTGCCGCGCAGGTGTTCATCAGCGAGCCGAACCCGAAACGCCGGGCCCTGGCCGAAGCGTTCGGCATCGCCACCGTGCTGGACCCGACCAGCGAACCGGTGCCCGACGTGCTGCGCGAGCTGACCGGCGGCATCGGCGTCGACGTGGCCGCCGAATGCTCCGGCTCGCAGGGCGGCCTGAGTACGGCACTGGACAGCCTGCGTGCGCACGGCACCGCGACCCAGGTCGGCCTGCACACCAAGCACGCCACCATCGACCCGATGGCACTGTCCAACAAGGACCTTTCCCTGATCGGCACCTGGTGTTACCCGGTGTACGACTTTCCGAGGATCACCGCGCTCATCGCGACCGGCCGCTACCCGGTCGAACGTGTGCTCACCGAGGTCATTCCGGTGGACCAGATCACAACGCGAGGCTTCGACCGGCTGCTCGATCCGGACGGTGACGCGCAGAAGCTCCTCGTCCAGGCGGGCTGACATCCCCGGCAACGACAGCGTTTCAAGGAAGGCAGCATGAATTCTCACGCAACTGCGACGTACGGCACGAACGCCGTCGACTGGGAGCAGCGGATCGACCTCGACCGGCTGCGCGAGGACCGGTTGCGGCGGCTGCGCGAGCAGTTGGAGAAGTCCGAACTCGGCGCGGTGCTGGCCTTCGACTTCACCAACATCCGCTACATGTCCGCGACCCACATCGGCACGTGGGCCATTGACAAGCTGATCCGCTTCTCCCTGCTGGTGCGCGGCGGCGAGCCGATCGTCTGGGACTTCGGCTCGGCCGCCCGCCACCACCAGCTGTACTCGCCGTGGCTGGACTACTCGGCCGCCAACGTCGAGGACCCGCACGCCCCGCACCACAACGCGAACTTGAATCCGTCCGGCGCGCGAGCCGGTATCTCCACGCTGCGCGGCGCTTTCCATCCCGACGCGGGCGTGGCCGCCGAGGTGGCCCGCAAGATCCGGCACGAACTGGACCTCTACGGCCTGGCCGACCAGCCGGTCGGGGTCGATGTGGTGGAGATGCCGGTTCTGGCGGCGCTGCGCGATGCCGGTGTGTCCGTTGTAGACGGACAGCAGGTGTTCCTGGAAGCACGGCGGATCAAGACCGACACCGAGATCGCCCTGCTCACCCAGGCCTGCTCGATGGTCGACGCCGCCTACGACGGTCTGTACGAGTTCCTGCGGCCCGGGGTGCGCGAGAACGAGTGCGTCGGTCTGGTCAGCAAGACCCTCTACGACATGGGGTCGGAGTTCGTCGAGGGCGTCAACGCGATCTCCGGCGAACGCTGCGCGCCGCACCCGCACGTGTACTCCGACCGCATCATCCGGCCCGGTGACCCCGCCTTCTTCGACATCCTGCACAGCTACATGGGTTACCGGACCTGCTACTACCGGACCTTCGCCGTCGGCAGCGCCTCCATCGCCCAGCGCGACGCCTACACCCGCTGCCGCGACTACATGGACCAGGCGATCGCGCTGGTGCGGCCGGGCGCGACAACGGCCGACATCGTGTCGGTGTGGCCGACCGCTCAGGAGTTCGGTTTCCCGGACGAGGAAGCCGCGTTCGCGTTGCAGTACGGGCACGGCGTCGGACTGTCCATCTGGGAGAAGCCGATCTTCTCCCGGCTGGTGTCGCTCGATCACCCCGAAGTCCTGGAAGCAGGCATGGTGTTCGCGCTGGAAACCTACTGGCCTTCCGCTGACGGGCTCGGTGCGGCCCGCATCGAAGAGGAACTGGTGGTGACCGAGGACGGCTGCGAGGTCATCACCAAGTTCCCGGCCGAAGAACTCCTGGTCGCCGGGCGCCGCTACCACACGGTCGGCGGAGCGCTGCCCACCCTGCGCAATTCCCAGTCACACCTCAACCGCACTCCCGGGAAGGAGTCGAACTGATGAAAGCGCTGCGATTCGTGGGAAACGCGTCCGCTCAGGTCGACGAGCTGCCGGTGCCGCGGATCGGGTCCGACGAGGTACTCGTCGCCGCCCGCGTCGTCGGTATCTGCCACTCCGACATCGACCTGCTGGAAGGCCGCTACATCATCCCGTTCCACTACCCGGTCACGCCGGGCCACGAATGGGCGGGCGAGGTCGTCGAGGTGGGGTCGGACGTCAGCGGTCTGTCGGCCGGTGACCGGGTCGTCGGCGAGTGCGTGATCGGGTCCGACCATTTCGGCTTCAGCGTCAACGGCGCGGCAGCGGAGTTCTTCGTGGCCCGCCCGGAATGGCTGCACAAGCTCCCAGACTCCATGACGTGGACGCAGGGCGCCCTGGTCGAACCGTTCAGCTGCGGCTACTACGCGACGATCCGCGCGGACAACCTCGACGCCAGCGATTCGGTCGTGGTGCTCGGCGCTGGCCCGATCGGCCTGGGCACGGTGGCGGCGGCCGCTGGCCGGCGGGCCACCGTGATCGCGGCCGACCCCAACCCCAACCGCCGCAAGCTCGCCGAAACACTCGGCGCGGACGTGACCCTCGACCCGAACGACGAAGGCTTCGTCGACGCCGTGCACGAGCACACCGGCGGACGCGGCGCCAGCGTGGTGATCGAGGCCAGCGGACGGCCGGGCGCGATGGCGACGGCCCTTGAGGTCGCCGGATTCCAGGCCCGGCTGGTGATGGTCGGCATCAACGTCGGCGACTCGGTGCCGGCGCGGCTCGGGCTCATCCAGTCCAAGGAACTCCAGGTGCGTGGCACCATCGGCTCGCCGGGCGTATGGCCGCAGACCCTGCGTTTCCTGGCCAGGACCGGCATCGACCTCTCGCCGCTGGTCACCACGACCTTCCCGCTGGCCGAGGCCGACAAAGCCGTCGATCTCGTGTACAACGGCCGGGGCCAGATCAAGGTGCACCTGGTCTCGGAGGCCGTGTGATGCGGGCGGCGGTCTACCACGGCGCCAAGGACGTGCGCATCGAACAGCGACCCATGCCCTCGGTCAAGCCAGACAACGTGCTGGTGCGGGTGACGCGCTCGGGCATCTGCGGCACCGACGCCACCGAATACCGCCACGGCCCAGGCATGTTCCCGGTCAACCGGACCCACCCGGCCAGCGGCCACTCCGGTCCGATGATCATGGGCCACGAGTTCATCGGCACCGTCGAAGACGGATCGGAAGGATTGGCAGGCAAGCGGATCGCGACCGGCGCGGGCGTGTCCTGCGGCGAAT
This sequence comes from Pseudonocardiaceae bacterium, assembly GCA_035248365.1. GTDB lineage: Bacteria > Actinomycetota > Actinomycetes > Mycobacteriales > Pseudonocardiaceae > CAJCJE01. The sequence goes on along the minus strand of DATFHN010000197.1, from coordinate 40,453 downwards.
GCGCGTGGTGCCAGGCGGGCCGCACCAACCTGTGCGCCCACTACTGGACACTGGGCCTCAACGCCGACGGCGGCCTGGCCGAATACGCGCTCGTGCCCGCCTCCACCTGTGTGCTGATCCCCGACGAGTGCACCGACGACTCGGCCGGTCTGGCCCAGCCGCTCGCCGTCGGCCTGCACGCCGTGCGCCGCGCCCAAGTGCGGCCGGGCGAGACCGTCGTGCTGATCGGCGCGGGCGCGATCGGCTCGTTCATCCTCTGCGGCCTGGCCGAAGCGCGCCCGGCCCGGGTCATCGCCCTGGACGTGGACGAGCACCGGCTGCGCACCGCGACCGCCCTCGGTGCAACAGAAACCCACAACGTCGCAGGCGTCGATCCAGTCGCGCTGGTCCGGGAACTGACCGGTGGCGAAGGGGCGTCGCTGGTGATCGAGTCCAGCGGCACACCGGGATCGGCCCAACGGGCGGTGCGGATGGCGGCGCGCGGCGGCCGGGTGCTGCTGGTCGGTCTCGCCCACGAACCCCAGCCGATCGACCTCGCCGACGCGACCCTGCGCGAGGTCGACCTGATCACCACGGTCGCGCACGTGTGCGGCGATGACATTCCGGCCGCGCTGCGACTGCTCGCCGATGGCCGCATCGCCGAACACCTGCTGGGCCGCGTGATCGGTCTCGACGCGCTCGTCCCGGATGGGCTGGACGCGCTCGTCGAGCGCAGGGCCACCGGCAAAATCCTGGTGGACCCATGGCGGTGAACACGATCGCCGTACTGGGGCTGGGCCGGATGGGCGCGGCCATGGCCGCTCATCTCGTGCGCGCCGGGCACGACGTGCGAGTGTGGAACCGAGGCCCGGCCGGCTACGACCGGCTCGCGGACGAACTGGCCCTCCTCAAGGTCCCCGCTGGCGCCCAGCGAGTGGCAACACCTGCCGACGCCGTCCGCGATGCCGACCTGATCCTCACCGTGCTCGCCGACGATGCCGCCCTCCGATCCGTCCTGTTCGGACCGAACGGGGTCGTGGACGGGGCGCGGCCCGGCACGATCGTCTGCGACCTGGCCACGATCGGCGTCGAATCGGCGCTGGCCAGCGCGGATGGGCTGGCCGAGGCCGGGCTGGTGTTCGTCGACGCGCCGGTCTCCGGCAGCGTCGCCACCGTCCGGTCCCGGTCGCTGCTGGTGATGGCGGGCGGCGACGCCGACGCGATCGCCACGGCAACACCGGTGCTCGAATCCTTCGCCAAGCGCGTGGTCCGGGTCGGCGACACCGGCAGCGGGCAGGCCTGCAAGCTCGCGGTGAACTCCGTGGTGCACACGCTCAACGCCGCTGTGAGCGAGGCGCTCGTGCTGGCCGAACGTGGTGGCGTGGACCGGGAAATCGCGCTGGACGTGCTGTCCAACAGCGCGGTCGCCGCGCCCTACGTGCTGTACAAGCGGGCGTCGTTCGCCGATCCCGGCGGCCAACCCGTCGCGATGACCGTCGATCTGATGCGCAAGGACCTGGAGCTGATCCTGCGGTTCGCGCGATCCCGATCGTCGCCGGTGCCGTTGGTCGAGGTCGTCAGCGACGTCTCGGCGGAGGCGTCGGCCGCCGGTCTCGGCGCACGGGACATGTCCACGCTCGCCGAACTGCACAGGGGCGCGCCATGACCGAACTTGCCACCGAATCATTGCCCACCACCACGAACGATGTGCGACGGCGACCGCGCTCGGTCCGTCCCTCGCGCGGGCTGATCACGATCGTGGTCGCCACCATCGCGCTGTTCGCGGTGAGCCTGGTGGCCGAACCGGACAGCCTGTCCCGCAGTTCGTTGCAGGGCATGCTCCCGTTCGCCGCCGTGCTGGCGATCATCGCGCTCGGCCAGACGCTGGTCGTGCAACAGGCCGGGATCGACCTGTCCGTGGCGGGCACCGTCTCGTTCAGCGTCATCCTGGTCACCCACTTCCCCAATGGGGACAGCGGAAAACTGTTGCCCGCCATCGGACTGGCGCTGGCCGTTGGGCTCGCGGTCGGGCTGGTCAACGGCTTTGTCGTGAGCAGGCTGGGCATGTCGGCCATCGTCACCACGCTGGGCACCAACGCGCTGCTCTACGCGGGCGTGCTCGCGGTGTCCGGCGGCTCCCCCACCAGCACCACCGCCGCGCTGCACACGATCGCGGCCGGGCAGTTCCTCGGGCTGTCCCACTCCGTCTACTTCGCCGTGGTGCTGACCGCCGCAGTCGGTTTCCTCATCAAGCGGTCGATCGCCGGGCGTCGTTTCGAGGCTGTCGGGGACAACCCCACCGCCGCCGGTCTCGCCGGTCTGCGCGTGCGCCGCCACCAACTCGGCGCCTACGTGTGGGCATCGCTGCTGTACACGGTCGCGGGCATCCTGCTCGGCGGCATCGTCACGACGCCCAGCGCGTTCCAGGGCGACTCGCAGCTCCTGCCTTCTGTTGCGGCGGTAGTGCTGGGCGGCACGTCGCTGCTCGGCGGGAAGGGCAGCCCGGTCGCCAGCGCGATCGCGGCGCTGTTCCTGTCCCAGCTCGACCAGTTCGTGCTGACCATCGGCGTCAACCCGGCCACCAGCAACATCGTTCAGGCGATCGCACTCGGGGCGGGCGTCGCCATCTACACCGTCAACTGGACCGCCGTGCGTGGCTGGCTGCGCCGCGGCAAGCTCTGATTCGAGGAAGGTTCGTCATGTCCTCCCACCCCCTTCGCAGGGCCCTGCTCGCCGGACTCGGCGCGCTCGCCCTGACCATCTCCGCGTGCTCGATCAACACCGGTGGCCCCTCGGCGGCCGGCGCGGCAGGCGGTGCGGGCAGGCCCGCCAACGCCAACGTGCCCACCTGGTGCGGTCCGAACAAGGCGAGCTTCGCCCTCGCCGACGGGTTCGGCGACAACAACTGGCGCAAGGTGACCGCGGCCGAGGCGCACGCTGAAGCCGACAAGTGCCCGAACGTCACGTCGTTCTCCTACACCGACGGGCAGGGCAACACCCAGAAGGCCATCTCCGACATCCAGGGCCTGGTCGCCAAGGGCACCCAGGCACTCGTCGTGTTCCCGGACGCCGGTCAGGCCATGTTGCCCGCGCTGCGCAGCGCGTTCAAGGCCAACGTGACCACCGTGCCCTACCGGGTCAGCGCGGGCGGCCAGGCCGGTACGGACTACACCGCGTTCGTGTCCACCGACTTCACCCAGGCCGGCGTGCTGTGGGCCAACTGGCTGGTGAAGGCGCTGCACGGCAAGGGAAACGTGCTCAACCTGGGCGGCCCGCCCGCCAACTCGCAGAGCCTTGAGGAGTACCAGGGCATGCAGAGCGTGTTCAAGAACTACCCGAACATCAAGTTCGTCGGCACCACCCCCTACGAAGTGACCAACTGGGACGCCGCGCAGACCCAGCAGGTCGTCACCGCCGCACTGGCCAAGTACCCGGAGATCGACGCGGTCACCACCGACTTCGGGTCGGCGCTGGCCAGTGCGTTCCCCGCGTTCGCCCAGGCGGGCAGGCAGATCCCGGCGATCGCGACCGAGGACGCAAACCAACTGGCCTGCGACTGGCAGCAGCAGAAGACCGCGGGCCACGAGTTCCAGCTGTTCACGGTGTCCTCGCAGAACGCGATGTCCCGGCTGGCCGTCGACGTCGCTGTCGCGCACGCCACCGGCGGCGTGGTGCCCAAGTCGACCGTGTACCCGCAGGGTCCGTTCGAGGACTCGCTGACCGGCGTGCCGCACCCGGTCACCTGTGACAGCAGCCTGCCGATGGACGCGTTCGTGTCCAGTTCGCTGACCAACGCCGAGCAGATCGCGGCGCTGAAGTAATGGAGGCGACCACGGTGATCCCGGTACTGAGCCTGGCCGAGGTGGCCAAGAACTACGGCGCGGTGCGCGCGCTCGCGGACGTCTCACTTGAGGTGTTCCCCGGGCGGGTGCACGCCCTGCTCGGCGAGAACGGCGCGGGCAAGTCGACGCTGATGGGTGTCGCGTCCGGTTCCGTGCAACCCGACACGGGCCGGATCACCGTGGCCGGCGAACACGTTCCCACGCTGTCGACCGACCTGGCCACCCGGCTGGGCATCGCGATCGTCCACCAGCATCCCGCCGTTCTGCCGGACATGACCGTCGCGGAGAACATCCGGGTGGCCGTCCCCACCGAGCGCGTCCACGGCAGCGCGGAAATGGCCGCGCTGCTCAACAAGGTCGGCTCCCGCGTCCGTCTCGCCGACCGAGTCGATTCGCTCAGCGTTGCCCAGAAACAGCTGCTCGAAGTGGCCAAGGCGATCGCGCTCGAACCAAAGGTGCTCATCCTCGACGAGCCGACCGCGCCGCTGGGCGCCGATCAGACCGAGATGCTGTTCGAGCAGGTCCGGCAGGCCACCGCGCGCGGCACCGCGGTCATCTACATCACCCACCGGCTGGCCGAGGTGCGCCAGATCGCCGACGAGGTGACCGTGCTGCGGGACGGCCGGATCCGTGGTGGCGCGCCGGTTGCCGACATCGACGACGACGCGCTGCTGCGGATGATCGTCGGCCGCGAACTGGCGACCACGTTCCCGGACAAGAACCCGGTCGCCGAGCGGGAAACCATCAGCCTCGACGTGGAAAACCTGTCCGGGGAAGGCTTCCAGGACGCGTGTTTGCAGGTGCGGCACGGCGAGATCGTCGGCCTGGCCGGCATCGTCGGCAACGGCCAGAGCCCGTTCCTGCGGGCCCTGGCCGGTCTGGTCCGCTGCACCGGGCAGATCACACTGGACGGCGAGCGGATGCGCGGCCGGGAACTGGTGGCGAGCACCGCGTACATGCCCGCCGACCGGCACGCCGAGGGCCTGATGCAGGCCATGTCGGTGCGGGAGAACGCCGCGGTCAGCGCACTGCCCGCGCTGGCCCGGACCGGGGTGGTCCGCCGCGACCGCGAACACGCCGCCGTCGCGGGCGAGGTCGAACGGCTGTCGGTGAAGACGGCGTCGATCGAGGCCAACGTGATGTCGCTGTCCGGCGGCAACCAGCAGAAGGTGGTGATGGCCCGCGCCCTGCTGGCCAAACCGAAGATCCTGCTCGCCGACGAGCCTACCCAGGGCGTCGACGTCGGCGCGCGCTCGGAGATCTACCGGATCATGCGCGACGTCGCCCGCTCCGGCGTGCCCGTCGTGGTGGTGTCCTCGGACGCGAAGGAGCTGGAAGGCCTGTGCGACCGGGTGGTCGTGTTCTCCCGGGGCCACGTGGTCGGCGAACTCGCCGGTGACGAGGTCACCGAGGAGAACATCACCGCCACGGTCGTCGGCGCCACCACGCTGCGCAAGGACGAGGCGAAGCGAGAACCGTCGACCTCCCGGCTGCGGCACCTGCTCAAGGGCGACTACGCCCCCAGCGTGATCCTCGCCCTCGTCATCCTGGCCCTCGGCGCCTACACGTTCAGCCACAACGCGCGCTATCTCGCCCCCTTCAACGTGATCTCCGTGCTCACCTTGCTGACCGCGCTCGCGTTCATCAGCATGGGGCAGACGGTGGTCATCATGACCGGCGGCATCGACCTGTCCGTCGGACCACTGTCGGGTCTGCTTGTGGTGATCGCGTCATTCTTCGTAGTGGACGGCAAATCGCCACTGATCATGGCGCTAGCGTTCGTGATCATGCTGGCGGTGGCCGCGGCCAGCGGCCTGCTCAACGGCGTGCTGGTCCGCTACGGCGGCTTCACCTCGGTCGCCGCCACCCTGACCCTCTACATCGGACTGCAAGGCGTTTCGCTGCTGCTGCGGCCCTTCCAGGGCGGCTACATCAGCACCAAGGTCACCGGCTACCTCACCGCCAGCATCGGGTACGTGCCGATCGCCTTCGTCGTGGCGGTTCTCGTCGCCGTCGCCCTGGAACTCGCGTTGCGGTTCACCAGCTGGGGCCGGGGGCTGCGCGCGGTCGGGTCGCACGAGGAGTCCGCGGGCAGGCTCGGCATCAAGGTCAACCGTACGCACGTGCTCGCCTATGTCGTCTGCGCGCTGCTGACCTTCCTCGGCGCGCTGTTGCTGATGGCACAGATCGGCGTCGGCGACCCGACCCAGGGCGTCAGCTACACGTTGTCCAGCATCACCGCGGTCGTGCTCGGCGGCGCCAGCCTGCTCGGCGGGCGCGGCTCGTTCATCGGCACGCTGCTGGGCGCCGCGCTGATCCAGCAGATCCTCAACGCGACCACGTTCCTCAACCTCGGTCAGTCCTGGCAGTACTTCTTCCAGGGCATCCTCATCCTGATCGCCGCCGCGATCTACACCAGGGCCAGGATGCGATCCCGCGTCATCCAGTGATCGCCAGCAGCCGGTGGCGCCGGTGGGCCGCCATGCCCACCGGCGCGTTGACCCGGCCGTAGCTGGCATACCCGCCGATCCGTTGCACCACTTCGAAGAACACCCGCCCACCCAGGATCGGCGTGCAGAAGTGCAGGTACTCGCCGCCCCGAGCGTCCCGGTCATACAGGATCGAGTACTCGCGCAGCTCGGCCAGCCGCGCGGGCGCGAGCCGGGCGTCGAGGTCGTCGTAGTAGTTGCCCGGGATTGGCAGGATCGGCGCGCCGCGCTCGCGCATCGCGACCGCTGCCGCGATCGCGTCGTCGGTCGCGAACGCGACGTGTTGCGGTTGCTGGACATCCGGCGCCCAGTCGCCGCGCCGCAACAGCGCCGCGCTCAGTTCGATGCGGACACCACGGTCGGCCGAGGCGACGGCGAGGTTGCGAATCAGGCCGAACGGCGCCGCCACCTCCTCGCTGGTATCCGGTTGCAGCCCGAGCACGGACCGGTAGAACACCCCGGCCTCGTCAAAGCTGTCGAACGGCTGAGTCAGCGCGACGTGATCAGTGCCCGTCAGCAAAGCCGTGGTGGCCTGCTGACCGGTCGGCGTGAAGTCGGCGAGCCAGCTGTCGATGCGGCAGAAGAACAGCGCGGTGCCATCCGGCGCGGCCACCGACATCAGATCGGCCTCGTCAGCCCGGTGCTCCCGGGGAAGAACAGGCGCCAGCAACCGAACGGCCCGCTCGGCCGATCCCGGCGGATCCTCACTGTTCACCGCCAACGCGGCCACAGCAGCCGCCTCCGGATCACCCCCGGAATTGACCAGCACCCGTGCCTGCCCCTGCTCCCACAACTCGACCGGCTTGGACCGATGCTGGCCAACGTGCGCGAACCCCATGGCCGCCAACGCATCCGTGACCGACGAATCAGCAGCGGCCAGCTCGGTGAACGCATGCCCCCGCAGACTCGGCGCAGACGGAAGCCCCGGTGCCAGTCCCACCGACTCCTGCAACGCCACCAGCGACCGCATCGCGTCAACGGCGGCCCGCGCCGGATCGGACTGGCGGAACACGTCGTTGAACACTTCCAGCGACAGCGGCCCGGCGTAACCCGTCCCCAGCACGTAGCCGACGAACCCGGTCAGGTCGAACGCGCCCTGGCCGGGGAACAGGCGGTGGTGCCTGCTCCACTGCAACACGTCCATGTGCAGGCGCGGCGCGTCGGCCAGTTGCAGGAAGAAGATCTTCTCGCCCGGGATGACCCGGATCCCGCTGGGGTCACTGCCCTTGGACAGCACGTGGAAGCTGTCCAGGCACACGCCCAGGGCCGGATGGTCGGCGCGGCGCACGATCCGCCAGGAATGGTCGTAGGTATCCACGAACCGGCCCCAGGCCAGCGCCTCATACGCGATCCGGATGCCTCGGTCGGCCGCTCGCTCGGCCAGCGCGTGCAACTGCTCCGCCGCCAGATCGTCGTCATCGACGGCGTCCGGTGACACCGAAGAACACACCAGGATCGTGTCCGCGTGCAGTTGAGCCATCACGTCGAACTTGCGTTCCGCCCGGCGCAGGTTCGCCCGGAAAACGTCCGGCGGCACCGCCTCGAAATCCCGGAACGGCTGGTACAGATCGACCGACAGCCCGAGATCGGCGCACCGCACCTGGATTTCCGACGGCGACAACGCGCACTGGATCAGGTCGTTCTCGAAGATCTCGACGCCATCGAATCCGGCCGCCGCGGCGGCGGCCAGCTTGTCCTCCAGCGTGCCGGACAGGCACACCGTGGCGATCGCGCGGCGCTCAGGCGAGGTCATGGGCAGCCACCAATTCGTCGAAGTGACACAGCATGCGATCGGTGTCCGGTTCGCGGCCGGTGAACAGGTGGAACGCGTGGGCAGCCTGGAACACCGCCATCAGCCCCCCGGTCAGCACCGAAGCGCCGCGCGCGCGGGCCGCCGTCACCAATTCCGTGTCCAGCGGCCGGTAGACCACGTCGGCCACCCACAAGTCAGACCGCAGCAGCTCAGCCGGAACCGGCAGGCCCGGATGGCTCCACATCCCGGTCGGCGTCGCGTTGACCAAGCCACTGGCCCGGCGCAGCCGTTCATCCAATTCAGACGGTGAATGGCTGGTGGCGCGATCAGGACCAAAGCGCCCCCGCAACGACGCCGCCAAGGCCGCCGCCCGTTCGGCGTCGACGTCGAACACATCAACCGAGGCCGCGCCCATCCCGAGCAGCGCGTGCCCGACGGCGGCACCGGCCCCGCCCGCGCCGATCAGCACCGTCCGATGGCAGTTCTCGATCGGCAGGCCCCGCCGGACGGCCTCGGCGAAGCCGGAAACGTCCGTGTTGTGACCGAACGCCCTGCCGTCCTCGAACAGCACGGTGTTCACCGCGCCGAGGGCCTCCGCCTCCGCCGACAAGCCGTCCAGGTGCTTGATCACCAGTTGCTTGCACGGGTGAGTGATGTTCAGGCCGCGAAAACCGACCGCGCGGGCCGCGTCCACCAGGTCGCCGACGGCCGTGGCAGGCAGGTTGCGTTCGTCCAGGTCGATGCGGCGGTAGAGGTAGCGCAGCCCCAGCTCATCGGCCGCCCGTTCGTGCAGGGCCGGGCTGAGCGACGGCGCGATGCCCGCGCCCACGAGACCCACCAGGTAGCTGGACTCTTCCTGCGGTATGAGCACGGCACCCCCGACTGGCTAATTAACGTACTAGATGGTTAATTGTATCGCCGGTTCCCAGGAAAGACCACACCCGCCCGCTACAGTGGGATTCGTCCGAAAGCGAGGTGACATGAGCGAGCTTGCGAGCGAATCGTTCAACACAGCGCCCGCGAATGCGCCCGCCTCGCGACACCCCCAAACCGGCAGCCGAACGCGGACGGCACGGAGCGAGGCGGCAGCATGAGCGCGGTGGCGGATGGGGCCGAAGTGGTGCGATCGCGGGATGCCCCGCGCACCAAGGCCGAGATCCTCGACGTGGCGACCCGCGAGTTCGCCGCCAAGGGCTACACGGGCGCCCGGGTCGACGAGATCGCCGCGCGGACCAGCACCACCAAACGGATGCTGTACTACTACTTCGGCAGCAAGGAACAGCTCTACGTCGCGGTCCTTGAGCGCGCCTACTCGGTGATCCGCTCGCTGGAGCAGGAGCTGGACGTCGAGCACCTCGATCCGGAAGAGGCGATCCGCCAGCTCGCCGGGCTGACGTTCGACCACCACGAGTCGCACCCGGACTTCATCCGGCTGGTCAGCATCGAGAACGTCCACCATGCCCAGTACCTGGCCCGATCCGAGGTGCTGCCCGGGCTGGCGTCCACGGCGCTGGAGGTGCTGACCCGCATCCTGGCCAGGGGCGCGGCCGACGGCGTGTTCCGGACCGACGTCGACCCGCTCGACGTGCACATGATGATCAGCTCGTTCTGCGTGTTCCGCACCGCGAACCGGGACACGTTCAACGTGATCTTCGAGCGCGACATGCTGGCCGCCGACCGCCGTGAGCACTACCGGCAGATGCTCGGCGACCTGGTCGTCCAGTACCTCACCGCCCGCTGAGGATCCGTCCTTGACAGTGCCAGAGGCGACGTGCACCATCTCCAATTAACCGTCTAGTACATAACTATCTAGTTCGTACGTCACATCTGCGACGAGGCAGAGGAGCATCGACGTGACCGCGCATTCGCCTGTTCAGCCGGTGCAGGGCACCCCACGAACCGCGGCGTTGGCCGCCTGGATCGGCAGCGCCCTGGAGTACTACGACTTCTTCATCTACGGCACGGCCGCCGCGTTGGTGTTCGGCAAGATCTTCTTCCCCGCCGGCAACCCGACCGCAGGCACGCTGCTGGCACTGGCCACGTTCGGGGTCGGCTACGTGTCGCGGCCGATCGGCGGGATCGTCTGGGGACATGTCGGCGACCGCTGGGGCCGCAAGCGCGTCCTGGTGCTGACCCTGCTGCTGATGGGCCTGTGCACGGTTCTGGTCGGCTGCCTGCCCTCCTACCGCTCGGTCGGCGTGCTCGCGCCGGTGCTGCTGGTGGTTCTCCGGCTGCTGCAAGGGTTCTCGGCCGGTGGCGAGCAGGCGGGCGCGAACTCGACCAGTCTGGAGCACGCGCCGGAGAACCGGCGGGCCTACTACACGAGCTACACGCTGTCGGGCACGCAAGCCGGTCAGATCGTTGCCACGGCGGTGTTCCTGCCCGTTGCCGCGCTGCCATCGGCGGATCTGCTGTCGTGGGGCTGGCGGATCCCGTTCTGGTGCAGCGCGATCCTGGTCCTCGTCGGCTACCTGATCCGGCGCAGGCTGAACGAGACGCCGGTGTTCGAACGCGAGGTGGCCACCCGCGACGTGGCCCGGTTGCCGCTGGCCGAACTGCTCCGCGACTACTGGGCCGACGTGCTGCGGGTGGTCGTGGCCGCGCTGATCGCGTCGGTGAGCACGATCTTCACCGTCTACGCGCTCAGCTACGCCGTCAACACGGTCGGCTTGAGCAAGACGCCGATGCTGTGGGTCGGTGTGCTGGCCAACGTGGCCGCCGTGATCAGCATTCCGCTGTGGGCGACGCTGGCCGACCGGATCGGCCGCAAGCCGTTGTTCATCGGCGGTTCCCTCGGCTGCGCCGTACTGATCTTCGCCTACCTGGGTGCCATCGCCGCAGGCAACTACGTGCTCGTCTTCGTCGTCGGCATCGCGATGTTCGGCATCGTGTACACGGCGACGAGCGCGGTCTGGCCATCGTTCTACGGAGAGATGTTCAACGCCCGCGTCCGCATGTCCGGTATGGCCATCGGCACCCAGATCGGCTTCGCCATCAGCGGTTTCCTGCCCACGATCGCGGCGGCGGTCGGCGGTTCCGGCAAGGGCGCGTGGCTGGGTGTCTCGCTGTTCACCGCGGGCCTGTGCCTGGTCAACGTCATCGCCGTCGCGACCGGGCGCGAAACGTTCCGGGTGCCGACCAGCCAACTCGGCATCAAGGACGGCAAAGCGACGCCGACGCCAGTGCCGGCGAGCCAGTCGTGACCCAGGTCAAGACGATCCGGTACGCGTGGCGGGAAGGCGTGCGCCGCGACCACTTCATCGACGACGAACGGCCCGACGAGCCGCATCCGACCGCCTACTACGTGTGGCTCGTTTCCTCGCCCGGCCACACGGTACTGGTCGACACCGGCATGGGTCCTGCCGCGAACCGCGTCCCCGGCCTGCATCGCGGACCGCCGGTCGTCGACAGCCTGCGCGCGCTCGGCGTCGCGCCGGAATCGGTGGAAACAGTCGTACTGACCCACCTGCACTACGACCACACCGGCGGCGTCCGCGATTTCCCCCGGGCCCGCTACATTCTCCAGAGGTCCGAAGTGGACGAACTCGCCGAGAGCTGGCTCGTCGACAAGGCCGACGTCGACTACCTGTTCGACTCCAACCGATTGCACCTGGTCGACGGCGACACCGAGGTGGCGCCCGGCATCACCGTGCACCACGTCGGCGGCCACACGCCGGGCATGCAGGTCGTGCGCGTCCGGACCGATGCCGGGCACGTCGTCGTGGCCTCCGACGCGAGCCACTTCCACGAGAACCTCCGGCGCTGGCGCCCCAGTCCACACACCTACTCGGTACCCGACGCCCTGCGCGCGTTCGAGCGGGTGACCGAACTGGCCGACGGCCCGCACCTGATCCTCCCCGGCCACGACCCAGCCGTGCTCGCCCATCAGGCCGCGCCGTGACCAAGCGATCACGACCATTGCGCCGATGGCGAATATGGTCGTGATCGCGTTCAGCCTGGATTCATCACGAGGTCGGGAGACCCAAACTGGTGCCGAGGGTGTTCAGCGCCTTGGTGACCAGCGCCTGGGCATTGGAGTTCAGGTCGTCGTTGGTGCCGCTCAGAACCCAGTCCGGGCCAGAGAAGATCACCACGGTCACGCCGTTGTCGACGCCACCGTCAGTGCCGCTGTCCGGAATGCCGAGCAGCGAGGCCGCCTTCACCGACGCCTCCCCCAGTTCGCGGGAGTCGTTGTCCGAAGTGGTCTGGTCGTTCCCGGTCTGCGTGTCGCCGAAGATCGAGCCGATGACCTTGCCCTGATAGAACATCAGCGCGAACTGCAGGCCCTGGATGTCGTGTTCCTGGTAGAAGAAGTGCGGGCAGGGCGATTGCTGATCCCAGCAGTCGTCGCCCAGCACGTAGAACGGCACGTGGTGCGCGGCCAGCTGGTCGCCGTTGCTGTCCTGGAAGGTCGTCTGGTCCTGGTGATCGGGATCGGAATCGGGATCGCTGCCGTCGTCGTCGACGGCCAAGCTGGACGTGTAGGAGTAGACGCCCGGCACCGGCTGGTACACGTTGACGTTCATGTCCCGCGTCATGGTGTTGATGTGGGGTTCGGTGTTGACCTGGGTGTCGGGCGTGCTGGCCTGCTGGACGCCGGCCAGCACCTGCGCGGCCGTGAACTGCGGGTCATCGGCCGGGGTCCTGGCCGCCGCGGCCGACGCGACAGCCTTGGGTGCGGTGTTCATCGTGGCGGCGTCGGCGGACTTGACCGCGAGCGGCGCGACAAGCGTCAGCGCCGCCGCGGCGACCAACACAAAGCGTGTACAGGAGGATGACATGGCAGGGACCTCTTCGATAGTTAGTCATACTGACTAACTGATGGAAGCATCGGTGACCCCTGTCACGTAACCCCCGGCATGGAATTAACTTTACCAATACTTTAGCCAGACACCCTCGACTCTGAACGTGACAACTACCTGCACGTATACTGCGCTGGACCGTCACCGGTCAGGTCGATGACGCCGGTGAGCAGGCCCGCCACGGCTGACCGCTCGCCGATGGCGGGACGAAGAAGGGTGCCACACGATGTTGGCCAGGCATACGTCACCGGATCCAGAGCACGGCCGGATCGTTCGAGCCCGTGCCGTCGAGCAAGCTCACAGCACGGTCCAGAACGCGCGCGCGACCCGTACGGTCGCTGACCACGCAACGGACGCGACAGACTGCGTGCGACTGCTGGAGATGCTGGGGCTCGATGCCCACGATGGCGCGCGTATCACAAGCCCCTCGGTCACGAATACCGCGGTGATGAGAGACTGATGGCTTCAACGGTCGTCCGATGGCCTCACCGTGGGGATTCACCGGGCGACGCAGGGAGATTGCAGTATGGCTCAGGGCAGTGTGAAGTGGTTCAACGGCGAGAAGGGCTTCGGCTTCATCCAGCAGGATGGCGGCGGCCCGGACGTGTTCGTCCACTACTCCGAGATTCAGGGCACCGGCTTCAAGTCGCTTGACGAAGGCCAGCGTGTCGAGTTCGAGATCGGTCAGGGGCAGAAGGGGCCGCAGGCCCAGAGCGTACGCGCGATCTGACCCGCGCTCGTCGGTGTGCCTGCGACCCTCGGCCGCAGGCACACCGCCAGCTCCGCCAATTCTGCCTGTTCACGCTCGTCAGGCCCTGCCGGACTTCCGGCTGGCCGGTCTCGCGGGCTCATCGAGCTGCTCTCCGCGCCCAAGGAAAGTGGACGTGACCCGCATGTCTTTCCCCAACGCGCTGCCGACCACCACCGGCTCGGGCAGCGAGTTCGCTGAGCTGTCCCGGGTCATCAAGCAACGCGGCCTGTTGCGCCGCAGGCCCGGCTCCTACGCGCTGAAGTGCGCGATCAACGCGCTGCTGACCGCGGTCGGATGGGCGGCCTTCGGACTGCTCGGCGCGTCGTGGTGGCAGTTGTTCACCGCGATGTTCCTCGCCGTGGTGTTCACTCAGCTCGCCTTCATCGGCCACGACGCCGGCCACAAGCAGATCTTCCAGGGCAGACGCGCCAACGACATCGTCGGCCACCTGCACGGTGGCCTGATCGGGATCAGCTACCAGTGGTGGGTCGGCAAGCACTCCCACCACCACGCCAACCCGAATCACGAAGCCGACGATCCCGACCTCGCCATTCCCCTGCTCGCGTTCAGCGAGACGCAGGCCGCGAACACGCGCGGCGCCCTGCGATGGATGGCCAAGTACCAGGCGTTCCTGTTCTTCCCCCTGCTCGTGCTGGAGGGGCTGAATCTGCACGCGGCCAGCGTGCGGGCGGTCTTCCGGCGAGAGGTCAAAGCGGGCGTTCTGGGCACCGCGCTGCTGGGCGTGCACATCGTCGGCTACCTCACCGCGGTCTTCTGGGTGTTGACGCCGCTCCAGGCGATCGCGTTCATCGCCGTGCACCAGGGCCTGTGGGGTGTCTACATGGGATGCTCGTTCGCGCCCAACCACAAGGGAATGCCGGTGATCGCTGCCGGCGAGAAACTGGACTTTCTCCGCAAGCAGGTGCTGACGTCCCGGAACATCCGGGGCGGGTGGATCACCGATTTCGCACTGGGCGGCTTGAACTATCAGATCGAGCACCACCTCTTCCCCAGCATGCCCAGAGCCAACCTGCGCCACGCACAGGCCCACGTGCGCGCGTTCTGCGCGGAGCGGGGCATTCCGTATCGCCAGACCAGCGCGTTCGGCTCCTACGGTCAGGTACTCCGGCACCTGCACAGCATCGGAGCACCACTGCGAGCGGCGCGCTCCTCGGCGTAGCCCGGCTACTCCAAGCGCGTTCCAACCCGGCAGATCACTCGGCCAGACTGGCTCTAGCCAGCTCGCGCAGCTCGTCGTCCGTGACATCCTCGCTGTCCTCGGGCCGAAGCTGGATCGTGCCTCGCGCGGCCCGCAGGTGCGGATGGCGAGCGAGGAAACCCTCATCTCGCCAGCCGTACAACGACACGCCGTGCTTCCACACTCCGACGTGCAGCCGCCGTCGTCCGACCTGGAAGGTCGGCATTCCGTAGGACAGGACAACCTCGGCGTCCGGCCGGGCTTCCAGGACCAGCCGATACACCCGATCAAAGAGCGGCCGATGCTCGGGCGAGATCGCCTCGACGTAGCCCTGGACTGTCAAGGGTGCCATGGCCCTCATCGTGAAACCCCCGGCCCGACCGCGCAACCGGCCAGGGCCTGGCTTCCAACAGAGCCGCACCGACCCAATCGCACGTATTGAGTCACCTGCTCGATATGTGACGACTGCCGCTTCTCGTCGTGTGTCAAGGAATCCATCGTCCCGGCCTCTTGACACCTCGCCCTGGCATGGCGATGCTGTCCGTTAATTTGTAAACCTTCTTAACTAGTGCACGGGAACAGCATCCATCAGCCAACGGCGGCTAGAAGGAGAGTCCTCTGTGGCATCCAGATCGATCCGAACAGCGCTGTCCATCGGCCTCGCGACCGGTGTCGTCTCGCTTGGGGTGGTCGCGATCGGCGTGGCCGCGCCTGCCGCGTCCGCCGCCGCAGCGCCCAGCCATCCCTTCCCTGCCCATGTCACCTACCAGGTCGGCGTGATGCCCTCGGCGTCGCAGTCGACCCGGGACACCGCGGTCGAGCAGGCCTACGACTCGTGGAAGAGCACGTACCTCGTCCATGGCTGCGCCTCGAACGAGTACTACGTGTCGACCAAAGGCGATGGCGACGCGACCAACAACGGGCCGGTCTCCGAGGGCCAGGGCTACGGCATGAACATCGTCCCGCTGATGGCCGGCTACGACGCCAACGCGCAGACCGAGTTCAACGGCCTGTGGCAGCTCGTCCAGGACCACGAGGACCAGTACGGCCTGATGCAGTGGCAGCTGGACGGCAAGACCTGCAAGTACTACAGCGGCGGCACACCGGACGGCGCCACCGACGGTGACCTCGACATCGGCTACGGTCTGATCCTCGCCGACAAGCAGTGGGGCGGGTACCGGCAGGCCGCGCTGACCTGGCTGGCCAACTTCTACAGCCACGACGTCGCTTCCGACGGTCACCTCAAATGCGAGGACGACGACAGCACCGCCGACGACTCCCGGCCCTCCGACTACATGGTCGATCACCTGCGGGCGTTCGCCGCCTACGACCCGTCGCACGACTGGAACAAGGTCGTCACCAAGACCGAGTCGATCATCAGCGAGTTCACCGCGTCCTACTCCCCCAGCGCCGGGTTGATGGCCGACTTCATCCGCGGCGCCAACGGCACCAGCCCGAAACCGGCCGCCGCGAACTACCAGGAGGACCAGCCGGACAACATCGTCGGCTACAACTCCATCCGCGTGCCCTGGCACCTTGGCACCGACGCCCTGGAGAACGGCACGTCGATCGCTGCCACGTCGTACTCGACGGCGGTCAAGGAATCCAAGTGCCTGAAGTCGTTCTCCGGCGGCAAACCGGCCGGCGTGTGGCCGCACATGAACCTCAACTGCACCGGTTTCGACAGCTCCCCCGATGTCGGTGACACGCAAGCAGAAGAGGCGGGCGACTCGGTCGGCCCGGCCGCGATGGCGTCCGGCGACCAGGCGTGGACCGACGCCATCTGGAACCAGCTCGCCACCAACCCGTTCGGTGACGGCTACTACGGCCAGACGATCAAGATGCTGGTCTACATCGTGATGGCAGGCGACTACTGGAACCCGGCCACCGCTTCGAACCCCGGCAACGACTTCTCCCTCTCGGCCAGCCCGTCGTCCGGTTCGGTGACAGCCGGATCATCGGCGACCGCGACCATCGCCACGGCGGTAACCTCCGGCTCGGCCGAGTCGGTCACGCTGTCGGCGTCCGGTGCGCCCAGCGGGGTCAGCGTGTCGTTCAGCCCGGCGTCGGTGACCTCCGGCGGCAGCTCGACCATGACGGTGACGACCGGTTCGTCGACGGCCGCAGGGACGTATCCGATCACGGTATCCGGCACGGCGTCCTCCGGCAGTCACACCGCGACCTACACGCTGACCGTGACCACCTCCAGCGGCGGCTGCACCGCGGCCCAACTGCTCGGCAACCCGGGCTTCGAGAACGGCGCCACGATCACCCCGTGGACCCAGTCCTCGACCCTCGGTTCGGCCCCGGTCAACAACGACACCGCCGACGAGCCGGCGCACTCGGGTTCGTGGGACGCGTGGCTCAACGGCGACGGTCAGGCCGACACCGACACGGTGGCACAGACGGTGACGGTCCCGAGCGGCTGCACGGCGACCGGGACGTTCTGGCTGCACATCGACACCACCGAGAACACCACGACGGCGACACCGGACACCCTGACCGTCCAGGTACTCGGCTCGGGCGGCAGCGTGCTGGCAACGGTGGCCACCTATAGCAACCTGAACAAGGCGAGCGGTTACGCCCAGCACTCGTTCGATCTGTCCGCCTTCGCCGGCCAGACGATCACGCTGAAGTTCACCGGCACGGAAACGGACAAGAACGGCGGAACCACCAGCTTCGTCATCGACGACACCGCCATCCAGACCGCCTGATCTCTGACAAACAGGAGGGCTCCCAGTGGACCACCACCGGGAGCCCTCCCCTTTGGCCGTCGGCGCGGGAACGGCTATTTCTTGAGCCTGCGGCTCCCCCCGTGCCAGTCGTCCTGCGCACCGACCTCGCCAACGTCGACGCCGAACGAGCGCAGCTGCGGACGTTCCCGCAGGCTCCGCTTGAGTTCGGCGAAGCCAGGGAACGAGGCCAGCCCGACGACGTGATCCCACAGCCGCAGCGCGTCGGACTCGTCGGGCAGCCTGCTGATGACCGGCCCGAAGAACGCGGTTCCCTCCGGTGGCTGGAAATGGATGATCGGCGTGCCGACATCCTTGCCGGTCAGCCCGAGCGCCTCATCGGTCTCGGCCCGCAGTTCCGCGTCCCAGCTCTCGTCATCGAGCGCGTCGGCGAGGTCGACGGGCAGCCCCACCTGGCGCAGCAGCGGTTCGACCAGCTCACGCGTACCGCGTTGGCCGGAACCCAGCTCGGCCGCGTCCGGCGCGTCGAACATCCGCGACCCGATCGCCTCGTACAGCGGCCCGACCACGTCGCGGCCGTGCTCGGCACGGGCCCGCGCGATCATCCGCAACAGGCGCAGGCCCGCGGTGTGCCCGGCCTCGTACTCCGGCGGGAACTGGCTGTCGTAGTCGACGTCCGCGTTGATGATGCGCAGCGCGATGAACCGCCAGTCCACCCGGTACTCGCGCAGTGTGCCCACCATGCGCACCCATTTGCTGGTCATCCAGGCGAAGGGGCACAACGGGTCGAAGTAGAAGTTGATGTCCGCGTCGGACCTGGCACCGCTCATGCGTCCGACGTTACGCCGGGTCGAGCATCGGTCGTGCGGTGTCGGCAAGAAGCGCGGCGAACGACGACTGGGCCGACGGCGTGGCCGGGCCGGGGGAGTCTCGTACTTCCCACCGGATCCGGCCGGCCGCATCGATCACGAAAACGACCTGGCTGTGCACCATCATCCCGGCCATCATGCCGGGCGCGACCCTCTCATAGTCGCTCCACGCCTGTTGGAGTTCGCCGACCGTTCCGGTCAGGAAGCGCCAGCCCGGCGAGGTCGTCAGGCCCTGGTTCCGGTCGAAAGCCCGGATGAAGATCGCCCGCGAATGCATCGTGCCCGCCGCGATCGCCACCAGTTCCACCCGACCGCCCGCACCGCCGAGGAGCGTGCCTGCCGCATGCAGTTGTCGTGCGATCTGCGGGCAGCCGGTGCACACCGGGTCGAGAAAGGTCAGCAGCACCACTTTGCCGCGCAGCGAGGCGAAGCTGACCGGTTGACCGGATTCGCCGTTGGTGAGCTGGAAGTCCGGTGCCGGAAGGTCCAGCCGTACCGGGGTACCCACGATGGCCTGCGCGATGATCGGATCCGCGTCGCGATCGGCCGAAGCCGCCGCCATCGGGACCGCACCGAGCAAGATGACGCCGATCGCGCCCAGCACGATCAGCGAGCGCGGGCGCACGGCGCCAAACGCCGGGCCCACGGGTGAGTCCTGGACGAGCGCCGGGACGGTGTGCTCGGTAACGGCGATGAAACCGCTCCACAGCAACAGCACCCAGGGAACCATGCTGTTCGGGTCGGTGCCCAGCCCGCCGGGAAACCCGAGGTCCTGCACCAGCACCCAGTCCGCCGCACAGAAAACCGTCGCCGCAGGCACGGCGACGCGCAGCAGCGACGGACGGCCGGTGACGAACACGGTGCCGAACACGCCCAGCGCGACGACCGCGAACAGGTTCACCGCGAACGCGTTGGCGCTGGTGAACGACGCGAAGGCAGCCAACATGGCCGCCTGGACGTGCGGCTGGGACAGCTGCGCCATCGACGAGACCATCCCGGTCAGCGCTCCGGAATCACCGCCTTCCCAGAAGCCGTTGCCCGGCCAGGCCTGCACCAGCGCCATCCCCACCCAGAACACGCCGATCCCGGCCAGCAGCAGCCGGCCCAGCCGTGGCCCGGCCCAGGCCCGCAACGGCAGCGCGATCAACGCGCCGGCCACGATGTACAGGGCGACCGCGCCAGGGGCGCCGGACAGCCAGGTCAGCCCAGGCGCGAAGATCCCACCGAAGGACTCGCCGAAGACCCAGACGATCAGACCCCACCCCACGCCGGACAATCCGGCCAGCCGCGACGACCAACCGGTCGCCGCGGCCAGCATCCACACCCCGATCCCGGCCTGGATCCACACCGCGGCCGCGGCAGCCTGCACCGGATGGTAGGACCACAGGCTGCCGCCGAAGTTCGCCACGTGCTGGACCCAGTCCGGCGATGCCGTGGCGACCGGTGCGATGACCTGCGATGGCAGGCCGCCTGCCATCTTCGGCTGGGCCTGCAGAATCGCGTCGAAGATCCACAACAAGCCGAAGGCGATGCGCAGGACCCTGCGCGCTCTCGGCTCGGCGGCCGATGCCGTCCGAGATCCGGCGGCCCAACGGTGTCGCACCACCCGGTAGGCAAGCGCCAGCCCGGCGGCGATCACCGCGACGATGATCAACTGATGCAGCAGCGTGGACAGGAAGGCGGCGACCAGTGCCGGGTTGGCCGCGTCCAGCCCGGAATTCATGCCAGGCATGGAACTGGCCTCTCAGTTGACCGGGATGTAGGGGCGCATCATCTCGTTGTCCTCGTGGTCGAGGATGTGACAGTGCGACATGTAGGCCGGGCCGACGGTGGGATCGAACGAGTACAGGTTCTGTCCGGGACGGACACCGTTGACGGCCGTGGCCTGCGGAGCCCAGCGGATCGCATAGCGGTTCACGTAGCCGGGGAACACTTTGGCCGTGTCCTTCCAGCCCGTCTCGCTGGGATTGGGTGGAATCACCGGGCCGGTCAGGAACGGAGAGAAGGCCGGATTGCCGCCCAGCGCGCCGTCGGCATTGCGAGCGAAGTAGTTTCTCGGCGGCCCATAGCCAGGAATGATGGTTCCCGCCGGGTAGGTGATCGGACTCCAGCTCCCATCGCTGGCCTCACCATTGAAGGTGCCGCCGGGGAACGCGGCCCCCCACGCGTCCAGATAGGTCGGTTGGCCGGTGTTCGGGTCGATGAGCACGGCCTGGCGGTTGAGGAGCTGGAACTGGATCAGGTGAATGTGGATCGGATGCGCGTCCACCGTCGTGTTCAGGAATTCCCAGACCTCGGTCGAGCCGACCCTCGGCAGCTCGGTGATGAACAGTCCCTGGCCGGACTGGTCGGGCTGGGCGCCAGGAATCGGCGTGTCGCCACCGCCGTCTCGCTTACCGGCCCACTTACTGTTGTTGATCAGGTCGATGACCGGCGTTCCCGCCGTGTTCTGCCCATTGCCGAAGGGATCCTCGAACTCGAACAAAACCAGCTGGCGGGTATTGGCCGGGGTGACACCGGCCGCGAGCACGCCCGTCGCCGGATTGACCAGCCGGACGATGGCCGGTTCCTGGTTCCGGCCACCCCGAAGTGCCGCGCCGGCCGCCGGGTTCCGTGTCGTGTCCGGGCTGGACAGTGGCAGCGTCACCTGGAACTGCATGACCTCGCGCGTCGGGTCGGCCGGGTCGAGCGCGGCACCGCTGGGGAACGGGACCTGCGCGTCGTTGGTCAGCGTGAAGTTCTTGCCTTGCAGCCCGGTGAAGTCGACGACGATGTCGGCACGCTCGGACGGCGCGAGGAACAGGCGCGTCGACGGCGTCGGCGTTCCGTCGCTGACCGGCTCGGCCTGCCCGAGGAGCGTGACCGGTGCGTCCAGCAGACCGCCGTCGGTTCCGATCTGGTACATGGCAGGCCCGGTCGCGCCGCTGGCGGCATCGACAAGCCCCATCCGCACGAAGCGCGCATTGCTGGCATTGACGATCCGGAACCGGTAGCGGCGCGGCTCGACCTTGAGGAAGGGCCAGGTCCGGCCGTTGACGAGCATCGTATCGCCGAAGAACTCCGGGATCCAGAAGGGATGTATCCCCGGATTGCTCGGCGGCCCGTCGACCAGCGACGGATTGTTCGCGCCGTCGGGAAAGAGCAGCTGCCCATTGCTGTCGAACTGACGGTCCTGGATCATCAGCTCGATCTCCTGGCCGCCGGCCGGAAGCCCCAGCGGATTGCCCGGCTGGCCAGTGTCGAACTGGTCACGGATCAAGTAGAAGGCGGCCAGCCCGGAGAAGACGTTGATGCGGGTGATCCCCAGGGCATGATCGTGGAACCACAGCGTCGTCGACTGCTGGTTGTTGGGATAACAGTAGACGGCGGCGTTGCGGCTGGTGGGAGTGGCAGTGAAATATCCGTTGCCGTGCAGGCCATTGTTGGTGAACCAGGCTTCCGGCACACCGTCCGATGTAGACTGATTCTCGCCGCCGTGCAGGTGGACCACGGTGGGAATCGGCCCGGCGAAGGGGTCCATCCGCATCCCCTGCCGCAGCGGATCGGCCCAGTGGATGGTCTGATCGATGGTCAGGTACTCGCGCAGCACAGGGGATCCAGGCAGGTTGTTCACGAACTTGACGGTGCTGGGCGTACCCCGTCGCGCTTCCACCGTCACCCCCGGATACTGCGGCCGCGGGCCCGCACCCGATTGCCCCACCGCGTAGCCCCACAGGTAGGTGCCGTTCCTGAACGGTGCGGCCAGCGGGGCGTAGAACGAATCAGGCAGCACGTTCTGCTGGAACTCGAACATGCCCACCTGTAACGACGTCCCCGCCACCCGGCGACCGACAAAGGTCGGCAGCGGCGAGACGAACCGCGAGATGCCGGCGCCCGGCAGCGCCGTCTGCGGTACCTGCACGGACGCGTTCGCGCGCTGGAAAACCGACGGCACCTCGAATCCGATCACCGCCGCGGCTCCGGCCAGTCCACCGATCCTGATCAGGTCTCTGCGACTCAGTCGGTCCATCGTGGTATCTCCTTGACGCGACGAAGGCATCAGCCCGGCGCGCGATCACCGGAAGCGTGAAGATGAGATTAAGACCGGACGAGCTGCTCATTGAATGACAAGAGGTGCCTAGGCTGACAAGAAACCCCTAAGGCATCCGAAATCCGCGTGACGTGGAGAACAACGCGTCACATCCCGGGCCAGCGCGGTGCGCCCAACTCGCGGGAAACAGCGCGGGCGGCATCGCGTACGGCATTCGGCACGGCGTCGTGCGGCGGCCACTCGCCAGCCGGTACGACAACGCCGATGGCACCGGCGACCGAGCCGTCGCTGTCGAAGACCGGAGCGGCCAGGCCACATTCGCCGATCACGGCCTCTTCAGCTTCGCCGGCGAGAACCTCGGCACGGACGCGGTCGAGTTCCTCGCCGAAGCGGGTGTGATCGGTGATCGTGTTGCTGGTCATCCGATCGAGCCGACCGGGCAGCGCGGCCAGGCCTTCCGGGGAGTAAGCCAGGATCGCTTTGCCCAGCGCGCAGGCGTGCGCCGGGATGGCGATGCCGACCTCAGGCATGTGGCCAGAGCCGTCCGGGCGTGGCTGATGGTGCACGATCACCACTTCGCCGGGCAACAGCACGCCGACGCGGGTGGGGTGCCTGGTGCTACGGGTCAGTTCGGCCGCCCACGTCATCGCGTGCGTGCGCAGGTCGAGCGTGTCCAGGTAGACGTTGCCCAGTTTCAGCGCGCCGGGGCCGAGGCGGTAACGGCCGGTCGCCCGGTCCTGCAGCACGATCCCGTGGTTCTGCAGCGTCTTGATGATTCCGTGCGTTGTGGACGGTGCGAGGTCGAGCCGGGTCGCGATGTCGCCCAGCGCGAGCAGCCGGGAGGACTGGAGCACGCCGAGGATGCGCATCGCTCGGTCGACGGACTGGATCATCGTCCGTCCTTTCCCGGCGGCGTGTCGTCCACTGGCACTTTACAACAGCGCAACCTGTCCCTACAGTCATCGCGTTCGACAATGTCGAATGAAGTTCGACTATACCGTACGTGCGAGGAGGCACTGGTGACCGTGCGACAACTGATCAACGAGCCGGCCGGGTTCGTCGCGGAGGCCCTCGACGGCCTCCAACGCGCCCATCCGGACCTGCTCGTCCGCAACGAGGACCCCGCGTTCGTGGTTCGCGCGGGCGATCGCACGACACCGAAGGTCGCACTGGTCTCCGGCGGAGGATCAGGACACGAACCGCTGCACACCGGGTTCGTCGGCACCGGCATGCTGGACGCGGCCGTGCCCGGCGCGGTCTTCGCCAGCCCGACCGCGCTCCAGATCCACTCCGCGATCACCGCGGCCGATCGTGGTCAGGGCGTGCTGCTGATCGTCAAGAACTACACCGGCGACGTGCTGAACTTCCGGATCGCCGCGGAACTCGCCGCGGACGACGGAATCTCCGTCGCCACCGTCCTCGTCGACGACGACCTCGCCACCGACGGCCAGGACGACGGCGGCCCAGGGCGTCGCGGCACGGCAGCGGTGGTCGCGGTCGAGAAGATCTGCGGAGCCGCGGCCGAACGCGGTGCGGGCCTCGCCGAACTCGCCGAACTGGGCAAGCGCGTCAACGCTTCCGCTCGCACCATGGCACTCGCGCTCGCCGCCTGCACCCAACCCGGCCGATCCCGGCCGTCGTTCGACCTGACCGACCTCGAGATCGAGTTCGGCGTCGGAATTCACGGTGAACACGGCATCGGCCGACGCCCGTTCGCACCGGCCCACGAACTGGTGTCCGAACTGGCCCAGCCGATCATCGACGCGCTGGACCTGCGCCGCGGCGACGCGGTGATCGCCATCGTCAACGGCCTCGGTGCCACGCACGCGCTCGAACTGTCCGTAGCGCACCGGGAACTGAGCCGGTTGCTCGACGCGCAGGGCATCGCGCTCGCGCGCTCGCTGGTCGGCTCGTACGTGACCGCGCTGGACATGCGCGGCTGCTCGATCACACTGCTGCGCGCCGAGGACGACCTGATCGAACTGTGGGACGCGCCGGTCCGAACCCCCGCACTGACCTGGTGAACCAGCGAAAGGAACCACACGAAGATGAACACCGACGACGCCCGTGCCTGGGTCGACCGCTTCATCGCCGCCGTCCGGCAACGAAGCGACGAACTGACGGAACTGGATCGGCAGGCGGGTGACGGCGATTTCGGCACGAACCTGACCTCCGCCGTCCAACGCGCCGAGACGAACCTCGCCGCCGCGTCACCGAGCGCGCCGCACGAGGTGTTCCTCGCCCTCGCCAACGCGTTCCTGCACACCGGCGGTACGAGTGGGCCGCTGTTCGGCATGTGGTTCCGCGAATTCGCCAAGCGCATCAACGGCGAGGTCACCACGGCCACGCTGAGCATCGCCGCCGACAACGCGGCTACCGCGGTGCGCAGGCTGGGTAATGCCGACGTCGGGCACAAGACCATGGTTGACGCGATGGTGCCGGCCGCTGAGGCTCTGTCCGCCGCTGCCGCGCGGCACGACGACGTGAACGCCGCGCTCAAGGCCGCAGCCGCGGCGGCCCACGCCGGTGCGATCTCGACCGCGGATCTACTCGCGAAGCGGGGCCGGGCGAGTTACGTCGGCGAACACGCCCGCGGCGTGATCGATCCCGGCGCACTGACCATCGCCTGGTTCTTCGACCTCGCAACGACTTCCGCTACCTGAGAAACACCGCCGTCGACCAGCTGTCGTTGGCCGGCGATTCGGACTGTGGCACCGGGCGAAGTCGACCTCTGTCGACAAAACGGATTTCTGCTTTCCGCGCTGTCGTCGATCTCGCCATTATCCGGAAAGTAGATCTTGTCGCAATCGGTCCGAAATATTTCCGTTCACAGTTGACACAACCCATACTTTGCGATTCCGGCGGGGTTAATGTTCCTCGGTTTTGTCACCTGGTGTCGCCGCATGTGGCGGCGAAGAAGGAAAAACGGAGGGGTTAATGGCCTTTTCGCCCACAAGATGCAGAACGGCTCGGATCTGCATCGCGGGCACCGCCGCGATGCTGGTCGTCGCGGCAGGTATCGCCCACGGTCAGACGGCTACCGCGACCCAGGATGGGAACCATCCTGACGCCGGTGCCGAGTCGGCGGAACTCATGTCGTCGTTCAACGCCTTCGACGCACCCCGGTTGTCACCCAACGCAACGGTGACTCCCGGTGCCTACGGCGCGGCGTGGAATCATGTGCTCGGAATGCCGGTTTCGCCGGCAACCTACACCGAGGTGACAACACAGCCGTTCAATTCCGACTCGCTGCACTATCGCGACCACAACGCGTCGAATTCGGGCGGCGGCGCCGGCTTCTCGGCCGGCCGGATCGCCGCCCTGGCCACCGACCCCACCCACGCGGGTGTCGTGTACGCGGGGGCGGCCGACGGCGGCGTGTTCCGCTCGACCGACGACGGCGGTAGCTGGACGCCGATCGCCGATCACCTCCCCGCCCTTTCCGTCGGCTCGCTCGCCATCGCCCCGGACGGCTCGCTGTGGCTGGGCACCGGCGAGGCGACCACGGCCTACGAGAACTACCTCGGCACCGGTGTGTATCGGCTGGCGAATCCCACCACCGGCACGTTCTCGCAGAGCGACCTGGTCGGCGGCCCCGAACTCCAGAGCTCCTCGATTCACGAGATCCGGTTCGACCAGGCGTCGGGCACCGCGTTCGCGGCGACTTCTCACGGGGTGTACCGCCGGTCGTTGTCCGCGCCCGCGTCGACCGCGTGGCAGCGGGTGCTGGCGCCGTGCGCCGGGATCGGGATCGCCGGTATCGCCTGCGGCACCAGCGACTACTACGCCGACATCGCCAACGACCTCGCGATCGCACCAGGCAGCAACGGCAAGCACATCGTCGCGAACGTCGCCTGGCGCAGCGGCGCGTCCTACAACGGCTTCTACTACTCGTCGGACGGCGGTGACACCTGGCAACGCGCCAACCCGCAGGGCGCGATCAACCCGCAGGACATCGGCAACGCGACCTTCGCCTACTCCTCGGACGGCTCGAAGCTGTATGTGGTGATGGAGTCGCCGACCCTGCTCAACAAGGCCTCGAACGGGCAGAGCGGCTACACCGCGCTGGCCGGCGTTTTCCTCAGCGGCAACGGCGGCATCAACGGGCCGTACGCGCAGATCGCCACCTCGAACGTGCTCGCGAACAGCGGGTCGGCGATGAAGAAGACCGAGATCGGCGCGGGCTACCAGCCCGGCACGCAAGCCTGGTACGACCAGTCCCTCGCGGTGGATCCGGCCAACCCGAACCACCTCTACCTCGGTCTTGAGGAGCTTTACGAGACCTGGGACGCCGGGGCGACCTGGCAGACCACCGGCCGGTACTGGAATCTCGGCATGAGCTGCTTCAGCTACACGCTCTCGCAGAACACCTGCGACGGCAACGTGATGCACTCCGACCAGCACGCGCTGGCGTTCTCCGCCTGGCAGGGCAAGGCGCCCGAGGTGTATGTCGGCAACGACGGTGGCGCGTACGCGAGGACGGCCAGCCAGACCGTCGGATGGCGCAACCTCAACGCCAGCGGCACCCTGCGGACGCTGCAGTACTACTCGGTCGGTGCGGGCACGCTGCCCGGCGGCGGTGACGCGGTGTGGGGCGGTCTGCAGGACAACGGTGTCGCGATGTCGACGCCGTCCGGATCGACCTACCGCTACACGTATCCGGGCACCACGACGCCGGTGACCGAGCAGCTCAACCCGGACGGTCAAATGGCAGAACCCTTCGGTGGTGACGGCGGCGACCAACTCGTCAACCCGCGCAACGGCTGTCAGACCGTCGGTGAGTACACCAACCTGGCCATGTCGCTGACCAACAACTGCGGCTACACCGCCAACGACGACGGCACCCCAGGCGCGATCACCAACATCAGCCCGAACGACCCGAACGCCCGGTTCATCGCGCCGTTCACGGCCGACTCGGTGGACAGCGGCTACTGGGTCGCCGGTGGCGAGTACGTGTACGCCGACACCAAGACCTGGAACAGCACCTCCGGTTCGGACTGGCAGAAACTGGCCGACTCGGGTTCCGGTCACTCGATCACCGCGATCGCCAGCCGCAACCACGTCATCTGGGCCGCCTGGTGCGGTGACTGCAACCCGAGCAGCTCCTTCGCTACGGGCATCATCACCAACTACGGTGGTTCATTCCACCAAGTGGATCTGCCCTCGGCGTTCCCGGTCCGGTACATCGCCGGGATCACCATCGATCCGGCCGACCCGACCGGCGGCACGGTCTACGCGACCCTGTCCGGTTTCTCGCGGCACTGGAACGAGGGCCCGGGCGCCGGCTACGGCCACATCTGGAAGACCACCGACGGTGGCGCGACCTGGACCGATGTCAGCGGCACCGACACCGCTGCCGACTCGTTCCCCGACGTGCCCGCCAACCAGTTGCGGATCGTGCCGGACGGCACGCTGATCGTGGCGACCGACCTCGGCGTGTTCGCCGACAACGTCGCGGCGAACGGCCTCGGCCACTGGGCGAGGCTGGGTACCACGAACCCGAACGCGGCCGGCAACCTGCCGAACTCCCCTGCTGTGTACCTCTCGCCGAGCCCGGACGGCACCCGGCTCTACGTCGCGACCCACGGCAGAGGGATCTGGCGCACCTCGATGCCGTGACAAGTATCCACAATGGAGCGGTCGGGCGCGCTGCCCAGCCCGACCGCTCCATTCGAGGTGCATGCGAGGAGTCCGGGGTTCCCGCACGCACGGTGATGACCGATGATGTCGCTGATGTACGACAGAGCGAGACGCGACGGGACCTCTGGCGCTGCCGCACCGTCGCAACCAATCGCTTTGGACCTATCGGCCGCTTTGTCCCGAGCGCAGGCTGGCGACGAAGACGCGTTCGCAACGCTGTACCGGGCGATCCACCCGGGTCTACTGCGTTACACGCGGGTCCTGGTCGGGAAGGACGCCGAGGACGTCACCTCCGAGGCGTGGCTGCACATCGCGCGAGGTCTCGCGTCGTTTCGTGGTGACATCGACGGATTCCGTGGTTGGGCCACCACCATCGCCCGCCACCGAGCGATGGACAGCCTTCGCAAACAACACCGGCAGCCCATTGTGGACACACCGGTCGACGAGCTGGCCTCGCTGCCAGGCCGGGACGACACGGCCGGATCGGCGGTGGACGCCATCGCCACCGACGCGGCCCTGGCCCTGATCGCCCGTCTGCCACCCGATCAGGCCGAAGCCGTGCTGTTGCGCGTGGTGATGGGTCTGGACGCGGTAGCGGCCGCCCGGGTGCTGGGCAAGCGCCCCGGCGCCGTGCGCACCGCGGCGTACCGGGGACTGCACACGCTTGCCGGCCACCTGGAACGGCAGGGCTCACCCACGGGTGTGACACAACCGAAGGCTTCGACGCTGAAAGACATGAGATGAGTACGAGCCGTCCGCGCCGCGTCAGCCGGCGCACCGCTGAGCAGCTGCTTCGCGGTGCGCGGGCAGGTCAGCGCGGTGCCGGACCGAACGCGGTTGCTGATCTGCTGGCCGCCGCGGCCGCTCCGGGTCGCGAGGACGAACTCGCCGGGCGACCGGCGGCGCTGGCGGCGTTCCGGTTGGCTCAGCTCAGCCCTGTCCCTCAGCTAGGGAGACGCTCAGTGATCAAGTCCGTGCTGGCGACGTCCCTCACGGCGAAGATCGCCGCGCTGGCCGTGGTCGCGTTGTCCTTTGGCGGCGTCGCCGCAGCCGCCATGACCGGCTACCTTCCCGCTCACCCGGGTCCTGCCTCGAGTGTCGCACC
Source organism: Pseudonocardiaceae bacterium (assembly GCA_035248365.1). GTDB lineage: Bacteria > Actinomycetota > Actinomycetes > Mycobacteriales > Pseudonocardiaceae > CAJCJE01. Next base: position 11,302 of record DATFHN010000197.1, on the reverse strand, counting down.
GGCCGGCGGCAGCGCCACCGCGACGCCCACCCGCCCGTCGCCCGTCGGCGGTGTCCCGGTCGTCACCAACACCTCGGCGGCCCAGCGGGGCGGCAACGGCGATGACCATGCCTCGCCCGCTCCCGACCTGGTGGGCCTGTGCCACGCATACACCGCCGGCGCAGGCAACGGGGGTGCGCTCCCGCCGGCATTCACCGACCTGGTCGACGTCGCCGGTGGCCAGGCAAAAGTCTCGGCGTACTGCGCCACCCTGCTGCGTGGCCAGAACGGCACGTCGCCGTCCCATGGGGCACCCGCCACCGAGCACGGCGGTGCAGCGCATCCAACACCGACCCCATCGCACCCGCACGGCGTCGCGGGCACCTCTGGCCACCAGTAACCGGATCCACTCCCACCGCGGCGACCGGTATCCCCAGCCGAGTCGCCGCTTGGTGGACGGGCGGCCGTCCAAACCCCAGTAGGCGCCGCCCGTCCACCCCCGAAACGTCTCGGACAGAGAGGCATAACGATGGACCGGCTCCGACCCGGTGCTGGCAGATCGCAGGCCGGCGCGATCGCCGATGTGACCGGCGAACCCGTGCGAGCCAGGCCGGACCGGCTCGTTTCCGAGGACGAGCCGGCGGGTCCGGTGTTCCTCGACGCGAGCGGCCGCCGACGCCGGGCCGTGCGGGGCTTGGCCGTCCTCACCGGCTGCGCGGCGTTGGGGTCGATAGCGCTGCTGACGGCCGCGCTACTGGGCGCGCCGGTCGGTCCATCGGCTCTGTTTCCCAACGGTGACTTGGCCGTTGTGACCACCTCGGCGACCGCGCCGCCCGCAATCTCCACCGGTGGACCCGACACTTCCGCGGTCAGCGCCGCCACCGCCGCGTCCAGTAATCCGGTGCGCGTCACCACCACACCAACCGGCGCACGCACCGCGATCTCGACGCACACCGCACTCCCCACCACGACCACGGCCGCCCCGGTCACGACAGCGACCCTGAACCCGACGAAGAACGTCCCGCCCGGCAAGCCCACCGGGTTGCCGACGCCGCCCGGCCACATCAAGTAGGCCGTGGCGTGGTCGCACACCGCAAAGCCCGGCCGATGCGGGCGCACTGGCTGCTACTCGCGACGCTGCTCGTCACGGTCGCTTTCCTGCTCACCGTGCAGGCGCTCACCATTGGTGAACTGGGTGCGGATTCCAGCGCACCAACCGGCCGAACCGACCAGGTACCCGCGAGCGTGCTGGCCGGTGGCGCGGTGATCGACACCAGGCAGGGGCACACCGTGACCCATCGTCTGCCTGACCACACGCTGGCGCTGACCTTCGACGACGGACCCGACCCAACCTGGACACCGCAAATCCTCGCCCTGCTGGCGCGCTATCACGTGCCGGCGACATTCTTCGTGACCGGCACGCACGCCGCACGGTACCCCGGGTTGATCAAGCAGATTCTCGGGCAGGGCAACGAGATCGGCAGTCATACCTTCACCCACGTCAACCTCGGCGACGCTGGTTCGTGGCGTACCTCGGTGGAGTTGCGTTCGACCGATCTCGCGCTCGCGCACGCAGGCGATGTCGCTACCGCGTTGGTCCGCATGCCTTATTCCGCCACACCGGACTCTTTGGACAACACGAGCTGGCGCGCGATCCAGCGCCTGAACGCGGACGGTCGCCTGGTCGTCATGACCGACCTGGACTCGCAGGACTGGCAGCGGCCGGGCATCGGAGCCATCGTCGCGAACGCGACACCGCGAGACCAGCGCGGTGCCATCGTGATGATGCACGACTCGGGTGGGGATCGCGCGCAGACCGTGGCCGCGCTGAACCGCCTCATCCCCTCGTTGCTGGCGAAAGGCTGGCGGTTCAGCACGGTCGGCCAGGGCATCGGCGCGGCGGACGTGAACACGCCGGCGAGTGCTACCGCCCAGTTCGGCGGTTGGCTCGTGGCCATCACGATCTGGGCCGCCAACGCACTCGCGGCGGCCCTGGGGTGGCTGCTGATCATCTCGACCGTCCTGGCGGCGCTGCGGACAGTCGTGGTGCTCACCTGCGCCGCGCTGCACGTCCGGCGGGTACGCCGCCCGCGCCAACCGGAGTTCGGCCAACCGGCGAGCGTGATCATCCCGGCCTACAACGAAGAACTCGGCATCGAGGCGACTGTCCGGTCGGCCCTGGCGTCGCGGCATCCGGTCGAGGTGATCGTGGTCGACGACGGTTCCACCGACCGGACAGCCGACGTGGTGGAGTCGTTGGGACTGCGCGGGGTCAGGCTGATCAGACAGCGCAATGCCGGGAAACCGGCCGCACTCAACGCGGGTTTGGCCGCCGCGCGCTACGACGTGGTCGTGATGGTCGACGGTGACACGGTCCTGGAACCCGGCACGGTCGGCATCCTGGCGCAACATTTTCGCGACGGCCGGATCGGCGCGGTGTCCGGCAATGCGAAGGTGGCCAACAGAAGCAGCGTCCTCGGGGGCTGGCAGCACATCGAGTACGTCATCGGATTCAACCTCGACCGCCGTGCCTACGACGTGTTGCAGTGCATGCCGACCGTCCCCGGTGCGGTCGGCGCGTTCCGGCGTTCGGCCGTCATGGCGGTGGGTGGTCTGCCGAAGGACACCCTCGCCGAGGACACCGACCTGACGATGGCACTGGAAACCGCGGGCTGGCGCGTCACCTACGAGGAACGGGCCCTGGCGTGGACCGAGGCGCCCAGCACGCTCGGTCAGCTGTGGAAACAACGCTACCGCTGGTGCTACGGCACGTTGCAGGCCATCTGGAAACACCGCGGCGCGGTGCTTCGGCGGGGCACCGCCGGACGGCTCGGACGTCGTGGCCTGCCGTATCTGATGCTGTTCCAGGTGGTGTTGCCGGTACTGGCGCCGGTGGTCGACGTGGCCGGCGTGTTCGGCCTGGTCACCGGAAACCCGATCACAACGGGCTTGACGTGGCTGAGTTTCCTGTTGCTGCAGGCGGTTCCCGGCGTGATCGCGTTCCGGCTGGACCGGGAACGGCTCTGGCCGCTGTTGTTGTTGCCGCTACAGCAGTTCGTCTATCGGCAGCTGATGTATCTGGTGGTGTTGCAGTCGGTGGCGACGGCGATCGCCGGGGTGCGGTTGCCGTGGCACAAGCTCGAGCGCCGAGGTGTTGTGGCGCCCGCGTCTTCACATGTTAAAAGCGCGACCGGAGATACGTAGCCAATCGGTCATCACGCCCCTGACGTGGGAAGAAGCCGCAGGTAGCGTGCAGATCGCTGCCGGACACCCCGGTCAGCGGTCTTCATGGAGGTGTTCAGTGCGACGAGTCCTGATTCTCGCCGCCGCGATTTCCGCCGCCGCTCTGGCGTCGGCAGGTATCGCGAGCGGATCGGCGTCGGCGAGTCAACCCACCACGCCCGCCGGTCCCCACAGCCAGCACGTGTGTTCCCGAGCAGGGGTCGGATACGCGGCCTGCGACGCGGTGTTACGTACTGACATCGCGGGCAAGGCAAACCTTGCGGCGGCCCCGTCCGGCTATGGCCCCAGCGACTTACGCTCGGCCTACAACCTCGCGACCGCCTCGGCCAACAACGGCGCAGGCGTCACCGTCGGCATCGTCGACGCCTACGACGACCCGACCGCCTTCGCCGACGTGAACACCTATCGCGCCCAGTTCGGTGAGCCCGCACTCGCCTCCTGCGCGCCGTCGGCGGTCAAATCGAGCACCACGCCGTGTTTCGCCAAGTCGAATCAGAGCGGCGGCACCAGCTACCCCAAAGCCAACGGCGGCTGGGCGCAAGAAGAATCGCTCGATCTCGACATGGCCTCAGCGTTATGCCCCAAATGCAACATCCTCCTCGTCGAAGCGAGCAGTGCGTCGCTGACCAACCTCGGCACCGCCGTCAACACCGCGGTCTCACTCGGCGCGGCAGCGGTCAGCAACAGCTACGGCGGTAGCGAATCCTCCTCGGAGACCAGCACCGAGAACACCTACTACAACCACCCCGGCGTGGCGATCACCGCCAGTTCCGGTGATGGTGGCTACGGCGTGGAGTTCCCCGCCGCGTCCCGGTACGTGACGGCGGTCGGTGGCACCAGCCTCAGCAAAGCGAGCAACAGTCGGGGCTGGACCGAGACCGCCTGGAGTGGCGCCGGTTCCGGCTGCTCGGCGTACGTGACGAAGCCCAGTTGGCAGACCGACACCGGCTGCGCGCGCCGTACCGTCGCGGACGTCAGCGCCGTGGCCGACCCCAACACCGGCGTCGCGGTGTACGACAGTACCTCCTACCAGGGCTCGAAGGGCTGGCTGGTATTCGGTGGCACCAGCGTCGCCTCGCCGATCATCGGCACCGTCTACGCCCTGGCCGGCAACGCCTCCTCGGTCAACTACGGTTCGTACCCCTACTCGCACACGTCGGCACTGTACGATGTGACGAGCGGGAGCAATGGAACATGTGGTGGCACATACCTGTGCACCGCAGGCGCCGGCTATGACGGCCCCACCGGCCTCGGCACACCGAACGGCACCAGCGCCTTCTGATCGATGTGGACATCGGGCCCGTTCGCAAAGATGTGAACGGGCCCGATGTTCTCGTGGTGGCCACGCGGTCGACGCTGATGACCAAGGACGAGGGCACGCAGTTTCCCGATACGACAGCAGCGACGATGTTCAGAACCTGCCTGACGACTCAGCCTGTCGTCTGGGCGATACAGATACCAAAACGCCGGCCGCGACTCAGGTGAACAGTTCCCGGATATCATCGACGTCCAAGCCCGCGCCGAAGACGTTGCCCTCGTCCATGACGCCCGCGAACAGTTCGGCTTTACGGTTCTGCGACGCCATCACCCGCTCCTCGAGCGTGTCCTTGGCGATCAGCCGGTACACCATGACATTGCGGGCCTGCCCGATCCGGTGCGTCCGGTCGACCGCCCGGGCCTCGGTCGCCGGATTCCACCACGGGTCGACAGGAAACAGTAGTCGGCCTCGGTCAGGCGGCACCGGTCTTGAAACGCTCCAGCACGGCGGCGCGGTCGCAGGTGCGGCCGTCGAGGTAGCAGCACTCGACGCCCTCGGCATCCAGCCGGCTACGCACGTGGCCGAGAAAACCGGTGAACTGGCTGAACACCAGCGCCCGGTGACCACCGTCGATCACTGCCCGCACCTGCTCGATCAGGGCGTCGATCTTACCGCTGGGCACATCGGCGTTGGCATCATCGACCAGCGCGGCGTGCAGGCTCAACTGCCGCAACAGGGTCAGCGAGCTCAGGATGGGAAACCGGTTTCTGTCGACGTCGTCGATCAGCCCGAGGACCTTCTGCCGCTCGCGTTGCAGCTGGGTCTGGTAGAGCTTGCGGTGCCGAGAATGTAGCTGGGCCTCCAGCACCTGCTCCTTCGTGCGCCGCTTCACCAGCGGCCTCATCCGCCGACGCGACCGGTCCAGCAGTTCGGCGTTGCCCTGCTTCTCGATCGGCTGCGCATAAAACTCCTGGAACGACTTCAGGTTCGGTAACAGCCCAGGTGCGGTGATCGAGAGCAGCGACCACAGTTCCATCAGGTTGTTCTCCATCGGAGTGCCGGTGATCGCCAGCTCGACCGGGGCCGGTAGCCGCCGTGCGCACTGGTATGCCTTGGACTGGTGGTTCTTCACCTGCTGGGCCTCGTCCAGGATCAGCCCGGACCGGGGCAGTTCCGCAGCGCTCGCGGCCAGCGATGGCAACGTCTCGGTGGTGAACCGCACCATGTCGAAGTCCCGGTACGTCTGCGCCGCGCGTGTCAGCGCTCGGCAAGACCGGCCAAGACGGCACGCTCGGCATCGATGTCGCGGTAGTCGTTCTCCGCGTCTGCCACATCCAATGGAATCCGTCGCCGCGCGTCACCGATCTGGTAGGCCCATTGCCAGCTGACGGCGAGTTCGATCAGGGTCGGAGCGGAGATCACGGGCGGCGTGAACGAGCCGTCCGAGGACGATCTGGCGGTCAGAGGTGGATGGTGAGGTCACTCGTCGCTCCTCGGCCTCAGCGGTCATATCAGCTATCGGAGCTGTCATCGTTGGCGTTACGGAACGTCATCACCGCTGGATCCTGGCCCATCAGCAAGCCGCTCGGCAGCGTCGATGTGCCCACGAATGGGCTTCGGACCAGTTGACGCCAGAGCAGGAAATGGCCCTGTACGCCCAGATGGGGCAGATGGACTGGCGGGGCGATGTCTTCCGAGTGCATCCCCGGACCGGACGTCCCGCTACCTCGCTTGCGTGAAGCGCGAACTGCCTCGTAACGCTCCGCAACAGCTATCCGAATTCCCCATCGACCAGCCCTCGTGCCAGATCACCGAAGGCGAGCAACCGCCCATGACCTACCAGCAGCCCAACCCCGAGCAGTACCCGCAGTTCCAGGGCGGTCTGCCGCCGCAGCAGCAGCCGAGGCGGCGTCGACGCTGGCCGTGGATCACCGGCGGCGCAGTCGTGCTGCTCATCGCTGCCGGTGCCGCCGCGGGCGCCACCGGCAGCAGCACTCCGCCAGCTGGCGCTGTGACCAACAGCAGCCCCTTCGTGCCAGCCACCCCGAGCAACCCGGCTGGCAACGGATCAACCTCGGCTGCTGGCCAGCTGGTCACGCCAGCGGCACAGACGCCGGACTGCTCGGCGGTGGGCGCCGTCAACGTCAACGGCGTCTGCAAGGCCACCGCCGCCCCGACTCCTGCCCCAGCCACCGTCTTCGCCGCGCCCACCACGACCACGGAAGACACTCCCGCAGTGCCGCCCCAGGAGCAGCAGGCGATCGGCGCGGCGCAGGACTACCTGTCGTTCACGGCGTTCTCGCGTGACGGTCTGATCCGCCAGCTGTCGTCCTCGGCCGGTGACGGCTACCCGAAGGACGTGGCGACGGCGGCGGTGGACAGCCTCGGCGTGGACTGGAACGCCCAGGCCGCGAAGGCTGCCGCGAACTACCTGAGCCTGACGCACTTCTCGTGCAGCGGCTTGATCCAGCAACTGGACTCGTCCGCCGGTGATGAATACACCGTCGCGCAGGCGACGTACGGCGCACACCAGACAAGCGCTTGCAGCGGCTGATACTGCCCGGCGGCGGTCCAAAGAATGGCGGCCGGCAACACCGACCACGGGTTTCTTTATCGGCAAAATACGCCGAAGCCGGGTTGTAATTCTCTACGAGCCCACAGTGGAGCTACCCAGCGACCAGAATGGTTGGGGACGTGGCGCAACGCGGTCGCACGAGAGCTGACAAGCGTTGGGATACAACTAAATCCGGCAGTTCTACTTTGACTACTACCGGGTCATTATTCCCAAGGCACACGGCGCCTCCCCTCTCTTTCCCATGGTTACACGATACGAATCGCCTTTTGATGATGAGGAGCGCTACTTGCGGGATCGGCCAGGCGCGTACAAATTCTGGGAAGATGAGGACAACGGCGAGCCATGTTGGTTCATTGAGATTAAACGGGTCAATCCGCCCTATCGGGCGAGCTATCAGATGCGGTGGCGGGTTCCTAACGAGCGCGATCTCACCTTGCCCGCCGAGAAGCCCCACGATTGAAGGCGGGGCATCCCAGCCCATGAACCATGCAGTCGACGCATTCGGGCACCCCGTGCCACCATCCATCTGACAGGTGACGTGGTGGTCGCCACCCATTGCGAACGGGCCTACCTGACGGCTGACCCGCCGATCCGGCGACAGATCAACCAGGGGTTCTTCGAGAAGCTGTTTATTGGCGAGGACAGCTCAGTCGTGCGGGCCATCCTGACCGAGCCATTCGCCGCACTGCTGGCGGACCAGGACATGATCTTTGTCACGGCGTGGCCAGAGAACGCCGAATCAGCGTCCCAAATCGTTCCAGACGCGCCCGCCGCGCCCGATGACAGCGACGACCGCACGAGCCCGGCGAGCGTGCTGGCGGCGACCTATGGCGACCGGAACGCCGTCACTCCCTGTGCGCAAAGCACCACGGTGTGAATGAGAGCTGTCTGTGGGCACAGCTGGGATCGAACCAGCGACATCCTGCTTGTAAGGCAGGCGCTCTCCCGCTGAGCTATGCGCCCGGAGGTCGGTCCGCCACCGGAGTGGCGGACTGACCTTACCGCAGTTGGCTGCCTGGATCAGGCCAGTTCCGCGATGGCCTTCTTCCACGCGTTCTGGTCGCGGGCTTCGCCGGGGCCGTTGACTTCGGCGAAGCGGACGACGCCTTCGGTGTCGATGAGGAAGGTGCCTCGGACGGCCATGCCGGAGGTCTCGTTGAAGACGCCGTAGGCCTGGGCGACGGCACCGTGCGGCCAGAAGTCGGACAGCAGGGGGAACGTGTAGCCCTGCTGCTCGGCCCATGCCTTCAGACTGAACGGCGCGTCGACCGAGATGCCGACCACCTGGACCTTGTCGTTCTGGTACTCGGTGATCTCGTCCCGGACCTGGCACAGCTCGCCCGTGCAGATGCCGCTGAACGCGAACGGGAAGAACACGAGTAGCACGTTCTTCTCGCCGCGCAGCGACTCGAGGGAGACCTTCTCCTTGTTGGAGTCGCTGAGTGTGAAGTCCGGAGCCTTCGAACCGACCTCGACCGCCATGTTGCGGACCCTCCTGCCGTGCGCCGTCAATTCTCGCTTACCGGGAAGGCAGCCTAGTGGTTGCGGCTCGCGGCAGGGATGGGTCCGACCAGCCGCGGAGGGGCTACGTGGCCGATGTCACCGCCGAGTCTTGGCCGACTTCGGGGATACCAGCCTGGTCCCGTTCCAATCCGGGCCGACGCTGATGTTCGAGGTCTGGGCCAGACCGGCGGTCGGAACCGCTTCGGCGATGTCGCTGGGCTCCACGTGACCGTCCCGGCCCGATTTGGGCGTCAGTACCCAGATCACACCGTTCTCGGCAATGGGGCTGGTGGCGTCCATCAGGGCATCGACAAGGTCACCGTCTCCCTCGCGCCACCACATCAAGATCACGTCGAGGACCTCGTCGGTATCCTCGTCGAGCATCTCGCTGCCGATGCGCTCTTCGACGGCGGCACGTACGTCGTCATCGACGTCCTCGTCCCAGCCGAACTCCGCTACTACATTGCCCGGCTCGATCCCGAGCCTCTCGGCGATACCGGCCTTGCCGGCATCTTCCGCGGCGACCACGGTTTGTCTCTCCTCCAACTACGCCAGTGCGGCAGCCGTCGCCTGCTGGCTGGCCACCGCACATAGATTTCCCTGGACCGTTGCCGGTTAGCGAACACTGCGCGACGCCGTTGCGCAACCGTTCTAACCGGGACACGCCGGTAAGGAGTCGGCAAAGATACGCTTTCGCGACGATACGGCCCCTGAACTGGACCGAAAGTGACCCGAAAGAGATCCGCCGAGAAACCACCCGCGGGGCGCATCCGGTGTCCGGGTGGGACGGCCGACCGCCTAGGGTGGCGCCGCCCACCTGTGCATTCCGCAGTGTCGGGAACGATACAGCGGCTACTCGCGGGTAGCGGGCCGTGGAGCGCATAGTGTGGCAAGTGCGAAGTGTAGGAAATGGGCGACGTCGCCGGTGATCGGCCGCGTCGCGTGGAGCTAAACCAGGCGAGGAGATCCCTTGGCCCCGCAGAACAGCCGAGGCGACGGTTCCGGAACACCGGCGCGAGTACGTGTCATCCGGGACGGTATTGCCACGCATCTGCCTGACATCGACCCTGCCGAGACCGGCGAGTGGCTGGAGTCGTTCGACGCCGTCCTGGACGCGGCAGGCAAGCAGCGAGCGCGCTACCTGATGCTGCGGCTGTTGGAGCGGGCGCGTGAGCGACGCGTCGCCGTACCGGCCTTGACCAGCACCGACTACGTGAACACGATCCCGCCGGAGGTGGAACCCTGGTTCCCCGGCGACGAGGAGGTCGAGCGCCGCTACCGGGCGTGGATCCGGTGGAACGCGGCGATGACCGTGCACCGCGCGCAGCGCCCCGGCGTGGGTGTCGGTGGTCACATCTCGACCTACGCCTCCTCGGCGACCCTCTACGAGGTGGGCTTCAACTGGTTCTTCCGCGGCAAGGACCACCCGGGCGGCGGCGACCAGATCTACATCCAGGGGCACGCGTCCCCCGGCATCTACGCTCGCGCCTTCCTGGAGGGACGGCTGTCGGCGAGCCAGCTGGACGGGTTCCGGCAGGAGTACTCGCACGCGGGCCCCGGCGGCGGGCTGCCGTCCTACCCGCACCCGCGGCTGATGCCGGACTTCTGGGAGTTCCCGACGGTGTCCATGGGCCTCGGCCCGATGAACGCCATCTACCAGGCCCGGTTCAACCGCTACCTGCACGACCGTGGCATAGCCGACACCTCGCAGCAGCACGTCTGGGCCTTCCTCGGCGACGGCGAGATGGACGAGGCGGAGTCGCGCGGGCTGGTGCACGTGGCCGCGAACGACGGCCTGGACAACCTGACCTTCGTCATCAACTGCAACCTGCAGCGCCTCGACGGGCCGGTGCGCGGCAACGGGAAGATCATCCAGGAACTGGAGTCGTTCTTCCACGGCGCGGGCTGGAACGTGATCAAGGCGATCTGGGGCCGCGAGTGGGACCCGCTGCTGGCCGCGGACCGTGACGGCGCGCTGATCAACCTGATGAACACCACGCTCGACGGCGACTACCAGACCTACAAGGCCAACGACGGCGCCTACGTTCGTGAGCACTTCTTCGGCCGGGACCCCCGGACCAAGGAGATGGTCGCCAACATGAGCGACCAGGACATCTGGAACCTCAAGCGCGGTGGTCACGACTACCGCAAGATCTTCGCCGCGTACCAGGCCGCGCTGGAGCACCACGGTCAGCCGACGGTGATCCTGGCCAAGACCATCAAGGGTTACGGCCTTGGCCCGCACTTCGCCGGGCGCAACGCGACCCACCAGATGAAGAAGATGACGCTGGAGGACCTCAAGCTCTTCCGCGAAGAGCTGCACATCCCCATCTCGGACAAGGAACTCGAAGCCGACCCGTACCTGCCGCCGTACTACCACCCCGGCCAGGACAACACCGACATCCAGTACCTGATGGAGCGGCGGCGTCGCCTCGGTGGCTTCCTGCCCGAGCGGCGGGCCAAGGCCAAGGCGCTGGTGCTGCCGGGCGACAAGGTCTACGACGTGGTGCGCAGGGGCTCCGGCAAGCAGGAGGTCGCCACCACCATGGCGTTCGTCCGGCTGGTCCGGGACCTGGCCAAGGACCCGAATATCGGCGGGCGGGTCGTGCCGATCATCCCGGACGAGGCCAGGACCTTCGGCATGGACTCGATGTTCCCCACGCAGAAGATCTACAACCCGCACGGCCAGCTCTACACCTCCGTGGACGCGCAGCTGATGCTGGCGTACAAGGAGAGCGAGCAGG
>DATFHN010000196.1:0-116274 GCA_035248365.1 Pseudonocardiaceae bacterium | reverse complement strand
CCGAGCACACCGTCAAAACCCACGTCGCCAACCTGCTCGGCAAACTCGACCTGCGCGACCGCGTGCACGCGGTCATCTTCGCCTACGAGAACGGCGTCATCGACCGCGGCCGAGACCAGCCCTAGCTCATCCGGCCGCGATGGCGACCACGGCGAACGCGCACAGACCGAGCCCGATCCGTTGGGCGGTAACGAACTTCTCCTTGACGACCAACCGGGCGAGCAGCACCGTCACCCCCGGATACAACGAGGTCAGGATCGCGACGGTGGCGAGCATGCCGAAGTGCGTCGCGTAGAAGTACAGCAGCGTCGCCGCCATGCCGCTCACGCCGGACACCACCGGGAGGGTGAGGTCGCGGACCTTCATCCGCAGCGATGGCCTGGTGATCACCGCGAGTACCAGGAGCAGCAGCAGCGAACTGGATGCCTCCCAGGCGACCGGCCAGAGCCCGGAATGCGTGCCTGCCTTGGCCAGGGCCACGAACATCAGCCCGAACGCGGCACCGGCGGCCAAGCCGTCCAGCAGCGCGGTGCGCGGGACGCGGCGGCCGCCCGAACCGCTGGCGGCGACCAACGCGATCGCGGGCAGCGCCACCAGAACACCGGCCGTGGCCAGCAGACCGGGGCGGTCGCCGAGCGCCACGCCGACCAGGGCGGGCAGAGCAGCCGAGGCGACCGCCGAGACCGGGCCGACCACGCTCATCTGGCCGCGCGCCAGGCCACGGTAGAGCAGCAGCGTCCCGGCCCCGCCGCCCAGACCGGCCAGCAGGCCCCACAGCACAGCCCCGGTGTCCGGTGCCGGTGCGCCCGACACGAGCACCGCGATCCACACGACCACGGTGGTGACCACGGTGCCGACCAGGTTGACCGGCAGGGCGGCGAGGCGGCGGGAAGCCAGGCCGCCCGCGAAGTCCGAGCCACCGTAGAGCAGGGCGGCGGCTAATCCCAGCAGGATGCCCATGTCCTCATCCGTTCGCGTGGTAGCTCAGCACGACGGTGCCGGTGTTGAGCGGCACGGTGTCGACCAAGGTCAGCTGGGCGGTGGCGCTTGGCCGGAACAGCAGATCGGTCGTGGTCGCCGTGCCGACGAACAGCGGGTGCACCCAGAGCCGCAGTTCGTCGAGCAGTCCCGCTTCCAGCAGCGCATAGGACAGCTGCCCGAAGCCGTACTGCACGATGTCCTTGCCGGGCACCGACTTCAGCGCGCGGATCTCCTCGATCGGGTCGGTATCGGCCCCGAGGACGATCGTGTTGTCCCACGGCGTTTTGAGCGGCTGGGACGCGACGACGTACTTCGCCATGCTGTTGATCTGGTCGCTGTACGGATCACCGGAGCGCTGCTTCCACACCGGCGCGAAGGCTTCGTAGGTGTGCCTGCCCATCAGGACGGCGTCGCACGCGGCCAGCAGGTCGGTCTGGATGGTGCCGCCGCGTCCGTCCGACTCGATGCCGTTGCCCGGCCAGTCCTGCGGGTCCTGGATGACGCCGTCGAGCGAGATGTAGGTGGAGTTGATGATGCGTCGCATGGTCCTGCTCCCGATTCCGTTGCTGGTGGTTGTGGTCTCGCGGTAATCAGCCTGGCTGGCATCGGCCCTGCTGATAAGGTCCGCTTCGATGGCCGGATCGAGGTCCAATTCGGGCTTGCTGGTCGCGTTGCAGCGGGACGGCCGCGTGCCCCTGCACCGGCAGATCGAGGCGTCCATCCGGGACGCCATCCAGAGCGGTTCGCTCCCCCTTGGCGCGGTACTACCCCCGAGCCGGATGCTGGCCGCCGATCTCGGCGTGTCGCGCGGCGTGGTCGTCGAGGCGTATCAGCAGCTCACCGCCGAGGGGTACCTGGCGGGCCGGGTGGGCGGACGCACCGAGGTCGCGACCGGTCAGGCCGCCCCTACCGCCGTGGTGCGCAAGGCCCGGCCCGATCCCGCGCCGATCGACCTCACCTACGGGCGCGCGGACCTGTCCAACTTCCCGCGCGCCGCCTGGCTGCGGTCGGTCCGCGACGTACTCACCGACGCACCCAACGACCTGTTCGGCTACCTCGCAGGCGCGGGCACGCCGCAGGTGCGCATGACGCTGGCCGACTACCTGAACCGGGTGCGCGGCACCGTCGCCGACCCCGAGCGGATCGTGATCACCAACGGCTACGCCCAGGGCATCGCGCTGCTCATCCAGATCCTCGCCGCGCGCGGAGCACGCCGGATCGCGCTGGAGGACCCGTCTTCCGGCGACGACGCGCTGCCCGTCGCCCGCGCGGCCGGGCTGGACGTGGCCGGCGTGCCGGTCGACGAGAACGGGATCCGGGTCGACGTGCTGATCGAGTCCGATGCGGACGCGGTCATCCTGACGCCGTCGCACCAGTGGCCGACCGGCGCGGTGCTCTCGGCGGAGAACCGGGCGGCGATCCTGCGCTGGGCGGCACGCCGCCGGGCGATCGTCATCGAGGACGACTACGACGCCGAGTATCGCTACGATCGCGCGCCGATCGGCGCCATGCAGGGACTCGCCCCGGAGCACGTGGTCTACGCCGGTTCGGCGAGCAAGACGCTGGCGCCCGGGCTTCGCCTCGGCTGGTTCCTGCTTCCCGGTCACCTGGCCGGTCCGATGGCCGACGCGAAGATCGCCGCCGATCGCGGTTCACCGGCGCTGGAACAGCTGGTGCTGGCCGACTTCATCGCCAGGGGCGAGTTCGACCGGCACCTGCGCCGGATGCGCCCGGTGTACCGGCGCCGCCGCGACGCGCTGCTCGCCGCGCTGACCCGGCGGCTGCCCGCGCTGATCCCGGTCGGCATCTCGGCCGGGACCCACCTGGTGACCTGGCTGCCGCCCGGACTGGACGAGAGCGCGGTGGTCAAGGCCGCCTACCAGGCCGGGGTCGGCGTCGAGGGCGTCGGCCCGTACCGCTTGACGCCGAGCGATACGGGCGGCCTCATCTTCGGCTTCGCCACGGTCAACGAGACCGCGATCGCCGAAGGCGTCGACCTGATCGGCGACGTCATCGACGCGATGTCCTGACCTACAACCCCAGTCCGGTGGCGAGCCGGTCGAAGTGGACATCGGCGTCGCCATAGGCCAGCGCGGCGGCGGTGGCGTGCCGGAGATAGCGGTGTAGGTCGTGTTCGGCGGTGAAGCCGATGGCGCCGTGCACCTGGTGGCCGAGCGCGCACACGCGCTGGTAGGCGTCGCTGACGACCGCCTTGGCCGTGCTCACCGCCAGGCCAGCGTCGGTCTCTGTGCCGAGTTGCCACGCGGCCTCGTAGGTGGCGAACCGCGAGCCGAGTACGTCGATCGCCATGTTCGCGCAGTGGTGCTGCACCGCCTGGAAGCTGCCGATCGGCACCCCGAACTGACGCCGCTGCCCGGCGTACTCCACGGTCAGATCCAGTACCGCCTGCGCCCCGCCGACCATCTCCGCGCAGGTGAGGACCGTGGCATACGCGGTCGCCGCCTGCCCTTCGGCCAGCGACTCGGCCGCCACCGACTCGAACGTCACGGCGTAGACCGGTTCGTTGCCGACCACGTCGAGCCGCTCCCTGGTGATCCCCGGCGCGCCACCGTCGATGATCGCCGCGACCGGACCGGCGACCACCAGCAGGTCGGCCGCTTCCGCCGCGAACGGAACGAACTGGGCCCGGCCGGACACCAGGTACCCGTCACCGGATGGCGTCGCGGTGAGGTCGGAGCCACCGGTCGGACAGGCGATCGCCCGGCCGTCGACGATGGCGGGCAGCCACCGCTGTCGCTGCTGATCGGTGCCGAACCGGGCGATGGTCGCCGCGCCGGCGACGGTCGCCGCGAACGGCGTCGCCACCCCGGCCCGGCCCAGCTCCTCCGCGACCAGGCAGGCGTCGAGGAAGTCCGAGCCGATGCCGCCGTGCGCCTCCGGCACCGTCAGCCCGGTCCAGCCCAGCTCGACGATCTCCTTCCACACGTCGGCACCAGTGCGGCCGGCCAGAAACTCGCGGGCCGTCGTCTGGACGAGTTGCTGGTCTTCGGTCAGCGTGAGGTCCACTACGCGTCCACCGGGATCTTGTCCGACCGCACCCACACGCCCGGCCGCTGCTCCCAGAACAGCTGGACCAGCACGCCGCCGGTCTGCTTGGGGTGCACGAAGGTGTGCTTCCAGGCCGCGCCGTCGGTCACGCCTTCCTCGTCGTCGAACGGTTCGATGCCGTGCGCGGCCAATGCGGCGCGGGCGGCGTCCCAGTCGGCGACCTGGAAGGTGATGTGGTGCACGGACGTGCCGTTGCGGGCCAGGAAGCGGTCGATGAACGAGTCCTCACCGCGCGGCATGATGATCTCCCAGCACACCGACGAACCGGGGATGTTCAGCACCAGGTCGGCCATGTCCGGGATGGCGTCGATCGGGGTCTTCCAGATCGGCACGAACCCGGCCAGCTCGGCGTACCACGCCGCGAGCGGTTCGCGGTCCGGGTAGGCCTGGCAGATGTGGTCCATGGTCACGATCCCGACCGGCTGAGCCGCCGGTGCGGATTCCGTGATGGGCTCGGAGTTCTGGTCGCCGACCAGCGCGAGGCTGCCCGGTCCACGCAGCCGGAACCGCACTCCCGGGCCCTGTTCGGGCGGGGTCAGCGACACGTCGATCCAGCCGTGACCGGAGTCCGTGTAGGCCAGTCCGCGCTTGTCCAACTCGGCCCGGGCCGCGTCCAGGTCAGGCACTTCGGCACCGACGTGGTGAAATCCCGGCCTGCCCTTCTGTTCATCCAAAGTGGACTGAATCGGCGAGTTCTCGCCGAGCGGCGCGAGCACCACCCAGTCCTGGCCGGCGCTGCCGGGCACGGCGAGCCGAACGCCCTGCACGCCCTGCTCCTGGTTGGCCCAGCGCCGCGTCGGGCGAAACCCGAAGACGTCACGCAGCAAGGCGACCTGTCCGTCCAGGTCGGGCGTCACCTGCGCGACGTGGTCGATCCGGTAGATCCGAAGCATCCGGTGACTCCTCTGCTCAGGAAGGGTGCGGTTCGATCCAGTCATAGCCCTGCTGGACGAGTTCCTTGACCAGGCGCAGGTTGTACCGGTTCATCGCGGCGATCCGGTTGGCCAGCTCCTCCACGCGCGAGTCGAACTCGTCGGCGGCGTAGACGTCGTTGACCAAACCGAACTTCAGCGCGCGCTGGGCGTCCAGCCGGATCCCGGTGAACAGCATCTCCATGGCGCGGGCCTTGCCGATCCGTTCCGGCAGCCGCTTGACGCCACCCCAGCCCGGCGCGGAACCGCCGACCTCGGGCTGATCCGGGTCTTCCTTGCCGTCCATGAACTTCGGCTGGTACGGAGGCCGGGCCGAGAGGGTGATCTCGACCAGTCCCATTTTCGCGTTCTCGTGCGCCACGATGAAGTCCGCGCCCAGCGCCAGCTCCAGCCCGCCGCCGACGGCGTAGCCGTGCACGGCGGCGAACACCGGGATCGACAGCCGCGACATCATCGCGAACGTCTTCTCGCCCAGGCGGCCCTGCTCGATCCGGTCCTTCTTGGTCAGTCCCTCGGACCAGTCCAGATCCATCCCGGCGCAGAAGGCCCGCTCCCCCGCGCCGCGCAGCACCGCGACGCAGACGTCCTCGTCGTCGTCGATCTCGGTGAACACCCGGCGCAGCTCGTGCAGGGTGCCCGGGGTCAGCGCGTTCAGCTTGTCCGGGCGGTTGAGTGTGAGCCAGGCGACCCGATCTTTGATCTGCACGTCAAGGGTCTCGTCCATGCGGTTCGTCTCTCTCCTTCTATTTCCTAGGTAGCCCAAGGCCCCTGGTAGCGATCACGTTGCGCTGGATCTCGGTCGTTCCGCCAAGGAACGTGGCCGCGACGGCGTCCAGGCGCAGATGCGCGTAGGTCGCGTGCAGCGGCGCGTCCTCGCGTTGCCACAGTTGCGCGAACGGGCCGAACGCGGACGCGCCGGTCTGCGCGAGGCGCTGCAACAGTTCGGCGCCGAACAGCTGGTTCACCGACGCCTCGTAGCCGGGCACCCCGCCCTTGGCCGCGACGGAAACCGTATACCTGGCCAGGTTGTAGGCGATCCTGATCTCGGCGTACCGGCGCGCGATCTCCTGCCGCAGCACCCCGCGATCGGCCCGGGCGAACCGGCTGCCCTCCTCCGAACGCAGGTAGGCGACCAGATCGGCCAGCGCCTGCTCCATCTTCACGCACGCCCCGATGCCCGCCCGCTCGAAGGACAGCGCGTCCATCGCCACGTACCAGCCGGCGTTCTCCTCGCCGACCCGGTTCGCCACCGGCACCCGCACGTCGTCAAGGAAGATCTCGGCGAACGGGGCGGCGCCGCGAATGTCGGTGATCGGGCGGATGGTCACGCCCGGCGTGTTCACGTCCAGCAGCAGGAAGGTGATGCCCCGGTGCGGTTTGGCCGCGTCCGGGTCGGTGCGGACCAGCAGGAACAGCCAGTCGGCGTGCTGGCCCAGCGAAGTCCACACCTTCTGGCCGTTCACCACGTAGTCCTCGCCGTCGCGCACCGCGCGCGTGCGCAGACCGGCCAGGTCGGAACCGGCGCCGGGCTCGGAAAAGCCCTGGGCCCAGGTCGCTTCGCCGCGTGCGATCCTCGGCAGGTGCTCGTTCTTCTGTTCGTCGGTGCCGTGCGCCAGCAGGGTCGGGCCGAGCAGGAACGCGCCGATGCCGTTCACGGTCGGCACCCGCGCCTTCATCATCTCTTCCTGGAGTACGAACTCCAGCAGCGCCGACAGGCCGGCGCCGCCGTACTCGGTCGGCCAGTGAGGCGCGATCCAGCCCTTGTCCGCCAACGCTTTCGCCCACTGCCGCGCGCCGTCCCGGCGCGCCGGATCGGCGGAATTCCGGTCGGCCGCCCAGTTGTAGCCCCAGACGTCCTCCGGCTCCATCGAGTGCTCGTCGTCGTGATCGGGCACGTACTCAGCGGGGAAATGTTCGGCGATGAACGCCCGAACCTCCTGCCGGAACGCCGCCTCCTCGGGCGAGTCCTCCCAGTTCACGGTTCAGGCCGTCCTTTCGGCGCCGCGCTCGACGGTCGCCTCGCGATCCCAGGTCGACGCGGTGAGGCCGTGGTCGCCCTGCTCCTTCAACCGGTACTTGGCGACCTTGTCCGTCGGTGTCCTCGGCAGCGCGTCCACGAACTCGATGTAGCGGGGCACCATGAACCGGGGCAGCCGGTCCTCGCAATAGGCGATGAGCTCGTCGTGCTCCAACGTGGCACCCGGCCGCAACACCACGGTCAGCTTGACGTCCTCGTCCTCCAGTTCGGACGGCACGCCGGTGGCCGCGCACTCGACGACCTCCGGGTGCAGGTTGACCTCGCACTCGATGTCGAACGCGGAGATGTTCTCGCCGCGGCGGCGGATCGCGTCCTTCATCCGGTCCAGGAAGAAGTAGTAGCCGTCATCGTCGCGGTAGCCCCGGTCGCCGGTGTGGTACCAGAGGTTGCGGAACGCGTCAGCGGTCGCTTCCGGCGCACCGTAGTAGCCAGTGGTGATCACGAACGGCTGCTTGGGCCGGACCACGATCTCACCGGGCTCGCCCGCGCCGAGCAGCCGATCCCGATCGTCCACCACCGCGACCTCGAACCGCCGGTCGTTGGGCGTGCCGCACGACCCGAGCCGCCATTCGCCATACGGGCTGCCGGTGACGATCCCGGCCTCGGTGCTGGTGTAGGTCTCGGCCGAGCGCACCCCGAACCGCTCCAGCAACGGCGCGTCCAGGATGGATTTCCCCATGTAGAACGTTTTGAGCGGATGGTCCTTGTCCTGCGGCGTCGGCGGCTTGCTCATCAGGATCGGGATCATCGAGAACACGCTCATGCACACTTCGGCGCCGAACGTGCGCACGTCCTGCCAGAACCGCGAGGCGTGGAACCGGTCGGTGATCGCGATCGTGCCGCCGCCGATCATCGCCGAGAACACGCCGTCCCAGAGGCCGGCGGCGTGGAACAGCGGCAGCGGGCAGTAGATCGTCTTGCCCCAGCGGTCCAGGTAGTCGAGCGAGTCGATCGCGCAGGTCAGCGCGAGCGCGTGCGAGCACATCGCGCCTTTGGACGGCCCGGTCGAACCGGACGTGTACATGATCGCCTGCAGGTCGGAGAAGACCACGCCACGGTCGACCGGCTCGGCGCCGTGCGTGAACAGTTCCGAGAACGCCAGCGTCGGCTTGCCGACCGGCCGATCTGGCCTGCCGCGAACGATCACCCGGCCCAACCCCGGCAGGCGTGCCGCGATGGGCGTGATCCGGTCCGCGTAGGCCGCGTCGACGATCAGCGTCGACGAGTCCGAACTGTCCAGCAGGTGTCGCAGTAACTCACCACGGTGGGCGATGTTGACCGGCACGGCGACGGCGCCGAGCCGGGACAACGCGAAGATCGTGAACAGGAAGTCGGGGCAGTTCGGCAGCATGACCGCAACGTGATGACCGGTGCCGATGCCCTGGGCGGCGAGGCCGTTGGCCACCCGGTCGGCCATCGCGTCGACCTCGCCATACGTGAGTTCGCCCTCATGGAATTTGAGAAACACCTCGGCACGGTGCGTGACCGCCCGCTCTCGGAGAATGTCGCCGACAACCAGGCGCTCCAGCTGCTCGCTGCCCATCCACCTACCCTCCGTGTGGCCTGCCGGACCTTTCAACGCCTCCCATGGCTACCCACTGACGCGTCCGCAAACACATCGGCGGGGTGAGCCCCGTCACGACTGCGCTGTTCAGGCGCCGTTCGTTGGTTGATAACTCGGAGCCTCGACAGTTGGGTATTTACTGCTGGGCATGAGCAGACAGCGACGTAACGGCCTGGTGGCGTTGTCCGGCGGTTTAGCGGCGGCGATGGCCATCGGCATCCCCGCATCGACCGCGTCCGCGGCAGCTCCGGCGGGAGCCCAGCACGCGCCCATCCAGCACGTCATCGAGATCATGTTGGAGAACCACACCTTCGACAACCTGTTCGGCCAGTTCCCCGGCGCCAACGGGATCCCGGCCAACGCCTCGTTCCTCAACCCGAACGCCTTCTACGACTCGGCCCCGAACGTGACGCCGGTCTGGGCATCGGCCAACGAGGGTGACGTCCAGGGCGGCATCAACAACAGCCGGGCCGGCGAGCAGATGGCGATGGACTACCAGCCTCACACCGGCTACGCCATGGATCACTACACGGTGTTCCCGCAGGACGGCATGTCCTCGGTGACCGAGTTCGGCCCGGGCTTCGACCCGAACCTGCAATACCTCGCGTCCCACTACGAACTGGCGGACCGCAACTTCCAGCCGGCCATCTCCCCCACCCAGCCCAACGTGATGTACGCGCTCAACGCGACCGCGCACGACTGGATGTACAACAACCTCAACCCGGCCGACACCCAGCCCTGGAACTCGATCTTCGACGAGCTGGCCGCGCACGACCGCACCGGCAAGGTCTACTACGCGCTGCCGCCCTCGATCCTCAACGGCACCATCTGGGACAAGATCGTCCCGCCCGACCTGAAAGATCTGTCCACCGCCGACCAGTTCTACACGGACCTGAACCAGGGCAACCTGCCCGACTTCTCCTTCGTCCGGCCCGGCGTCGGCTACAGCGAGGAACCGGCCGAGGACATCGCCGAAGGCGACGCGTGGCTGGGTCAGTTGGTCAACGCGGTCGCGACCAGCAAGTACTGGAATTCCACCGCGATCTTCGTGACCTACGACGAGGGCGGCGGCTTCTGGGACCACGTCGCGCCGCCCACCGTCACCCCCTACGGCTACGGCTCGCGTACCCCGACGGTAATCGTCTCCCCCTACGCCCGGGCAGGTGTGTTCGACCAGCAGTCCACCAACATCTCGATCCTGTCCTTCATGCAGCACCTGTGGAACCTGGCGCCGCTCAACCCGCTCAACGCCCAGCAGAACAATCTGCTCTCGGCCTTCGACTTCGGCCAGGCGCCACTGCCCGCGCCGACGCTGCCGGTCGCTCCGCCGGACACCATCGCCTTCCACGGCACCGGCGGCGACCTCACCAACCTGCCCGCCCCCGGCGTCAACGCCTCGCTGACCGTGAACCTGGCGGCCGAAGGCGGCGGACTCAACCTCGACCCCAACGCATCCGGCCCGGTCACCCTGGCCCTGACCCCACCGGCAGGCGTCGCGGCACCGGCCGGTTTCCCCAGCAGCGTCACGCTGACCGGCGGACGCGGCAGCTTCACTGTCAAGTTCGGAAAGTCCGGCTACTACCGCATCGCCGCCACCGGCCCCGGCGGCAGCCAAGGCTGGACCACTGTGGACGTTGGGGTCACCCCCAACACCACGCCTACGCCGTGACCTCGTTCGTGCGGAACGCGCGGCGGTAGGCCGACGGCGAGGTGTGCATGATCCGGTTGAAGTGGTGGCGGTAGGTGACCGCGGTCTCGAACCCCACCGCCGCACCGATCCTCTCGATCGGGTCGCTGGTGGTTTCCAGCAAACCGAGGCTGGCCTGCACCCGCTGATCGATCAGCCACCGGATCGGCGTGGTGCCGGTGGCGCTCGCGAAGTGCCGCAGGTAGGTGCGGGTGGACATGTGCACGTGGGCCGCCAGCGTCTCGACGGTGATCGGCGCGCTCAGGTGGGCCAGCGCCCAGGTCATGCTCCGGGCGACGCGATCGTCGTCCGGAGCCGCGCTCAGCGGCGTCTCGATGAACTGCGCCTGCCCGCCGTCGCGGTGCGGCTGGATCACCAGGCGGCGGGCGACCGCGTTGGCGATGGCGGCGCCGTAGTCCAGTCGGACGACATGCAGGCACAGATCGAGCCCGGCGGCGCTACCGGCGCTGGTCAGCAGCCTGCCGTCGTCGATGTAGAGGACGTCGGGATCGAGATCGACCTCCGGGTACCGGTGGCGGAACCGGTCGGCGTAGCGCCAGTGGGTGGTCGCCCGGCGGCCATTGAGCAGTCCGGCCCCGGCCAGCGCGAACGCGCCGGAACAGATCGACATGATCCGGGCGCCGTTGTGCTGCGCCCGCCGCAGCGCCGCGACCAGCGCGGGCGACGGGTCGGCGTTGACGTCGGAGACGCCCGGCACGATCACGGTCCCGGCCTCGGCGAACGTGTCCAGGCCGTGCGGTGTGGACAGGCTCGCCCCGCCGACGACGCGGACCGAGCCCGGCGCCTGCGCGCAGATCACCAGGTCGTACCAGGAGACGTCGAACTCGGGCCGGGCCAGGCCGAACACCTCGGTGACGATGCCGATCTCGAAGGCCGACATCCCGTCGTAAGCCAGCACCGCCACCGTTCGCGACATGGCGAAATCTTAGCGAAGGGCGTCACTCTCGCCACTGTCGTGCCGGCCGTGGACGAATCAGGATTTCGCTCATGTCGACCGATGAGGCAATCAACCACTTCGCGGCCAAGCTGCGCTTCGAAACCGACGTCAGCGACGTCCACGCCGACCTGGAGTCCCGAGTAGACGGACTTGTCGTGGTGGACACCCGAGGCGACGACGCCTGGGCCCAAGGCCACCTCCCCGGCGCAGTGCACCTGCCGACCCGAGAAATCCCGGCCCATGCCAGACGGGACATCCCGGCCGGATCCGCCGTGGTCACCTACTGCTGGGGGCCTGGCTGCAACGGCGCCACCAGGGCCGCGCTGGAGTTCGCCAAGCTCGGCTACCAGGTCAAGGAGATGCTCGGCGGCTACGAATACTGGGTCCGCGAGGGCCTCCCGGTCCAGACCGCCGACGGCCTGCGCCGCGTTCCGGTCGACACCCTCACGGCCGTCGGGATCACCTGCGACTGCTAGCCCGGTTCGGCGAGGATCACCGCTCGCGCGGCCAGTTGCAGGGCGAGCCGTTCGTCGGGGCGGGACAGGTCGACGTCGAGCAGTTGCTCGATGCGGGTGATCCGCGCGGCGACGGTGTTGCGGTGCACGCCGAGCACGGTCGCGGTCTCGGCCAGCGAGGATTCCGCGTCGAGGTAGGCGGCGAGCGTGCGGACCAGGTCGCCCGGTGCCGAGCGCAACGGCGCGAGCAGCGCGCTCGCCGCGGGTTCGAAGGTGTCGGTCCGGGTCCATTCCAGCAGTAGCTGCGCCATGCCCAGCTGGTCGACGTGCAGGAAATGCCCGGTCTCCGGTCGGGTGGCGGCCAGCCGGGCGGCATCGGTCGCCTCGGCGACCGTGTCGGCGAGACCGTCCGCCTGCGGGTGCGGCCGGCCGACGCCGAGCCGGGTGTCGAGCGTGCGGCGCAGGCCCCGGTGCACCGCACGCAGCTCGCCGGACAGCGCGCGCACGCGTTCCGCGGTCGGCTCCTGTTCGAAGGTGACCCAGCCGGTCCAGCCGTCCCCGTGCTCGACCACGACGGCATCGACCGACTCGGCGCGCAGCGCCCTGATCACCTCCTGGGTGCGGGCAACCGTGTCCACTTCGGACGAAACGCCGATGCGCATGCCGACGTGCCAGCCGCCGAGCCGCCAGCCAGCGTCAGCCGCGCGACGGCGCAGGTCCGCGCCGGGCTCGCCGTCCTGGCGCAGCAGGTCACCGAGCAATGCCGACCGGGACCGCGCGTCGCGTTCCAGTTCAAGACGGTGCGCGAGCAGCCACCGCTGCACCGCGCCGGCCGCGACCGAGAGCGCGGCGGCGATCACGTCAGCCCGGGGCGCTTCGCGCTGGTTGAGCACGGCAGCCAGCCAGACCGGCGGCTTGGGCAGCACGATCGGATGCGCGAGCAGCACGCCGTCGGCCAGGTCGACGCGATGCGGGACCGGCTCGGCAACGCGCACCCGCGCCGGTTCGGCGATCTCACCGGCGAGAACCTCGCCGCGCTCGTCCAGGACCGCGACCGGGCAGCGCAGCAGTCGCCGCAGGCTGGTCACGATCTCCTCCGGCGACCGCAGCCGCTCACCAAGGGCGCGGTGCGCCGACAGAACCGCGTCAGCGCGGTCGACCTCGGGCGCGGCCAGCAGTACGCGGGCTGCCACGAGCAGGTCGAGCGGGTCACCGCTGGTGATCAGCAGCGGCACGCCAAGACGATCGGCCAGTAGCCGGGACGCGGTCAGCGGAGCAGGCGCGGGCAGCAGCACACCGGTAGCGCCGGTGTCGGCGCAGCGCCGGAGGAGGGCGTCGAGCTGCCAGTCGGGACCGATCGGTCGCACGAGAGCGACGAGTTCGTCCCGGGCCGGGGTCGCGGCGGCGTCGAGCGAGGCCCGCACCGTCCTCAGTGGATGGTCGAGCCCCGATTCGCCCGCCAGCACGGTGACGTGCTCGGTCCACGATGGCAGGGCGAGCACCCGGCGCAGGATCACGTCGCCACCACCGGATCGCAGTCGATGCCGTAGGCGCGTGGCCAGATCGTCGGCAGCCGGCGCGGGTCGGTCCAGAACGGCGCCGACGCGAGGCAGACCACGTCGACCTCGACACCCGTGCGGATCGCGTCGCACGACACCGGGACGCCGGTCCGATGGTCCAGCACGGCCAGCACGTCCGGAGTGGACGCGACCGGCCGCCCGTCGCGCAGCGCGAGCAGGTACTCGTTCTCCATTTCCAGCCGCAGCAGTGCGCCGTCGCGGTGGTCGGCGACGGTGACCGAGCCGCGCCCGAAACCCGGACTGCCGTGCTGGCCCGGACCGACATGCCGGGCCACTTCGAGGACCCGGCCGCGAGCGAGCAGCGGCCGGCCGAGCGCGGCTTCCAGCACGTCGCGTCGCGGGCTCTCCCCCGCCGCGAGGGCACGGTGGCCGAGCGCGAGCGCCCCGCTGACGGTGTCGAGCACGGCGTGCGCGGCGAGTTCACCGGCCGGAATGGGCGCGAGCGCGAAAGCGGCCCAACCGCCCGAACTGGCCAGGAAAGCCCGAGTGCCCCGTTCCACTTCGGCGTCCGAACCGGCCGCGAGGACGAGCACCTGGCCACCGGGTTCGGCGAGCGCGGCCGGAGTGATACCGCGCCCGGTTGCCGCGATCGAGAACTGGTCGAGCCGGGGCAGTCCGCGACCGGACAGGTCGGCGTCGACCGTGGGCAGGCCGAGTTCTTCGGCGACGACCATCTGCATCAGCCCGTTGAGGCCACCGACCTCAATGGACATCAGCGCGAGCGCGCGCTGGCCGGTCCAGCGTTCGATCGCGGCAACGGCCGAGGCGAACTCGTCGCCGCCCGGCAGTTTCTCGGCGAACGCCGCGGTCGCGCCAACTACCCCGACCGGTACCACTGGTGTGCTCGGTGGCAGTTCGCTGATCGGGTGGACACGCGGTTCACGGCCGGACTCGATCAGGCTGCGCAACAGGATGGCGGCGGTGACCGTGTCGCCGCCGCCTCCCGAGCCGAGCAGCGCGACGCCGCGTTCCAGCGCAGGCACGTCGGCTGCGGTGATGCGCATGGCTGATCAGGCTAGACGAGGTCGGCCAGTTCCACCGGGACGAACGGGTGGTCGAGCCCGAACGCCGCCGGGCCGAACGTGGCCAGCGCCGCCGGGGTGCGCATCAGGTCCGGAGTGGAGATACCGACAACCGTGACGCGCTGGCCATAACGGAGCGTCTCGGTGGTGATCGGTTCGGCCGTGTCCGCCTCCAGCACGCAGATCAGGTCGGGAACCAGGCAGCGCACCTCGCCATCGACGAGCGCGACCAGGTTCTCGTTCTGGAAATGGATCTCCAGCTTGTGCCCGCCGTCGAAGGAGACCGCAGCGGCCCGGCCACGCGCGAAGCCCGCCTCGGTGCGGCGCTCCACATCGGACACCTTGCCGCGGAACAGCACCCGCAGGTGCGGATAGGGCGTGGTCGCCAAAGCGGCCGCCAGCGCCCCGACCGGATCGGAGTTGCCCTCGCGAGCGGTCCGGATGGCGCGGCCCACGGCCAAGGCGAGCGAGAGGGTCCTGGGCACGGCGGTGCGTTTGACGTCCGCACCGGACATCGAGTACTCGGCGATGTGCGCGACGCCGCCGAGCCGGATGGTGATGCCGCGCGCGAGCCACTCCATCCGCCGGTTGTCGCTGCCGGTGTCGATGATCGTGGTCTCGCCGCGTTCGCCACCGATCGACATCGGCGAACCGGACACGCCATACACGCCGAAGGTCTCCATCTGGAGTTCGGGGAAGGCCCGGCCCATGCCGTCCGCGTCGACCACCGGCAGTCCGAGGCGGGCGCCGACGACCAGCGGGATCATCGAGTTGATGCCGCCACACTCGATCGGCATGGTCGCGTCGGCGTGCGCGCCGAGGTGCCGTTCGAGCGCGCGCAGGGCGAGAGCGGGCTCGTTGCCGTTGGGCAGCTTCTCGTGCACCACGGTCGGCGCGCCCATCTGCGCGGTCGGGATCACCAGGGCGTCGTCGGCGAGTTCGCCCGGGTCGAGCACGGTGATCGGGCCGTGCTCCCGGATGGCTTCCCGGACCAGCAGCCGCCCAACGTAAGGGTCTCCCCCGCCGCCAGTGCCAAGCACGGCCGCGCCACGGGCAAGATCTTCCAACTCGTCCTCGGTCAGGACCCAGCTCATGCGACCGCCTCGCTCGCTGCGGCCCGCACCCGGCCGCCGGCCACGCCTATCGCGAGGCGGCCGCATTCGCGGGGCACTGTGTTCAACGATTCGCTCGCAAGCTCACTCATCCGGCCGCCCCGATCGCTGCGGCCCGCACCCGGCCGCCGGTCACGCCCATCGCCAGGCGGCCGCATTCGCGGGGCACCGTGTTCATTGATTCGCTCGCAAGCTCACTCATCCGGCCACCCCGATCGGATCGATGTCGTAGCCGAAGTAGCGCGGCCCGGCCAGCGCGATGCCTTCGGGCGTGTGCCAGCGCGGATCGGACGGCGCGGCGAGCACGGTGATCCGCTGGCCGTAGCGCAGCGCCTCGGTGGTGATCGCGTCGCCGGACTCGCGGTCCAGCGTGCAGATCAGATCGGGCACGGACGCGCGCACCACGCCGTCGATCTCGGCCACCAGGTGCTCGTTCTGGAACCGCAGGATCAGCTCCCGCCCGGTGTCGTCGTCCATTCCGGACACGTGCGCTTCACCTCGGGCGAAGCCGGTCGTGGTGCGGCGGGCGACGTCGATCACCTTGCCGGTGAACAGTTTCCGGCCGCGCAGCCTGGCGGTCACGTGCTCGACCGGGTCGTCGTGAGCGGCCCGCGCCGCCCGGACCAGCGCGCCGAGTTCCGCGCACAGGCTCAGCGTGCCCGGCACCAGCGATTCCCGGGCCTGCGCACCGGACATCGCGTACTGGCTGGTCATCGCCGAGCAGCCCATGTCGATGGTGGCCGAGCGGGCCAGCCGTTCGGCCCACCGGTTGTCGATGGTGTCCAGCACGCTGCGGTTGCCCTTCTCGTCCGCGACCGCCATCGGCGTGGCCGAGATGCCGTAGAGCGTCGGCAGCACCATCTGAAGCTCGGGGAAGGCGCGGCCCATCCCGTCCGCGTCCACCAGCGGCAGCCCCAGCTGCGCGGCCGCGATCACCGGGATCAGCGAGTTCATGCCGCCGGCCTCGGCGCACGCGATGTGGGTCAGTTCGCGCCCCAGATAGTCGGCGAGGGCCCGCGCGGCCAGGCCGACCTGCTCGGCCGATGGCAGCTTCTCCACCATCACGGTTGGCGCGCCCATCATCGCCACCGGCAGCACGACCGCGTCGTCGTCGACCTCGGCCAGGGGCACCAGCGTCACAGCGCCGAACTCGCGTACGGCCGCCGCCGCGAGCAGCCGGCCGATGTACGGGTCTCCCCCGCCGCCGGTGCCGAGGATCGCGGCGCCGCGCGCGATGTCGTCCAGGTCATTCTCGGTGATCGCCCGCATCGCTCACGCCCCCAGGTGCAGGTCGCCGACGGCCTTGACCCTGATCCGGGTCGCGTTGCCGGGCAGGTACGGGATGGGCACCTCGTCGAAGTCGACGACCGACACCGAGGACGGGCTGGCGCCCGCGGCGACGGCCCGGTCGACCGCCTCCTGTTTGGCCTCGGCCACGACCGCCTCCCGGCGCCCCGGCTCGACCACGTACACCCGGTCGACCTCGCCGCCGATCTGCGCGATCGCCGCACCGATCGCGTTGGCCACCGCGTAGTGGGTCGGCCTGCGCACCGCGCCGCACCCGGCCAGCTCCTCCGGCAGCAGGATCGAGCCGCCGCCGACCGCGACCACCGGCAGCGGTTCGGCCGAGGTCCGCATCCGCTCCACGACGTCCGAAACGTCCGCGGCGATCCGATCGAGCGCCGCCCGGACGACGTCCCGATCGAGGTGCGCCACGAGCCCCGGATCGCCGATCTCGGCCCGCCCCGCCGCGACCGCGATGTCGGTCGCGGTCAGCGTGTCACCGCCGAACACCAGCGCCCGCGAGGTCAGCTCATAACCGACCGAATCCGGCCCCACCGTCGTGCCGCGCACCCGGCTGCCGCCGCCCAGGCCGATGGACAGCACGTCCGGCATCCGGAAGTTGGTGCGGATACCGGCCACGCTCACGTCGGTCGTGGCCTCGCGCGGGAAGCCCTGGCTGAGCACGCCGACGTCGCTCGTGGTGCCGCCGACGTCCACCACCGCACAAGTGTCCAAACCGGACAGTACGGCGGCGCCGCGCATCGAGTTGGTCGGACCGGAGGCGAAGGTGGCCACCGGGTAGCGGCGCGCGAAGTCGACGTCCATCAGCGTGCCGTCGTTCTGGCTCAGGTACAGCGGCGCCGTGATGCCCGCGCCGGTGACCGACGCGGCCAGCCCGTCCACGATGTGCGCGGCCAGTTCGCGCAGCGCCGCGTTGATCACCGTCGCGTTCTCCCGCTCCAGCAGCCCGATCCGGCCGATCTCGTGCGAGAGCGAGATGGCCACCTCGGGCAGCACATCGCCGATGATCTCCGCGGCGCGTGCCTCGAATTCGGCGTTGACCGGGGAGAACACCGAGGTGATGGCGACGCTGCGCACACCCGCCTCGCCCATGTCCTCGGCCGCCTTGCGCAGTTCGCTCTCGTCGAGTTCGGCGATGTGCCGTCCGTCGAACTCGTGCCCGCCGTGCACCAGATAGCTGCGCCCGGACACCGCGTCGACCAGCCGGCGCGGCCAGTCCACCATCGGCGGCAGCGAAGCGCCGGCGGGCAGGCTCAGCCGCACCGCTGCGGTCGGCGCGAGCCGGTGTGCTTCGACGAGGGCGTTGATGAAGTGCGTGGTGCCGATCATCACCGCCCGCACCGACGCCGGATCGAACGCGCGTTGCCGTTGCAGGCCGTCGATCGCGGCCACGATACCCGAGGTGACGTCCTCGGTGGTGCTCGTCTTGATGGACGCGAGCACCTGGTGACCGTCCAGCAGGACCGCGTCCGTGTTGGTGCCGCCGACGTCGATGCCGATGCGCACGAGTTAAGCTCCTTCTCACTGGGTGACCGGGGCGGGCGTGGCCTGCGTCGTCGGGCTGCTGCCGACACCGCGCACCAGGCCGAGCTTTCCGGCGACGACGTACAGGACGAGGGCGACGACCAGCGAGTTGATGCTGGGCAGGCCCCAGTCCACGAACTCGCCGAACAGCGCGGCGGCGATCCAGACCACGATCGTCGCGGGCACCCAGACCGGCGCGTCGTCGGGCACCTCGCCGCGAGCGCGAGCGGTTTCGAGGTCGCCGCGCCACCGTTTCACCACGAAGTACTCGGCCACCATGATCCCGGCGATCGGCGGGAACGCCACCCCGAGCACGGACAGGAAGGTGGTGAACTTGGCCAGGATGCCTGCCGCCGCGAGCACGCTGCCCGCGATGCCGATCACGGCGGTGACCAGGCCGCGATGCGCCTTGCGCCCGAACACCGTGCCGATGAAGTTCACCACGCCGAGCCCGGACGAGTAGAGGTTCCAGTCGTTGATCTTGATCGTCCCGGCGATCACGATCAGCAGCCCGACCCAGCCGACCGAGGAGGTCACGATCGTGGTGATCTCGGCGGTGCGCACGGCGTGCGCGAGCAGCACCCCGGCCAGCCCGATCACGTACTCCCCGAGGGTGATCCCGACCAGCGTCTGCTTGACCACGTCGCTCGTGGTCCGGTTGAACCGGGTCATGTCCGGCGTGATCACGGCGCCGACGATGAACCCGCCCGCGATCAACGTGGTGCCCTGCAACAGGCTCAGTTGCGGCCCGGCCGGCGCCGAGGAGACCAGCGTGCCGAGGTTGTGCTTGGTCAGTTCGGCGATCACCGACCAGCCAACCAGAATCAGGAACGCGGGCACGGTGAAGTAGGCGGTCCAGGCCATCGAATGGAAGCCGCGCACCACGATCGCGGTGACCAGCAGCCCGAACACCAGCGACCAGGCCCACTCGGGCAGGCCGCCGACCAGCGCGACCAGGCCCTGCGCGGACACCGCCGACTGGATGCCGAACCAGCCGATCAGGCTGATCCCGATGGCCAGGCCGATCAACGCCGAACCGCCCCGGCCGAAACCGGTCCAGCGCGCGATCATCGACGTGGACAGGCCCTCGCGGACCCCGATCACGCCGACCAGAATCGTGATCAGCTCCAGGATGACTGAGCCGAGGGTGAAGGCGAGCACGGCGGGCCAGAAGCTCATCCCGAAGCCGACCGCCGCGCCGAGCAGGAACTGTGAGAGAGCGGAAACCTGGCCGAACCGCTGCACGGCGACCGACCACCAGGAGAACCGGGCCTGATCGGGCACTCTGGTCAACGCGTAGTCATCGACACCGACTGACGAGGCCATCGCGACCTCCTTATCCGGGGAGGAGAACGGGTTCCCCGCACCGTAGGCAGCCGATCCGGCGGCGTCACCAGGCAATATGCACATGCGACAGTGATCCACGGTGCAGATCGCACAACCGGGCTCAGATCAAGGCCCGAACGTGAGCCAACTCGGCCTCAAAACGCCGTCGCTCGTCCGAATCCCGCTCGCTGGCCTCGACCTGCGCCGCGAGTTCGTCGGCAACGGCCTCGTCGCCCGAGAGTAATGCCGCATACGCGGCAGCCTGGCGTGGACTCGTCCCCTGCGGCAACACCGGCCGAAACCGGCGCCACCAACCGCGGTGCCCATCGCCCGCATAGATCTCCCGCGCCCAAGTGACAAAGCCCTCCAAGTCCTCGGCGCAGGCCAAGAACTCGATAGCGGACTCGCTCACATCATCGATCAGATCGTCCGGAAGCGGGTCTTGGCGCGACGGCCGGGGATACCAGTTCCTGCCATCGCGCGGCTCAGGATGTCCCCACAACGTGTCTCGCCGCAACGGCGCGAGTGACTCCGGCAGACCATCGACGGCTACCGACAGCAATATCTGCACCCGAGGCGTGCTGGCAGGCCGGGCGTAGAACTTGATCACTCTCACCAATTGGTGATCGGTGCGCACACAGGTCGTGCCGGACCGGCGGAAATCGAGCGGGGCAAGAACGGTGCGATGCAGCACAGCCGCGATGCTGGTGGCGCTCCAGTGGTCCGGCACCCGGTCATTGTGCCGGTAGCCGGACCGCGCCTTCTGTGATTCTTCACGACGACGAAGATCCACTCTTCGCATACGCCCGGCAACCCAGCGGCGTTCCCGCCAGTCCACGCAACCAGTTACCGACTCGACACCCCAGGTCAGCAACCCGCCATCCGCCAATCGGCCCCCACGATCGCAGGTTCCCTGACCTGCGCGTCGACCAGTGGGCGTTTCAGGAGCTATGTCGTCGTCGGGACCGGCCAGTTGGTATCGCCATCGCCCGCTCGCGCGATTAGGTGCACGTGAGGCACCTGTCGGCGGAAGGGATCCTTCCGACAGCAAGCGTCATCACCATTGCGCACCCCCGCGCAGCAGCGTCGCTGTAGGGCGTCACCACGCCCGTGACGGATCGGAGTGAAAGCAGTGGGATCGAACAACCGACAACCAAGGAAGAAACTGCGAACGCGAGGAATCGGCCTGGCGGCCGCCCTCGTCGTCATCGCGGGCTTCGCGGTCGCGCCATCAGCCATGGCATCGACTGCCAGCTCGCCCGCCAGGACCGCGAACCGCGGTAACTGTGCGTTGAACACCAACTGGTGCACCGAGGTCGCGGACAGCGAGTCGGTCTTCGGTGAGGACATCTACGTCGGCCACGACGAGCCGTCCCTGCTCTACTACAGCAACACGCCTGGTGCAGGTAACAACAACACCTACTTACTCAGGCTGCCGAAGGATCCGCCGACCCAGCCCAAGCAGGACGGCTCCGGATCGACCTGGAACTTCCAGTTGCACCCGGCGTTCTGGTTCGGCATGGCGATGTGCGACGACCAGTCCGCGCCTGCGCCGACCGTCAACGCGGCGTGCAAGCCCGACTCGGACACCAACATCTACAACGACTCGAACCCGGCATCTCCGCACTACATCGGCAAACACCCCGGTGCGGGCTTCATGGAGATGCAGTTCTACCCGCCGGGCTGGGCACCGTGGCCCGCGGGCGTCAGCTGCGACCCGACCAAGTGGTGCGCCGCGCTGAACATCGACAGCCTGTCCGAGAACGAGAACACGGGCACGCTCAACAACGCCGCCTGCCTCGCCAGCGCTGGTGTCGAATACGTCAACTTCGCGTTCATCACCAAGAACGGCAAGGCGACCACGCCGGCGAACCCGACCAACAACGACCGGTTCATCGTCGACCCGGCGCGGGACATGTTCATGAACTCCGGTGACGCGCTCGCAGTACAGATGTTCGACACCAACGCCGGTTTCCGGGTGAACATCAGCGACCTCACCAGCCGCACGAGTGGGTCGATGACCGCGTCGACCAGCAACGGGTTCGCCCAGGTCGCGTTCCAGCCGACCGCGACCTCGTGCAGCACCATCCCGTCCGCCTACCACCCGATGTACTCGACATCCAGCGAGCAGACCAGGGTGCCGTGGGCAGCACACTCCTACAACACCGCCTTCTCCGACGAGATCGGCCACTTCGAGTACTGCGCGGCCAGTGACCCGAACACCGGCGTCTGCACGAAGTCCGCCGGAACCGAGCCGATCGACACTGACGACAACTTCTGCTTCAACCCGTCCGACTCGACCCTGGTGAAGATCGGCGGATGTGAAGGAGAGACACCAACGGACGACGACTACGACGGAGTGCCCTACCAGAACGTCTGGCCTGGCACCGGTACGCCATCCGTCGATGCCAAGACAAAGCCGCAGGCGATCGAGTTCACCTCACCGCTGATCAACGGCTTCCGCCAGTTCGACCGCGTCGCGTTCGAGACCGACCTGCCGCGGATCGAGGACAACGACACGCTGGCCATGCCGTGCAACCGCACCACCGGCGCCAACTGCGTGAACCCGCCGCCGGGGGCCTCGTTCTATCCCTTCTACACCACCAGAAATGTCGGCCCCATCTGCGCCTGGCAACTCGGTGGCGCGAACATCCCGGGCACCACGCGCGAATTCGGCGGCTCCTCCAAGGCCGAATACGGCCCGCTGCTGCAACTCGTGTACCCCAACGTCGGAAACGTGCCGGTCTTCCGGTTCAACGACTTCCGGCACGTCCTACCCAACAACCCATGCACCCTCAACAACCGCGATGACGGCAACGCCTTGGCGAACGCCCAGTAAGTGAAACCGGTGACTCCGGCATGCCCAGTTACGGCATGCCGGAGTCACCACGCTGCTACCGTCTGATACCGGGACTCTGATCTGGAGCCAACGGGGGCGGGATGACAGTTACGGTGAGCCAGTTGACGTCCGTTTCGTCGACTGCGTGGAACGAAGCGGCCGACGAATGGAGCTGGCTGCTCAGCATTACTCAGGAGACATCCGACGACCTGATGAAATGCAAGGGGGCAATCGGCACCAACTGGCCGGACGACGTCGGAAAACTCGCCGGGAATGCGGTCGGCCAACTTTATGACCAGTTCAACATCACCTCTGAGGTCGTCGCCTCCGTTGTCGCGATCCTGACGGCGCTGGCCGAGTCGGTCGGCACCGCCCAGACGGTGTTGCAGGACGCGTTGTACTTGGCCTCGGAAGCCAGCTACACCGTCGACGACACGGGCAATGTCACCGCAGGCGACGCGCCTTTCATCGACGGCAAGAGCTTGATCGACATCCAGGACATGATCAACGAGGCCCTTCGCTCCGCCGACGAGGCCGATCAGCAGGCTGCGAAAGACCTGGCCAAACTTGCCGCGCTGGCTACGCAAGCCGGTGGCGCCAAAGAGTCGGACGTGCTCGGCGAGCAGAATTCGATCACGAAGGACGCCATCGCCATGTACCAGGACATGGTGCCGCCGCTGGGAACCCGGCCAGACGCGGTGGCCGCGTGGTGGAACTCGCTGACTCCTGGGGAGCAGACCGTGCTGGAGAACGCGGTACCGCTGAGTCTCTATCACCTCGATGGCATCCCGGACTCGATCAAGGCGAAGTTGTCCGGCAGCGGGCCGGTCGATCGCATGGCACTGATCCAGTACGCGGAAGACAACTACGGCAACACCGACCTCGACTGGTCGTCGTTGGGTGACAACTGCACCATTTTCGCTTCGGATGCTCTACATGCCGCCGGATTGCCGATGAGCAGGGACTGGAACGCTTACAACAATCCGTTCAACATCCTGCACGGCGGCGAGCCGGACAGCCTCACCTCGACCTCGGATTGGACCATCGCCCAGCAGTTCCACAACTATCTCACGTCGGGGCCGTCGAACGGCGCGGACGCGCCAGCCGGGCACGAAGTCCCGGTATCGCAGGCCAGGCCCGGGGACATGATCTTCTTCAAGACCGACCCGAACAACACCACGGAGCGGGACGGCGCCAATACGATCTTCCACACCGCCATCGTCACGGCCGTACTACCCAACGGCGATGTGCTCTACACGCAGCACTCCGACGGCTACGAGAATCTCAGCTTGGACGGGCGACAGGAGTACCTGCAGCAGAGCTATGGCCCGAACCATCCCGTCATCGTCCAATTCGGTTCGTGAGGAAGACAACGTGGGTCAGTACATCAAGATCGCCCCGGCGGCGGTCTCCGAAACAGCGTCGGATTTCCAATCGATCAGCGAGGAAGCCAGCGGCACCGCAACCCACTGCGCGGACGAGAGCATCACGGCTGCCACCACGAACGCCGGATGGGCGAGTTCAGCGGCATTGGCCGACTGCGCTCAGCAGTGGGAGGCAAAGATCAACTCAATGGTGACATCGATCGGACAAGTATCGGAGAAGCTGGCCGCGAACGCCGCCGACTACACCCGCGCCGATGCTGAGTGCGCA
Organism: Pseudonocardiaceae bacterium; assembly: GCA_035248365.1. Lineage (GTDB taxonomy): Bacteria > Actinomycetota > Actinomycetes > Mycobacteriales > Pseudonocardiaceae > CAJCJE01. Next base: position 92,229 of record DATFHN010000196.1, on the reverse strand, counting down.
CAGACGTTCAGCCAGATCCTCGGCGAGTTCGCCGACAACAGTTGGTCGGCCGGGTGACCATGGGCTCGGCGCCGCGCAGGGCTCGGGTCGGCGACCTTCCTGCTGCCTGGCACGTGCTGCCCGTGATCGCATGGGCTGGTCTGGCGCTGGGCGTGGTGCTGGCGATTGCTGGACTCACCATCGACGGCATCGACTCCAACCGCGACGCTTGTACGCCGATCGGCGCGCATGACCTCTGGCCGCTGCCCTTGGCGGCACCCGTTCTGTGCTGGCTGGGACTGGCGGGTGCGGTGGCAGGCACGCTGGCCGCACGCCAACTGAACGTGCGACTGTCTGCCGGACCCACGGGAAGCAGTCGCTGGCGGGCGCTTGTGGTGGTCGGGATCGTGGCGAGCGTGATCATCGGCGCGGCGGTGCTGTATTTGATCTACGTGACGGAGTTCCTCACCGTGCCGATCTGTGTCTCGGAGGCTCTGATCGGCGGGTTTCCGCGATGACACCTGTGCTGAATCGCCGTGCGGTTGTTGGTTGTGCGCTGTCGGCGTTGCTCCTCATCGCCGGGTTCGCGCTGGCCTGGCTCGACTTCGGCTGGTTCCGGGTCGAGATCGCGTCCTATCGCGCGTCGATCGCCGATCAGGTTCTGGCGTCGGCGTCGAGCGATTCGATCGCGGCATTCGGGTCCGCAGGCATCTTTCTCGCCGGCGCCGGGCTCGCCTTTGCTACGGCTGGTGCGGAGCGCCGACGGTCCACCGATCCCTTGGCCCGGCATCCGGTCGTGCTGGTCGTCGCGGACACGCTGCTGATCATCGGCGTGTTGCTGGCCCTGGTCGAGGTGTTCGTGGCGTGCCGAATGATCAGCCCAGGCTGGTCGATTCCCTGAGAATTCCCGGGTCACCAGGCCACGGGGAGTGCGGTGACGCCGCGGACGAGGTGGTCGGCTCGCCAGTGCACGGCATCGGGTGCGGTGGCGAGGCGCAGGGTGGGGAGGCGCCGCACCAGCGTGGCGATGACGGTTTGCAGTTCCATGCGGGCCAGTTGGGCGCCGAGACAGTGGTGGGCGCCGTGGCCGAAGGCGATGTGCGGGTTGTCGGCGCGGTGGAAGTCGATGTCTTCGGGGTCGGCGAAAACGGCCGCGTCGCGGTTGGCCGCGGTGGCTTCGACGACGACGGCGTCACCGGCGCGCAGGTGCTGGCCGCTCAGTTCCAGGTCCTCGGTGACCAGGCGGGTGAAGCCTGCCGACGCGGCCAGCGGGGTGATCCGGGACAGTTCTTCGATCGCGGCGGGCACCAGGTTCGGGTCGGCGACCAGCTCGTTCCAGTAGGCGCGGTTGGCCAGCAGGGTGTAGATGAAATTGCCCGCCTGGTTGGCCGTGGTCTCGTGCCCGGCGAACAGGATGGTGATGCCGATGCTGACCAGTTCTTCCTCGCTGAGGCGGTCTTCGTTGTCGCGGGCGTCGACCAGCGCGCCGAGCAGGTCGTCGCTGGGGTCGGTGCGGCGGCGGGCGATCAGGGCGGCGATGTAGGCGCCGAGTTCTTCGCGGGCGGTGCTGCTCTCGCCCGGATCACCGGAAAGCACCAGCAGGCGGTCGGTCCAGGTCTGGAACTGGCCGCGGTCGTCGACGGGCACGCCGAGCAGTTCGCAGATGATCGTGATCGGCAACGGCCAGCACAGCGCCTCGGCGATGTCGGCGGGCGGGCCGGTGTCGATCATCGTGGTCAGCAGGTCGTCGACGATCCGCTGGGCGGACGGTCGCAGCAGTTCGATCCGGCGGCCGGTGAACGCCTTGGCGACCAGGCGGCGCAGCCTGCTGTGCTCGGGCGGATCGAGACTCAGGATGGACGTGGGCGCGGGACCCATCGCGGTGGTGCGCGCGACGTCCTTGCCGACCGTGGCGGCGCGGCTGAACCGGGGGTCGGCCAGCACGGTTTTGACGTCGGCGTAGCGGGTGACCAACCACGCGTCCCCGCCGTAGGCGAGCCGGACTCGCAGCACCGGGCGTTGCGCTCGCACTTCGGCCAGCCTGGGATCTACCTGCAACTGGTCGGCCGCGGTGAATGGATATGCGGGTACCTCGTCATACATTACGGACATCGCCGTACCCCCCTCCCTGGTGGCGAGCCTAGTCACCGGGTCATGAGCGGGCAATCTGCTCGAGCCGGGCGCAGAGGTGGTCGGCGTAGTGCTCCTGCTCGGGCTTCATCAGGGCGCTGCGCAGGATGCGGGCACCGTCGGTGTCGGCGGTGATGCCGGGGTGTCGTTGCCGGAACGCGGCGGCGGTTACTCGCAGGGTGCTGAGGAAGACCGGGTCGGACTTGGCCGTCATGCCCGCGTCGAGGATCCGCGTGCTGGCGGCGTCGATGCTCGACATGGTTTGGCTGGCTGGGTAGTAGGTGACGATGTCCAGGGCTGGTTCTTGGTAGAGGGACAGGATGTCTGAGGCTTTGAGCAGGTCGGCTAGGTGGAGGGCGGCCCGGCGGTTGGCCGCCAGGGAGGCGCCCAGTCCGGCGCGGGTGGGCGGGAGTAGTTGGAAGGTGAGCCAGAGGGCTGCGGCCGCCGCACCGGGGCGGGAGCATTCCAGGCTGATTTCGCCCAGGTGCAGTTCGTTGGAGGTGAAGTAGGTGTAGGGGGAATCGTGGACGTAGAACTTGCCAACGTTGGGGTCGCGGAACAGGACTGCGCCGCAGCCGTAGGGCTGGAGGCCGTGTTTGTGGGGGTCTACCACTATCGAGTCGGACTCCGCTACCGCGCGCCAGGGTTCTGCTGGGATTGCTAGTTCTCCGGCTAGGAGGGTGTAGAAGCCGCCGTAGGCGGCATCCAGGTGGACTCGGGCGCCGTATTGGTGGGCCAGTGCGACACCTGCGTCTACTGGGTCGAGGGCGCCTAGTGCGGTGGTGCCCAGGGTGAGCACGACCGTGCCGATTTGGCCGGTGGCCAGTTGTTCTTCCAGGGCGGTCAGGTCCATGCGGCCTTGGGCGTCGACCGGGACCTGGTGGGTGGCGATGCCGAGGAGTGCGCACATGCGGCCGTGCGTGTAGTGCGCTTCGGTGCTGTACGCGACGCCTCGATCGGGATGGATCGATCGGGCCACGAACAACGCTTCCAGGTTGGCGATGGTGCCGCTGGTGGTGAGGTGACCGAGGTGATTGTGATAGCCGAACATGTCGGCGAGGTCTTGGACGACCTCGCGTTCCATTCGGGCGGTCGCCGGGCCACCGTCCAGTGCGTGGTTGTTGGGGTTGATGAGCATCGCGGTCAGATACCCGACGACGGCTGCCGAGTGCGGTGGTTTGAGCATCTGGCCGGCATAGCGCGGGTGGAAGAACGGGTAGTTCTCGCCGAGGCGCTCGGTGAATTCCCCGAACACCTCGGCGAAGCGGTCATCCGAGATCCGCAGCGCGTCGTGCTGATCGAACGAGCCGAAATCGTCGGCCCATTGCTGGTGCGCGGTTACCGCCTCGGTCAGCCAGCGCCGCAGATCCATGCGATTCTCCTCGGCCTAGACGTCGAGCGTGGGGTTGCGATCCAGGAAACCGGTGGGGCGCAACGTGAAGCCGCACCGGTCGACCGGCATCACCGGCCAGTCCTCCGTCCTCGGAAAGTGGGTCAGGCCGAAGGTGTGCCAGAGCACGATCTGTTCGTCGTCGATGTTCCGGTTGGCCTGCTGCCAGGCCGGTAGCCCCGCTCCCCCAGGGTTCTGGTTGATCAGTTCGCCGGCCGGGTAGCGCTCGTCCGCGTGGTATTGGGTGACCCAGAGGTGGCGGGTGGCGAAGGCGGCGCGGGCCGCGATGACGGAGTCGCCCGAGGCGACCAGTGGGGGCAGGCCTTGCGGGATCAGGGTGTAGCCGACCGGGCTGCCCAGCCGGTTGAGCGAGGACGGGTTGGACACCCGCCAGGCGCGGCCGACCGTGTTGTCGGCCAGGCGGGACGCGTCGGATTCGTTGTGCAGGCGGGTGATCTGGCGGGTGATCGCGTTGCCGTAGGGGTTGTCGGGACCGGTCGGGATGCGACGGACTTCCTCCTCGTCGACGGCGTTGGTCCGCCCGTCGATGGTCATGTCCAGCCGGGCGCAGAACAGGTGCTGGTGGTTGGGGGCGGCGAGGCCGGGCGCGATCTTGGTGCCCCACGGGTAGTCGCCGTCCGGGTGGGCGCCGGTGAACACGATGCCGGTCGCCTTGGCCTCCAGCTCGATTGTGCCGTCGAGGTAGAGGTACCAGTAGAAGCCGTAGTCGTAGTTGCCGACGGTGGCGAAGAACGACACCACCAGCCTGCGGGCGCGGCGGGTTTCGTGCATGCCGGTGAAGATGTCGCTGTGCTTCCACAGCACGCCGAAGTCCTCTTCGTGCAAGCAGATCACGTTGCGGCGGGTCTGCGGCTCGCCGAGGTCGTCGGGCAGGTCGGCGTCGAAGTAGTGGATCTCGCCGAGACAGTCGCAGCCGAGTTCGAGCGAGTTCGCCTGCTGGCCGAGGTTGTATTCGCCGCTGTCGAAGTAGTTCTGCCAGTACCGGACCGGGCTCGGATCGCCATAGGGGACGACCATTTCCGCGATGGACGCGCGGTGCAGCACTGGGCGGTCGTCGAAGGCCAGCTGGTGCAGGACGAGTCCTTCGCGGGCGTTGAAGCCGACGCGCAGCGTCCAGTTCTGCCACTGGATCAGGTCACCCTCGACGGTGAAGCTCGGGCCTTCTGGCTGGTGGATTTCGATGGGGCGCAGGGTGGTTCGCCGTTCGTCCGAGCCGAAGTTGCCTGATTCGGCGGGAACGGGGAACATCGCGTTGTCGATGATCTTGGTGACGCGTTGCTCGATGACGTCCACATAGGCCACGAGGCCGTCGATCGGGTGGGCCCACGGCAGGTCGCCCTCCTCGGAACGGTTGAAGGACAGGCAGCGGAGCATGCGCTTGCCGTGTTCTTCCGGGTCGGCGAAGTTGCCTGCCGAGAGCGGGCAGACGCAGACCAGCTCCACGTCGTCGATGCCGCGTTTGGCCAGGGCGGCCAGCCAGTCCGGGTCGGCCTTGACGATCTTCCCGACGAGTTCGAACTCCTCTCCGGTGATCGACGGCTGTCCCTCGGTGCTGACGTCGACTTCGCGAGTGGCGAGCACGCGTCGTTCGGTGACCGAGACGGTCACGGCCTGCACCTGACCGGTTTCGGTGTTGAGCAGCACGGCGCCGACCTTGCGGTCGATCGGGTCGCCGGGCTGGAAAGCGAAGACGGTGTCGCGGTCGGGCTCGATCAGGGCCAGGGCCGGGAAGCGCGTGGCCGGGGTGATCAGGCCGGCGTCGGCGAGGATGCCGCGCGCTTCGCGCATCTCGGCGGCGGTGAGGCGATCGAGCGGATGCGGGTTGTCGGTCATACGGGGTGAGCCTCCGCTCGGATGTCGTCCAGGGCGATCGCGACCTTGTCGATCGCCGCCTGCTGGGCCGGCTGGAGTTCCTGGCCTGCCATCGCGGACAGCAACGGATGGAACGGGTCCGGTACCGGCATGGTGCGGCCCGCGAGGGTGCTCAGCACGGCGAGCGCGCAGAACGGCACGTGCGCCGGGTTGTAGCCGCCCTCGTGGGAGAACACCACTCGACCGTCGCACACTTCGTCGGCGACCGCGAGCAGCGCGGCGGTCAGCTCGGCGAATCCGTCGGAGGTGACGATCTGGCGGCCCATCTGATCCATCGCGCCCGCGTCGTAGCCGCAGGCGACCATGATCAGTTCGGGGCGGAAACGGCGGAGCGCGGGCGCGCAGATGGTCCGCATCGCGTAGCGGTAGCCGCCGTCGCCGGTGCCGGGCGGCAGCGGCACGTTCACGGCGTAGCCGAAGCCCGGGCCGGTGCCGCGCTCGTCGAGTCCGCCGGAGTCCAGTGGGAACACGTTGTCCTGGTGCACCGACACGGTGAGCACGTCCGGGTCGTCGTAGAAGATGGCCTGGGTGCCGTTGCCGTGGTGGACGTCCCAGTCGACGACCGCGATCCGCCGCACGCCGAGCGCCCGCGCGTGCCGGATGGCAACCGCGATGTTGTTGAACACGCAGAAGCCCATGCCGGTGTCGGGTAACGCGTGATGGCCGGGCGGGCGGACGAGCGCGTAGGCGGCGCGGACGTGGCCGGCGAGGACGGCTTCGGTCGCGGTCAGCACGGCGCCCGCGGCCAGCGCGGCGATCTGGTAGCCGCCCGCAGCGAACGGCGTGATGCCGTCGCCCGCGTCGCCGCCACGCGGCAGGTCGCTCTGCTGCCGGATGCGGTCGAGGTAGTCGGGCGAATGGACGCGGCCGAGTTCTTCGACGGTCGCGGGCCGGGGCGGGATGCGTTCCAGCGCCTCGATCAGGCCGGACACCACGACCAGCTCGTGGATGCGTCGTTTGGTGTCCGGATGCTCGAAGTGCCACATGGGTTGCACGCCACGGCGCGGGTCGGACGGGAACAGCCCGCCCGCGCTGCCGGTGTCGTGCCAGCCGAACAGTTCGTGATAGACGTACCCGGTCCGCATTTCCCCAGCATTCGCCACCCAACCAGGCTGGCAGGTCCGTGAAAATACCGAATTGGCGGTCGGCGTCCTGTGTTTGACGGACCGCGCACGGCCGGCCGTTCGAGGCTTTTCGCCGCGCGCAACGGCGCCGAGCATTCCTGGGGTGGATCTTCATGCGGATTATGTGGTCGTCGGGGCCGGTTCGGCTGGTTCGGTCATCGCGCGCAGGCTCGTCGACAACACCGACGCGACCGTGCTGGTGCTGGAGGCCGGTGGGCGCGACCGCAACCCGGCCATCCACGACCCGAGGCGGATGCACGAGTTGTGGCACTCCCCCGAGGACTGGGACTACTTCACCATTCCGCAGCGGCACGCGGCCGGGCGGCGGCTGCACCTGCCGCGTGGCCGGGTCCTCGGCGGCTCGCACGCCTTGAACGCGACGATCTGGGTGCGCGGCAACCCGGCCGACTACGACGAGTGGGCCGCGCTGGGCAACAAGGGCTGGGCGTGGCGGGACGTCGAGCCGTTGTTCCGGCGGATCGAGCGCTATGACCGCGATCTTTCCGGTGGGAAGGGGATGGACGGGCTGCTCGATGTGCTGACCGCGTTCGAGCCTGATCCGGTGCAGCGCGACATCTTGCTGGCGGCGGGTGAGGCGGGGATTCCGGGCAACCGTGATCACAACAGCGGGGTGCAGGACGGGGCCGGGCCGGTGCATTTCACGATCCGGGCTGGTCAGCGGCTGACCACGGCGGATGCCTATCTCAAGCCGGTGCTGGACGACCGGCGGATCACGTTGTGCACCGGGGCGCGGGTGCATCGGGTGGTGGTGCGGGGTGGGCGTGCGTGCGGGGTGAGCGGATCGGTTGGTGGGCGGCAGGTCACGGTGACGGCTTCGACGGCGGTGATCCTGGCGGCGGGGGCGATCGATTCGGCCGCATTGTTGTTGCGGTCGGGGATCGGGCCCGCGGTCGAGTTGCGCGCGGTCGGGGTGGATGTGGTCGCTGATGTGCCTGGGGTGGGGCGGAATCTGACCGATCACTGGCTGGTGCCGGTGATCTTCGCGGCGGAGCGGGAGATCACGCATGCCTGCGGGTTGCCGCCCGCGCAGACGCAGTTGTTCTGGCGGACCGATCCCGGGTTGGACCGGCCCGATCTGCAACCGCTGCATTTCAGCGTTCCGCTGTACGAATCGTGGATGTCGGGGCCTGCCAACGGGTTCACGCTGCTGGCCGGGCTGGTTCGGCCGGAGAGCCGGGGCTGGCTGCGGATCACAGGGCCGGAGGATCGGGCACCGCTGATCGACCCGGACGTGCTCGGCGAGCCGGTTGACGAACTTCGGCTGGTGGAGGCCGTGCGGTTGGGCCGGGAGGTTGGCTCCGCGCCCGCGCTGCGGGAGTGGGGCGCGGTCGAGCACTATCCCGGGCCGCACGTGCACGACACGCACGGGCTGCGGGACTACGTGCGGCGCAGCGTGGTCACGTATCACCACGTGTCCGGCACCTGCCGGATGGGCATCGGCGCGGACGCGGTCGTCGATCCCGAACTGCGGGTGCACGGGATCGACGGGCTGCGGGTGGCCGACGCGTCCGTGCTGCCGAGGATCACCACCGGCAACACCAACGCGCCGGCCATCATGGTCGCGGAGCGAGCGGCCGAACTGCTCAGCCGTGATGAATCCACACGCCTTTGACCTCGGTGTACGCGTCGATCGCGTACGGGCCCATCTCCCGGCCCCAGCCGCTGGCCTTGAACCCACCCCAGGGGGCGGCCGCGTCCGGCACGGCGGGCATGTTCACGAACACCGCGCCGGCCCGGATCCCGGCGGCCAATCGATGCGCGGTGCGCAGGTCGGACGTCCAGATCGCGGCGGCCAGGCCGTAGTCGGTGTCGTTGGCGCGGTGCGGCAGCTCGTCCGGGTCGTCGTAGCGCAGGATCGGCAGGACCGGGCCGAAGATCTCGTCGCGGGCGACGGTCATGGTGTCGGTGACGCCGCCGATCACGGTCGGCCGGTAGAAGTAGCCCGGTCCATCGGCTCGGGTCCCACCGGTGACGACCTCGGCGCCCTCCTCGTAGGCGGTGTCGACGAGGTTGGTCACGCGGGCGAGGTGTTCCTCGGAGACCAGCGGTCCGAGTTCGGCTCCTTCGGTCAGGCCGGGTCCGAGGCGGAGCCGGGATGCCGCGAGGGCCAGTTTTTCGGTGAACTCGTCGGCCCGCTTGCAATCGACGTAGATGCGGGCGAACGCGGCGCAGACCTGACCGGAGTTGAGCAGGGCGCCCTGGGCGTTGCCCGCGACCGCGGCGTCGATGTCGGCGTCGGCCGCCACGATGCTCGGCGCCTTCCCGCCGAGTTCGAGCGTGACCCGTTTGAGATTGCCCGCGCTCGCGGTCACGATGGCCCGGCCGACCTCGGTCGAGCCGGTGAACGACACCTTGTCGACGCCGCGATGCCCGGTGAGCAGCTTGCCGGTCTCCGGGCCACCGGTCAGCACGTTGACCACTCCGGCCGGGAATCCGGCTTCGACCAGCAGCTCGCCGAGCCGGATCGTGGTCAGCGGGGTCTGCTCGGCCGGTTTCACGATCACCGTGTTGCCGCAGGCCAGCGCGGGTGCGATCTTCCACGATGCGATCATCAGCGGGAAGTTCCACGGCGTGATCAGCGCGCACACGCCGATCGGCTCGCGGCGGGTGTAGGTGAGGGTGTCCGGGAACGTGGTGGGATGGACGGCGCCTTCGATCTTGCCGGCCCAGCCCGCGAAGTAGCGGAAATGGGCGGCCGCGCCCGCCACGCTGACCTGTCTCGCCACGCCGATCGGCTGGCCCTGGTCGAGGGTTTCCAGTTCGGCCAGCTTCTCGGCGTCGCGTTCGATCAGCTCGGCGACCCGCCAGAGCAGACGTCCGCGTTCGTCGCCGGTCATCGTCGCCCAGGGGCCGTGGCACAGGGCCGTGGTCGCCGCGTCGACGGCATCGTCCACTTCGGAGCGTCCGGCGGCCGCGCAGCTGGCAAGTGGTTCGCCGGTGGCGGGATTGACCGTGACGAACTCGTCGCCGCTGCCGGTTCGCCATTCGCCGCCGATGAGCAGTGTGGTCATCCCTCGCTCCGGATCGCCGCGTTGACCCGCTCGGTGTCGGTGAACTGCTCGAACCGGCGCACCTTCCCGCCGCTCAGCCGCCACACGTGCACGAACCGCGCGCTCATGTGCCGTCCGGTCGCGCGGAACGTGCCGGAATAGGTACCGATGCCGAGCACCACCCCGTCTTCGGCGCCGATGACCTCCTCGACGCTCGCGGTGTAGCCCTCCCATTCGGCGCCGATCCGGGCGAACACGTTGTCCCGCACCGCATCCGGGCCGATGTAGGTTCCGGCATACGGGAAGCCTGCCATCTCGGTCCACTCGGCGTCGGCCGCGAGCGGCGCCAGCATGCCGGCCAGATCGCCCCGGTCGGACGCGGCGTAGTGCGCCCTGATCACGTCCACGTCATCCGCCACGAAACTGCCTTTCTCAGATGGGTTGCCGGTCGGGGTATTCGACCCGGCCGAGGCTGGTGATGTGCGCGCCACCGGGCGAGTTGTGCACCGCGCCGTCGTGCGCGAGGCCGAAGAACTTGCCGGTCGAGCGCATCGCGGACAGGTCGTAGAGCCAGGTCGCCGCGACCGGGATCAGGAACTCGCGGAAGGTGAACACGTAGAAGTTCTCGGCGAGCTTCCAGGTGGTCGCCAGGTCGACGTCGCCGTGGCCGCGCTGCTCCCCCACCAGGCACTGCCAGCAGTACCGCTCCGAGCTGAGGTAGACGTGCTCGTAGAGGTGGTTCGGGCTGTACCGGTAGAGGGCGCGCCAGCCGATCAGGTCTCGCGTCGGTCCGGGTTCGGGACCGGTCGGCGCACCGATCGTGCCGGCGAGGAATTCCTGGGAGACGCGGGGTTTGCCCTCCGGCGCGTGTTCGGCGATGACCGAGCGGATGGTGATGGTCCGGCCCGAGGCAAGATGGGCGACGGTCACGTCCGAGGTGTAGGGGCGATCGGCGTAGGTCTGGTCGACGAAGAACACGCCGTCCGAGACTTCGATGGCCTGGTACCAGTCGGTGCCGGAATCGGTCGGGGTGGACCATTCGACCTCGTCGGCCGAGGTGAAGCGCAGGTCGGTGCGGGTGCCGCCGGCGCGGTCGATCCGCCAGCCGGTGCCGGACAGGGCCGAGGTCGGGGGCAGGCGGTTGCCGTCGATGCCCTCGGCGAACTCGTCCATCGTCTTCCAGTCCTCGGGCACCACGTTGGTCATCTCTCGACTCCTCAATCGGCGAACGCGATGGTGGGCAGGTCGACGGCGTGCGCGCCGGCATCGGCGACCAGCACCGCGCCGGTCATCACGGAGGCGTCGCGCGAGAGCAGGAACGCGATCACGCCGGCGATCTCCTCGGGTTCGGCCGGTCGGCGCAGCGGCGTGTCCTTCGTGACCAGGGCGTACGCGGCCGCGCGGTCGATGCCGCGGTGGGCGCCGAGTTCGTCCATCTGCTCGTCGGCCATGGGCGTGCGCACCCAGCCGGGGCACACCGCGTTCACCCGCACCCCGTAGCGGCCGTAGTCGCGCGCGACCGAGCGGGTCAGCCCGATCAGCGCGTGTTTGGTGGTGGCGTAACCGGCGACGGCCGGTCCGGCGAACAGGCCTGCCAGCGAGGAGACCACCACGATCGAGCCGCGCGATTCGATCAGCGCGGGCAGTGCGGCGCGGATAGTCCGGAACGCGCTGTTCAGGTTGATGTCCAGGCTCAGCTGCCACTGTTCGTCGTCGATGTCGGCGGCGGCACCGAGCCCGTGCCCGCCCGCGTTGGCCACGACAAGGTCCAGCGAACCGAACCGCTCGATCGTGCTCGCCACGATCCGGGCCACGTCATCAGGGTTCGCGGCGTCGCCGGGTTCGGTGTGCGCGTTGTCGCCGAACTCCTTCGCCACCTCGGTCAGCGGGTCGGGCCTGCGGCCGCTGAGGACCACTCGCGCGCCCTCGGCGACCAGACGGCGGGCAGTGGCAGCACCGATTCCGGTGCCACCGCCGGTGATCAACGCGACCCGGCCCGCGAACCGTCCTGCTCCATCCACTTCGGACTCTCCGTTCGCCGTATCTCGGCCGACCCTAGCCGGACGGCGCACCCGAAACGGACCGCGCGGATGGCCTCGGTGTCGGGCCGGACAAGGAGTGTGCACGCACGGACAAGTGACCTGGCGCACCGACCGGGAAGCTGTCTGCGTGACTGCTAACCGAGCCGACCAGACCGACCGGACCGGCGAGGCGGACGAACCGGTGCCGGCGCGCGGGCTGCCGCCGGGACTGCGCCGCCTGTTCCAGGCCGAGTCGAACAGCGTGCTGATCGCCACGATCGTCCTGATCGGACTGATCGGGGCGTTGCACCCGAACTTCTTCAACCTCGGGCAGCTGCGCGACATGTTGCAGGGCTCGGTGTACGTGGCGCTGCTCGCGGCGGGCATGGCGTTCCTGCTGTCCATGCGGGAGATCGACCTGTCGGTCGGGTCCAACTTCGGGCTCTCGCTGATCACCTCGGCGCTGCTGATGCGCGGTGGGCTCAACCCGTGGCTGGCCGCGCTCGCCGGTATCGTGCTCGGCGCGATCCTCGGCCTGGTCAACGCGGTTGTCGTGCAGGCCATCGCCATCCCGGCGATCGTGGCGACGCTGGCCAGCATGCAGGTCTATCGCGGGCTCGCGCTGGCGCTGAGCAACGGTCAGCAGGTCAACGGGCTGCCGCTGAGCAGCTCGTTCTTCACCATCGTCGGCGGCAACGTGCTCGGGCTGCCGTTCGGGCTGTGGGTGCTGATCGTGATCACGATCGCGCTGACCGCCGTGCTGCGGCTTACCCCGTTCGGCTACCGGGTCCGCTCGATCGGCTCCAATCCGGACGCGGCCACGTATTCCGGTATTTCGACGCCGTGGACGCGGATGAAGGTGCTGGTCTGCGTCGGCGGGCTGTGCGGGCTGGCCGGGGTGCTCGGGTTGGCGTTCTTCAGTTCCGGCGACCCGAACGTTGGCACCGGTTTCGAGTTGCAGGCGATCGCGGCGGCCGTCATCGGTGGCACTCCGTTGCGCGGCGGCAGCGCGACCGTGCTCGGCGCGGTGATCGGCGCGATCCTGCTCAGCGTCGTCTCCAGCGGGCTCGTCTACTTCGACATCCCGGCCAACTGGAGTTCCTTCGCCAGCGGCGTCGTGGTCCTGCTCGCCGTCGCCGTGGACAGCCTGTTGCGCAGCAGGCGCCGGGCGCGCACATCGGAGTTCGGGCTATGAATCAAGGAAGGGCGACCATGCGAGTTCTCCTGTTTTTGGCGGCCGCGCTGACCGTATTGGCCGCCGGTTGCAGCTCGGCGAGCGGCGGCAGCGGCAAGAGCGGAACGCTCGACCTGGCCTTCGTCTACTCGACCACTTCGCAGAACCCGTTCGAGGAGATGGCGTTCGGCGCCAAGGCCGGGGCGCAGGACGCGGGCAACGTCTCGCTGAACGAGACCGCGCCACCGACCATCGATGGATCGGCCGAGGTGTCGCAGTTCCAGTCGGCGATCCGCACCTCGCCGGACGGCATCGCGATGGAGACGTTGACCCCGGACCTGTTCGTGCGGCCGCTCAAGCAGGCCGGTGACGCGAGCATCCCGGTAGTCGCGGTGGACACCGCGCCGCCCGCCAACACCCCGGTCTCGCTCTACATCGGCAACAGCAACACCGAACTCGGCGAGTCGCTGGCCAACGAGATCATCAAGCACATTCCGGTCGGTACCATCGGTGACGTGGTGCTCGGCGACGACATTCCCGGTCTCGCGCTGTTGCAGCAGCGGCTGGACGGCGTGAAGAAGGTGCTACAGGCGCAGCGGCCGACGCTGACCGTGCTCGGCCCGTTCAACTCCGGTTCCGAGCCGACCGACAACTTCAACGACTGGAACAACATCGTCAAGGCGCATCCGAACGCGGTCGCCTACCTGGGCGCGGGCGCGTCCGACGCGGTGTCGCTGGCCCTGATCGAGAAGGACACCGGCCGCAAGTTCCTGGTCGGATCCTGCGACCCGGACGCGTCCGCGTTGCAGGCCGTGAAGGACGGCTACGCGACCGCACTGGCCTCGCCCGAGCACTGGCTCAAGGGGTACGTGGCGATCCGGCTGCTGGCCGAGCACGCGCGGACCGGCAAGCCGCTCCCCCAGGGCTGGTGGAACACCGGCTCGCTGATCATCAACTCGGCGAACATCGACCAGATCATGGCGCGCCAGACCAACGAGCAGACCCGCAAGCAGTGGTTCGAGGCCGAGGCCGGCCGGCAGCTGGCCAATCCGGGCGCGTACCTGAAGCCGTTGAACCAGGCCGATTGATGAGCACCCTGGAAATCACCGGCATCGGCAAGCAGTTCGGTGGCGTCACCGCGCTGCACGACGCCGGGCTGACCGTCCGATCGGGATCGGTGCACGCGTTGCTCGGCGAGAACGGCGCGGGCAAGTCGACCCTGATCAAGGTGGTGACCGGCGCGGTCAGCCCGGACGCGGGCGCGCTGCGCCTGGACGGACGGCCGGTCTCGTTCCGGGACACCGCCGACGCCGCCGCGCACGGGATCGCGGTGGTGTCGCAGGAGCTGAACCTGTTTCCCGATCTGGACGTGCTGGCCAACCTCTATCCGATGCGCGAGCCGACGCGGGGGCCGTTCCGGGACCGGTCGGTGATGGTCGAACGCGCGAAGCCGGTGTTGCGCAGGCTCGGGCTGGACGTCGATCCGCGCACGCCGCTTTCTGCGTTGAGCCTCGCGCAGCGGCAGCTGGTCGAGATCGCGAAAGCGTTGATCACCGAGCCGCGAGTGCTGATCCTGGACGAGCCGACCTCGGCGCTGGAGGAGGCGAGTTCGCGCAGGCTGCTGGACATCCTGCGGGTGCTGCGCGAACACGATGTCGGCGTCGTGTTCGTCTCGCACATCCTGGCCGAGGTGATGGCGCTGTGCGACGAGATCACCGTGCTGCGCGACGGGCGCACCGTGCTGTCCGGGGTACCGCGCGCCGAGTTGGACATTCCGCAGGTCGTCGATGCGATGCTCGGGGCCCGGGGCAGCAATGGTTCGGCCGCGCCGGTCGCCGATCTGCCGGGGCCGCTGGGTCCGCCGGGCACGGTGGAACTGGCCGAGGTCGACGTGCCGGATCGGTTGCACGGGGTCAGTTTGAGCGCGCGGGCCGGTGAGGTCGTCGGTATCGCCGGGCTGGTTGGTTCCGGGCATACGACCGTGCTGGAGGTGGTCGCGGGATTGCGCAGGGCGAGTGCGGGCACGGTGCGGTTGCCGGGCGGGCGCGAGGTGCCGCGTGGCTTGCGGGCGGCGATCGGCGCCGGGGTGGCGCTGGTGTCGGGTGACCGGCGGCGGATCGGGCTGATGCTGGACAAGCCGTTGTGGGAGAACGCGGCGCAGGTCCGCGCGGTCGCACTGGGGCGGGACGGGCGCTGGGTCGCGCCCGGGCGGCTGCGGAAGCAGGCCCGGGAACTGGTGACGCGGCTGCGGATTCGAGCGTCCGATGTGGATGTTCGGTGCGGGCTGCTCTCCGGCGGCAACCAGCAGAAGGTGGTGCTGGCCAAGTGGCTGGCGGCGCGGCCTTCGGTGCTGCTGCTCGACGATCCGACGCGCGGAGTCGATGTCGGCGGCAAGGCCGAGATCCATGCGTTGCTGCGGTCGGTCGCGAACTCGTCGACCACGGTGCTGTTGTGCTCGACCGATCTGGATGAGCTGGCCGCGGTGTGCGATCGGGTGGTGGTGCTCTATCGGGGCCGGATCTGCGCGAACTTCGCTGGGCCGGAGATCGAGGCGCAGGCGGTTCTGCACGCGATGAACGTAGGCACGGTCTAGGCTTCTCCGTTACGCTCATGTGACGTGATGCGAAGGGATCGCGATGCCGTGAACCCCGATCCCGATGCCACCCTCGCCGCGCTGAAAACCAAACGGCGGCGCGCGACGCGCTCTCGTGCCGTGCTGCTCGGCGGGGCCGCCGTGGTTCTGGCCGTCGTGGTGGCGGTCGGGCTGGTGCCGTGGATCAGCTCGCGGTCGGGCGTGAACTCGACCGGCAGCGCTGCGGACGGGTGCGCGGTGCGGACGTTGCACGACGAGTTCGCGCGGGCGCGGCAGGAAGGTGCATCGGTTGTTCTGGCGACTGGCAGGTTGACCGGCCACACCGAGATGCCCAGCGGCCTCGGTCTCTACTACGAGATGGCGCTCTCGTCGGTACACACGGTGAGCGGGCCGCCGGTCCAGGAGGGCAGCACCGGCTGGCTGGACAGCACGCGCGGACCGGCCGGATCGGAACCGGGCGCGGACCAAGGACCGCTGTGGGGGGCGGACGGGCGCCTGCTCGCCATCGTCATGCCCGCAGGCCAACCCGGATTCACCATCGGCAGGCCGTTGCGCGTCACACCGGTCGTCGGCGACCAGGTACTCCTCAGCGGGGCCGGTTGCTGGGTCGTCTCCGGGGTGGACCCGCACCCCTATTCGGGTCCACTGTCACAGTTGCCGGGCAGCGACTCGCGGGACCAGGCCAATCAGTTCGGGTTCCAGAGCATTCCCCTGACCACGGTCGAACAGACGGTGCGCGCGGTCTCATGATCGCAGGCTCGCCGGGTCGGCGTTGAAGCCGTCGGCGCCGACCACCACGTCGGCCTCGTCGGGTTCGGCCCGTTCGGTCAGCGGTTGGGGTTGGCCGTCCAGGTCGAGCACGGTGCTCGCTTCGCGATACCAGGACGGGACGACCGCGTTGCCCCAGAAGTCCCGGCGGCGGTTGTCGTGCACGTCCCAGCGCAGCGTCGGGTGGTCGGGGTCGCCGGTGTAGTAGTCGCTGGTGTAGATCTCGACGCGGTGGCCGTCCGGGTCGCGCAGGTAGACGTAGAACGCGTTGGACACGCCATGGCGGCCGGGGCCGCGCTCGATGTGGGCCTCTTCGCGGAGCGCGCCGAGCAGGTCGCAGGTGCGCAGCACGTTGTGCGCCTCGGGGGTGAAGAAGGCGATGTGGTGCAGGCGCGGGCCAGCGCCCGCGGTGAGCGCGACGTCGTGCACGGTCTGCTTGCGGGCGAGCCAGGCCGCGTAGAGGGTCTTGTCGTCCTCGATCGTCTCCGAGCAGCGGAAGCCGAGCGACGAGTAGAACCGGTATCCGGCCGGAATGTCCGGGGTGACCACGTTGAAGTGGTCGATCCGGGCGATCTCGGCGCCGCGGTAGAGGTCGTAGCGCTGGGTCAGCCGCTCGACCTGGTCGACGCCATGGAAGAACTCCAGCGGGAAACCGAGCGGGTCGATGACCCGGACCGCTTCGCGGATCCCGCGCGTCGCGCCGGCCGGGACGCGGCGGACCGGGCGGTCGAGCGCGGCGAAGAATTCTTCGGCCCGGTCGAGGTCGGCTGGGGTGCGGACCCGGTAGGCGAGGCGCGCTGCGGCGGGCACGCTGCCTTGCCGCAGGACCAGGCTGTGGTGGGTGATTTCCTCGTAGCCGCGCAGGTAGACCGTGTCGGCGTCGGCGTGGGTGACGACCAGGCCGAGCACCTCGGTCCAGAACCAGCGGGCCTGGTCCAGATCGGACACCACGAGTTCGGCGTAGGCGGCGCGCACGATGTCGGGTGGTTCGACGGTCATGGGGTCTCCTCAGTTGGCACCGAAGCGGGGCGGGCGGAGGTCGTCCAGGGCGACGTGCACGATCTGCGGCTCGGTGTAGAAGTCGATGCTGCGGGCGCCGCCTTCCCGGCCCAGTCCGCTGGCCTTCACGCCGCCGAACGGGGTGCGCAGGTCGCGGACGTTGTGCGAGTTGAGCCAGGCCATGCCGACGTCGAGCGATTCGGCGACGCGGTGGCCGCGCTGGAGGTTGCAGGTCCAGACGTACCCGGCCAGGCCGTAGCGGACGTCGTTGGCCAGCCGGATGGCCTCGGCTTCGGTGTCGAACGGGGTGAGCGCGACGACCGGGCCGAAGATCTCCTCCTGGAAGATCCGCATCTCGGGGGTGACGTCGGCGAACACGGTGGGTCGCAGGTAGTTGCCGTGTGGCAGGTTGTCCGGCCGGGAGCCACCGGCGACCAGGCGGGCGCCTTCGGCCTTGCCGATCTCGACGTAGCCGAGCACGCGGGCGTAGTGCTCGGGGTGCACGAGGGCGCCGACCTCGGTAGCCGGATCGGACGGGGGGCCGACCACGATCCGGTCGGCGCGTTCGGCGAAGCTGGCCACGAACTCGTCGTAGACCGAACGCTCGATCAGCACCCGCGAGCCCGCTGTGCAGCGTTCGCCGTTGAGCGAGAACACGCCGAACACGGCCGCGTCGAGGGCGCGGTCCAGGTCGGCGTCGGCGAACACGACGACCGGCGACTTGCCGCCCAGTTCCATGGACAACATCTTCAGCGCGTCGGCCGAGGATCGCATGATGGTCTGGCCGGTCGTTGTCTCCCCGGTGAACGAGATCAGCGGCACCTGCGGGTGGTCGACCAGGGCTTGTCCGGCTCGCTCGCCGATGCCGTTGACCAGGTTGAACACGCCGTCGGGCAGTCCGGCTTCGGCGAAGATCTCCGGCCACAGGCTGGCCGAGAGCGGGGTGAACTCGGCCGGTTTGAGCACGACCGGGCAGCCCGCGGCGAGCGCGGGCGCGAGCTTCCAGCTCTCCAGCATGAACGGCGTGTTCCAGGGCGTGATCAGGCCGGCGACGCCTGCCGGTTTGCGGACGACGTAGTTGGTCTGCGCGCCGGGGACGCGGTAGGCCTCTTCGTGCAGCGCGACGATCACGTCGGCGAAGTAGCGGAAGTTCTCGGCCGCCCTGGCCGCCTGACCGTGCGCCTGGGTGATCGGCAGGCCGGTGTCGAAGGTTTCCCACGCGGCCAGCCGATCCTCCTGGGCTTCCACCAGGTCGGCGATCCGGTTCAGCACCTTCGCTCTGGCCCGCGCCCGCATCGACGGCCACGGGCCGTCCAGGAACGCGCGGCGCGCGGCGGCGACCGCGCGGGCGATGTCCTCGGGTCCGCCGGAGGCCGCGGTGGCGTAGGTGCGGTTGGTGACCGGGTCGGCGACGTCGAAGCTGGCGCCGTCGGCACTGTCCAGATAGGACCCGCCGATGTAGTGGCGGAGGGTGGTCGGCAGGCCCTCCGGCACGGCGACGGTCGCCTGCTCGGTCGCGGTCATGAGATCTCCCCGAATTGGTCGAGCAGCGCGCGGATCTTCGCGATGCCGTTGTCGGTTGGGCCGACCAGCGGTGGCCGCACTCGTGGTGAGGCGATATGGCCCTGCTGGTGCAGCACCCATTTCACCGGAGCCGGGTTGGTCTCGACGAAGACCAGGTCGACCAGGGGGTGCAGGCGGTAGTGCAGGTCGCGGGCGCCGGCCAGGTCGCCGGATTCCCACCGGTCGAACATGCGCGCCACGGCGTCCGGGGCGAGGTTGGCCACCGCGCTGACGAAGCCCGCGCCGCCCAGCGCCATCAGCGGCAGGCACAGCAGCTCGATCCCGGACCACATCAGCAGGTCCTGGCCGCAGGCGTGGAACACGCGGGAGAAGTGCTCGAAGTCGCGGGTGGTTTCCTTGATGCCGACGATGTTGTCGAAGTCGCGGTAGAGCCGCGCCACCGTCTCCGGGGCGACGTCGACCGCGGTGCGGGACGGCACGTTGTAGATCATCAGGGGCAGGTCGGGCACTTCCCGCGCGACCGTGGCATACCAGTGGTAGAGGCCTTCCTGGGTGGGGCGGGCGTAGTAGGGCGTGATGACCAGCGCGGCGTCCGCGCCCAAGTCGCGGGCGGCGGTGGTCAGTTCGATGGTTTCGGTCAGCGAGTGCGAGCCGGTGCCGGGCACGAATGCGACAGAGTCCGCCACCTCCTCGGCGACCACGCGCATGGCCAGCAGCCGCTCCTGGGCCGACTGCGCGCTCGGCTCCCCGGTCGATCCGCCCAGCGAGACGCCGTGTGAACCGGCGGCGATCGCGCGGCGGACCAGGTTCCGCAACGATGCCTCGTCCACCGCGTCGTCGTCGGTGAACGGGGTCACGACCGGCACGATCGACCCCCGGATTTTCGCCGGATCGGCGCGGAACCTCATCGCATCCCTCCAGGTCGGCTACTGTTTGTACCTGATGTCATCCATCAAATCGTATATGATTTGTCTCGGCAAATCGAGGACGGAGGAGCCGCATGTCAACGATGATCCAGCGGCACCGCGCGGCCGCGACCCGCTTCGACGCCTTCCGCGAGCTGGTGTCGAACACGTTCGTTCCGCTGCAGGTGGATCCCATCCTGTCCGCCCAACCCTTCGACGGCAGGCTGCGCAGCGTCGAACTGGGCGCGTTACGGGTGACCGAGGTGGCCGCGACGCCGCACATTGTGCGCAGAACCCCGAAGCTGATCACCCGCTCCGATCCGGAGTGCTACAAGGTCGGCGTGCAGCTGCGCGGCACCTGCCTGCTGGCCCAGGGCGAGCGCGAAACCACGCTGCGCCCCGGCGATCTGACCATCTACGAGACCTCCCGGCCGTACACGATGATGTTCGACGGCCCCTATCGGCAGCTGGTGTTGATGCTGCCCAGAAACCTGTTGCGGCTGCCGGACGAGCGCATCACCGAGATCACCGGCCGCCGGGTGCCCGGTGACCGGGGCGCGGGCGCGCTGCTGTCGGTGTTCCTGCGCCAGCTCGCCGGTCAGCTCGACACCCTCGACCTACCGGGCAACGTCCGGCTGGCCGACAACATCCTCGATCTGCTGGTGACCGTCTATGCCGAGCAGCTCGACCTGGAGCGGCCTGCCACCCGGCCGCTGATGCTGACCATTCTGTCCTATTTGGAGCGACAGCTGGCCGATCCCGGCCTGAGCCCGGACCGGATCGCCGCCGCGCACTACATCTCCACCCGTTACCTGCACAAGCTGTTCCACGAGGAGCACACGACGGTGGTGCGCTGGTTGCGGGAGCGCAGGCTGGAACGGTGCAGACACGATCTGCGCGACCCGATGCAGGCCGACCGGCCGGTCGGCCTGATCGCGGCGGGCTGGGGATTCGCCGATCCCGCCCATTTCAGCCGGGTGTTCCGCGCCGCCTATGGCAGCAGCCCCAACGAATATCGCGCCCGCTACTTCGCCAAGAGGTGAGGCATGAAGACGGTATCCGCGGCATTGCGCCTAGGGATCGCGCCTGGTGCCGACGCCGGCTGGGACGAGGTGTTCGACGCGCTGAGCAGCGCGCTGCCGGAGGTCGAGGCCGCGCAGGTGGAGGGCTGGGATCCGGTGCGCGGTGGCGCGAAAGTGCTGGCTCGGCGCGGCTATCGCCAGGCGACTTCGGAGGAGCTGGTGCACCGGTTGCCGTTCACGCGGTGGGGCAGGCAGTTGTTCGACAGTGCCGGACCGCTGCTGATGGACGACATGCCGCAGCACTTCCGCGCCTCGCCGCACTACCGGCGCGTGCTGGGACCGGCCGGGTTCGAGGACGGGCTGTCGGCCGCCTTGCGGTGCGCGGATGGCCGCCGGGTCGGCGTGCTGCACCTGAGCGCGTCGGCGCGGTCGGTGTTCGGTGAAGGGACCCGGGAGTTTGTCGCGCAGTTGGCGCCTGCGCTGGCGCGGGGTGTGGATCCGCTGCGCTCGGCTCGGTTCGACGCGTTGTTCGGGCCCGAGTGGGCAGCGGCTCGGCTGGACCGGGACGGTGAGGTGGTGCCACTGCCCGGACGAGAGCCGATGCCGCTGGTGCGGGACGGCCCCATCGTCGAGTTGGCGCGGGAGGTGGCGCGGTCGCTGGTGTGCTTGTGGCGGCACGAGGGGCGGTGGTATCGGCTGGCGCTGTTGCGGGATGGGGATCAGGTGATCGTGGCTGGGATGCCCTATCGCGACGAGTTCGGGCTCACCGTGCGGGAAGTCGATGTGGCCACCGGGATTCTCGCTGGCATGAGCAATCAGGCGATCGCGGACGCGTTCGTGGTCAGCAGGCGGACGGTGGAGACCTATGTCGAGCGGCTGCTGGCCAAGCTGGACTGCGCGAGCCGGGGCGAGATCGCGGGCATCGTCGCGCGAGCTGGACTGTTCCGGCCGACGTCCGCCCTGGTCGGGCGGCTGACCAGGGGTACTGGGCACCTCTGGTGGTGAGTCAGACCTTGGCGGTCGCGCGCATGTGCTCGATGGTGGCCCGCAACGTGCCGAGCTTGTGCTCGCGGGCCGCCAGCTCGATCGCCATCGGATCGGCGTCGGCCTCGATCAGGGCGACGATCCGCTCGTGCTCCTCGACCGAGCCCTGGGCGCGGCCCGGCACGAACGCGAAGGAGGTCCGCCGCACCAGGTCCAGTCGCGCCCACTCCCCCGCCGCCATGTTCTGCACGTAGGTGTTCGGGCAGCGTTGCAGGATCACGTCGTGGAACTGGTGGTTGAGTTGGGTGAAGCTGGCCGGGTCGAAGGAGCGGAGTGCCTGCGCCATCTTGTTGTTGATGCTCCTGGCCCGCTTGATATCCGCCTTGCGCATTCGGGGTGCGGCCAGCGCGGTCGCATAGCCATCGAGCAGCGCGAGTGCCTGCATGGCCTGCTCGTAGGCGCCGGTGTCCAGGTGCGCGACCCGGGCACCCACGTTGCGGATGAACTCGACGTAGCCCTCGGCTTCCAGCCTGCGGATCGCCTCGCGCACCGGAACCGGGCTGAACCCGAACTCCCGCGCGAGCGCTTCGAGCACCAGCCGGTAACCCGGGCTGTAGGTGCCGTCCACGATCCGGTTCTTGATCAGCTCGTAAGCCACCTCGTGCTTGGAGCCGCCCTGCTGGTCCGCCATGTCATACACGATAATCGACATGATCCGTCGCTCAGCCGCGTTCCCGGTACGCGGCGCGCCACTGCTCGTTCATCGGGTACAGGCCGTCGATGCCGTGCCCGGCCCGGACCTGTTCGACGATGAACGTTTCCTCCCGCTCCTGCTCGATCGCGTCCGCCGCGATCTCCCCGGCCAGTTCGGGCGGCACGACCAGCACGCCGTCGTCGTCGCCGACGATGATGTCGCCCGGCCGCACGGTGGTGCCGCCGCAGCCGATCACCACGTCGGTCTCCCACGGCACGTGCCGTCGCCCGAGCACGGCCGGATGGGTGCCCGCGTGGAACACCGGAATGTCCAATTCGGCCACGACCGCCGAGTCACGCACCGCGCCATCGGTGACGATCGCGGCCGCGCCGCGCACCTGGGCGCGTAGCGCGAGGATGTCGCCGAGCGTGCCTGCCGTGTGCTCGCCGCGTGCCTCCATCACCAGTACCTCGTCGGGGTTCACCGATTCGATGGCGCGCTTCTGCGCATTGAACCCGGCGCCGTGGGCGGCGAACAGGTCTTCGCGCAGCGGCACGTAACGCAGCGTCCTGGCGAAGCCGGCGAACCGGGTGCCGGGCCGGAGCGGGTGCACGCCGTCGAGGTGCACGTTGTTCAGGCCGCGCTTGCGCAGCTGCGCGGACAGCGTGGCGACGCCGACCGAGCTGAGCGCGCGCAGGACTGACGTGTCGCGCTCGACTCCGGCCCAGAGGCGCAACTCGTCGTCGACCTTGAGCGGGGCGCCGTATGCCGGGAGGGCCGGTCCGGTGACGGCGGTGGTGCGCAGCCTGCCGGTGCTGGCCGGGCGGTCGGGGTCGGTGCTGTCCACTTCGACCTCGACGACGTCGCCGGGCTCGATCAGTCCGGCGCCGGCCGGGGTTCCGGTCAGGATGACGTCACCGGGTTCCAATGTGGACAGTCTGGACAGGTCGGCGACCAGCGCGCCGAAGCCGAACAGCAGGTTCCTGGTGGTGTCGGACTGGGCCAGTACGCCGTTGACCCAGGTGCGGACGCGCAGCCGGTCCGGATCGAGGTCGGCGGCGGGCAGGAATGTGGGGCCCAGCGGGGTGAAACCGTCGCCGCTCTTGGCCCGCAGGTTCGAGCCGCGGTCGGCGTAGCGCAGGTCGAACAGGCCGAGATCGTTGGCGGCGGTGACCCAGCCGACGTGCGCCCAGCCATCGGCCGGGTCGACCCGGTGCGCGGTCTTGCCGATCACCAGCGCGATCTCGCCCTCGAACCCGAGCAGTTCGGCGCCGGCCGGGCGCGCGACCTCACCGTCGCTTTCGGCCAGCGAGGAGGCGGCCTTGAGGAAGTACGAGCCGTGGCGCGGAATCCGGCCACGCTGGGCGGCGCGGCCCCGATAGTTCAGGTGCACCGCGACGATCGTGCGGCACGCGATCCCCAGCCCGCGCAGAACCGGATCAGCCATGCTCCGATCATATATGATTTCAGTTAGCGAGCAAGCTCAGCAGTTGATCGATCGGCAGGCCCGGCGACCGGTGGCCGTCCCGGCCGACCATGGTGCGGGCCGCGACGAGCGCGTTGAGCACCGCCTCCTCCACCGCGGGTACGACCGCCGCGTAGAACGGATCCAGCCGGTGCCAGGGCACGAACCTCAGCTGCTCGTAGTCGGCGTCGCCTGTCGACGTGGCGGTGGAGAAGGCGAGGAAGATGTCGCCGGAGAAGTGCGAGCCGGTGGTGCCGGTGCGGGCCAGGCCGAGCGGGACGCGGCGGGCCAGCGCGGTGCACTGGCCCGGCAGCAGCGGCGCGTCGGTGGCGATCACCACGATGATCGATCCGGCGCCGGGCGGGGTGCGCCAGTCGGTGTCCTCGATCGGGTTGTCCTCGGCCAGTGCCGCGCCGACCGGCACTCCGCACACGGTCAGCTCGCGCCGGGCGCCGAAGTTGGCCTGCACGAACGCGCCGACGGTGTAGGTGTCGCCGCCGTGCTGGACGATCCGGGACGCGGTGCCGCTACCGCCCTTGAACGCGTAGCAGTTCATGCCGGTCCCGCCGCCGACCGAACCCTCCTCGACCGGACCGGTCGTGGCCGCGTCGATGGCCGCGATCGCGTGCTCCGGCCGGACGTGCGGGCCGTTGATGTCGTTGAGGTAGCCGTCCCAGGTCTCGGCGACCACCGGCAGCAGCCACTCGCGGGCGAGCCCGGGCTTGGCCCGCAACGCCCAGTCGATGACGCCCCGGTGCGCGGGGCCGATCGCGTGCGTGTTGGTGATCAGCACCGGCAGCCGCAGTGCGCCGGTCTCGGTGAGCCAGGTCGTGCCGGTCATCTCGCCGTTGCCGTTGAGCGAGTACCAGCCCGCCGGGCACGGCACGTCCACGTCGGCGGGCGGTCGCGGCAGGATCGCGGTCACGCCGGTGCGGACGTCCTCACCCTCGATCAACGTCGTGTAGCCGACGGCGACGCCCGGCACGTCGGTGATCGCGTTGTGCCGTCCGGTTTCACCGGTCAGCGGTAGTCCGAGCGCTCGCGCGCGCATTCAGTCCTCCTCGGTCAGGTCACAGCCGGTGGCGTCGGTGGCGTAGGCGAGCAGTTGGCGCGTGGCGGCGGGGACGGTGAAGGTGGGCACGGCCTGGGTGAGGTGCAGGCCGAGCCCGTCCTCCAGCGCGACCAGGTTGCGGGCGATGGTGATCGCGTCCCGCGCCAGCGTGAACACTCCGGCTGCCGCGCCCGCCGTCAGCACCGTCGTGTAGAGGGCGACCTGGCGTTCGTAGAGCTGGATGTGCTGGGCGGCGTAGGCCGGATCGGTGCGGGCGTAGGCGCCGAGTTCGTAGATCAGGAAGCACAGTTCGTCCTCGCGTCCGGTCGGCAGCCCGGCCTTGATCAGGCCGGTCAGCCTGCGGCGCGGATCGGGTTCCTCGGCCGCCGCGGCCTCGCGGTCGGCGCAGAACCGCTCGACCGCGGCCCGCTGCACCTCGTAGAGCAGTTCGGACAGGCTCGGGAAGTAGTAGAGCAGCGACGGCGTCGAGATGTCCGCGCGGTCGGCGATGTCGCGCAGCCGCAGGCCGATGACGCCGTGCTCCAGGATCGCGTCGCGCGCGGCGACGAGGAGTTCGGCCCGGCGCTGCGCCGCCTTGCTCGGTCGTGGCATGCGGCCGATTCTTCATACAACGGTCAGAAAA
This sequence comes from Pseudonocardiaceae bacterium, assembly GCA_035248365.1. Classification (GTDB taxonomy): domain Bacteria; phylum Actinomycetota; class Actinomycetes; order Mycobacteriales; family Pseudonocardiaceae; genus CAJCJE01. The sequence continues at coordinate 66,859 of DATFHN010000196.1, read as the reverse complement.
CACAAGCAGTGCCTGCCCAGCTATTGACATCGGCCGGATCGAGTTCTTTGATTCTCGTTCAAAGAACTTCTCCCGCAGAGGAGATGGCAACCATGGCAGCAGATCCGGCCGGCGTCCCGGTCGCACCGTCCACATCGGAGCACCAGCCGGCCCGGCCGATGTTGCGCCGTGGCCTGCGCGTGCTGGGCACCCTGCTCATCACCTTGTCCGCCACCACGCCGGCTTCGTCGGTGTTCATCATCTCCCCCGGCGTCGTCGCCCAGGCGGGCAGCGGCGCGTTCTGGAGCTTCGTGCTGGCCGGCGTGGTCGGCGTCTTCATGGCATTCGTCTACGCCGAACTGGCCTCCGCCTATCCGCTCAGCGGCGGCGAATACGCGATCGTCGGCCGCACGCTCGGCAAGTTACCGGGCTTCGTCACGCTCGGCCTGCTGGTGATCACCCAGGTGCTGATCGTCGCGGTGATCGCGCTCGGCGTCGGCACCTACCTGTCGGTGGTCTTCCCGGACCTGAACGCTCCGCTGGTCGCGGCCATCACCACCGTCATCGCCACCGTGCTGGCGGTGTTCGACGTCAAGCTGAACGCCTGGGTGACCGGGATCTTCCTGGCCATCGAGATGATCGCGCTGGTGGTGGTGACCGTGCTCGGGGTCGTCCATCCGGCTCGCCCGTTCACCGACCTGCTGGCGCACCCGGTCGTCGCCGGTGCCGGCACGAGTCCGGCCACCATCGGGCTCATCGGCGCGGCCACGGCGGTCGCCATCTTCTCCTACAACGGTTACGGCTCCGCCGTGTACTTCGGCGAGGAGACCCAGGACGCGCATCGTGGCATCGCCCGGGCCGTGTTGTGGGCGCTGGGCATCACGGTGATCGCCGAACTCGCCCCGGTGACCGCCGTGCTGTGGGGCGCGCCGTCGCTGAGCGAGCTGTTCGCGGCGCCGAACATGATGGCCTACTTCATCACCGCGCGCGGTGGCAGCTGGCTCAACACCGCGATCAGCCTCGCCGTCGCGCTGGCCATCCTCAACGCGGTGCTGGCCATCATCCTGATCACCGCCCGGATGGTGTTCAGCACCGGCCGGGACGCAGCCTGGCCGGGTGCGATCAGCCGGGCGCTGGCTACCATTCATCCGCGCTTCGCGACGCCCTGGGTCGCCACGGTCGCGGTCGGCGTGGCCGGTGCGGCGCTGTGTTTCGCCGACGAGCAGTTCCTGCTGGTCACCACCGCGACCACGATCGTCGCCGTGTACGCGTTGCTGTGCCTGTCCTCGGTCAACGGCAGGCGCAACGGCTCGACCGCGCACGCCCGCTACCGGATGCCGCTGTTCCCGGTAGCGCCGATCCTCGCCCTGCTCGCGCTGGGCTACGTCGTCTACGAGAACGCGCTCGACCCGAAGGTCGGCAGGCCCAGCCTGTACGTCACGATCGGCATCGCGGTCGTCTCGATCGCCTACTACCTGCTCGTCCTGCGCCGCCGCGGAGCCTGGGAACTCCGTGGACCGAGCGGCGAGGAGTGAAACGTCGGTGCTGGGCGAGCACGCACCAGGCTCGCCCAGCACCGGAAATCCCCCAGGTCGATCCCTCGGCCGCCGGAAGTCTGGGAGGCGAGGTTTCAACCATCCCCCAGGACGGCTGAAACCTGCCTCCGAGTTCGCACAAGGCGCTTCACGCTGGGTGGGTGGGCGTCGCGGTCGTCGCCTTGCGCTGATACAACTGTCCCGCGTACGGAGGCAGGCCACCATTCCAGGCGCGACAATGATTTTTCGGTCGCGAACAAGCCGCTGACCAGCGGACATGCCTAAGTCCAGTGGAAAACTATCCAGAGCTGTAGCGAAATCCTACCCGTGCGGCCGGTCAGTCGGCCTCGATGACCACCTTGCCGACGTGCCTGCCGGACTCCAGGTGCTTGAGCGCGTCGGCGATGTCGTCGAAGGCGAACCGGCGGTCGATCACCGGGTGCAGGTCGTGGCGGGCGATGGCGCGGTTCATCCGCTCGAAGGTGTCCCGGCTCGCGTTGGTCAGGCCGCGCAGCGTGAGTTGCTTGGCGATGACCGGCAACGGGTCGATGCCGCTGCCCTGCGTCAGCACGCCGACCACGCTGATGTGCCCGCCCGGTCGCGCCGCGATGATCGACTGGCCGAAGGTGCCCGCGCCGCCGACCTCGACGACGTGGTCCGCGCCGCCCCCGGTCAGCTCGGCGATGGCCGCGCCCCAGTCGGGCGTGGCCCGGTAGTCCAGGACGTCGGCGGCGCCGAGCGCGGCTAATCGCTCGCCTTTCTCGGGCGAGCCGGACGTGGCCAGTACGCGGGCGCCGCCGAGCGCCGCGAACTGGACGGCGAAGGTGGACACGCCGCCGCTGCCCAGGGTGAGCACGTTCTGGCCGGGCATGAGCCTGCCCTCGTCGACCACGGCCCGCCACGCGGTTACACCTGCGCTCGGCAGGGTCGCGGCTTCGGCGAAGTCGAGGTTGGCCGGTATGGCGACGACGGCGTCCTCGGCGAAGGTGACGTACTCGGCGAGCACGCCGTCGACCGAGCCGGCCAGTTCGACCGAGGTCGCCTCGGGGGTGCCCGGGCCGGAGATCCAGCGCGGGAAGTAGGTCGCGACCACGCGGTCGCCGGGCGACCAGCGGGTGACCGCCGAACCGGCGGCGACGATCTCGCCCGCGCCGTCGGACAGCGGCACCACCTCGGGTTTGACCGGCTTCGGGTACCAGCCTTTCACCATCATCAGGTCACGGAAATTGATCGACCACCCACGCATCCGGACCAGCACCTCGCCCGGGCCGGGCTCAGGTACGTCGCGCTCCCCCGCCACCAGCGCGCTGCCCGGATTCGGCAGCGAGAAGTACTTCACAACTCGTCCCCAGGTCCCTCATGGAGCAATGGACCAGTGTGTCGAGGTGATCAGTTCGGCGTCAACGCGGGCGAGCAGTTCCGGGCCGACTTCCGCAAGTGAATCAACGATGTGCCGGACCCCGATGTCCCGCATGAACCGGCGTTGCCGCTGGTGGGCGGGGGTGCTGGGGAAGCCGATGAAGCCGGCGCCGCAGGTGCGCGCGGCCTGGGCCACCCGGCTCACGTCGTCGATGAACACCGCCTGGCCGAAATCGCAGCCGATCACGTCGCGGACGATGTACTCCACGCCGGGGCGGTGTTCGTTGATGCCGACGTAGGGCACGTCGGGGTCGAGCAACTCGACGAGTTCGCCGAGGTACTTGTCGAAGGTGTGCTCGCGGGTGCGGCCGCCGTAGCAGACCACCCGGGCGCCGAGGCCGCGCAGCGAGGCCAGCAGGGACTCGGCTCCCGGGGTGACCGCGATCGGGTGCTCGCGCAGGTATCGCTCCCGCTCGGCCCAGATCTCGGCCAGGGTGTCCTCGACCGGTTGGTCGAGACCGCACGCGTCGGCCATCAGCTCGGCGACGACCACGTCGCGCAGGCCGATGATGGCCCGCTCCAACTCGTCGTCGTAGTCGCCGCCGCGCTGGGTCACGAAGCGCTCGATGACCGCGAGATAGGTGTCGTTGATCAGCACGCCGTCGCAGTCGATCGCGATCAGGCGCACCTGGGATAGTTCCGTCACTGGTGGGTCACACGCTCCGCGAAGACGTCCCGCGCGGCGCAGATGGCGTTGAGCACCGCAGGGAAACCGATGTAGAAAGCCAGGTGCAGCAAGGTCTCGACGACCTCGCGTTGGCTTCCTCCGACATTGAGCAGGCCGTTGACGTGCACTTTCAGCTGGGGGATCGCCGAGCCGAGCGCGGCGCAGGCCGCGATGGTGACGATCTCCCTGTGCTTGAGCGAGAGCTGCGGCCTCGGGTAGATCTCGCCGAAGGTGAACTCGATGATGTAGCGCGCCAGGTCGGGTGCGACGTCCTGGAGCGCATCGGCCACCTTCTTGCCCGCCTCGCCGTCGATCTCGGTCATGGCGGCGAGCCCGCGCTGGTACCGGTCGCCGATGTCGGACCAGCGTGGCTGCTCGTCGGTGCTCTCCGGCGGCGTTTCGGCGTCCACGATGCCCGCGAACGCCTCCTTCACCGCCATGAGTGCGTTGAGCACGGCCGGAAATCCGGCGAACGAGCTGACCTGGATGACGGCTTCGATGACCTGTCGGCGGGCGCAGCCGAGGTTGATGGCTGCGGTGGCGTGGAACTTCAGTTGCGACGCGGCGTAGCCGAGTGCGGTCAGCGCGCCGATGGTGGCGAGCTGTCGCTCCGGCAGGGAAAGACCTGGGCGGTGGTAGACGTTCCCGTAAACGAACTCGACGCATTGTTCGCCAAATGTTGCCTCACCGATGCTGGCGAACAGATCGAGGACGGCGGGCCGTTCCTGGCCGCCCATTTGCTGGATCAGCGTCAAGCCCTGGTCGAAGGTTTCGGATCGCACGTCCGAACCTCGCGCCTCGGCCATTCTCCCTGCCTTTCCATGAGGTCTTGCGTTAATTTCCGGTAAAATCTCTATCCGGCGAAGGTGGCCAGATAGGTTTGTGACGCGCGCGTCGCCTTGGCGTGTTCGAGGTTCACGAAACGCTCGTGCTTGATCATGGAATATTCGATCTCGGCGGACGCGACTTCACCCCCGTTCTGGCAGATCGAGGTGCGCACCTGGAATTTGAGATTGGTTGGCCTGCTCAGATCCGCGAACGTCACCTCGGCCGAGACCGTGGCTGGTAGCGCGAACAGGAAATCCTGGAAGCTGAGATTAATCCGTTTCCACACGCCCGCGTATTCGAAATCGGGCAGGTCACACCGGTAATCGGTCTCGAACTGGGCGATGCAGATCTGCCGCATGGCCTCGACGATGACCATACCCTGCACGTGCTCGCCGGTCCGATGGTCGATGACCAGCTCGTTGTCACAGTGGATGCGCAGGTCGGCGGCGCAGTAGCCGGTCGTGAGGTGCCGCACGTTGGCCAGCAGCACGTTCTCGGGGCGCAGCTTGTGCACCGTGGCGGGCGCGAGCTGTGCGCCGAATGGCGCCTCCCGGGCCGCCATCCGGGCGGTCGTATTGTCCCGGCACGCCGATTCCAGTAACTGCCAGTCCCGGGATTCAATACCTTGGCCGACATGAACCGTCCAGGGTCTGTGAGGTTCGCCTGAAGGTTTCCCGGAAACTCGCATCAGCAGGTCCGAGATTGTCAGTACACGCTCACCATCGGCGAACGGAGCGAATCGATCCGCGACCACGACAACATGTTTGCCGGGATGCGCGAAAACCGAAGGAACATGACTTGTCAAGGGCAAAGACGTATTGCGTGTTGTCATCAGTATCACATCTCCGAGCGGGTTCACTCTCATTGATGAATGGACCCTCGCGCACTGATTAACGCATCGGCCAGATCTTTTGCCGTCTTCGCTCTACTCCAGCGTGTATCGGTCAATTCTTTGGCAAGAAGGTTCAACATCGAGGCCACCATGTCGGGCTGGCCGTCGACTCCGCCGTTCAACAACGGCTCGACTTCGGCGACGGCCGTGTCCAGATCGCCCAGCCGCAGATGAGCGCGCGCCGCGTCGATCCGGATCATCGGTTCCATTGCCGCCCACCGGTGTTCCAGGGCCATGTCGTCGTAGGCCTCGCGCGCGGTCTGGAACTCCCGCAACGCGTGCGCGGTCTGCCCAACGGACAGCAGCGAGGTACCGGCCATGTAGTGGCGGCGATCCTTGCTGATGTTGAAGAACCGGTCCTCCCGGTCGAGGTCTTCCAGGCCGGTGTCCTCGATCCGCGACCAGCGCTCGATCGCGTCCATCACCTGGTTTTTCGCCTGCACCGACGACCAGCCACGCGCCTCGGCCAGGATGAGCGGGGCGTCGTTGATCCCGCCTGCCTTGTACTTCAAGCCATCCGCGGCCAGCCGCGCGGATTCGATGGCGTTGCCCGCCCAGAACGCCACCCTGGCCTGGGTGGTGCGCACCCAGCGGCGGGCAAGGCAGTCGTCCGCGCTCTGGGTGTAAAGCCATGCGGTGGCATTGAGTTGCTGGGCAACACCGTAGCGGCCGAGGTCGCCTGCCATCCATGCCATCATCGCGGAACACTTGGCGTTGATGAGGTACAGCTCGCGGGTGCGTTTGGGCGGCTGCCTGCCTTTCAGCAGCGTCACCGCGCGTTGCTGAACGAAAGACACCTGGCGCAGCACGGAATCCGGCGATGTCCGGGTATAAGCATCACTGAGATGGTTCAGGTCGGCCCACAGATCGTCGAGCTGCAGTTCGTCGACGTTGGTTGTCGTCAACAGCATCGCCTCGGCCAGCGCGTCGCTGCCGACCTGGGGATCGTCGACGTCGGTGGAGACGACGGCAACCGGGGCCGGTACCGGCATCCGGACCGGGGTGACCGCGCCCTGTTGCTCGATCGTGTGATATTCCGCGAGTTCCTTGGCCGGTAGTCCTTCCAGATCCCGCAGGGTCAGCAGGGATCGCCAGGTAGTTCCGTAGACCTGCGCCAGCACCCGCAACACGGACACCGTCGGCCGCACACCGCGCTCCGGCCACTGTTCGAACTCCCAGATCCGCGAACCGCGCATGCCGGCCCGTGGCTCGCCGGTGATGGCGTTGTACCTGGTCGCGGCGGTTTCCAGGGACATCTCGCAGGCCAGCCGCCACGCCGTCCTCGGCCGGACCCCGCACTCGGCGATCAGGTTCTGCGCGATGTGGGCGCAGAGGGCGTCCTCGGAAAAGCCCAGGCTTACCAACCGTTCGCGCAACTGCGTACGGTACGGTTTGCTTCCCGGTTTGGCCTGCCTGCTCATCCTTCGTCCAATTGAATTACGCGGATGTCGTGCGCCGACACGGAAACAGGTCAAGGCCAACGTACCATCGTTGCCACGGCAGACCGAGCCCATCGGGAAATTCCATTACACTCCGTGATTTCGCCTCCTTCGCTCCGAGCGAGGATCATGGATGCATGACAGTTGAGGAACTCACGCCGGACGGACGCGCGCGAGTGCTGGCCGACGGCGGCACCCTGCCCCTGCTGGGGCTGGGCGTGTGGCAGGTGCCGGACGGCCCCGAGTGCGTCGACGCGGTCCGCTGGGCGCTGGAAGCCGGTTACCGCCACATCGACACCGCGCAGGCCTATGGAAACGAGGCAAGTGTCGGGACCGCGCTCAAGGAGAGCGGACTGGAACGTGACGAAGTCTTCATCACGACCAAGTTCTTTCCGCGCGGCAAGGATCCCGTCGGCGCGCTCGAACAGAGCCTGCGCAGGCTCGGCGTCGACGCGGTCGACCTCTATCTGGTGCACTGGCCGCAAGGCGGCCCGACCCGCGCCTGGGCCGGTATGGAACAAGCAGCCGAACGCGGCTACACCCGCTCGATCGGCGTGTCCAACTTCGGCGAGGCCGACCTCGCGGCGGTGACCGCGCAGGCGAGCAGGCTGCCGTCGGTCAACCAGGTCAACTTCAGTCCGGTCGCCTTCCGCAAGGGCCTGCTCGAAGCCTGCCGCGAGCACGGCATCGTGCTGGAGGCGTACAGCCCGCTGGGCACCGGGCGCCTGCTGCACGACCGCACCGTCGCGGACATCGCCGCTGGTACGGGCCGCACGCCCGCGCAGGTGTTGCTGCGCTGGGGCGTGCAGCGCGGTATCCCGGTCATTCCGAAATCGGTGCACCGGGAGCGGATCGAGGACAACCTGCGGATCTTCGACTTCGACCTGCCGGCCGAGGATCTGGCTCGGCTCGACGCCCTCGACAAGACCGGTGGCAGCAGCCAGGCGCGCGAACGCCGTTGGTGGTGACCGACCGCTAGGCGGTGATCGTCGACACCAGTCGCTGGACCGCGTCGGGTCCGGCCTGCGGCAGGAACAGCGACGGTTCGATCAACTCCAGTTCCAGTACGCGGAACTGGCCGTCGTCGTCGCGGACGAGGTCGACACGGGCGTAGGCCGGGGTGCCGAAGCGTTGCAGCACAACGTCCACCGCGGCCTGCGCCACCGCGATCTGCGCGGCGTCGGCGAGGTGCGGTGCGTTGTTCTCTTCGGCGAACAGGCCCTCGACCGAACTCGCGGCGGGCAGCGCGACGCGTTTGCTGGCGGCGTGGCTGTATTTGCCGTCGAGGAAGATCAACGGCCATTCGCCGTCGAGGGCGACCGAGGCGATCAACGGCTGGATCAGCACGCTGGCTCCGGTGTCGTGCAGCCGCTTGAGGTGCGCGTAGGCCAGGTCGTGCTGGGTCGCCGTGTAGGAGGCGGCGTCGCGGCTGCCCGCGCCGACGGCCGGTTTCACCACGAAGGGCTCGTCCGGCAGCGGCGGCCGGTCGCCGGGTTCGGCGAAGGTGGTGGGCACGATCGGGACGCCCGCGCGGTCGAGTTCGGTGAGGTAGTGCTTGTCGGCGTTCCAGCGCACCATCGGCAGCGGGTTGCGCAGGTCGGTCGCCTCGCTCACCTTTTCCAGCCAGCTCAGGAATTCGGCCAGCCGCTCGGGATAGTCCCAAGTGGACCGCAGCACGACGCGGTCGTATTCGGCCCAGGGCACGGCGGGGTCGTCCCAGGCGACGACGTCCACGGCCACGCCCGCCTCGCGCAACGCGGCCAGCGCGATCGGCTCATCCTCGTCGAGACCGCCCGCCTCGGCGGTCGTCACCCATCCCAGCGTGCTGATCACGTCGCCGACGATACCTGCGCAGCAGCAGTAGTCCGATCCGGTGCACCAGGTGACTCAGCGCGGGCCAGTACCGCTCCAGCCACCAGGCCAGCCGGCCGTATGCGGGGGTGATGACGAGCGCGGCGCCCTGGTCGAGGCCACGCATCAGCCGCGCGACGGCACGCTCGGCCGGGACCGGGCGGATCGGGACGATGCGGCGGGCGTCGGCGCCGGCGAGCGTGCCGCGGAACACCGAGTTGTCGAACATGCCGGACTCCACCCAGGCCGGGCAGAACGCGGTGACCCGCACGTTGTGCTCGGCGGCCTCAAGACGAAGCGTCCGGCACAGGCCGACGATGGCGTACTTGGTGGCGCAGTAGTGGGTTTGCAGCGCGACCGGGACCAGTCCGGCGACCGAGGCGGTGTTGACGATGTGGCCCCCGCCCTGGGTCACCATCCGCTGGTAGGCGATGGTGGTGCCGTAGGCGACGCCGCGCAGGTTGACGTCGATGATCGTGTCCCACTCGTCGAGGCCGACCGCGTCGAGATCGCCGAAGACGGCCACGCCCGCGTTGTTCACCATGTAGTCCAGCGCGCCGTGCCGCTCGATCACGCCGTCGACCGCGGCCGTGAGCTGCTCGCGACTGGTCACGTCGACGACCGCGCCGGTCGCTTTACCGCCGTGCGCGGCGATGTCCTGGACCACCGCGTCGACCGCGTCCGCGTCGAGGTCGGTGACCAGCACGATCGCGCCCCGGGCGGCGAACTGGCGGGCGATCTCGCGGCCGATGCCGCTGGCCGCGCCGGTGACGATCACCGTTCGCCCGGTGAGGTTCATCGGCGGCCGCCGTGGTCCGGTTGGACGCGCAGGCTGTTGAGGGTCATGGCCAGCATCTCGTAGTGGCCGACCAGCATCGGTAACTCGATCAGCTGGGTCTCGGTCAGCACGCGGGCCAGGTCGGCCCACAGGTCGTCGGAGAGGGTGCGGTCGGCGTGCAGTTGGTCGGCGGCGCGGAGCAGCAGCGCCTGGCGGGCGGTCCAGCAGCCGGCGTCGGCGCCGATCGCGGCCGCCTCGATCTGCTCGGGGCGCAGCCCGGCGCGGCGCGCGAGCCGTTGGTGCTGGCCGAGTTCGTAGGGGCAGGTGCAGTTGTGCGCGACCCGCAGGATGACCAACTCGGTGTCGGCCCTCGGCAGGGTGCCACCGGGCATGAGGACGCGGGCGAAGCGCAGCCACGGCCGGTAGAGCCGGCGATGCCGGGCCAGCGTGGTGAACACGTTGGGCGCCCCGCCGCCGGTCACCACCCCGATCACCCGCGCGATCAACGCGTTGACCAGGCCGATCTCGCGTCGGGTCCCGGGCGTGACGCGCGGGGCCGGGTCAGCACCGGACATGTCGCGAGAGTCTAGCGGATTCACGAACACGAATGTTCGTGAATCCGCTAGGCTGCCACCGGGGAGGTTCATCATGATCAGACCGGCGGTCACAGCTTGGGTGGCAACGGTGGCCTTGGGCGCGGCTCTGACGGCCGCCATCGGGCCGGCGGCGACAGCGGCGACAGCGGCCGGCTGCCCCAGCACGATGATCTTCGAGGTCGGCGGGCACCTTGACCCGGACGCTCACGTCTACGACCAGTCCAACGCGGCGCTGCCGCCCGGGGTCGCGTTCACCCAGGTGCACTACCCGGCCCAGATCGCGCCCTATCCCGGCGACACCATCTCGCTGGACGACTCGGTGGCCGAAGGCGTCGCGAACCTCGATCACGACGCCCAGGTGTTCACGGCCACCTGCGCGGATTCGCACCTCACCATCGCCGGTTACTCGGAGGGCGCGCTGGTCGCGGGCAACGAACTGGGCGACCTGGCGCAGGACACCACCATCCCGGCCGACCGGCTCAACGGCGTGCTCTACTCGGACGGCAGGCGCGAAGGGGTCGACGGCGGCGCGGGCGGCATCGAGACCAACCTGCCCACCATCATTCCCGGCCTGACCATGCAGGGGCCGCGCGGCTTCGGTGACCTCGCGGTGCAGGAGTTGTGCAACCAGAACGACGGCATCTGCAATTCCGAGAACCCGTTCACCAACCTGCTGGCCTTCGCCAACGGCGTGGACGGCTACTTCTCCGGCGCGCACGGGCAGTACGACTTCAACCCGATCGCGCACTCCGGCAGCGGCAACTCGGTGACGCCGCAGCCACCACTCATTCCCTACGGCCCGCCGCTTCCGGTCGCGGTTCCCACGCCGTACCAGCTGTTCAACGGCAACCTGGACGGCGCGCGCAACGCGGTCGCGCAGCTCCGCGGCCAGGTGGCGGACGCGGTCGGTCCGCGGATCGCGGCGGAACTCGACAAGTTCCCGTGGTTGTCCGCTTAGTCCTTGAACAGCGCGGCGACCAGGTCGAGGAGCTGTCCGCGAAGTTCGGGCAGCTCCTCGTAGCGCCCGGCGTCCACATACGCGGTGACCAGCGCGCTCACCGCGCCGATGACCGCGCGCCCGGCGAAGTGCGCGTCGAGGCCGCGGGACCAGTGCTCGTCGCGCAGCAGCACGTCCGCGATGACCACCGCATACCGTTCCTGCGCCGCGATCCGGCGGCTGACCGCGGCCCGGCCCGCGCCGTAGACCTCGATCAGGAAGGTGCGCGCCAGTGTCGGCGCGGCGGCCAGCGCGCCGAGGTAGGTGGCCAGCACCCGGTCGAGCCGGACCAGCGCGGGATCCTCCGGTGACCCGAGCGCGGCCTCGACCATCGCGATCAACCCGTCCGACGCGGCGTCGAACGCGGCCAGGAAGCAGTCCTGTTTGTCGGCGAAGTGCTGATAGAAGGTCTCGCGGGAGATGCGCACCCGCTTGAGCACGTCGGCGACGGTGGCCGCGCCGTACCCCTGTTCGGCGACCACCTCGACCATGCCGGTCAGCAGGCGATCACGCTGCGCGCGGCGCACCTCCGCGCGGCTGAGATGGTGGCGCCCACGCGGCAGAGTGGGCACGTCGCCGTCGGTCACGATGGCGAATCTACGGCACCGGCGGTCATCATCCAGGCGCGGCCGTTGTCCTGTTGTGCGCCGCGAAGGCGGCGAGCAGGTCGGCGGGTGCGCCGGCCAGCGCGCGGTCGCCGCGTTGGCTGCCCCAGCTGTAGACGAAATCGAACAGCGGCGACGGAATCACTTGCGCCCACTGGGCGAGCATCGAATTCATTTGGCTCGCGGTCGGCAGTTGGTACTGTCCGCCGCCGTCGTCGACCCAGCTGCCGCCGCCGAAGGCCTGGAACACCGGCACGATCGACGAAGCCGGGATGCCGAACCGCTCGGCGGCGGCGACGAAGTTGGCGATCATGTTGGGGTCGCAGCCGTTCAGCTCGGTCCGGCACGGATACGGGTCGATGCCGTACAGGTCGATGCCGGTGTTGGCCGGGTTGTATCCGCCCACATAGGACGGATTGGTGGACTGGGCGAGGTTCTGCTCCAGGATGAAGGTCTTGGCACCGGGGAAATGCGTGTGGATGTAGTCCGATTCGGCTTTCAGGGTGGACGGTGCACACGTCGCCGGATCGGGATCGTCGACCAGGTAGAAGCCGAACAGCTTGGCGTTACGGGTAAAACCACCAAGGGAGGTGGCGAAAGCGGCACCGGGTGCCAGACAGGCACCCAGGAAGGCCAGACCGCGTACGCCGGCGGGCAACGCGGCGAGTTGGGCCGGAGTGGACACGTCGGCGAGGTCGAAACCGTACTGTCCGGGCAGATAACGCCCATCCGGCGCGAAGTTGTCATTGGCCGCGTAATGCAGCGTGGCCACGGCGGGCGGGTCCGGGGTCGCCGCGCTGCTGCACGTGGTCACGACCGTCGCCGCGGTCAGCAGCACGCAGGCCAGCCCGACCGCCTCCACCCATCGCCAGGTTCGCGTCACGCCCCCATTCTGCGCCGGAACTTGCCTGCGGCAAGCGTAGAGTTTCTACTGATCGAATGGCGTATCGACATGTGCTGGCGATTCTGGTTGGCTGCGCTCTGCTCTGCGCCTGCGGCGCTTCGCCGGCACCAGCGCCTCCGTCGAAGTCCGCGCATGCCGCGGGTACCGTGCCGCGGCCTGCGCACGTGGTGGTCGTGGTCGAGGAGAATCACTCGTTTGACGACGTCATCGGCAGTGGCGACGCGCCGTACTTCGCTTCGCTGGTCGCGCAGGGCGCGCTGTTCACCCAGTCGTTCGCGCTGACCCATCCCAGCCAGCCGAACTACCTCGCGCTGTTCTCCGGATCGACCCAGGGAGTCAGCGACGACTCGTGTCCGCACACGTTCGACGCGGACAACCTCGGACACCAGCTGCGCGCGGCGGGCCTGTCTTTCACCGGTTTCTCGGAGGATCTGCCCGCCGTCGGCTCGACGGAGTGCTTTCCCGGTGAGTACGACCGCGACCACAACCCGTGGGTCGACTTCACCGATCTCCCATCCAGCACGAACCAGCCGTTGCGCTCGTTTCCGGCGAACTACGCTTCCCTGCCAACGGTTTCCTTCGTGATGCCGAACCTCGACCATGACATGCACAACGGCACCGTCGCCCAGGCCGACTCGTGGCTCAAGGCGAATCTGGACGGCTACGTGCGCTGGGCCAACACGCACGACAGCCTGTTGATCGTCACCGGTGACGAGGACGACGGATCGGCCGCCAACCAGATCGCCACGATGTTCCTTGGCCAGCAAGTGGAACCGGGGCGCTACGGCGACCGGATCGATCACTACACGGTGCTGCGCACGATCGAAGCCGCCTACGGATTGCCGCCGCTGGGCGCCGCACGTAATGTCCAACCGATCACCGGAGTGTGGCGCGCCGGCTGATCCGAACACCCTCAATTGGTGGGGTGCCGTCTCCTCCGTTTGATGGAGACGAGCACTAGTCCGTGGATGAGGACTCGGAAGCGATCCGCGACAACTCTGTTCGCGTGACGTTCCTGCGGTTGCTGCTCATCGACGATCACCAGCTGCTCACCGAGGCAGTGGCGCACTGCCTCTGCGCGTCGAACGACCTGTGGGTCGCGGCGCGCTGCACCACGGACGACCCGAACCTGACCGAGGTCGTCGCCCAGGTCCACCCGGACGTGATCGCCCTCGACGTCGAGCAGCTGGGCGCCGAGGCCGGACCGACCACCGCGCGGCTGGCCGCCGCCGCACCGGCCGCGTGCATCGTCGCGCTCACCGACAGCCAGGACCCGCGCAAGGCCGTTGCCGCGGCGCGGGCGGGCGTGGTCGCGTGGGTGCCCAAGCAGGGCCACCTGGTCGACTTCGTCGCCACCGTCCGCGCGGCGCGCCGAGGGCACGCCGTGTTCCCGCCCGATCTGCTCGGCGCCGTGCTGCGCGACCTGCGCGCCGACGCCCACCGCTACCGCTGCCGGATGCCACCACCGCCGCACGTCGCCCCGCGCCTGGCCGAGCAGCGGCGACCGGTTCAGCCGGTCCGCGGCACCCATCGACACCACCACTGAAACCTTCGCACACCACCGAGGTCGCCTGATGGAACTGAACGAGGCACTGCGCCGCATCGTGATCGGCCACTGGATGTTGATCGTGGCCCTGGTCGTGTTGCCGGTGGTGGTCGTCGCCGGTCTGCACCTGTCCACGGTGCCGACCTATTCCGCTGCCGCGCGGGTGCAGGCCTCCAGCACGCCGCCCGGTTCGGACACCGAGGCGGACGCGGTGCTGTCCCGGGTCGACGGCATCGCGACCAGCAGCACGGTGATCAACCAGGCGCTGGCCAAAGCCAAGATCACCAGCCGGACCACGGACCAGCTGGTGCCCGAGATCGCGGTGAACCGGCTGGGCAGTTCGGCGGTGTTCGACATCTCGGTGACCGACCGGGACCCGCAGATCGCGGTGGTGCTCTCCGGCGTGCTCGCCCAGCAGACCGTCTCCTTCCTGGACGGTGCCGGCATTCAGCAGCCGAGTGCACTGCTCGGCCAGCTACAGGCGCAGCAGACCTCGCTGCGCACCCAGCGCACCCAACTGGCTGCGAACCTGGCGCTGACCAAGGATTCGGTGCAGTCCGCGAACCTCTCCGCGCAGCTGGCGTCGGTCGACCAGGAACTGGCCAACGTGGCCAGCTCGATCCAGAGCCTGCAGTCGCAGGCGCTGTCCGACAGTTCGGCCGCGATGATCTCGACGCCCGCCAAGGCGACCAAGGTGCCCAGCACGATATCCACCGATCTCGGGCTGGCCGGGCTGGCCGGGCTGATCGTCGCGCTGCTGCTCGCCACCATTCTCGAAGTGCTGCGGCCCCGGGTCGCCGACGCGCGGGCGTTCGCGCGGGAGCTGGACGCACCGGTGCTGGGCCGGCTGACCTCGCGCAAGGAGGCGGCGCAGGCGCAGGTCATCGCCCGGCCGGAGGTGCGGGTCGCGCTGAGCCGCGCGGTCGACCGGCACACGCTGACCATGGTCGTGCTGACCGGGCCGCCGAAGGCGGGCCGGCTGACCGCGCTGGCCGCCGACCTGCGCAGCGGCCTGGCCGGCCGGTTGCCCGCGGAAACGACGCTGCCCAGCGAACCGGCCAGTACCGGCAACGGTCATCTGCCCGGGCTCAAGGGGGATCTTGAGGCGCGCACGGTCACGCTGGCCCCAATTCGCGCGGTGTCGCCCGAGTCGCCGACCGTTCGCGTGCTGGCCATGTCCGAAGTGGACGAAGGAATGCGCGGCCAGCGGGTGGGGCTGGTCGCCGTGGTACCCGATCTCACGCCGTATGCCGAGGTGCGGCGGTTCAACGACCTGCTGGCCACGACCGGCTGGCCGCTCATCGGGGTGCTCGGCGACCCGGTGCGAGTGGGGAGGAGATCCCTGTGACGACGGTATTCGAAGCTCCGCCGAGGGTACGCATCGAGTTGGGGTCCACATCGGACTCACTGGCCGCGACGCTACGCACGGCGGCATCCTTGTTGACCCGCAGCGGACGCATCCGGCTGGCCGACAACGCGGCCGACGCCGAAGTGGTGCACACGGTCGGCGACGTGGCCGGTCCGGTGCCATCGGGCACGCGCCACGTGCACACGGTGGACCGGGTCGCGTTGCGCCGAGGGCTGCGCGCGGCGCGCTGGTGGGTGCGCCAGGAACGGTCGGCGACCGCGGACGCCACGGTGTGGCTGGCGCACGGCCGGACGACCGCGCGGCTGCTGGTGTCGGCCGGTCTGGCAGCCGGGGAGCGGTTGCACTGTCTGCCGGTGCTGCCGCCGCCGCACGGCCGATCGGCGGCCGGTCACAGCCGGGCCGAGTTGCGCCGCGCGCTGGGCGTCGCACCGGGCGTGCGGCTGGTGCTGGGCAGTGAGGCGGGCAGCGGTGACTGGACCGAGGCGGTTCGCGAACTGGGCCGTACCGATGTGGCGATCGCGTTGTGCGCGCTGGACGGTGAGACCACGGCGGACCGGCCGAGGCTGGCCGACCTGCTGACCGCGGCCGATTTGTTCGTCGCGGCCGGGCACGATCTGGCCGCCTGCAATCCGGGGGCGGCCGCGATCGCGGCCGGACTGCCGGTCGTCGCGGTGACCACCGACAGCGTCGCCGATCTGATCGACGCCGGGCGTACCGGCTACGTGGTGCCGCCGGACGCGGAGGCGATCGCCGCCGCGGTCGACGCGCACCTGGACGGCGCGGTCCCGGCGCGCAGGCGCGCACCGGCCGGTCCCGACGACCAGTGGGTGGCCGGGCGGCTCGCCCGCGATCTGCTCGTAGCCTACGACCGGGCGCTGGCCGGTCCGCCGACCCGGGCCCGGCGGGCGTGGTGACACAAGTGACGACCACCGCCGAGCAGAAGACGCAGCGCACGGTTCCCTATGCCCGCTGCGAGATCGTGCCGCGCGCCCGGGAGGCCGCCGCCGAGGTGCTGGCCAGCGGCTGGCTGGTGGCCGGCGAGCAGACCGTGGCCTTCGAGCGGGAGCTGGGTGCCTGGATGGGCGCCGAGCACACCATCGCGGTCAGCTCGTGCACGGCCGCGATCGAACTGGCGCTGCGCGCGTTGCGGCTGCCACCCGGTTCCCCGGTGCTGACACCGACGATCACCTTCTGCGGCGCCGTGCAAGCAATCATCCACAGTGGACTGCGACCGGTGTTCGTGGACCTTGACGAGGACACGCTGACCGTGTCGCCGGACGCCGTTGCCCGCGCCGCTCGACGGGAGCGGCCGAAGGCGATGGTGGTGCAGCACATGGGCGGCTACCCGACTCCGGTGCGTGCGCTGGCCGAGGCGGCCGGGTTGCCGGCGAGCGCGATCGTCGAGGATGCCGCGCACGGCCTGGGTTCCTCCGGTGTCGGCACCGAATCGGCCGCCGCCTGCCTGAGCTTCTACGCCACCAAGAACCTGCCGATCGGCGAGGGCGGCGCGATCGTCACGCGCGACGCCGAGCTGGCCGGGCGGCTGGCCGAGATGCGCCAGCACGGCATGAGCCGCGACGCGTGGCGGCGCTACCGGCCCGGCGGCGGTTGGCGGTATTCGGTCGAAGTCGACGGGATGAAGGCGAACTTCACCGACGTGCAGGCCGCGATCGGCCGCGCCCAGCTCACCCACCTGGACGACTGGCAGCGCCGACGCGCGGAGCTGGCCGCGCGCTACGACGCCCTGCTTGCCGACGTCCCTGGCGTCCTGCGTCCGCCGCGGCCGAGCACCGGCACCCACGCCTGGCACCTCTACCTGATCAGGGTGCTGCCCGAGTACGGCCGCGACCGCGACGAGCTGGCCGAAGAACTGGCGCAGCGCGGTGTCGGCACCTCGGTGCACTTCATCCCGGTGCACCACTTCCCCTACTTCCGACAGGTGCTGGGTCCGGACGCCTGCACAGACCTGCCGGTTGCCGACCGGATCTTCCCGCAACTGTTGTCCCTGCCGCTGCATCCCGGCCTCGGGGACGACGACATCGATCACGTCTGCGCCCAGCTCGCCGAGCTGCGGCTGCCGGCGCGGAGGTAGCAACCATGTACACGGATCGTTGGTGGCCACGACGGCAGCCGGACAGCCTGGCCAACGCGCGCACGCTGATCGTCGGCGCGGGCGCGGCAGGCCGGACGCTGGCTCGCGACCTGGCCGGTACCCCCTCCTACGGCCTGGCGCCCATCGGTTTCCTCGACGACGGGGTCAAAGCCAGGAAAGTCGACAAGTTACCCGTGCTCGGCCCGCTGCGAGAGCTGGGTGCGACAGTGCGCGCCCAGCAGGTTTCCGTCGTGATCGTGGCGATCCCGTCGCTGCCGCCGGTGGAGCTGGCCGGGTTGTTGCGAGCCGCGGTCGACTCCGGCGCGCGGGTGCGGTACCTGCCCTCGTTCCACGCCGCGGTACAGCGCGGCAGCAGCGGCGACGACCTCTGGGAAGTGCCCCCGGCGACGTTGCTCGGCCGGGAAGAGGTGCACGTGGTGCGGCCCTCGACCCGCGCGGTCGTGCACAACCGCCGGGTGCTCGTCACCGGCGCGGGCGGGTCGATCGGCAGCGAACTGTGCCGCCAGATCGGCTCTTATGGACCGTCCGCACTGTTCATGCTGGACCACGACGAGTCCAACCTGCACCGGTTGCAGCTGCGGATCAACGGCGAGGCGCTGCTGGACAACGACGAGCTGATCGTCGCCGACATCCGCGATCGCCGCCGGGTGGAGCAGATCTTCGCCACCTGCCAGCCGCAGGTGGTCTTCCACGCGGCCGCGCACAAGCATCTGCCGTTGCTGGAACGGCATCCGTGCGAGGGTGTGAAGTCCAATGTGCTCGGTACCGAGCTGCTGGTGGACGCGGCGGTGCGGCATGGCACCGAACGGTTCATCCTGATCTCCACCGACAAGGCGGCCGCGCCGACCTCGGTGCTGGGCGCGACCAAGCGGCTGGCCGAGTTGATCGTGCGCAGCCGGGCCGGGCAGGGCTGCGCGGTCGGGTCGGTGCGCTTCGGCAACGTGCTGGGCAGCCGGGGTTCGTTCCTGCACGTGCTGGCCGATCAGATCGCCAAGCACGAGCCGGTGACCATCACCGACCCGGACGTGGACCGGTTCTTCATGACCGTGGAAGAGGCGGTCGGGCTGGTGCTGGAGGCCGGGGCGATGGCCGAGGCGGGCGAGACCTTCGTGCTGGACATGGGCACGCCGGTCCGGCTGGTGTCGCTGGTCGAGTCGTACGCGGCCCATGTCGGCGCGACCGACGTGCGGATGCGCTTCACCGGGCTGCGAGCGGGCGAGAAGCTCAACGAGACGCTGTTCAGCGACATCGAGGAGCGGGTGCCGACCGGGCATCCGCGCATCTCGGCGACCCGGGGCAGCCAGCTGCCGGAGGACCTGGACGGCAAGGTCGCGAAGCTCGTGGTGGCCGCCAAGCACAACTCGCCGGAGGAGGTGCGCGACCAACTGGCCGCGCTGCTGCCCGACTACAAGCCGCCGGACATGGCCGCCGTGTCCGCGCACGACCTGTTCGACGATCTCTATCCGGACGATTTCTGATGCGCGCGGTGATGACGCAGGCCGGGCAACGGTTGTCGGTCGACTGTTCGCTGCCCTGGGTGGCCGGGCTGCTGTCCGAAGCCTGCCCGGAGTCCTGGCAACCGCCCGACGGCGAACCGGCCGACATCGAGCTGGTCGTGCGGGCAGGCGATGATATGTCCGATGTGGATGGTTGGGAGCCGGTGACGCGCGGCGCCTACCGGCGCGGTGGCGCGGTGATTCTGCACAACGCCTGCGGCAGCGGTTTCGACCTGCGGGTGCGGGCCGAGGACCGGTTGCGGATCGAGGCGTCCTGGCGGCCACCGCGGCGCGACCGGCTGGCCGCGCTGGCCCTGCGCTCCCGGTTCCACCTGCTGGTGCGGGCCGCGCTGGTGCAGTACCCGGCGATGTGGTGGGCAGGCCGATCCGGTCGCGCGCCGCTGCACGCCGCCGCCGTCGAGGCGGAGGGAGTGGTCACGTTGCTGGCCGGGCCGGGCGGCATCGGCCGGTCCACCTTGTTGCTCGACGCGCTGGCCGCCGGGGGGCGGGCCTGCTCCGACAACCTGTGCGTCAGCGACGGCCGCACCGTGCACGGGCTGGTCGAACCGGTCCGGGTCGAAGGCGGGGCGGGGCGGCGGATGCCGCACGGCCGCCGGGAAATGGCGCTGCCGTCGCGGGTGCGCTCGCTCGTGCCGGAACGGGTGATCCTGTTGCGCCGCGACGGTCTCCCCTACTCGACGGTCCGGCCGCTGGACCCGGCGCCGGCCGCCGACGCGATGGTGGCCGGCACCTACATGGCGGGCGAACTGCGCCGCTACTGGGCCTTCGCGGCCACGCTCGCGCTGGGCACCGGGGTGGGTCCGGCCCATCCGCCGATCGGTGCGGTCGCCGCCGACCTGGCCCGGCACGTGCCGTGCTGGGAAGTCGTGCTCGGCCGCAAACCCACGGTCGGGCTGCGCGAACTGCTGGCCGCCTGCGGCGCCTCGGTGGTGACGCGATGAGCCGCCGGACCCGGGTCGCCACGGTGGTGACCCGGTTGCAGGCCGGGGCCGGGGTGGTCGCGCTGCGCGGCGCGCTCGCCCTGGATCCGGCCGAATACCAGGTCACGCTGATCGCCGGCCCGGGCGATGCCAGCGGCGACCGGCTCCGCGAACAGGCGCGGGCGGGCGGCATCGAGCTGATCACCGAACCGGCGCTGTGTTCGCCGATCGCGCCGGCCGACGACCTGCGCGCGCTCGCCCGGCTGACCGCGTTGTTCCGGACGCGGGATTTCGACGTGGTGCACACGCACAGCGCCAAGGCCGGGACGGTCGGACGGATCGCCGCGCGTCGCGGTGGCGTGCGCCGGATCGTGCACACCTTCCACGGTTTCCCGTTCCACGACTTCCAGTCCGGGCTGCGCCGCGGTGGGTATGTCCAGATCGAACGGCGGCTGGGCCGGTTCACCGATGTCGCGCTGTGTGTCGGCACCGGGGTCTCGGTCGAAGCCGTGCGACGCGGGCTGGTCGCGCCGGAACGGGTGCGCACCATCGCCGTTCCGGTCGATCGCGACGCGACCGAGGCGACGCCGGACACCAGGAAACTCGCGCGGCGCACGCTCGGCGTGCCCGAGGACGGTCCGGTGGTCGGCGCGGTCGGGCGGCTGGCCTATCAGAAGGCACCGGAGGATTTCGTGGCCGCCATGGTCGCGTTGCACCGGCCCGACGTGACCGGGGTGTGGATCGGCGGCGGCGAACTGGCCACGAAGGTCCACGCGCTCGCCGACAGATCCGGGGTGCGGATGGTGTTCGCCGGGGAGCGCGCCGACGTGCCGGAACTGTTGCCCGCCTTGGACGTCTTCGCGCTGCCCAGCCGGTACGAAGGGCTGCCGGTGGCGATCGTCGAAGCGATGGTGTGCGGCATTCCGGTGGTCGCCACCGCCGTGAACGCGGTGCCCGATGTGGTGGTGCCCGGCGAGACCGGCGTGCTGGTCACCCCGCAACAACCCGAGCAGCTCGCCGCCGCCATCGGCTACCTGCTCGACCGTCCGGCGGACGCGGCCCGGATGGCCACCGCCGCGCGCGCCAGGGTCGGCGCCCGCTACGAGCCACGCGCCCTCGCTGACGCCCTGATGTCCGCCTACACCAACCCGTCCGCGGCCGCGAGCCGCACCCGAGCCCAGGAGTCCTCGTGCGTGTAGACGTGTTCAGCCAGCCCGACCTCACCGTGTTCGACAGCGAACACGCGCCCGCCGATCCTGCGCTGCTGGACCGGTTGCGGGCCGGGACGGCCACCGCCGATCTGGCCGCGCCGCCGGTGGTGCTGCCCGACTTCTGCCACAAGGAGAAGTCGGAGATGCCCTCCAGCATCGCGGTGGCGACCCGGGGCGCGATCCGGCCGACGCTGACCGACGCCGCGCTCAACTGCGGCATGGCACTGGCCACATTGGACATCGACAAGCCCGGCGTCGAGGCGATCGGCGCGTTCTACCAGCGGGTCCGCGAACGGTTCCCCAACCCACCGGGCTGGAAGTTCGAGCTGAGCCGCAACGACGTGCTGCGGGCCGCCGTCGAAGGCGCCGATTTCGCCGCCGAGCGTTACGGCGTGACCCGCGAGGAGCTGGACCGGGTCGAGGAGTTCGGCAGGCTGCCGGTCGACGAGTTCGGCGGTGCGCGCCGCGCGCGGCGGGAACTGCCGTGGATCTGCGTGCAGCTGGCCCGGTTGCGCTTCGGCTCGATCGGGCCGAGCACGCACTTCCTTGAGCTGCAGGAGGTCGAGGAGGTGTTCGAGCCGGAGGTCGCGGCCGCGCTCGGCGTGCACCAGGGCCAGATCACCATGCAGTTCCACAACGGCGGCGGCGTGCTGACCGGGCAGATCGGCGGACTGTACGCGAAACGCAAGGCGGCGTCGCGGATGCTGCGCGCCGAGATGGCTCTGCAGAAGCCGGTCTCGCACCTGCTCGGTGCCGGTTCGCTGGCCAGGGCGCGGGAGCGCTACTCGCGGTACTTCGAGGTCGGCTGTCCCTCGCTGCCGATCGACGGGGACGACGGCAGGCGGGTCATGCTGGCTCAGCAGCTGTCCATGAACTACGGCTTCGCCTACCGGCTGGCCACCTACGCGGCGCTGCGCCGCTTCGCCCTCGACTCGTTCGGCGCGCAGCTGAAGCTGGTGGTCGACTCCCCGCACAACTCGGTCTACGAGGAAGACGTCAACGGCGAACCGGCCTACGTGCACCGGCACAACGCCGCCCGCGCCTGGACGCCGGCGCAGATGACCGGGCACCCGGCGTTCGCCAGTACCGGGCAGCCGCTGCTGGTGCCCGGCACCAACCGGACCTCCTCGTTCCTGTGCGTGCCGGGCGACACCGCGCACCGCAGCCTGTACACGGCGTGCCACGGCACCGGCAGCATCATCAAGGCGTTCGAGCGGGACGGCCGTTCCGGCAACGACCCGCTGGGCAGGCACACCCTGCGCTACGGCTACTCCGACGCCGCGCCCAGCGAAGTCCCGCAGCTCGACGACCTCGGCGTGGACGCGGCGCTGGACATCCTGATCGGCAACGGCCTGGTCAAGCCGGTCGCGCGGCTGCGGCCGATCGCGGTGCTGACATGACCGCGTTGACCGAGCTGCTGCCTCCTGGGCGCCGGTTCGTCGCGTTGCCGTCCCGGGGTCGTCCGGTGGTGATCGCCGAGGACCTGCCCCGGGTGCGTGACTACGTGCGGACCGCGCTGCTGGCCAGTCCGCCCGGTTCGGCCGTGCCGGACTGGGCGTATGCGGCGGCGCGGGAGGTGCTGCGGATTCCGGGCGCGTGGCGGCTGGCACCGCATCTGGTCGGCCGGCCGGATTTCGATCCGGACAGCGAACTGGCCGGGTTGCTGGCCGCGTCCGGGTCGGCGGTGCTGGTGCTCAACCACAGTCACGACCCGGACAGCAGGCGGGTGCTGCTGCTGTTCGAGCCGGGCAAGCAGTGGCCGACGCTGGCCGTGAAGCTGCCGACCGGTCCGGACGCCGCCGCGAAGGTGCACGCGGAAACCGAGCTGCTGCACCAGGTCGCCAAGCTGGACCTCGGGCCGCTCACCGCGACCGTGCCCGCCGTGGTGGACACGGTGCGGCACAACGGTTTTCCGGCGCTGGTCACCACCGCGCTGCCGGGTACGCCGATGCTGGTCGACTACCACCGGCACGGCCACATCGCGCATCCGCGCACCGCGGCGGGCGATTTCTCCCGCGCGGCGCGGTGGCTGGCGGTGTTCCAGTCGGCCACCAGGTCCGGCTTCGCACCGCTCGATCTCGCTCCGGGTACCGAGGAGACGTTGCGCGAGCGCAGACCCGGCGACCCGATGCTGGCCGAACTGCCCCGGTTGCGTTCGCGCCTGCGCCAGTACCGCGCGCCGCGAACCGCGGTGCACGGCGACTTCTGGCTGGGCAACCTGCTCACCCACGAACGGAAGCTGACCGGTGTCGTGGACTGGGAACGGTTCGAACCGGCCGGCTCGCCCGGCCGTGATCTGGCCCGGTTCGCCTTGGCGCACGCCCAGTACCTGGACCGGCACACCCGGCCGGGGCATCGCGTTCTGCCCGGTCATCCCGAACTGACCGCCGGTGTACCTGGCGCGGCGCTGAGCTATGTGCTGTCCGGCACCGGATGGTATCCGCGCCTGGTCCGCGGTTATCTGGCCGGTGGCCTGCGGCGGCTCGGGCTGCCGTTGGCCAGCGCGCGTGACCTGCTGCTGGCCGAACTGGCCGCGCTGGTCGCGGAGGCCACCGATGCCGATTTCGCCGACGCGCAGGCGACGGCGTTCCAGCGGGTCGTGGAGCAAGCCGCATGACGACCACCATCGAGCGCGTCCCGCTGCAAACCGGCCCGGCCGACGTCGAGCCGGTGACCGCGCCCAGCCGGGTGCGGCCGATGGTGCAGCGGCTCGCGGTCGGCATGGCCGGACTGGCCATGGTGTTCCAGCCGATCCTGCATCCGACCGGTCCCGGCAACAGCTCGCCGGTCGACCTGTTCACCGCGGGAACGATCCTGTGCACCCTCTTGTGGGCGGCCACCAGCAGGCGCAAGCTCGGCGCGCCCTACATTCTCGGCGTCGCGCTGATGGCGCTGGGCGGCACGCTCGGCGGGCTCAACGGCCCGTTGCCCGGCACGTCGCTGCTGGCCGTGGTGCAGGATTTCGTGCTGATCGGCTGGGCCACCACCCTCTACAACCTCGCGCGGCAACCGGGCGTGCTGCGCACGCTGAGCCGGGTGTACGCGCGTGCCGCCGTGTTCTGGGCCGCACTGCTGGTTTTCGGTTCGCTGACCGGGATCAACGCGATCGAGGGCATCGTGCCCAGAGAAGGCAACCGCGAGCTGTTCACCTTCGGCGACCCGAACTACGCGGCCTGCTACTGGGTGGTGTCGCTGTTCATCGTGTTCGCCACCAAGACGCCGCGCAATCCGTGGTTTCGCTGGTTCGGCTACATCGTGCTGATCTGGTGCCTTGTGCTGTCCGAATCCAACGGTGGCGTGCTGGAACTGCTGGTCGGTCTGGGACTCATCGCGCTGTACACGATGTATCGCAAGTACGGCCTGGTGGCCAGCGTCGCGCTGCTGTTGCTGATCGGCACGGTGGCGGGCACCGCGCTCACGTTGTTCCCGCTGAGCAAGCTGCAAACCTGGGCGTTGCAGTCCAACCAGAGCTACCTGGTCAACTCGATCGGCCGCAGCGGCAGCGACGGCAGCGCCGGGCAACGCGCGGTGCTGAACCAGGAAACGCTGCAGATGTACGGCACCGACGGCATTCTCGGCTCCGGTCCGATGACCACCAAACAGCTGCTCTACGACCGGCAGTACCCCTATGCCAAGGAAGCGCACGACGACTACATCGGCGCGCTGGTGGAACGCGGCCCGCTCGGCGTGATCGGCATCGTGATCGTGGTGCTGTCGGCCGGCTGGAAGATCGGCCGGGTGCTGCGCGCGCCGCCGAAATCCGGATTCCTGTCGCAGATCCCGCGTCCGATCGGGATCATCGCGGCGCTGCTGATCATGTTCATGGCCGGGACCTACTACGAGGTGTGGCACTTCCGGTTCGACTGGATCCTGCTCGCCTTCGTGGCTGTGCTCGCGTCCACACCAGACGGTAAACGGGAGGAAGCGCGGTGAGCATCGGAACGGGTCGGCATCGGGTCGCATCGGCGCTCGGGCGGCGCAGCGCCGCCCACAACCTGGTGGCGCAGGGCGGGGCGCTGGCCGTGGTGTCGCTGATGAGCCTGCTGATCGGCAGGCACGCCGGTCCCGCCGTGCTCGGCGAGTACACGCTGCTGCGGGTGCTGCCCTGGTTGACCGGGGTGGTGTTCTCGTGCGGGGTCCCGGTCGCCTCCGCGTACTTCCTGGCCGGTGAACGAAAATCCGATCCGCGATTACGTCCCACGCTGGCGGTGCTGGTCGCCGCGGGCGCCGCGCTGGCGCTGGCGGTCTGGCTGGCGCTCACTCCCCTGCTGCGGCACCTGCTGTTCGCGGCTGTGCCGATGTGGCTGCTGGTGTTGTCCGGCCTGCTCGTGGTGACCCAACTGGTCACCGTGTGGGGCAAGGCGTGCTGCCAGGGCGAGGCCGACATGTTCGGGTCGAACATGCTGATCGTCGGCGAGGAACTGCTGGTGCTGCCCTGCTACCTGTTCGCGGTGCTGATCGGCGTCAACGGCATCGAGGGCGTGGTGTTCGGCATGCTCGGCGGCGGCCTGCTCGCGTCGACGACCGCGCTGATCCGGTTGACCCACAACGGTTTCACCCAGGGCTGGCGCAGGCCCTCGGCCCAGCTCGCATCCGAGGTGACCCGGTACGGGGCCCGCGGCCAGCTGGGCAACCTGCTGTGGCTGGTCAACCTGCGGCTGGACTTCGTGATCCTGGGTGCGCTGGCCGGCC
This sequence comes from Pseudonocardiaceae bacterium, assembly GCA_035248365.1. Classification (GTDB taxonomy): domain Bacteria; phylum Actinomycetota; class Actinomycetes; order Mycobacteriales; family Pseudonocardiaceae; genus CAJCJE01. The sequence goes on along the minus strand of DATFHN010000196.1, from coordinate 41,001 downwards.
CCGCCGTGCTCGGCGTGTACGCGGTGGCGTCGAAGTTCGCCGAGCTGATGCGGCTGCCCGCGACCGCGCTGAACTATGTGCTCTACCCGAGGTTCGCGCGGGCGTCGGCCGAGACCGCCGGTCAGGAAGCGAACCGGCTGTTGCCCAGAGCGGCCGCGGTGACCATCGCGATGACACCGATATTGGCCATCGCGTCGGTGTACCTGCTGCCGTTGTTGTACGGCAAGGCGTTCCAGGGCGCGGTGCTGCCCTCATGCATCCTGCTCGGTGGGCTGGCCGTCGAGGGCGCGGCCGCCGTGGCGTCGGCGTATTTGTGTGGCACCGGCCGGCCGGGCGCGAACTCGTGGGGCATGGGCGTCGGGGTGGTCGTCACCATCACGCTGGACATCCTGCTGATTCCCGGGCACCAGGCGGTCGGCGCGGCGGTCGCGTCCACCGCCGCCTACCTCGTCACCACCGGCCTGCTGACCACGCTCACCCGGATCATGACCGCGCGAACCGCCCGGCCCGCCACCCCGGTGGAGGCGACATGAGCCGGTTAGGACGGTTGGTCGCGGCGATCCTCGTCGGCGCCGCCGCCGTGGCGATCCCGCTCGCCCCGGCCCACGCGGCGACAACGGGCCCGGCTTATGTGCAGGGCACGGCCTTCGCCACCGGCGCACGGCAGACCTCGCTCGCCGTCTCCCTCGGCGCCGTCACCGGCGGCGACCTCCTGGTCGGCTGGTTCGCGCAGTACAACGCGAGCGGCCAGGTGTCCGTTTCGGACAATGTCAACGGCGCGTGGACGCGGGCGGGCGGCATCCCGTTCAACAACGGCACCGGCGACATCGCGCTGTACTACGTCGCCAACAGCGCCGCCGCGCCCTCCGGCATCACCGTGACCGCCTCGGCCGGGGCGGCCGCGTACTTCCAGGGCGCGCTGGCCGAATACCGCGGTGTCGCCGGGCTCGACGCGTATGCCACCGGCAGCGGTTCGGGCACCGCGGCGGCGACCGCGAGCACCACGGCCGTGGGCGCGGGCGACCTGGTCTACAGCGCGGTGGTGACCGGTGGCAGTCCCGGCACGGTCACCCCAGGCAGCGGCGACACCGCGCGAGCGCAGACGTCCAGCGGATCGGCCTACGAACAGGACAACCCGAACGCCACCGCCGGACCTCAGCAGGGCAGCGCCACGCTCGGCGCCGCGACCGACTGGTACGCGGTGGTCGCCGCGTTCACGCCGGCCCGGGTCAGTCCGCCATCGGCTCCGCACGTGATGGAGATCCTGATGGAGAACCACCCCATCGACGAGATCATCGGCAACCCCGACGCGCCCTACATCAACAGTCTGGCCGACACCTACGGGATGGCGACCAACTGGAGCTCTATGACCGACATCAGCCTGCCCAACTATCTCGCGCTCAGCGCCGGGTCGGTCCAGGGCGATCCGCAGGACACCACGCCCGCGCAGCAGACCTATCCGGGGCCGACCTTCGTCGACGAGCTGGCCCAGGCGGGCATCAGCTGGAAGGCCTACATCGAGGACATGCCGACACCGTGCGACCAGGTCGACACGTTCAGCCCCGGCTACTACGACGTCAACCACAACCCGTGGCTGTACTACGACTCGATCAGGAACAACCCGGCGCAGTGCGCCAACGACGTGCCCGGCACCCAGTTCGCCACCGATCTGGCCGCGAACAACCTGCCCTCGTTCGTCTGGTACACCCCCAACCGGTTGCACGACATGCACGACGGCACGGTCGCGCAGGGCGACACCTTCCTGAGCCAGCTGATCCCGCAGGTGCTCAACAGCCAGTGGTACGGCCAGGGCGGGATCATCCTGCTGACCTGGGACGAGGGCACGTCGACCGATCCGCTGGTCGCGACCATCGCGATCTCGGCGAAGACGCCGCCCGGGGCCAGGGAAACCACGGCGGGCAACCAGTACGGCACCCTGCGCACGCTGGAGGAGCTGTACGGCGTCGGCTACCTCGGCGCGAGCGCAGGCGGAGCGGACCTGATGCCGCTGCTCGGCCTGCCGCACTTCGTGCAGGGCAGCGCGTCCTCGCCGGGGACTCGGGCGCTCAGCGCGACCGCGTCATTCAGCCAACCCGTCGCGCAGGGCGATCTGCTGGCCGGCTGGTTCGCCCAGTACGACACCGGCGGGCCAGTGACGGTCGCCGACAACGTCAACGGGGCGTGGACCCGCTCGTCGTTCGAGCACTTCACCAACGGCCTCGGCGACATCGCACTGTATTACCTGCCGAACGCGCGAGCCGCGCCGAACGGGCTGACCATCACCGCCTCGGCCGCCGCGCCCGCCTACCTGCCGATGGCGGTGGGTGACTACTCGGGCGTCGCGAGCAGCGGCGCCCTGGTGGCCACGTCCGTCGCCGAAGGCACCGGTTCCACCGCCGATTCCGGTTCCACCGCGGCCGTCGGGTGGGGGCAGCTGGTGATCGGCGCCCTGCTCACCGGCGGCCAACCCGACACGATCACCAGCGGCACCAGCGAGAACGTCCCGTACACCCTGAACGTGGGCAGCGACAGCGACTCCGCCGACCTGTTGTCGATCGACGCCGGCGCCGCGGGCACCCAGCACGCCACGTTCACCCTCCCGATCACCACCGATTGGTATGCGCTCTGCGCGGTCTTCCGGCCCGGACCGTAGGAGCCGACGATTTCCGGCCCAAGACCTCGGCCGGGAACCAGAAAAGCAACGATGCAAAGGAGCGAGGGATGAAGCTCATATCCCTCAAGGTTGCCGTGGCCAGTGTCGGGCTGGCCATAGTGACCATGAGCACCGCGGGTGCCGCGACGCTGGGCAGTGGAACGCTCAGTATGAACGCGGGTGACCAGGAGACCGTCTCGTGCGCGGGACCAACCCTGACCTTCACGCAAACCACTACCACGAGCGGGACCCTGGCGTGCGCCAGCAACCCGAACCCCAGCGGGGTGGCCACCTTCGTCCAGGCCGCCGCGATCTCGCCTGGCACGAAAGCGAGCAGCCTCAACATCAACTTCACCAAGCCGGTCACCCAGGGCGACCTGCTGGTGGGCTGGTTCGCGCAGTACAACTCCCTCGGCCAGGTCAGCGTGACCGACTCCATGGGCAACCAGTGGGCCAGGACGGGCTACACCGAGAAGTTCTCCAACGGCGGCGGTGACCTCGCGCTGTTCTACACCTACGCCATCCGGTCCGCGCCCGCCCTCACCATCACGATGCACGCGCTGACCGCGACCTATCTCCCCTACGCCGTGTCCGAATACAGCGGCATCCCGGTCGGCACCGCACCGGTGACCGGCGCTGTCGCCGAGAAGAACACCGGCGCCAACTCCGCCCAGATCGCCACAGGAACCACGGCGAACGTGCCGGCCGGGGATCTGGTGTTCGGCGCCGAACTGTGCGGTGGCCAGCCGGCCACCTTCACCGTCGGCAGCACGCAGGGGGTGCCGTACACGGAGCGCGCCATCAACTCCGACAGCGGCGCCGCGGGTGTCGAGGACGTGCTTTCCGGTGCGGCCGGAGGGCAGAACTCGAGCTTCACCATCAGCTCCCCCACCGATTGGTACTCCGTGGTCGCGGTGTTCACGCCCTGATCACGTAACTCGCACTGCTCATCCCGTCGTTTAGGAGAAACCGTGATCGGGTTCGACTCAACACCCCAACCGGCAGGCCGGATCGTGTTCGTCGGCGCGGTGCACGAAGCCCGCCCCGCGCTGCGTGTCCTGCTGGCCAGCCCGCTCGTCACCACGGTCGCGGTCATCACCGCGACAACAGACGGGCTCGACCGGCTGGCCGGCGCGGTGGATCTGGCCGGGCAAGCCGACCGGGCCGGGGTGCCGGTGATCCGGACCGAGGACGTGAACGCACCGGAGATCGTCAACACGGTGCGCGAACTCGCCCCGGATCTGCTGGTCGTGGTCGGCTGGACCCGGCTGCTCGGCCGGTCGCTGCTGTCCGTGCCCCGGCGCGGCTGCGTTGGCTTCCACGCCTCGCTGCTGCCCGCGCACCGGGGGCGGGCACCGGTCAACTGGGCGATCCTGCGCGGCGAAACGGTCACCGGCAACACCATGATGATGCTCGATCCCGGTGCGGATACCGGGGACATCGTGGATCAGCGGCCGGTGGCGATCGGGCCGGAGGACGACTGCGGCACCGTCTATCAACGCGTCGGCGAGGCCGGGGCGAGCATGCTCGCCGCGCACCTGCCCGCGTTGCTGGACGGGACCGCGCCGCGCCTGCGGCAGAACCCGAACGATGGCGACGTCCTGCCCAAACGCACTCCGGAGATGGGGGTGATCGACTGGACGCTGCCCGCGCACGCGGTGCACGACTGGGTCCGGGCCCTCACCCTGCCGTATCCGGGGGCGTTCGGCGCCATCGATGGGCGGCAGGTGATGGTCTGGACAACACTGCCACCCCTGCCGCACCGGGGCAGGCCCGAGGCCCCGGGCACCGTTCTCGACGTAGAACTGCCCGGGGTCTCGGTGGCCACGGGCCTGGGGTCGGTGGTGGTGACCCGGATGTCGGCACCCGGTGAGGAGCCCGAGCCGGCGGCCCAGTGGTGCCGCCGGCACGGGATCCGGCCCGGAATGCGGTTCGACCGGGTCGATGCCGAGTTGGCCCGGTGGTCGCGCGGCGAAGGACCAAGACCCAAGGCGGTGGCCAGATGAGCTGGCACCGCACCGGCAATCCTGCCGACGATGTCGTCCTGGTGGTGGCCGCCCACCCGGACGACGAACTCCTCGGGGCCGGCGGCACCCTCGCCCATCACGCCCGGCGGGGGGCCGAGGTGCACGCGCTCGTGCTCTCCGACGGCGCGAGCAGTCGCTACGACGCGGGCATGGCCGAGGTGCTGGCCAAATCGGCGCAGCGGGCCGGCGAAGTCCTCGGGTTCGCCTCGGTCCGCGTCGGCTCGCTGCCCGACCAGCGCCTGGATGCCGTGCCACTGCTGGACATCACCCGGTTGGTCGAAGCCGTCACCGACGAACTACGACCCACCGTGGTTTACACACATTTCCCGGAGGATGTGAACGCCGATCACGGGATGGTGGCCAGGGCCGCGTGGACCGCGTGCCGCCCGTTCGTCCTGCCCGGACTGCGCCGCTTCGCGGTGTTCGAGACCCCGTCCTCGACCGAATGGGCCTGGCCGATGGCGGGCGCCGAATTCGTGCCGACCAGTTTCGTGGACATCACCGACACGCTGGCGGCCAAGCTGGCCGCGATGTCCTGCTACGAAACGGAACTGCGCGACTACCCGCATCCGAGGTCGTTGCGGGCGCTGCGGGAGCGGGCCGCCTATTGGGGCAGCCGGGCCGGCCGCACCGCGGTCGAGCCGTTCCGGGTGTTGCGGGAGGTGTCCTGATGCCTCCGGTGATCCTGGACTCGCGGCTGCGGCGCTGCGTCGACGTCCTCGTCGCGGCAGTTTCATTGATCTTGTTGTCACCGGTATTGATGTTGATCGGTATCGCCATTCGATTGACGAGCCCCGGGCCCGCGATCTATCGACAGCGGCGGGTCGGCCGGGCGCGGACCGTGTTCACCATCTGGAAATTCCGTACGATGGCGGTGGACGCGGACCGCAATGGACCGTCGGTGAGCGGCAAGGCCGATCCGCGCATCACCGCGATCGGCAAACTACTGCGCGGTACCCGGTTGGACGAGTTGCCTCAGTTGGTGAACCTGCTGCGCGGCGACCTCACGTTGATCGGCCCGCGTCCCGAGGTCGAATACTTCGTGCCCTACTACACAATGGCCGAACAACGATTACTGTCCGTACGGCCGGGGGTGCTCGGTCCCGGAGCGTTGTTGTTCGCACACGAACAATCCGACGAACTCGACACGGCGCCCGACCCCGATGAGTATTACATCGAGCACCACCTGCACCCGAAACTGGCGCTCGATCTTGGTTATCTGGGTGACCGCAGGCTCACGAGCGACCTGCGTCTGGTCGGCAGCGCCTTGCGGGTGACCCTCGGCCGGAAAATCTGAAAAATATCTGCAACACATGCTGTAGTCGGAGCGATGAGCAATAGAGGTTAAGCCGATGGAAACCTTTAGTTCGTTTGGAGTTCATTGATCCGGGCCGGTCTACCGCCGGCGAGAGGGAGGGGCAACGATGGCGAAACCCAGCCTGGTCATCGGCGACAGCCACCAGATGCTCGCTGAAGCGCTGGAAGTCGTGCTGACCCAACAGGGTTTCGTCGTACTCGCCGTCGCTCTGACCGTTGCCGACCTACGAAACATGGTGGTGGAGAAACAGCCGCGGCTGTGCCTGATCGATCGCACGCTGCGCGACGGCGACGCCCTCGCCGTCGTCGGCGAACTCCTGGCGCAGAGCCCGCAGACGAAAGTCGTGCTGCTGACTGGAGACCACGACAAGGACTCCGTCGCCGCCGCGTTACAGGCGGGAGTCTCGGGCTACCTGCACAAAGCGCATGGCGTTGCTTCGCTTGTGTCCGCACTGCGCCGGGTCGACGAGGGCGAGATCGTGGTCGACACCCTCGCACCGCAACCCGAGCGGACCCTGGCCGGAGCCGATGTGCGCTGGCGCGCAACGTATCTGACCGGCCGCGAACAGGAGTGCCTCACCTTGTTGGTGGAGGGACTCGGTACCGCCGCCATGGCGCACCGACTGGGCGTGTCACCGACCACGTTGCGCAGCCACCTGCAAGGCATGATGAGCAAGCTCGGGGTACATTCCCGGCTGGAGGCGGCCGCTCTGGCGATCCGCTATTCGTTGCTGGAGAGCGCATCCACCGCCCTGGCAGGCGAACAGCCACGGTATGTTCCGCCGAACAGTCCATGACGCGCCGCTGACCGAGAGGCGATATCCCGTTGCTGACCTACCTCGAAGCCATCGTGGTCGGCGCCTTCCAGGGCGTGACCGAACTGTTTCCGGTGTCCAGTCTGGGCCATTCCGTACTGATCCCCGCACTCGTCGGTGGCCGGTGGGCGCAGGACCTGAACGTGTCGGCGCCCGAATCGCCGTATCTCGCGTTCATCGTCGGCCTGCACGTGGCCACCGCCGCCGCGCTCATCCTGTTCTTCTGGCGGGACTGGGTCCGGATCATCGGTGGGCTGATCACCTCGATCCGCTACCGCCGGATCAGCACTCCGGCCGAGCGGCTGGTCTGGCTGATCATCATCGCCACCATCCCGGTCGGCATCGCCGGACTGGCCCTTGAACACGTTTTCCGCACCACACTGGGCCTGCCGATCCCGGCCGCCGCGTTCCTGATCGCCAACGGCGTCGTGCTCTATACCGGTGAACGACTCCGCCGCAGAGCTCAGGCCATCGCACCGGAACCGGCGCTGGTCGGCGCGGCGGGCGGCACAGCGGGCGGCACAGCGGGCGGCACGGCGGGCGGCACGGCGGGCGGCACGGAAGCCGCCGGTTCGGGTCGCTCGGAAACCGACATCGCCGCCGACGAAGCGGCCGACGACCGCCTGGCCCGGCTCACCATCGGCCGGGGCACCCTGATCGGCAGCGCCCAGATCCTGGCCCTGCTGCCCGGGATCAGCCGGTCCGGCATCACCATGGTGGCCGGGCTGCTGCGCGGACTGTCCCACGAGGACGCCGCGCGGTTCTCCTTCCTGCTCGCCACCCCGGTGATCCTGGCCGCCGGCATGCTGAAGATCCCGGACCTGTTCGGTCCGCTCGGCGCCGGCATTCACGGTCAGGTGCTGGCCGGCAGTGTCGCGTCGTTCGTCAGCGCGTACCTCGCGGTGCGTTACCTGACCCGCTACTTCCGTACCCGCACGCTGACCCCGTTCGCGATCTACTGCGTCCTGGTCGGCGCGGGCAGCCTGCTCTGGCTCACCCTGCGCTGACGAAGTACCCGAGTTCCAGGCTGATCGCGGCGGCCTCGGCGGCGACTCGCTGCGCCAGTTCGGACAACGAGGCCGCGGCCAGCCGGTAGGACGGGCCGGACACGCTGATCGCGCCGACCACCACGCCGTCCGCGTCCCGGATCGGCGCGGCGATCGCGTTCAGGCCGATCTCCAGTTCCTCGCTGGTGCTGGCCCAGCCGCGCTCGCGGATCTCGGCCAGCTCCGCGTCGAGCGCGGCACTGTCGGTGATCGTGTGTTCGGTGTACTTGGTCAGCCCGGCATCGACGATCGCGGCCCGTTCGACGTCGGTCGCCCACGCCAGCAACACCTTGCCGCTGGAGGTGGCATGGGCCGGCGTGCGCTGGCCCAGCCAGTTGTGCGCGGAGACCGCGGCATTGCCCTGTTCCTGCGCGACGTTGACGACCGCGGTGCCGTCGAGCACCGCGACGTTCACGGTCTCGCCGAGTTCGGCGGCCAGCCGGCGACACATCGGCCGGCTGTGCTTCGGCAGGTCGAGCCGGGCGGTGGTGGCGCCGGCCAGCCGGACGATGCCGAAACCGAGCCGGTACTTGCCTCGCTCGCCCAGCTGCTCGACCAGCCGGTGCGCTTCCAGCGCGCCGACCAGCCGCGATGCCGTCGACTTGTGCACGTCCAGCTCACCGGCGATCCCGGTGACGCCCAGCTCACCGTGCCTGGCCAGGATCTCCAGGATGGTCAACGCCCGATCGACCGACTGCAGCGGATTGGCGTTGTCTCTCATGCTGCAACTGTAATACCAGGACGCACCAGACGCGTCTTAGAGCTCGTGAGATGTCTTCCAGGGCGCTTGCCGAGCGAAGGGAGCCATGACGGAGTCATGGTGACCGACGACAACGCATTGTGTTAGGAGCTCTTATGGGAAGACGACGGTGCTGTGCCCGTTGAGCAGGACCCGGCGTTCGCAGTGCCAGCGCACCGCCCGCGAGAGGGCCAGGGCTTCGGCGTCACGGCCGACCGTTTGCAGCGAGCGCGGGTCGTAGGTGTGGTCGATCCGGATCACTTCCTGCTCGATGATCGGCCCCTCGTCCAGGTCGGACGTGACGTAGTGCGCGGTAGCACCGACCAGCTTGACCCCGCGTTCGTAGGCCTGGTGGTAGGGCTTGGCGCCCTTGAACCCGGGCAGGAACGAGTGGTGGATGTTGATCGCGCGACCGTAGAGTGCCTTGCTGGTCTCGTCGGACAGGATCTGCATGTAGCGGGCCAGCACGACCAGGTCGGCGTCGTACTCGTCGACCAGTCGCAGCAGCCGCGCCTCGGCGGCGGCCTTGGTGTCGCGCGTGACCGGGACGTGCACGAACGGCAGGCCCGCGGTCTCGGCCATCGGGCGCAGGTCCTCGTGGTTGGACACCACCGCGACCAGGTCCGCGCCGAGGCTGCCGGCCCGCCAGCGGAAGATCAGGTCGTTGAGGCAGTGGCCGAGCTTGGACACCATGACCAGCACCCGCGCGTTGCGGTTGATGTTCACGTCGTAGGTCATCTGAAACTCGGTGGCCACGCTGGCGAACCCGCGCGACAGCTCGTCGAGGTCGACGTCGTCCGGGGCGGTGGCCTGGGTGCGCATGAACAGGCGTTCGTGCACCGGGTCGTCGAACTGGCGGTGCTCGTCGATGTCGCAGCCGTGTTCGAACAGGTAGCCGCTGACCGCGCGCACGATGCCGGTGCGGTTCGGGCAGCTCAGGGTCAGGGTGAAGGTATGACTCATAACGCCGTCCCGGGGTTGATATCCGATTGATATATCAATGGAGTAGGCTGATCGTCGTGACCGCTGCCCGACAGGAACTTCCCGCGCCACCCGCGTCGCTGGCCGACCGCGCCTATGCCGCGATCCAGGGCCGGTTGATCATGCTGGACATCCCGCCGATGGCGCCGATCGACGATGTCGCGCTCGCCGAGTCCCTGCACGTCGGCCGCACTCCGGTCCGCGAAGCCCTCAAGCGTCTGGAAGTCGACCGGCTGGTGATCACCTATCCGCGGCGCGGCACCTTCGCCACCGGCGTCGACATCACCGATCTGGCCTACATCAGCGAGATCCGGGTCGCGCTGGAACCGCTGGCCGCTCGCCGGGCCGCCGAGCACGCGGGCAAGTCCGTGCGCGCCGAACTGGCCCAACTCGCCGACACCATCGAGAAGCAGGATCCGGCGACGCTGGCCCGCGACGAGCTGATGCACTGGGACCTGCAGGTGCACCGGGCGATCTACCGCGCCGCGGGCAACCCGCATCTTGAGGACACGCTGGTCCGCTACAACAACCTCGCGACCAGGATCTTCTGCCTGTTCCTGGATCGCCTGACGCACTTCGACCGGCACATCAGCGAGCACGTCGGACTGCTGCGCGCCATCGCCGGCGGCGAGAGCGCGCGAGCCGAGACGATCGCGCGTGATCATGTGACCGGCTTCGAGAAGGCCATCCGGGCGATCATCTGACCGCCTCCACCACGTGGCGCAGCAACAGCGCCGTGGTCACCGGACCGACCCCGCCGGGTACCGGCGTCAGCCCACCGGCCAGTCCGATCACCGCCGCTTGGTCCACGTCACCGGCCAGCCCGCCATCGGCGGTCGGGTTGGTGCCGACGTCGATCACGAGCGCGCCGGGACCGACATGCTCCGCGTTGATCAGCCCGGCCCGTCCGGCCGCGACCACCAGCACCTCGGCGGGCAGCGTGTGCTCGGCCAGGTTCTTGGTGCGGCTGTGGCACACGGTCACCGTGGCATCACGTCCCAGCAACAACTGAGCGACCGGCTTGCCGACCACAGTGGACCGTCCAACCACGACGGCGTCCCGCCCGGCCAACGCGACCTCGTAGTGATCCAGCAACGCGAGTACGGCCGCCGCGGTGGCAGGCACGAACGCGGGCAAACCCGCGCTCAACCGTCCCAGTGAGACCGGGTTGGCCCCGTCCACATCTTTGTCCGGGTCGATCGCGCTCGCCAGGTCTTCGAGCGTCGACCCAGCGGGCAGTGGCGTCTGCAGCATGACGCCGTGGATCGCGGGGTCCGCGCTGAGTTCGGCCAGTCTGGTTCGGATTCGCTCCGGTTGCGGGTCCACCTGGACCACGTCGCAGCGGATTCCGGTTTTGCCTGCGGCGCTGGCGATCGAGCGCACGTACCAGGCGGTCGACTCGTCGTCGGTGGCGACGACGACCGCGAGACGCGGTTCGACGCCATCGGCGGTCAGTTGCCGCGCTTTCGTAGCCACTGTGGCGCGGATGTCGCGGGCCAGCGCGGTTCCGGACAGCACTTCGGTCATCGGGCGATCACCTCACGCACCGCGGTGGTCACCTTGTCGGCACGGGTGGTCAGCTCGTCGACGTTCGCGATGGCGGCGAGCAGCCCGGCGCGGGCTTCTGGATCGGCGATGCCGGCGAGGTTGATCTCCACGTTGACCCGGGCGGTGGTGGCCGCGGCGCGGGCGGCGTCGGCCGCGGCGGCGACATCGCTGATCACGTTCCGATTGGCGATCGGCAGCAGTTGTTCGGCCAAACCGACCGCCTGTTCGGCGACCGCGACCAGCCGCGCGGGCACCTCCCCGGCCGCGACCAGCGCGGTGGCGATCGCCTGGGAGCGCGCGGACTTCTCCTCGTCGGTCGAGCGCGGCAGCTTGTACGCTTGGCTGACCGCGCCGAACGCGTCCGCGTCCTCCTCGAACAGGTTCAGCGCGCGTTCGCGGAGGTCTTCGGCGGCATCGCGCACCGCGCTGACGGTTTCGGCGTGGTCGGCGTATTTCTCGCCATCGGTGTAGCGGGCGACCATGCCGAGCAGCGCGGCGGCCTGCGCGGCGTGCAGTCCCGCGCTCGCTCCGCCGCCGGGCGCGGGGATCCGGGCGGCGAGGGCGCGCAGGTAGGTCTCGACGGTGTCCTTGCGCATGAGTGGAGGGTTCTCCCTGGTCAGCGGCGGATGCGGGCCATTTCCGGGTCGACGAGTGGTTCGGCGGTGACGGTAGCGCGGATCGTCCGGTCGAAGTAGTGGATCTCCACCGGCGTGCCCTCGGTGGCCGAGGCGGGCAGCCAGGCGTAGGCGATCGGCTTGCCGATCGTGTGCCCGAACGCCGCCGAGGTCACGTAACCGGCGGGCCGACCGTCCACAAAGACCGGTTCGTTGCCGAGCACCATGCTGTGGCCGTCATCCACGGTGAGGCAGCTGAGCCTGCGGGTGACTGTGTCGTCCGTCAGTTCCGCGATGGCCTCGTAGCCGACGTAGCCGGTCTTCTTCTTGTTCACCGCGAACCCGAGCCCGGCCTCGTACGGGTTGTGCTCGGTGGTCATGTCGGTGCCCCAGGACCGGTAGCCCTTCTCCAGCCGGAGGCTGTTGAACGCGGCCCGGCCTGCCGCGACGACGCCGAGCGGCTGCCCGGCTGCCCACAGCGCGTCCCACAGCCGCTGGCCGTATTCGGCGCTGGTGTAGATCTCCCAGCCGAGTTCGCCCACATAGGACAGTCGCATGGCGGTGACCGGGATGCCCGCGATGCGGGTGTGCTTGAGCCGGAAGTACTTCAGCGCCTCGTGCGAGAAGTCGTCCTCGGTCAACGGCTGGACCAGGTCCCGCGCCAGCGGACCCCAGACGCCGACGCAGCAGGTGCCGCCGGTGATGTCGCGCAGTTGGACGCTGTTGTCGGCGGGCGCCTGGCGGCGGAAGTAGTCCAGATCGAGGTTGCCGTTGGCGCCGACCTGGAACACCTGCTCGCTCAACCGCGCCACGGTCAGGTCCGACCGGATGCCGCCCGCGTCGTCCAGGGCCAGGGTGTAGGTCACCGAGCCGACCGACTTGTCCATCTTGCCGGTGGTCAGCCGTTGCAGGAACTCGACCGCGCCGGGCCCACTGACCTCGATCCGCTTGAGCGAGGTCATGTCGTACATGGCAACGGCGGTCCGCGTCTTCCAGGCCTCGACCGCGGCGATCGGCGAGTGGAACATGGCCGACCAGGCGTCGCGCGAGGGCGCCTGCCATTCCATCGGCAGCTCCTTGACCAGTCGCGCGTTGGCCTCGTACCAGTGCGGCCGCTCCCAGGCGTGCGCTTCGAGGAAGAACGCGCCCAGCTCGCGCTGCCGGGCATGGAACGGGCTGACCCGCAGCTCGCGCGGGGACAGCTTGGGCTGCAACGGATGCAGGATGTCGTAGACCTCGACGAAGTTGCGCTGCGCGGTCTCGTCGACGTAGGCCTGCGTGGTCTCGATCTCGTCGAAGCGGTGCACGTCGCACCCGTGCAGCTCGACCTCGCTGCGCCCGTCCACGAGCAGCTGGGCCACCGACCGCGCGACACCGGCCGAGTGCGTGACCCAGACCGCCTCGGCGATCCAGAACCCGGCGACCTCCGGCGACTCGCCGATCAGCGGACCGCCGTCCGGGGTGAACGAGAAGATCCCGTTGAAGCCGGTGTCGATCTTGGCTTCGCGCAGCGCAGGCAACAACAGCTTGCTGTGTTCCCAGGACGGCGCGAAGTCCTCCTCGGTGAACGGCAGCATCGAGGGCATGGCCGACTCGCTGACGTCGTCCTCGGGCAGCTCGGACAGCCGCGCGGGCATGGGACGGTGCGCGTAGGAGCCGATGCCGATCCGGTCGTTGTGCTCGCGGTAGTACAGGTCGCGGTCCTGGTGGCGCAGGATCGGCAGCCGCGCCTCGATCGCGTCGTCGTTGCGTCCGGCCAGTTCGCTGATCTGCCCGGTGCGCACGTACTGGTGGGCCAACGGCAGCAGCGGCACGTTCATCCCGACCAGGGCGCCGACCGCCGGACCCCAGAACCCGGCGCAGGACACCACGATGTCGGCTTCGATCACGTCGCCGTCGCCGGTCCGTACGCCAGTAACGCGGCCACCCTCCTGGAGGACGTCGGTGATCCGGGTCGAACCACGGAACACCGCGCCGCGTGACTCGGACCGCCGCGCCAGCGCGACAACGGCCCGGGAGGCTTTGGCCAGTCCGTCGGTCGGCGTGTGGAACCCGCCCAGCACGGCCTCCGGGTCGACCAGCGGATGCAGTTCCGCGCAGCGCGCCGGATCGACCACTTCGCCGGGCACGCCCCAGGACGTGGCCCACCCCTGACGGCGGTGCAGTTCGGCGAGTCGTTCCGGGGTGGTGGCGACTTCGAGGCCGCCGACCTGGTTGAAGCACCACGCGCCGTCGACGTCGAGCGCCAGGAACTTTTCGACGGTGTAGGTGGCGAACTCGGCCATGGTCTTGGACGCGTTGGTCTGGAACACCAGGCCGGGCGCGTGCGACGTGGATCCGCCGGTCAGCGGCAGCGGACCCTGGTCGACCACGGTGACCTGGTGCCAGCCGCGTTCGGTCAGCTCGTCGGCCAGGTTGGCCCCGACGATCCCGGCACCGATGATGACGACGCGTGGGGTGGTGCGCATCGCGACACTCCTAATTAGACAGTCCGGGCAGGAATTCCTGGGCCGCGTCGAGCAGCCAGTCGGCGAAGTAACCGGCGAAGGACTGCCGGACGAAGATCCGGAAGTCGTCCTGGCCGAGCGCCAGGATCAGCACGCCGGACTGACCCACGATGGTCTGCGCGCAGCAACCGGCCGGGAAGGCCGATGGCCGCAGGTCCAGCGCGCAGCCGAAGGACAACAGCTCCCGGACCAGCGGTCCGCGCAGCCGCAGGCTGGTCCGCTGCGCCGAGACGTCGACCGCGGCGCCGTCGAAGGCGGACACCACCCAGGACAGCTCGTCCTCGAAGTCCTCCGGCCGGGCTTCGGTGCTGGTGACCAGCCATTCGTCCGGGCCGAGCCAGATGATCTGGCCATCGGCGGTGTGCGTCCAGGTGTTCGGTTCGATCGGCAGCGCCGTGCCCAGCGAGCGACCGACCGCGTCCGCGCCCGGTCCGGCCGGGTCGACCCGCAGATCGACCGCGGCGACACTGTCCTCGGCGTGCATGCTCAGCCCGTCGATCGGCCGGGCGAGGGCCGCTTTGCGGCTTTCCAGCGGGTGTGTGCGGTAGAGGATGTCAGCCATCGCGACGGGCTCCTTCCGGGTCGACCAGCACCGACTCGCCGATCTCGGCCTCGACCAGCACGCCGTCCACCGGCACGTGCACCAGGTCCCCGATCCGGGCGCGACCATTGCGGACCAGCGCGAGCGCGAACGGGCGGCCGAGTTCCGCGCTGCGGTAGCTGGAGGTGACGTGCCCGAGCATCGGCACCGGAGGCGGCGGCAGCACGCCGTCCGCGCACCGCTCGATGATCTGCGATCCCTCCGGCAGTTTGGTCTGCCGGTCGGTGGGCAGCAGCGAGACGAACTGCTTGCGCTGCGGGTTCAGGTTCTCCTGGCGGCTGAACGAGCGCTTGCCGACGAAGTCTTCCTTCTTCTTCGACACCACCCAGTTCATGCCCAGATCCTGCGGCGTGACCGTGCCGTCGGTGTCCTGCCCGACGATCGGGTAGCCCTTCTCGGCGCGCAGCACGTGCATGGTCTCGGTGCCGTACGGGGTGATGTCGAACCGCTGCCCGGCGTCGAGCAGGCGTTGCCAGAGCGCGGGCGCGTACCAGGAGTTGACGTTGACCTCGTAGGCCAGCTCACCGGAGAACGAGATCCGGGCGATGCGCACCTGCACACCGTCGAGCGTGGTGTCCTGCCAGGACATGAACGGGAACGCGTCGTTGGACACGTCGACCTCGGGGAAGACCGCCCCGATGACATCGCGGGAGCGCGGCCCGACCACCGGGAACACCGCCCAGTGCTCGGTCACCGAGGCCAGGTGCACGCGCAGTTCCGGCCATTCGGTCTGGTGCCACTCCTCCATCCACTCCAGGATCTTGGCCGCGCCGCCGGTGGTCGTGGTGAGCAGGAACCGGTTCTCGGCGATCCGCAACACGGTGCCGTCGTCGATCACCATGCCGTCGACGCCGCACATCACGCCGTAGCGCACCCGGCCGACCTTCAGCGTGCTCATCAGGTTGGTGTAGATCCGATCGAGCAGCACCCCGGCATCCGGGCCCTGCACGTCGATCTTGCCCAGCGTCGAGCCGTCCAGGATGCCGACGCCCGCGCGGGTCGCCGCGCATTCGCGCAGCACCGCCGTTTCCATGTCCTCGCCGGGCTTCGGGTAGTAACGCGCCCGCTTCCACTGGCCGACATCCTCGAACACCGCCCCGGCCCGCACCTGCCAGTCGTGCAGGGCGGTGGTGCGTTCCGGGTCGAACAGGGCGCCGCGCTCGCGTCCGGCCAGCGCGGCAAACGCGATCGGCACGTAGGGCGGGCGGAAGGTGGTCGTGCCCAGCTCCTCGATCGGGCGGCCGAGCAGTTCGGCGGTGATGGCGGAGGCGATCACGCCGGAGGTTTTGCCCTGGTCGTGCGCGGTGCCGATGGTGGTGTAGCGCTTGATGTGCTCGACCGAGCGCATCCCGGCACCGACCGCACGGGCGATGTCGGCGACGGTGGCGTCGCGCTGGAGGTCCACGAACTGGCGGGCCGGGTCGCCTTCGGTGCGCCACAACACCTTCGTCGGCGTGCGGGCGGGATCGAACGTGCCGTTCGCCGCGCCGACCACCGTGACACCGGGCAGGGTCCCGGCGGGCCGGAACGCGCCGAGCGCGGGATCGTAGGCGAGCGCGCCCTTGATGTGGCTGTACAGGTGCGCCACCGGCGTCCACCCACCGGAAACCAGCAGCAGATCCGCTGGCAGCCGTCCCGCTGTGGTCAGCACGGCGGTGATGCGCTCCTCCCCCTCGGTGCCGATGACCACGGTGGACGGATTGGTGCGGGCATCGAGGACGGTGACGTGGGCACCGGCTTCGGTGAGGTCGGCCGCGGCCGCATAGGCGGCGTCGTCGCTGGTGAACACCACGATCTCGCGTCCGGCCAGCACGCCGTAGCGGTGCAGGTAGTCGCGGGCCGACGCGGCCAGCATGATCCCGGGCCGGTCGTTGTCGGCGAACACGATGGGCCGCTCGTGCGCGCCGGTCGCGATCACCACCTTCAACGCGCGGATGCGGTGCACCCGCTGCCGCGACCGCCCGGAGCGCTGCTCCAGCGCCAGCACGAAGCCGTCGTCGTAGTGGCCGAACGCCGTGGTGCGCTGGAGATGCAGCACCTCCGGGTTCGCGTCCAACTCGGCGACCACCTCCGCGACGTACTCCAGCGAGGGGCGTCCCTCGATCCGCTCGGTGCCGGTCAGGCTGCCGCCCGCGGTGGCCCGGTCGTCGACCAGCACCACGCTCTCCCCGGCCTGCGCCGCACCGCGCGCCGCGAGCAGCCCGGCCGGTCCGGCGCCGATCACCAGCGTGTCGGTGTGGGTGTGCTTGCGGTCGTAGCGCGCCGGGTCAGGCACGTCGGCCAGGCGGCCCTGCCCGCTGATGCTTCGCGCGGCGAGGCCTTCGACGAGTTCGACCGTGGCGGCCTGCAACATCGGCTCGGGGAACGGCTTCTCGATCTGGACCAGGCCGGTCGGGTCCTCGGTCCAGGCCGCGCCGATGCCGCGCGGCCTGCCCAGCTTCACGCTGGTGCCGACCTGGTGCACGTCGTTGGCCAGCAGCGCCGAGGCGAGCGTGTCGCCGGGATGCCCGGTGTAGGTCCGGCCGTCGAAGGTGAAGCTCAGCGTGCGGCTGCGGTCGATCCGGCCGTATCCCTCGACGCGACTCACGCGTTCACCTCGCTGGCTGGCGTCCGGTCATTGGCCAGGAACTCGTAGGTGCGGGTGTCGCGGACCGCGTTGAACCAGCGGCGGCAACCGGCACTGTGCGTCCAGCGTTCCGCGAACGGGCCCTTCGGGTTGTCGCGGTAGAACACGTATTCGGCCCATTCCTGATCGGACAGTTCGGCTGGCCGCTCCGGGTACTTGACGTGCGCCTGGCCGCCGTAGTGGAACTCGACCTCTTCGCGGGGGCCGCACCACGGGCAGTGGATGAGTTGCATGGCAGTCCTCGATTTCAGTGCGCGACGGCCGCGGCGCCGTGCTCGTCGACGAGCGCGCCGGTGGTGAACCGGTCCAGGCTGAACGGGGCGACGTAGGGATGGGGCGCACCGTGCGCGACGGTGTGCGCGAAGCACCAGCCGATGCCCGGCGTCGCCTTGAACCCGCCGGTCCCCCAGCCCGCGTTGACGAACACGTTCTCGTACGGGGTGTGCCCGACGATCGGGCTCGCGTCCGGCGTCACGTCGACGATGCCTGCCCACGAGCGCAGCAGGTGCGCGCGGGCGAACACCGGGAACAGTTCGACCGCCGCCGCCATCTGCCGCTCGATGATGTGGAAGGCGCCGCGCTGGCCATAGCCGTTGTACGAGTCGATGCCCGCGCCCATCACCAGCTCGCCCTTGTGCGCCTGGGAGACGTACACGTGCACGGCGTTGGACATCACGATGGTCGGGTGCACGGGCTCCAGCAGCTCGGAAACCAGGGCCTGCAACGGATGCGACTGCAACGGGGTGCGCACGCCGAGCATGTCCAGCAGCACCGAGGTGTGCCCGGCCGCGCACAACGCGACCGTGCCGCATCTGATGTCGCCACGCGAGGTGCGCACGCCGGTGACCCGGTCGCCGTCCACGGTGAACCCGGTGACCTCGCAGTCCTGGATCAGGTCGATCCCGGCTTCGTCGGCGCGCCGCGCGAAACCCCAGGCCACGTAGTCGTGTTTGGCGATGCCGGCCCTGGGCTGGTAGGTCGCGCCGTGCACCGGATAGCGGATGTCGCCGGAGGTGTTGACGATCGGGCAGATCCGCTTGACCTCGTCCGGGCCGATCCACTCGGCGTCGATCCCGTTGAGCTTGTTGGCTTCCACGCGCCGGACCGAGTCGCGGACGTCCTGTTCGGTGTGCGCGAGGTTGAGCACGCCGCGCTGGGAGAACAGGATCGGGTAGCCGAGATCCTCTTCGAGGCCCTCCCACAGTTTCAGGGCGTGCTCGTAGATCGCGGCCGACTCGTCCCACAGGTAGTTGGAGCGGATCAGCGTGGTGTTGCGGGCCATGTTCCCGCCGGCCAGCCATCCCTTCTCCAGCACCGCGACGTTGGTGATGCCATGGTTGCGGGCCAGGTAGTGCGCGGTGGCCAGACCGTGCCCGCCGCCGCCGACGATCACCACGTCGTAGGCGCGCTTGGGTTCCGGGTTCTGCCACAGGAAGTCCGGGTGCTCCGGCAGCGTCTCGGTCATGGCCGCAACTCCGGGTAGAGCGGGTGACGGCGAGCCAGCGTGGCGACGCGGGTCGCGAGCGTGTCGAAATCCGCGCCAGGGCGCAGGGCCAGCGCGATCACGTCGGACACCTCGGCGAAGTCGGCCGCGTCGAAGCCGCGCGCGGCCAGAGCCGGGGTACCGATCCGCACGCCGGAGGAGATCATCGGCGGACGCGGGTCGAACGGCACCGCGTTGCGGTTGACCGTGATGCCGACCCGGTGCAGCCGGTCCTCGGCCTGCTCGCCGTCCAGTTCGGAGTGCCGCAGGTCGACCAGGACCAGGTGCACGTCGGTGCCGCCCGACACGACACCGACGTTCTCCTCGCGCAGCAATCGGTCGGCGAGGATCTTGGCGCCGGCCACGGTGCGCTCCTGGCGTTCCCGGAACGCGGGCTCGCCGGCCAGCTTGAACGCGACCGCCTTGGCGGCGATCACGTGTTGCAGCGGACCGCCCTGCAATCCGGGGAACACGTTGGAGTTGAGCTTCTTGGCCAGATCCCCGTTGGCCAGCACGACGCCACCGCGCGGACCGCCGAGCGTCTTGTGCGTCGTCGAGGTGACCACGTGCGCGTGCGGCACCGGCGACGGGTGCAGCCCGGCCGCGACCAGACCGGCGAAGTGCGCCATGTCGACCATCAGGTAGGCGCCGACCGAATCGGCGATCCGCCGGAACTCGGCGAAGTCGAGCTGCCGGGGATAGGCCGACCAGCCCGCGATGATCAGCTTCGGCCGCCGCTCGTTGGCCAGCCGCTCGACCTCGGCCATGTCGACGAGGTGGTCGTCCTCGCGGACGTGGTAGGGCACGGCATCGAAGTACTTGCCGGAGAAGGTCAGCCGCATGCCGTGGGTGAGGTGGCCGCCGTGCGCGAGGTCGAGACCGAGGAAGGTGTCGCCGGGGTTGAGCAGCGCGGCCATCACCGCCGAGTTGGCCTGCGCGCCCGAGTGCGGCTGCACGTTCGCGTAGTCGGCGCCGAACAGGGCCTTGACCCGGTCGATCGCCAGCTGCTCGATCACGTCGACGTGCTCGCAGCCGCCGTAGTAGCGACGGCCGGGGTAACCCTCGGCGTATTTGTTGGTGAGCACCGAACCTTGCGCCTGCATCACGCTGAATGGCGCGAAGTTCTCACTGGCGATCATCTCCAGGGTGTCGCGCTGCCGGGCCAGTTCGCGGTTGAGCGCCGCGTGCACCTCCGGGTCCGCATCCGCCAGCGGCAGCCCGAGCACCTCCGAGGGGCTCGCTGCTTCCTGCCGTTCAACCGTGATGGACATGCGGCCGGCCTCCCGTTCGATCATTTCTCGACAACTGATATATCAGTTAAATGTCAGCCTAACACGACGACCGAACGCAGTACATCGCCGCTTTGCATCTTCTCGAACGCGTCCTCGACCCGATCCAGCTCGATCTCCTCGGACACGAACTTCTCCAGCGGCAACCGCCCTTGCAGGTGCAGTTCGATCAGCGCCGGGAAGTCGCGCGAGGGCAGGCAGTCGCCGTACCAGGACGACTTCAGCGCACCACCCCGCGCGAAGTACTCGATCAAGGGAAGTTCCGGTGCGATCAGGTCCGGCGTCGGCACGCCGACCAGCACCACCGTGCCGGCCAGATCCCGCGCCAGGAACGCCTGCCGCCACGTCTCCGGCCTGCCCACCGCGTCGATCACCACGTCCGCGCCGAACCCGCCGGTGTGCTCCTTGATCGCCTCGACCACATCGGTGTCCCGGGCGTCGACCGTGTGCGTGGCGCCGAATTCGCTGGCCTTGTCCAGTTTTCGCGGATCGCGGTCCACCGCGACGATCGTGGTGGCGCCCGCCAGAACGGCTCCGGCGATGGCCGCGTCACCCACTCCCCCGCAGCCGATCACCGCGACCGAATCACCCCGGCCAACCCCTCCGGTGTTGATCGCCGCGCCGATCCCGGCCATCACCCCGCAGCCGAGCAACCCGGCCACCTGCGGCCGCACCGCCGGATCGACCCTGGTGCACTGCCCGGCCGCGACCAGCGTCTTCTCCGCGAACGCACCGATGCCCAGCGCTGGACTGAGTTCCTGGCCGGACACCAGCGTCATCTTCTGCCGGGCGTTGTGCGTGTTGAAGCAGTACTGCGGCTTGCCCTTGCGGCAGGCCCGGCACTGCCCGCACACCGCGCGCCAGTTCAGGATCACGAAGTCACCGGGCGCCACCTCGGTCACGCCCTCGCCCACCGACTCGACGACCCCGGCGGCCTCGTGCCCGAGCAGGAACGGGAACTCGTCGTTGATGCCGCCCTCGCGGTAATGCAGATCGGTGTGGCAGACCCCGCAGGCCTGCACCCGCACCACGGCCTCACCCGGTCCTGGGTCGGGAATCACGATCGTTTCGACGCTGACCGGCTTGCCCTGCGCGAGCGCGACGACTCCGCGCACCTCTTGCGGCATGCTGCTTCTCCTCAACTGAGTTGGTCGGTGACCCACTGGTGGAACAGCGCGATGTGGTGCTCGCTGGGCACCAGCACGCCGCCGCGGGCATAGGCGCGCGAGGACATCGCGGGCTGGCAGCGTTCGCACGCGTCGAAGTCCTGCCGGTTGACCCGGTGGAACAGCTCGACCGAGCGCGAGACGTCTTTCCCTTGCGCGACAACCTCATCGGCGTAGAGCCAGTCGCACTCGACGATGGTCCGGTCGTGCGCGATCGGGTACATCCGGTGGAAGACCACGTGATCGGGCACCAGGTTGATGAACACCTGCGGGTTCACCGTGATCGCGTAGTAGCGCCGGTCGTGCTGCGCGCCGAGGCCGTCGATGGTGTCGAAGCCGTCGCTGCCGTCCACCGTGAAGCCCTTGATGTCCGGCCCGAACTCGGCGCCGTGCCCGACGTAGTACTGGGCCGCGAGCCCGCCCGCGAACTCGGGCAGCACCTCGGTCAGCTCGGGGTGGATGGTGGCGCAGTGGTAGCACTCCAGGAAGTTCTCGATGATGAGCTTCCAGTTCGCCTTGACGTCGTAGGTGATCCGGCGCCCGACCACCAGCTCGTCGATGCGCCAGGCGTCGATCGTCTGCTCGTCGCCGAGCCGGTAGCTCACCGCGCCCATCACGGTGTCGGCAAAGGACGGTGGCTCGTCGGCCAGGCAGACCCAGGCGGTGCCCAGCCATTCCCGCAGGTGCACCGGGATCAGCCCGTACTCGGTGCGGTCGATGTCGGTCATCGCCGAGAGGTTCGGCGCCGCGATCAGCTTGCCGTCCAGGCCGTAGGTCCAGGCGTGGTACGGGCATTGCAGCGCCCGGCGCACCTCCCCGCTCTCCTCGACGCACAGCCGCGCGCCGCGATGCCTGCACACGTTGAGGAACGCGCGCAGCACACCGTCCCGGCCGCGCACGACCAGCACCCGCTCGCGGCCCACCTGCACGTTGCGGAACGCGCCCGGCGCCGGCAGCTCGGCGGTGCGGGCCGCGGCGAACCACCGCGCTTCGAAGATCCGCTCCTGTTCCCGCGCGAAGATCTCCTGATCGGAGTAGTACTCGCCGGGCAGGGTCGCGAGCAGGCTCGGCGGCAGCTGCGTGCTGGTCACGATTGGCACCTTTCGTACGAGACGTCGTGGGTGGCGAGTTCGCGTCGCCAGCGCGCGAAGGGCCGGGGCCGGTTGATCGCGAAGACCGCGACCGGCCGGCCGTCGCGCCGGTACACCGCGAGGAAACTGCGCGAGTCGGTGTCCCGCTCGACCACCTCGACCTGGTCGCCGTCGCGCCGGTGTCCGGCGAACTGCAATTTCAGGCCGTACTGGTCGGACCAGAAGTAGGGCACCGTGTGCGATGCGGGCGGCTGGTAGCTGCGACCGAGCAGTGTCGCGGCGGCGATAGCCGGTTGTTGCAACGCGTTCGTCCAGTGCTCGAAGCGATGGATACCCGCGAGATGGGGCCGGTAGGAGTGGGCGCAGTCGCCGACCGCGACCACCCCGGGCAGGTTGGTCGCGCAGTCGGCATCGGTGAGCACGCCGTTGTCCAGGCGCAGCCCCGAATCCGCGAGCCAGTCGACCGCCGGAACCGCCCCGATCCCGGCGACGACAACGTCCGCCGCCAACTCCCGCCCGTCGGTGAGCCGCACCCGCCGGTCGCCGAGCACCGCGTCGACGCCGACCCCGACGATCAACCGGACGCCGTGCTCGCCATGCAAGGTCGCGCACACCCGGCCCATCTCGACGCCGAGCGGCCCGGCCAACGGCGTCGGCAACGCCTCCACCAGCGTGACCTCGACCCCGAGGCTGGCCGCCGTCGACGCGATCTCGGCCCCGATGAACCCCGCGCCGACCAGCACCAGTCGCGCGCCCGGCGTCAGTTCCGCGCGCAGCGCGATCGCGTCATCGAGGGTCCGCAGCGTGTGCACGCGCGGACCGGGCAGCGTCCGCGCGACGGCGCCGGTCGCTATCACGACGCCGTCCGAGACGATCCGCTCGCCGGTGTCCAGCACCACGGCCGCACCGGACGGTTCGAGCGCGACGGCGCGGCGGCCCAGCCGCCAGTCGAAGCCCAGCGCGTCGTCGTCCGGGGTGGCCAGGTCGAGATCGTCGGCCGACATCGTGCCGGCCAGGAACTCCTTGGACAGCGGCGGGCGGTCGTAGGGCCGATGTTGTTCGGCGCCAACGAGAACGATGCGTCCGTCGAAGGATTGCTCGCGCAGCGCCCGCGCCGCCGACAGTCCGGCGAGCGAGGCGCCGACCACGGTGATCGAGCGCATCATGGCGGCTCCTGTTTCGAATAACACAACAACCAGTGCCCTGCGCAACATGATGCGCATCGGTCCCGGCCCTGGTCAATAGGCCAGACTGTTATTTGTTGCGCTTGACAGTTACAGTTGCGCTATGAGCAACACAGACGACGCCGCTGGACCGATCCGGTCGGTGGATCGCGCTCTCGCGGTCCTGGACGTCCTCGCCACGCACGGCACGGCGGGCGTCACCGAGATCGCCAAGGAACTCGACGTGCACAAGTCGACCGCGTTCCGGCTGGTCGCCACGCTGGAGCAACGCCAGTTCGTCGAGCAGCTGGCCGAACGCGGCAAGTACCGGCTCGGCTTCGGCATCGTCCGGCTGGCCGGCGCGACCACGGCCCGGCTGGACCTGCCCCGGGAGAGCAAGCCGGTGTGCGCGGAACTCGCGGCCGAGTGCGGCGAGACCGTCAACGTGGCCATCCTCGATTCCGGCACGGCCACCAACGTCACCCAGGAACACGGCCACGCCGCCATCACGGTCCGGAACTGGATCGGCCAGCGCACGCCGCTGCACGCCACCTCCAGCGGCAAGATCCTGCTGGCCTGGGCCGAGGCCAACGCGGTGAGCGACGCCCTGGCGAGCACGAAGCAGAAGTTCACCGCGCGCACCATCACCGCCAACCCCGCCCTGCTCGCCGAACTCGACCGCGTCCGCGAACGCGGCTGGGCCAGCTGCACCGAGGAACTGGAAGTCGGCCTGAACGCCGTCGCCGTCCCGATTCGTGGCGCGGACGGTAAGGTCGCCGCGGCGGTCAGCGTTTCCGGCCCGTCCTACCGCCTGACGACCGAGTCCTTCCCGGACATCGCCAAGAAACTGCAAGCAGGCGCCGACCGGATCAGCTCGCGCATCGGCTACATAAAGGCGGCATAAGAACCGGGCTTATCGCCCCGATAATGCCCGAAACGTACACCGGTCGCCATGACGGATCGACGATGCCTGCCCGACTCCCGGCGCGACCGGATCATGGCGGCGGGAGCGCTGGCGCTGGGCGGGTTGCTGCTGCCCATCGCGTTCCTGCGTTCTCCCGGCCGGGCCAAGTACTTCGCCAGCCAATGGGCGCTGGCCGCCCGTTTCCCTCGCGAGAACCTCGCCGGTCTCGACCGGGCCACCCGCGCGGCGTTCACGCGGGCGCGGGCCGAGGCGTTCTGGCGCGACCACCAGTTGATCGGCCTGACCTCCGGTCATCGCGAAGCCGGTGCGCAGCAACGGATGTTCGAAGCTGAGGTGCGCCGCACCGGATCGGAACACGCGGCCCGGTTGCGCGTGCTGCCGCCCGCCGAGTCCTCGCACGTCCGGGGCGTCGCGCTCGACGTCCGGCCCTGGCAGGGCGCGCGCTGGCTGGAGCACAACGGCGGGCGGTACAGCCTGTTTCGCCACTACGACAACGAATGGTGGCACTTCGAACACCGTGCCGACGGCCGGGCGCCGGAAATGCTGCCCCATCCGGGCGCGACGCCCATCGGCAGCATCTCCGGCAGCCTGCTCCAACCGGCCCGCATCGACATGCCGGTGCCCATCATCGCGTTGACCGCGGCCGGTTGGACGACGAACGGCGTGCTCTAATGCCGCATGGCCCGCTACTGCTTCCTGCTCCACGTTCGCCCGGACCTGCTCGACGAATACCGCGAACGACACCGGGCCGTGTGGCCGGAGATGTTGCAAGCGCTGCGCGAGAGCGGCTGGCACAACTACTCGATCTTCCTGCGGCCGGACGGTCTGCTGGTCGGCTACGTCGAAGCGGACGATCTCGCCCAGGCGCAGCGCGCGATGGCGGCGACCGAAGTCAACGCGCGCTGGCAGGCCGAGATGAGCCGGTTCATGGCCGGCACCGACGGGAAGGCCCCGGACGAGTCGTTCGAACTGCTCGACGAGGCCTTCCACCTCGATTAGCGCAGCACGACCGTGCGGATCTCCCACGGACCGAGATCGAGATCGAGCTCATCGGCGACCTCCACCGAGCCGAGCGGCCGGCCGAGCAGGTCGACCGTGGTGGCTTCGGTGAACGAGCCAGTGATGCGAGCCACCGAGCTTGAATCGCTCATCGCCACCAACCGCACCTCCACGCCCGCGTCGGCAACCCGGCGAATGCTCGACACGAACACGTCCGCGCCATCGACGCGCAGACCGGCGACGTCGGCGGGCAGCGGCCTGCCATCGGGCGCGCTGCCCCGCGTGACCAGCACGTCGTTGCGGAACCCTTCGGCCAGCGCGACGGCGTTCGCGCCCGGCCAGCCGGTCGCCGAGGCCATGATCGCGAACCGGCTTTCCACCCGGACACCGAGATCCTGCGCGCCCGGCGCGGGAATCTCGCTGGCCGCAGGCTCGTCACGGAACGGGTGGATGTTGACGCTGATCGAGCCGATCGCGCGCAGCAGCGTGATCGCGAGTTCGTCGTCGACCACCTCGTACTCGGTGACGTGGTCGAGCAGCACGATCGCCGGACCGGCCGACACGAACGAATCGGCCGGGAAGGTCGGGATCGGGTACTCGCCCCAGCCGCCCTCGGCGGTCAGCCCGCGCTCGGTCACGGCGAACTGACCAGCCGACGCGGAGCCGGTGACCGGCTCGGGCAGCGGCACGTGGCAGCGCAGCCGGTGATCGGCCGACGTGTTCAGCAACGACGTCGAGACCCGCACGAACGGCTCCCCCGCCCGCAGTTCGACCAGCGTCTCGACCGGAGTCGACACGGTTTCGCTCGCCCGTACATCGCGATCGGGCGAGAGCGCGGCAGGCCAGTCGTAGACCCGGGTAGTCCGGATCCGGGCGCGCAGCGGGCCGTTTTCCAGCAGGTCGACGGTGACTTCGGTCGGCTCGGTGACGAGCACGTCCTTGGCCGGTGGGCCGTAGTTGTAGCTGTCGCCCCGGTCGCCGCCATCGACGAGCCGGGCGACGCCGCGCAGCTCGGTGCCGTCCGCGCCGGTCACGTCGAGCGTGCCATCGGCATTCACGCCTACGTCGACCAGTCCGTTGGACATTCCTTGTGCCGTCGCGGTCACGGAAACGTCGGTGTGCTCGCCCGGTCCGACGCGGAAGCTGGCCAGACCGGACGCGGGAACGTGCACCTGGACCAGCGCGGTCGCGCGCGCCTCTTCCAGCGTGCGCACGCGCCATTCGCCCGGGTGCGCGGCAGCGGCGTCGGCGACCTCGCGGCGCAGGATCAGCAGGTCGAACGGTCCGCTGGTGGGGACATCGGCGAGGTGGAAGACCAGCGAGCCCGGGGTGAGTTCGTAGCGGTCGATCTGCCTGCCGAACAGTTCGCGGCGATGAATGCGGCGGAGCACGCGTTCGAGCTGCGACGCGTCCATGCGCTCGTCGCTGAGCACGGTCGGCGCGACCGAGGTCAGCTGAACGGGCCGGGTCGAGCCGTCCGGCGCGGTCGCCACCAACGCGGCGCCCGCCGGCACGTCGACCTCGACCAGCGCGGTACGCGGAACCGGCAGCGGATTGGCGACCAGGTAGCCGTCACTCGGCACGAGTGCGGCGCGCTCGGCGAGGACGCCGTCGCGGACGGCGCGGGCGATGTGTGCTGCCTCGGCCAGGCGCGCTTCGACCTGGTCGGCGGTCTCGTCGGTGCCGGAGCCGACCACCGAGTCGTGCGCGGTCGATTCGATGATCTTGTGCCAGGCCAGCGCGAGGAACCGCGACTCGTCCCGTTCGGACCACAACGCGGTCAGTCGCTCGGCGTGATCGACGGTGCGTTCGGCGAGCGCCATCCGCTGTTTGAGGCTGCGCCGCACCGAGAGCACGCCGGGGAGGATGTTGCCGCGCACGTGGCTGCGCAGCTCTCCGGTGACCACTGTGGACACTTCGTCGCGCGCGTACTCGCGGATGTATTCGTCGAGCGTGGCGATGGTGATCGGGCGTGCTTCGGTCGCATCGCGGCGCAGCCACCCGGCCAGGCGCGGGTCGGGCGGGGCGTGGTCGGTGCCTGCCATCGCCAGCACCGGGTCGTTGCCCCAGCGGTGTTCGGTCATGGCCGCGTACTCGTCCAGGGCGCGGCCGATCTCCTCCGGCACCAGCAGCACGTCCAGGCCGTTGTCGTAGCCGTCGAACAGGAACTCGGTGCGCACCTGCGACCCGTCCGGCGCACACCAGCGGAACGCATGTCCGTCAACCGAACCGGGCACTCCTCGCCACAGCGCCGCGTGTTCGATTCCGGCCCGGGCCAGGATCTGCGGCATCTGCGCGACGTGGCCGAACATGTCGGGCAGGTACCCGATGGCCATCGACCCGCCGAGTTTCGCCGCTGCCGCCCAGCCCATCTGCAGGTTGCGCACGATCGTCTCACCGGAACAGAGGAACTCGTCGAGCAGGATCAGCCACGGCCCGATGGCGAGCTGTCCGCCCGCGACCAGCGCGGCGAACCGTTCCCGGTTCTCCGGCCGCATCTCCAGGTAGTCCTCGACCGCGGCCAGCTGGCCATCGACGGTGAACCGGAACTCCGGATCGGCTTCCGCGCTGGCTAGCACCGTGTCCAGGGCGGCGACCAGCCGGTGCCGGAACACCTGGAACGGCTCGTACCACTCCCGGTCCCAGTGGAAGTGCGGCACGAAGACAGCAGCTTTCCGCATCACGTAACGAAATCCTCTACTTGATGGAACCGGCGGCGAGGCCGGTGCGCCAGAACCGCTGGAGCAGGATGAACACGATGATCACCGGCACGATCGACACCAGCGCCCCGGTGATCACCGACTCCTGCAGCAGCGGAATCCGCGCGGTCTGGCCGTTCCACTCGTAGAGGCCAAGAGTGATCGGGAACAGCGACTCCTTCTGCAGCATCACCATCGGCAGGAAGAAGTTGTTCCAGATGCCCACGAACTGGAACAGGAAGATCGTCACCAGCGAGGGCGTCATCAGCTTGAACGCGACCGAGAAGAACGTGCGGAACTCGCGGGCACCGTCCAACCGGGCCGATTCGAGGATTTCGTCGGGCACGGCCGCGCTGGCGAAGATCCGGGCGAGGTAGACGCCGAACGGGCTGACGATGCTCGGCAGGAACACCGCGACATAGGTGTTGACCAGCCCGGCCGCCGAGAACAGCAGGAACAGTGGCAGCGCCAGCGCGGTGGTCGGCACCAGCACGCCGCCGAGGATGACCGAGAACAGGAACTCGCGGCCACGGAAGCGGAACTTGGCCAGCGCGTAGCCGCACAGCGCCGAGATCAGCGTGCCGACGGCGGCGCCGAGCACGGCGTAGATCACGCTGTTCAGCGCCCACAACGCGAAGATGCCGTTGCCCTGACCGAACAGCGTGCCGAGGTTCTGGAACAGGTTGAAGTGCGAGAAGGCCAGTCCGAAGGTGGACGCGAGATCGCCCTGCGGCTTGGTCGCCGCCACGACCAGGAAGTAGATCGGCAGCAGGAAGTAGATGGCCAGCAGTAACATGATGGCCATCGAGCCCGCGCGGCTGGCCAGGTTCTCCGGGGAATCCTTCATAGCCCGGCCTTCTTCGCGGTCAGTTTCATGAACCCGAAGCTCAGCACGAAGGTGATCACGGCGAGGATGACCGAAATGGCGGCCGCCTGCTGGTAGTTGTTGCCGGAGGCGACCGCGTAGGCGAGCATGTTCGGGGTGAACGTGCTGGAGATGTTCGAGGAGATCTGGCGCAGCACGGCCGGTTCGGCGTAGAGCTGCAAGGTGCCGATGATCGAGAAGACCGTGGTGAGCACGATCGAGGGTGCGATGATCGGCACCTTGATCCGCCAGGCGATCGCCCAGTTGCCGGCACCGTCCAGTGTGGCTGCCTGGAACAGTTCCTGCGGGATCGACTGGAGCGCCGAGAACATGATCAGCATGTTGTAGCCGGTCCACAGCCAGGTCGAAACATTCGCGGCCGACCAGAGTACGGCACCAGGGCCGAGGAAGTCCGGTTGCAGGCCGAGGTGTTGCAGGATGTCGACGACCGGACTCAGCTGCGGCGAGTAGAGGAACGACCACATGATCGCAGCGATCACGCCCGGCACGGCATAGGGCATGAAGGCCGAGATCCGGAAGAACGACTTGAGCTTGAGCTGCGGCGAATCCAGCAGCAGCGCCATGCCCAGCGCCAGGAACAGCATGACCGGCACCTGCACGATCCCGAACAGCCCGATCCGGCCGATGCTTCCCCAGAACTCGGTGTTCTGCAACGCCTGCGCGTACTGGGTGAAGCCGCCGAAGGTGGTGTACGGCGTGCCGAACTCGCCGCTGGTGCGGCGCACCACCAGGAAGCTCTGCCACAGCGCGTACCCGACCGGCACCAGGTAGAACAGCACGAACGGCAGGAAGAACGGCAGCAGGAACGCGACGATGGTGCCCGCGCGCGGGCCACCGCCCCGGTGCCTGCGGCGGGTGGCCGTCGTCGGCACCGGGGTCGCGCGGGTGGCGAGGTCAGTCATGCGGCAGTCAGTTTCCTGCCACGGCGGGGATCGCCTGCGCCTTCATCGACGACAGCGCGGTGGACTGCGCGGTGGCCAGCGCGTCGGAGAGCGTGCCGGTGCCGGCGGCGGCCTTGGCCATCGCGTCCTGCAACGCCAGGTTCACCGTCTTCTGCGTCGGGCCCCACTCGAAGCTGGTGTCGATGTGGTTGGAGGAGTCGGCGAAGACGTCGAAGATCTTCTGGTTGCCATAGAAGGGAACTCCCTGGGTCAGCGCCGGAAGCTTCAGGCCCGCGGTGGCCGCCGGGTACAGGCCGCCGAGGCTGTTCTCCAATGCGAGGGCCTGCGGGTCGGTGTTGAGCCAGAGGTTGAACTCGGTGGCCTCGTAGAGGTGCTGGCTGCCCTTCATGAACGCGACGCTCGAACCGCCCCAGTCGCCGGACGCGGCGCTGCCGTCCCAGGTCGGCAGCGGCACGACCGTCCACTTGCCGGACTGGTCGGGCAGGTTGTCGCGCAGCATGCTGTAGCCCCAGGCGGCGCCGATGTAGGTGGCGAGCTGGTTGTGCTGGTAGGCGGCGTACATCGGGGTCGACGCGTGGGCGAGGTCGGTGCGGACCTGTTTGGCGTTGATCAGGTTCTGCCAGTACTGGGCGACCTGCTTGCTCTGCGCGGAGTCCACGGTGACGTGCCACTTGTCAGCGGAGTAGCTGTACATGTTCGCCTTGGCCTGCCACAGCAGGCCGTTGAAGAACTCGGCGTTGTTCGGGTCGAAGAACGTGATGTCCAGGTTGGGGTCGGCGGCGTGCAGCTTCTGTGCGTCCTGCGCGTACTCGTCCCAGGTCTTCGGGATGGACAGGCCGTACTGGCTGAAGATGTCGCTGCGCACGTAGAGGGCCATCGGGCCGGTGTCCTGCGGGATGGCGAAGACGCCGGTGCCGCCGAAGCTGGTCTGCGACCAGGTCCACGGCACGAACTTCGACTTCGCGGCCACCGCCGCCGCGCAGGAGGAGGCGTCCACGAACGCGTCCTGGGTGCGCAGGTCGGGCAGTTCGTCGTAGCCGACCTGGGCCAGATCCGGCGCTGTGCCGGCCTTGAGCGCGTTGCCCAGCGTGCCGTACTGGTCGTTGGAGATGTTCTTGGTCTGTACCTGGACGTTCGGGTGCTGCTTGTTCCACAGGGCCACGACCTGGTCCATACTGGACACGGCATCCCAGTACTGGAGCGTGACCTTGCCCTGCGCCGGCGTGCAGGAACCCGAGGCGGAGTTGCCCGACGGTGCAGGCGACGAGCAGGCCGCGAGCAGGGCGGCAGCGGTGGCCGCCGTGATGGCCATACCCGCGAAGCGGATCTTGCGCATGGTTTCCTTCCGGAAAACGACGGGCGATGACGCCAGCCGTGGTCGACGTTGACACTCCCTCAGGCAAGGGTTCGCGATGCCTCCTGGCGGGGACGCACTCCAAGTGCCGGCGTCGGTTCACGCGCCGAGCCCCGCGGCCGGAGTTACTAAATCATATATCGTAATTCCCGACAACGATTTGCTAAAGCAAACTCACTCAGCGGTGAGGAGCAACGCGGACGGCCGGGGCGAGAAGGTGTTGTCCAGCACCAGGGTCGCGGCGCCGACGGCGGCGACGTCGACCGGGATCATCGACTCGGCGAACCGGACCGGGTCCGGCGAGAGCAGCGCGGGATCATCGCGCACCGCAGCGGGCAGCACGGCCAGGATCACCGACGAGATGCGCGGCCAGAACGGCCCACCGAAGATCACCTCGTCGATGTCCAGCAGGTTCACGATCACCACGATCGCCCTGGCCAGCGCCTGCGCGGCCCGGGTCAGGATCGCCTTCGCGCCCGGCTGCCCCTCCTTGGCCAGGTTGGCCAGCTTGGTGAACGCGGCGTCCACGTCGCCCATGTCGTCCAGGTCGCCTGCCTCGGCGGCCGGCAACACGCCATCCAGCACCGCCCGTTCGACCAGCACCCTCGGCACGGTCACGTAACCGACGCAGCCGCGCCGCCCGCAGGTACACACTGGACCGTCCGGATCGACCGTGATGTGCCCGGCGTCGCCCGCGTTCGAGCTGACCCCGCGCACGACTTCGCCCGACAACGCCAGTCCGGTCCCCAGGCCGGTGCCGTAGTACATGAACGCGAAGTCGCGCCGCGTGCCCGGACTGGCGAACCACAGTTCGGCGACGACGGTCGCGGTGGTGTCCTTCTCCAGCAGCACCGGCAGCCCGGTCGCCTCGGCCAGCGCACGGCGCAGGGCAACCCGGCGCCAGTTCGGCATCATCGGCGGATTCAGCAGCACGCCATCGTCCACTTGCACCGGTCCGGGCGATGCGATGCCGATCCCGAGCACCCGCGAGCGGTCGACCCCGGAGCCGGCGATCAGCGCGTCGATCGCGGTGGCCATCTCCTCGATGACCTCGCTCGCGTCGCCCTCGGTCGGCGTGCCGGTGCGCGAGTGATCGCGGATCGCGCCGGACAGATCGACCAGCACGTAGCTCACCGCGGCCGGGTCGATGTGCACCCCGACGGCGAATCCCCCGTCCGGGTTCAGCTTCACCACCGCGGCCGGTTTGCCCGGTCCGCCGGTGCGCATGCCGTGCTCGTCGACGAGACCCGCGTCGAGCAGACGACGGCAGACCTTGGTCACGGTCATCACGCTCAGCGCGGTCAGCGCGGCGATCTCCGAGCGGGTGATCCCGTCGGGACGGCGGCGGATGGCGTCGAGTACGACCGTCTGGTTGTACTCACCGACGGCGGGAAGATTCGTTCCCCGGTGATCCAACGCCAACCTCCCCACGCATCGCGGCCTCCGCGAGAGCCTAACCCGCCTCGGCCAGCAGCTCCTGGAGTTCGGCGATCGCCTCGGTGAGTCGCTGCGCGAAGTCGACCATCCCGTCCGCGACCGGGCGAGGCGTGCTCAGGTAGATGTTGAACTGCTCGGGCAGCAGGACATAAGCCACGCCGATGCACTGGCTGCTGGTCGAACCGAAGCCGAAGAACTGGATCGAGGTGGACGGCGCCGAACTGGTGCTCAGGAAGTCGTCCCTGCTGATCTTCCAGCCGGGCGTGTCGTAGAGCGCCATCGGTTCGGTGGCGCCGAGTTGTGCGCCGCGCCGCTGCTGGATCATCAGCAGCTCCCACAGGTGCTGCTCGGGCGCGTCGCCCACCTGGCATTCCTTGGCCCTGGCCACGTGCTTGGCCGCTGCTGCCCGCAACGCGGCCGTCTTGGCCTCCCGGTCGGCGGCCGGGTCGTCCATGACCTCGACGAAACGCAGGATCTCCGGCGTCACCACCCGCATGGCCTCGGTGCGGCCGCCCTGGAACTGGCGGGTCGCGATCGATTCGTAGGTGGCGCCGATCCGGCCCTTGGCCCGCCGGTGCGCCAGCTGGTACGCCATCTGCACGAAACCATCGGGCGACACACCCAGTTCCTTGGCCCGGTTCGCGCCGAAGTCCGAAAAGGACAGCACGGTGGACGCGGTGTCCTGGCAGAACTGGGCGAACGACTCGGCCGCGGCGCGCACCTGCGCGCGTTGCCGATCGTCCAGCGCGAACTCGATCGGCGTCACCGCCGGTCGGCCGGCCGGCACCGCGCCCGCGCGATCGGCGTGCTCGCGAGCCGTGCTGCCGAGCAGGAAGTCGACGAACTGGAGGATCGTGGTGCCGTCCAGGCCGCAGTGCTCGATGTTGATCCCGGCCTGGCCATCGGCGAACACGATCAGCGACACCGACTTGTCGAACCAGCGGTTCTCCGGGCTGCCGTAGAGCAGCGCGTCGCAGGTGGCCAGCGTGCCATCGGGCGCGAAGTCCTCCAGCGCCAGGCAGAACAGCGCGGTCTCGATCTCCTCCAGCGCCGCCGTGTTGACCGGACTGGCCCGCAGCCCCTCCCGGGTCGCGGCCCAGTCCGCGCGAGCCTTGGTGGTGAGGTGACCGGCGGAGATCTCGGCCGGGCTCTGACCCGCCTTGATCACCTCGCGCAGGCCGTCGGCCAGGTCGTCCAGTTCGTACGGGTGACCGTCGCCGGCGAGCACGTCCATCCGGAACGCGTTGCCCCGGAAGAACACCACGATGTGCCGCGCCCGCGACGGTCCCGGCCATTCCGGGCTGTACGGAACGCGCGCGGTGTCCTGGCGCGCACCCGGAATACGCGTGGTGGAGAACAGAAACTTGTTCTGCTCCATGGTCTGCGGCACGCCCCGCACGAACACCGGCGGCAGCGTTTCCGCGTCCAGCAGCGCCTTGTGGTCCAGCGCGGCGGCGATCAGACCGGCGGCCCGGTCGAGCTGGCCCTCGCCGGAATCCTGGAATAGGAAGAAGAAGTTGGCGTTGAGCGCGATCCGGTCACGGCGCCCCAGGTACCGGTTCGGCCAGAACTCGTCGAGCCAGCTCCACACGCCCGGCTGCTCATTGAAGCGCCGCAGGTCGGCGTCCAGGACCCGGGCCGGGCCGTCCGGCCGCAGGAACTCCTCGACCGCCGCGCGGGTGGTGGCCAGTTCGTCCTCGGTGAGCAGCGGGGCGCACCATTCCAGGAACCGGGCGCAGCTGTGTTCCAGCGAGTGCAGCGGCACCCGGGGCAGCCGGTCCTCGTTGGCGAAGGTGCTGGTGGTGGACCACTCCTGGCTCTCGTTCACTGCCCGCCCTCTGGTTCGCTGGTGGAATTGACGCCTGAGCCTACTGGGCGGCACAGGAACAGCTGGGCGTAGAACCAGCCATCGGTCTCGACGCCGCTCGGATCGACGCCGACCGAGGACAACGTGTCCAGCACCTGTTCGCGTTCCGCCGCCGAGACGAACCGCCGCTGCTTGAACAACCCGTCGGCCCGCACGGTGCGATATCCGAATTCGGCCAGCGCGTCAGCGATCGGGTCGAACGGGAACATCCGCAACACGAAGTGCGCCATCCACGGCGTCCGCCCCGATGCCGTGACCACCCTGGACACGGTCGGCACGCCGACGTAACCGAGGCAGCCGGTGGAGATCACCAGATCCGTGCCCGCCAGCTGGGCGCGCTGATCGTCGGTCGGCTCGCCCGATTCCAGGTCGGCCAGCACCGAGTCGTCCAGGAACCCGGCCTTCGTGGCATAGGCGAGCGCCGGTTCGGACACGTCCAGGCCGACAAACGTGGCGCGCGCGCCGCTTCGGGCGGCGACCAGATCGCGGTCGCGGGCCAGCAGCTCGTCGGTTGTTTCCGGCGCCGCGTCACCATAGCGCTCGTACAGTTCGGGCATGCTCGCGTCGCAGCGCAGCAGCGCCGCGTTGATCCCGTACGAACTGCCGATGTCGACAACCTGCGGCGTGGCCACTCCGGACGCCGCCCGGTATTCGTCGATCAGCGCACGAAAGTGCGGCTTGGCCAGTCCGGGAATCTGGTAGTCGACCTCGCGCAGCGTGCGGAAGTACGCGCGCGGGTCGGGCTCGGTGTAGATGTGGTCGAACGAAACCTTTCCGGTGTCGTCGAATTCCACGCGGCTCCCTCAGCTCAGTCGAGTAGCTCGTCCACCCGCACGGCGTCTCGCTCCGCGGCCAGGTGCTCAGGAAGCACCCGGCCGAACAGCTGTCTGGTCCTGGCCACGCTACCGAGCACGCCGGGTCGCTCGCTGTAGGCGAAGATCGCGGTGTGCCGCGCGCGATCGCCGGCCACCGGCGACACCCGGTGCAACGCATAGCGTCCCTGGAACAGTTGCAGATCGCCGGGCCGCAGTTCGAGCTTGCGGATCAGCCGCTCGCCATCGCCGTCCAGAACGGAGCGAACGTCCGCGAAGTTCTCGTGCTCAGCTGAGCGAATGTTCGGGCAGTACTGGAACTCGCCGCCCGACTCCGGTTCCTGGGTCAGCATGCTCACGGTGAACTCGTTGACGTCGAAATGCCATGGATGCGACTTGCCCGGTCCGACCACGTTCAGCACCAGGCCGGACAGCGGATCGGCCAGTTCGTGCAGGCGCGGCAGGCCGAAACAGGTCGCGACGAACTGCTGGAACAGCGGGCTGGTGTAGAGGCGGTGGATGATCGCGCCGGCCGGGATGCGGTCCCGCGCGACGAACGCGTTGCCGCGCCGCATGGTGATCCGGCCGGGATGCTCCGGCGGGAGCGGGGTACGCACGTCGATGTTGTAGGCGTTGACCGTTTCCACGTCGTAGTAGGCGGACGGCGCGATCCGGGCGCCCTCCTCGCGCAGGTCGTCGAGCAGGTCGGCGCGGATGAAGTCGGGCAGCACCACGCAGCCGACGTCGCGCAGTCCGGTGTGGGCCCTGGCCACCTCGGCGTGCCAGGCGGCGCTGCCCGGTTCGGTGATCGGGTAGCGCTCGATGTTGATCGGGTGCCGCAACGACGTCGTCACGATCTTCGAGGGTGGCAGGCTGGATCGAAGGTCGCGAAGGCTTTTGTGACCGCCACCACCTATTCCTGCCATTCCTGGTAGGCGGCGTGGACCGCGGCCGCCGCCGTCCCCGCGTCGATGCCGAGCGCCCGGGTGGCCGCCGCGTAGTCGCGGGCGAGATCGCGCAGCGCGGCATACGGATCGATCACGGCCGATTCGGCGACGACCGTCCCCCGCGCCCGGCCGGTCTCCACCAAGCCGGACAGTTCGAGTTCGCGGTAGGTGCGGGCGATCGTGCCCGCGGCCAGTCCGAGGTCCCGGGCCAGCTGCCGGATGGTCGGCAACCGGGTGCCGACCGGCAGCGCCCCGGAGGTGATCAGCCAGGCGAGCTGGTCGCGAACCTGGCGCCAGGGCGCGACGCCGCTGGTCGCGTCGACGACGACCTCGGTCGGGTTCACGCGAGTGCTGGCCGGGCGCGTCGCCGCCGGACCGGGCTCGCGATCGCCGACCACAGGAACAGACCGGCGACGATGATGATCCCGCCGCGAAAGTCGCTCTGGCCGCCGCCGATCAGCGCGCACAGCGTCGCGATGCCCAGACCGACCGGAACTCGGGCGCTGCGAGTGCGCAGCACCGGGTCGATGCGCAACTCGGCGATGGCCGGGCGGCGCAGGGCGAGGCCGACCACCGCCCAGACCACCAGCACCACCAGCGCCGCGGCGATCAAGGCGATCCACAGCAGCCGCGTCGACCAGTTCGGATACCAGTGCCGAGCCCAGCCCACCCCGGCCAGCGCACAGCCGAGCAGCACGAACGCACCGAGCGCGGTGACCGTGTGCAGGATCAGCGCCCAGCCCGGCACGATGTCGGTCAGCCCGCGCCGCACCGGTATCGCCGCGCGAACGGGCCTGCGGCCGCGCCGCTGCGCGAACAACTCCGCGAGCAGCCCGCCGATGAGCAGGACCGCTGGAAACGACCAGGAGTCGTCCCGGTTCTCCGACAGCAATCCGGTGTAGTCGACCACCATCGGCAGGCCGATGAGCAGCCACGGATACCAGAGCCGGCGACGGCGCAGATAGGTCAGCGCCTCAGCCAGTTCCGCGTCGGTCGGGTCGCTGACCAGCCAGCGACGCAGCAGCCGTTTGGCGGACCCCTTGGTCGGCCACAGGATGGTGAGCACCAGCAGACCGACAAGGCCCTCCACCACGATGAGGGCAACCACATCCCCGAACGACACGACCAGCTCCCCGTCTTGTATCGAGCACTTGATACAAGACTAGCCTATGGACGCGCCGATCAGCACCTCACTCGGCATCACGCCGGGCCGACAGCGCCCGCGCGTACCACACGCCGGCCGCGAGCAGCACGATCCCGGAACCGAGGAACGCGGCCACCCGCTCGACGCCGCTCAACGTGGACAGGTCGAACACGATCAGTTTCAGCAGCGCGCCCGCGACCAGGGCCAGCCCGGCCATCCGGGCCGACACCACGTTGATTCCCCTGACCAGCAACAACAACGCGCACCCGGTCCAGCCGACCGTGACCAGCACCTGGCCGACCAGGAAGCCCTGCTGATCCGGTGCCACGAGCATGCTCGCGCACAGCACGGTGCCGGAAAAGCCGTACAGCCCAACGAGTCCCAGCGGCCACCAGATCCCCGGCACACCCAGTTCGAGCCGTTGCACGGCGGCCGCGCCGACCACCACCGCCACCGTCAACAGCGCCGCGACAACGACCGCCGAGCGCAGCGGCGCGATGTCCAGCCGCGCGTCCGGGGCGCGGACCAGCAGCGTCACCTGCACCGACCCGGCCATCGTCGCCACCAAGCCGACCAGCCCATACGCGCCCGCCGCGATCAAGATGCCGCGACTGCGGATCCGGTAGGCGGCCGCGGCGAGCAGGATCGTCATGCTCAGCACGGTGATCGTGAAGGTCCCGGTGTCGCCAGCGGTCGCCATTCCGGCGGCCTGGAACGCGGTCACCACGCCGACCGCCCCGGCGGCACCGGTGAACCGGACGGGCAGCGGCGGCGTGCGCAGCAGGCTCACCGCCCAGATCGCCAACAGCAACACCGACACCGCGGCCAGGCAGGTCACGGCGGGCCACCGCGTCAGCAGCGGCGCGGCCGCCATGATCGGCGTCGGCGCGGCGATCACCAGCGCGAGCGCCAGCGGATCGTCGTCGCTGCGGAGCACCGTCACCACGGCCAAACCGAGGCAAGCCAGCACGGTGACCCCAGCGACCACGGCGGTCGCGGTCAGCGTCGAACCGGTCGCGCCGATGGTGAACCGGTCGAGCACGAGGCTGCCGAGCAACGGCGGCGCGTAGGCGGCGACGGCCAGCCAGCGCCACCTGCGCCGCAGCTGCACCGGCGTCGCCGCCCAGGCCAGTACGAGCAGGAACGCCACCATCAGCGCGGTCACGCCGTGCGTGATGATCGGCGCGCAGGCAGCAGCGGCGAGCACCACGAAGATGGCCAGCGTGAGCGAATCCCACCGGCTGGCCAGCAACAACCCGGCGACCGCGATGACCAGCCCGGCGCCAAGACCCACCGGTACCGGCAGGTAGTTGTAGAGCGCGGTGGCCGCGACCACGTCCAGATACAACGCGGCGATTCCCGTCGCGGTGAGCGCGAACCCGCCGATCGACCCGGACGGCGTCCGGCGCACCCGCCAACCGACCACGATCAGCACCGCGGCGAACCCGAGCCCGCACAGCAGCCGAGGCCCAGGCCCGAGCCAGCCGCGCTGAATAGCCAGGATCAACAGGAGCACGACGCCGAGCAGCGTGACCGCGCCACCGATCCAGGCCAGCGATCGGCTGCCCAGCCAGTCCCAGGTAGCGGAGGCACGCCGGTCGGCGGGCGGCTCGGAGTCCGGGAACAGCGACTGCATCGACGGCGGGTCGACCGGCGACGTCCAGACGGGCGGCGGCCGAAATTGCCCCGGCGCCGTTGTGGGATACATCGGGGGCGGCGGTGTGAACCGGGCTGAAGCCTGCGCGGGTTGCGGGGCGTAGGGCTGCGGAGTTGGTCCCGCCTGCTGGGCCGGAGTGGGCGCTGGCTGGGTCGGCCAGGCTTGCGGCCCGGGCGCGGCCTGAGTTGGCCCGCCCTGCTGCGCCGGAGCGGGCGCGGCGTGAGTTGGCCCGGCCTGCTGCGCCGGAGCCGGCGCGGCGTGAGTTGGCCCAGCCTGCT
Source organism: Pseudonocardiaceae bacterium (assembly GCA_035248365.1). Classification (GTDB taxonomy): domain Bacteria; phylum Actinomycetota; class Actinomycetes; order Mycobacteriales; family Pseudonocardiaceae; genus CAJCJE01. Next base: position 1,428 of record DATFHN010000196.1, on the reverse strand, counting down.
GCGCCGGAGCCGGCGCGGGCTGGGTTGGCCGCGCTTGGGGACCTGGAGGCGGCGCGGGCTGAGTGGGCGCGGCCTGGGCCTGCGACGACGGCTGAACCTGCGTGGGCTGGGCCTGTGGCGCGGGCAGCGGCGTGAAGGCCGCGGAAGGCGGCGGCGTGGATCGCATTCGCAGCGCGTCGGCGACGCCCGCCAGCTTGGCGCTCAGCTCACGCAGCTCGTCCGCGAGCCGAACGAGCGGATCTTGATCGGTGTCCGCAGGAGGCATGGCAGCAGTGTTCCGATAATCGGCAGAATCCGGACACCGTAGTCCTACTGAGTTACGGGCACAGTTCGGACACGGGGCCTCAGCCCGGCAGCAGCTCGGTCACCAGCTGGGTGAGCTGGCGCAGGTTGCGGCACTCGAACATCGGCACCACCTCGCGATAGCGGCGCGCGGCGGAATCGCCGGTGCCCCAATAGGTTTCCGCTTCGGGGTTGAGCCAGTAGACGTGCCGCGCGCGGTCGGCGATGCGGCGCAGCGCGTCCAGGTTCGGGTCGCCGCCGTTGGTGCGGCCATCGCCGAGGATCAGCACCGACGTACGCGGGCCGACCACGTCCGGCCATTCTTCGACGAAGCTGCGCAGCGAGTCGCCGTAGTCGCTGTTGGTGCCCCAGCGGGTCAGCCGCGCCTCGGTCATGATCCGCCGCGCGAGCCCTTCCGGGTCGCCCGCGCCCGCGGTGATCAGCGGGGTGATCTCGTCGGTGAGGCCGACGAAGGCGAAGCTGCGTACCTTGCTGAACTGGTCGGCCAGTGCCTGCACCAGCAGCAACGTGAACTGGGCGAACCCGGCCACCGAGCCGGACATGTCGCACAGCAGCACCAGCTCCGGGCGGCCGGGGCGCTTGGTGCGCAGCGCCGGTCGCATCGGGACGCCGCCGGTCGCGAGCGAGCGGCGCAGGGTGCGGCGCAGGTCGATCTGGCCGCGCTGGCTGCGTCGCCGTCGCGCGGCGAGCCGGGTGGCGAGCTTGCGGGACAGCGGCTGGATGGTCCTGCGCAGGTCGGCGAGCTGGTCGCGGCTGGCGCTGGCGAAGCTGACCAGCTCGGTCTGCGGCGCGACCGCGTAGCGGGAGATCCGTTCCCGGCCACGGAGTTCGGCGATCCGGCGGCGCGCCTCGCCCCGCACATAGCCGCGGAACTGCGTGATGCGCGCTCGCGCTTCCTGTTCCGCGACGGCTTCGTCGAGACCGTCGCTCGCTTCGCCGCGGATCGCGGCCAGGACGCGGTCGAGCAGCGCGTCCGGCTGGACTCGCTGGAGGGTCTGGTAGGCGGACCAGCCGTGCATGCCGCCACCGGGCGTGCCGTACTGGCCGAACTCGCCGACCCCGGCCCCGGCCAGCGCCCGCATCGCACCGGCGTCGCCCATGCCCATGGCCGCGACCAGCGCGGAC
>DATFHN010000195.1:0-15457 GCA_035248365.1 Pseudonocardiaceae bacterium | reverse complement strand
GCAGCCCGGCTCGTTCTGCTCGGAGACGTAGTCGACGTGCACGCCCTGGTTCTGGTAGGCCTGGATGGTCTTGACGAAGTACTGGGCGTAGGCCGCGTAGTACTGCGACTGCAGGTAGCTGTGGCTGGTGAAGTTGTCGTCGGACTTCATCCAGGCCGGCGCGCTCCACGGCGACATCATCAGCTTCAGGTTCGGGTTGAGCTGCTCGGCCTGCTTGGTCAGCGGCAGGATGTCGGTGAGGTCGTGGCCGATGGAGAAGTTCGACAGGTTCGGGTCGGTCTGCCCGGCGGCCATGTCGTCGTAGGAGTAGTTGTAGCGGGCCAGGTCCGAGGCGCCCATCGGGTTGCGCAGGAAGTCGAGGCCGATGCCGCTGTTCGGATCGAACAGGTTGGTCATGACCTGGTTCTTGGTGCTCGACGAGATCGAGTTCGACGAGCCGAGCAGGTAGGCCGTGGTGTCCGTCATGGACGCTCCCGCGCCGACGAACTGCTGGTATTTGGTGTTCTCGTTGACGGTGATGGTGTTGGCGCTGCTGCCGGTGCCGGAGCCGAAGGTGACCGGGCTCTGCTGTTGCAGGCCACGGGTCACGTTGCGGCCGTTGGCATCGTTGGTGGTCGTCAACCAGATGTTCACAGTCTCGCCTGCCGCGTGGGCAGGTGCGGCCATGCTCAGTCCGGCGACCACGAGCGCCGCGCCGAACGTGGCCGACGCCAGCGCACGCAGGCGGGATAATTTGGTCATCGTCGTTGATTGCCTTTCCCGGATCGGAAATCACCTTCGAGCGCGCTGAACTACAGCCGGACAACCCCGCATTGGGCCGTTCGGTCTTATTCGTGATCCATTTTTTTGACTGTTAATGCAATACGGGTTTGAGTTGTCTGGACCACTCTTTCTTTCTGCTGTGGTTTAACACGTAAATTATGGGAGCGTCAAGAGTTGCCGGGCTTTCTGGCAGGCTTTGCTCATGCCGGTTGGTCCAGACCAGGGGGTAGCTGTTCGATCCGGGAGCCGACATCATGGACGAGTTCGGCAGCAGGCCGGGCAGAGCGCGGGACAGGAAGGAGCGCCATGACCAAGTCCGCCGGCCGGACGGTCCGCGACCTGCGCAGGGCGAACCGCGCGGCGCTGCTGTCCCGGCTGTACTTCGACGGCCCGCTCTCCCGGCAGGAGCTGATCACCTCGGTCGGGCTCAGCGCCGCCAGCGTCAGCAAGCTCATCGCCGACCTGGTCGCGGAAGAACTGGTGGTCGAGGCCGGTCTGGTTGGCTCGGACGGCGGCCGCCCGCGCACGTTGCTGCGGGTCAACCACGGTGCGTACGCGGTGATCGGCGTCGACGTCGGCGAGACCAAGGTACGGGTGGAGCTGTTCGACCTTGGCCTGAACGAACGCGCCCGCGCCGAGTTCCCGGTCGGCCCCGGCGACTGCGACCCGGCGCGGATCGTGGACCGGATCAGGGCCGGGCTGCACATGGTCATCTCCAGCGGCGGCTTCGAGCCCGAGCGCATCCTCGGCATCGGGGTCGGCGTGCCCGGCCTGGTCCGCCGCGAGCCGCCCGCGCTGGTCGACGCGCAGACGCTGGGCTGGTCCGCCGTGCCGCTGCAGGACATGCTGGCCGAGATCACCGACCTGCCGCTGTACATCGACAACGGTGCGACCACGATGGGCCAGGCGGAGATGTGGTTCGGGGCCGGCCGCGGCGCGGGCGCCACCGCGATCGTGCTGATCGGGTCCGGCGTCGGCGCGGCCATCGTGGTCGAGGGCGCGGCGTACCGGGGGTTTTCCAGCAGCGCGGGGGAGTGGGGGCACAACACCATCGCGGTGTCCGGGCGGCGCTGCCGGTGCGGCGCGCTGGGCTGCATCGAGGCGTACGTGGGAGCGGGCGCGATCATCGAGCGGTACGCGGAGAAACTGCGCGACGAGCGGCCGCTCGCCGAGGACCAGGAGATCGCGCTGGGCCAGATCCTGGACTCGGCCAGCTTCGTGTCCGACGACGAAACGGCCGAGCAGGCGCGCATCGTCCTCGCGGAGACGGCCACGTATCTCGGCATCGGCATCGCCAATCTGATCAACCTGCTGAACCCGGAACGGGTCCTGCTCGGTGGCTGGGCCGGTCTCCTGCTCGGCCAGCGGCTGCTGGGCGAGATCAAGGACGTGGCCGGCGCCAACGCGCTGCGCTACCCCTTCGGGCAGACCCGGATCGACCTGTGTCAACTGGGTGCCCATGCCGTTGCCCGGGGCGCGGCCACCCTCCCGGTTGCCGAGTTCATCGCCGAGGGCGGTCGGCCCCTGCGCGGTGTGACCATGCGCACCGCGCAGGAGCTGACCAGTTGATCCGGAGCTGATCGAGTAAGCGGTTTCCCTTTGGCCACGATCGGTTGCGGGTCAGCCGTGGCCGGGCCACAGGAATGGTGCTTTACGGGAGCGTCCATTCCTGGTTCGCACTACCCGCGCAGTCCCAGATCTGTAATTGGGTTCCTGGCGTTGTCGAGAAATTCGTGTCGTCAAGACACTTGTTCGATTGCGGGTTGTAGAGTTCGCCGTTCGACTGGGGTTCCCAGACCTGGGCGCCGGTGCCGTTGCAGTCGTACAGATCGACGAGGGTGCCGTTGGCCGTGCCACCGCCGACGATGTCCACGCACTTGCCGAGAATCTGCAGCAGGCTGCCTGCCTGAACCACCGTGACCTGCTGGGCGTTGGTGCCGTTGCAGGTGTAGATCTGGATCGGGTTGCTGTTGGCGGTGCTGGCCGAGCGGTCGTCGAGGCAGAGGTTGCTGCCTTCGTGTGACACCACCGGTCCGGTGTTGCCGCCGGGTGGCGGGTTGCCGCCACCGCTGGTCGTGTAGGCCGCCACGTAGGCGATGTTCATCGTGCCGCCGGAGGAGGTGCTGCCGTTGGGCGATGAACAACCACAGACGCCGTTCGGGTAGGCGCCGCCCATGGCCAGGTCGTAGATGATGTCCATGCTGTGGTCGTAGGCCTGCTGCCAGGTCGACGTGCCCACCTGCGACTCGCTGACGCTGAAGTAGGAGTTGCCGTCCAGGTAGAACGTGATCGACTCGTTGGACGTGTTGGTGCGGTTGAGGATCATGCTGTACGTGTGGTAGCCGGTCTGACAGCCACCACAGCCGCGCAACCCGCTGCCGATGCCGTTGCCCTCGTTGCACGGGCCACCCGGGTCGGTTCCACAGTGGATGGTGCCGGACACCTCGGAGAGCGCGTTGACGTCCTCCATGATGTCGATCTCACCGTTCTCCGGCCACTGTCCCGGACCGAGCATCCAGAACGCGGGCCAGTAACCGAGACCGTTGCCCGGGTTGGGCTGCTGGATCGAGGAGGTGACCTCCAGTTCACCACCGGCGGGCGCGCTGACGATGTCACCGGTGTGGATCCGGCCGGACGTCCAGTTTCCCCCATTGTTCAGCGCTGTGATGTCCAGGTTGCCGTTGCCGTCCAGGTGTGTGTTCGCGGTTGACGTCGTCATTGTCTCGATCTCGCCGGTACCGAAGCCGGTTCCGGTGTCATAGCTCCAGTTCCCGTCCGGCGCGCTGCCGTTGGAACCGTTGAAATCGTCACTGAACACAGTGGACCAGCCGGACGGCGGGCCCGGCACGCTGGCCGGGGCCGCGGTCGAGTTGGTCACGCCGACCATGGCGGGGGTGCTCGCGGCCGCTACCGCGTGCGGCGCGGTCGCCGTGCTGAGCGCGGCGACCAGGCCGAGCGGAGCGACGACCGCGAACGCCGCCGCCACGAGTCTGCGACCTTTCTTTCCAGCCCGGTTGGAGATCACCCGATTCGAGATGACTCGACGGGAGTCGACGCGATGGGAGATCACCAGGTTGGAGATGACCCGGCCGGACGATAATTCACCGGGTTCTGCCGCACGGTCGGGGCTGCTTCGTCGGGATCCGAACATTGCCACCCTGCCTCCGAAATCGACATCCGCGCGCAGGCGCGGGTTCCAGTACGGATGCGGGCACGGCCAGGCCGCGCCCAGCGCAGTCGCCCGGTGTGCCAGCGTCCGCGCAGCCGAAGTCGGCGGTTGTCGCCGCTGACAACCGAGCAGCTGGATCTCGGCCGGGTTACGGGTCCGGTCGGCAATCCAGTGTGTAGCAACGCTTCCGAGAGTTCATGACCAGTTGGGATCGGAGTATCGGTCGCGTCACCCAGAGTATGTTGTTGGGCACAACAAACGTCAAGGGATCGGACCATGATTCCTGGAGAATTGGTCCAGACCGGGCTGCCCGCAATCGACGAACAGGCCGAAACAGGGACGTGCCGCCGGTGCCGGCCTGGTGCGAGGCCGGCACCGGCGGCACGAGACCGGGTGCTATTACGGGAAAGAGTCAGTACAGAGACGCCAGATCGACGGCGTTCGCCATCGCCTGATAGCCAGCGGCGTTCGGATGCAGGTGGTCGCCCGAGTCGTACTGCGCCTGCATGGCTGTCGGATCGCCAGGATCGCGAATCACCGCGTCGAAGTCAACGGTGGCATCGAAAATGCCGCCGCCGGCACGAATGAAGTTATTCACAGATTCACGCCACGCCTCGGCCTGTGCCGTGTATTCCGGCCATCCCTTGAACGGCGTGACCGTCGCGACCACGATCTTCAGTCCGTAGGCGTGCGCGGTCGCCGCGAACTGGGTCAGCCCGGCGATCACCTGATCCGCCGAGGTCCCCGCCTTGACGTCGTTGATCCCTTCCAGTACCAGCACGCTGCGCGCGCCGCTCTGGCTGATCATGTCGCGGTCCAGCCGGGACACCCCGCTGATGCCGCCGGTCCCGGTGCCGTAGACACCGGTGAAGTGATCCTTCACCACCATGTTCGCGCTGATGCCCTCGTCCACCACGCCCAGCGGCGCGGTGCCCGGCTGGGCGAGCAATCGCCTCGCGAGATCGTTGGGCCACCGGTTGTTCTGGTCGACGTTGGACCCGTAGCCGTCGGTGATCGAGTCGCCGAAGGCGACCACCGTGCCGTTGGGATGCGCGGGCACCACATCGATCCCGGACAGGACGGTCCAGAACCCGAAGTTGTTGGACACCGGGAAGTTGCTCGTGTCCGCGGTCTGGTCGCCGGCGTTGTCCGCGCTGGAATACATGTCCTGCATGCCAAGGCTGTGCTCGGCGGCCAGTTGCACCGTGCCCGGGAACCAGACGCTCACCAGCAGGTTGGTGTCGGCCGGGACGGTGAACGGCAACGGATCGCTGATCGCCTGGCCGCCACCGGGCATGGTCACCTGCCGGTGTCCACCGAAGGTCAACGTCACCGGCGCCCTGGTCGCTGCCGAGGCCGACTTCTGCACCGCGATGGTCGCGTGGCCGACGGTCAGCGGCGTGTTGACGAAGTCGTTGTCCAGCCGGATCCGCACCTGGCCGCCGCCGATGCTGGTGTGCTCGACCATGCGCAGGGTCCGGTTCGTCCACGGCCCCGGCACGACACCGTCATCGAGCGCGGCCGACCAGGTCCCGGTCCACGGCCCAGACGGGGGCCGCACCGCGAGCGAGAACACGTGCAACAGCGGAGAGCCCAGCGTCGTGCCGACCGCAGGCAGGGTGACCGACCTGAGCGGCGCGCCCGCCTTCAGCGGCACCGACACCGCGTAGAACTTGGTGCCGACCGCGCCCGGGCCGCTCGGCGTGTTCCAGTGGGGGAGCAGCAGCGTCATCGTGTCGGTCGGGCCGCCGACCCAGTCCGGCGCGGACAGTGTGTAGCTCTGGGTGCTCCCGTCCGCGTAGCTGATCGTGCCGGATCCACTGGCCGGTCCGTTGGTGCTGGTCACCAGGAACGACAACGCCGAGCCGCTGCCGTTGATCCCGATCTGCTGGCCGTCGGCGAGCACGTTGTCCGGTTGTCCGGCCGGCACGTTCGGAAGTGTGAACCTCGCGTTGTCGACCGTGACCGTGTTGCCCGGCTCCCAGCCCGCCGCGTCGAGATCCTCCGCGGTGAAACTGTGGCCGGTGCCGTCGATGTTGGCCGCGCCCGGGTTGGGCGCCGGGCTGATCGCCACGTTGTCGTAGGCCGCGGCGAGTCCGGCGGCGTGCTGCGCGGGTGCTGCCGACGCCGCTGATCCGCTCACCGCCAGCGCGGCCGCCACCGCGAGAGCGAGTCCCCCGTATCGAAATTGTCTGGCTGTTCTCGAACCGATGGATGGTGTCACCGTTGCGCCTTTCCTCTCGGTGGGAAATACCGAATCGGTTAAGCTCATTCGCATATTCGAGTAACAATCCCCAAGGTGATTCGACAAGCACGTCGAACACGAAGCCGCATGAAGAGGGCTTGTGACAACGTTGTCATATGCACGAAGAATAACAGTGAGTACACGCTCCGGTCAATGTCGGCTCAATTGCAACTAACGGGCTATTCGCTTGTCCGGTCAGGACAAACAACGAAACGGAAGTGCGGGCATCGACTATGCTGCGCTAACTTTGCGGCGTGACCATGCTGCCCTGGTCGGCCGAGCTGGCCGGACGACTCGACGAGCTGACCATCGACTCCGAACTCCTCGCGGACAACCCTCTCGGCGACCCGGCCGCGCGGCCGCTGTGGGTCTACGTTCCGCCCGGCTACGACGATGAACCCGACCGCCACTACCCGAGCATCTATGTAATCCAGGGGTACACAGGTCACCTGGCCATGTGGCGCAACCGGGCCCCGTACCGCCAGCCGTTCCCGGAAACCGCCGACCAGGTCTTCGCCACCGGCGAGGCACCCGGCGCGATCGTCGTCTACGTCGATGCCTGGACCCGTTACGGCGGCAGCCAGTTCGTCGACTCGGTGGCCATCGGCCGGTACCACTCCTACCTGTGCGACGAGGTCGTCGCGTTCGTCGATGCCCGCTACCGCACCGTTCCCGACGCCGCGCACCGCGCGATCACCGGCAAGTCCAGCGGCGGCTTCGGTGCCATGATCACGCCGATGCTGCGCCCCGACGTGTTCGGCGCGTTCGCGACGCACGCCGGTGACGCGCTCTACGAGTACTGCTACCTCTCCACGTTCCGCGACGTTGTCCGGCATCTGCGCGGCTATGACGGCGACATCCAGACCTGGTGGGCCGAGTTCCAGTCCAGGACCGCGTTCACCAAACCGGAGGACGCCGACCTGCTGATCACCCTCGGCTGCGCCGCCGCGTTCTCGCCGACCCCGGACGGTCGGGTGGAGCTGCCGTTCGATTCGGTCACCGGCGTGCTCAAGCCGGACGCGTGGCAGCGCTGGCTGGACTGGGATCCGGTGCGGATGGCGCCGAAGTACGCGGACGCGCTGCGCTCCCAGCGGGCGATCTGGATCGACGCGGGCACCCGCGACGAAGCGTCCCTCGACCTCGGCGCCAGCGCGTTCCGCCAGGCGCTGGCCGACATCGGCGTTGCCGACGACGTGATCCACTTCGAGCACTTCGACGCAGGCCACGGCGGCATCGACTACCGCTACCCGCTGTCCCTGGCCTGGCTGGCGACGCGGCTGGCCTGACCTGGCCATACGATCTCCCCGTGGGGACGACCGAGCGCGTGGCCGCCGAGGCCGGGCCGAGCATGCCGCCGAACATGCCGCGGCCCGCGCTGCCGCTCGCGCTGCGCACCAGGATCGGTCTCGCCGTCATCGGTGTCGGCGCCAGCATGTGTGGCGTCGCGGTTGTCACCTTGGTCCTGGTGTTGTCCGGCGAGCCCGCGACCGCCGGTCGGGCCGGCGTGATCATCGGCATCGTCGCACTGGGCTACGTGATCCTGTCCGCGGTTGTCGGCACCGGCTGGGCGATGTGGCAACAACGGCGGGCGGTGCACTGGCTCGTGGTCCGCCGCGCGCCCACTCTCACCGAGGCGCACCAGGCGTTGCGGCTGCCCGCCGATCTGACCGTCGGCACGGGGACGCTCTGGGCGGCCGGTTGCATCGTGCTGTCGGTCGCCGCCACCGTGCTGGTGCCCGCCTGGCAGGCGCTGGACTTCGGGCTGGCCATCGCGCTCGGTGGCATCGCCACCACCGCGATCAGTTTCCTGGTCGGCGAGCGCCTGGTCCGCCCGGTACACACCGCCGTACTGCATGTCATCCCGCCGGGCAGCGCGGGTTCGGCGACCGTGCGCACCCGGCTGGTGCTCACCTGGCTGGTCGCCAGCGGGCTTCCGCTGCTGGCCGTGCTGCTGGTGCTGGCGTTGCCCCGGGTGAACTCGACCGAACCGACCGGGAGCCTGATCTTCCTCTCGGGTGTCGGTCTGGTTGTCGGCGCGTTCGCCACCGTGGTGTTCGCGCGTTCGGTCACGGCTCCGTTGCGCGCCATGCGCACCGCGCTCGACCTGGTCACGCTGGGCCGCACCGATGTCCAGGTGTCCGTCGACGACAGCAGCGAGATCGGCCTGTTGCAGCGATCGGTCAACGACATGGTGCTCGGCCTGCGCGAACAGGAACGGCTGCGCGACCTGTTCGGCCGCCATGTCGGCACCGACGTTGCGGCGGAAGCGCTGGAGCACGGCGCGCAACTGGCCGGGGACGTGCGGGTCGCGACCGCGCTGTTCGTCGATGTTGTCGACTCCACCGCGCTGGCCTACCGGCTGCCGCCCGAGGAGTTCGTGGCCATGCTCAACCGGTTCTTCGCCGCGGTGGTGGACGCGGTCAGCGCGCACGGAGGACTGGTCAACAAGTTCCAGGGCGACGCGGCGCTGTGCGTCTTCGGCGCGCCGAACCCGTTGCCGGACGCGGAAACCGCGGCCTTGGCGGCCGCGCGGGAGATCCGCGACGCGGTGCGGCGTACCGGCGAACTCGATCTGGGCATCGGGGTCGCCTCCGGCCGGGTGTTCGCGGGGCGGCTCGGTGCGCGGGAACGGTTGGAGTACACGGTGATCGGCGACGCGGTGAACGAGGCCGCCCGGCTCACCGAGAAGGCCAAGCTGGTGCGCAGCCGGATACTGGCCAGCGATGCTGTGGTCTCCCGGTGTACACCCGAGGAGCGGACGGGCTGGGAGCCGTACCGTTCGCTGCGCCTGCGCGGCCGCAGCGAACGCACTCAAACGTGGACAGCTAGCTCTGTAGTTTCAGTGCGGACTGAAGCGAATCCAGCGTGAAGCTCTGAACTGGAGCAACGCCAAGACGCGACGTGAGCCAGGTCAAGTCGAGTTGCCGTTTCGTGTTGCGTGCGCCAGTATCAGGCGTGTGCAACTATCCCGAAAAGACATTCCGGCCATCACACTGAACAACGGGGTGGTGATGCCGCAGCTGGGCTTTGGCGTCTTCCAGGTCCCGGATGCGGAGACCACCGCTGCGGTGAGCGCGGCGTTGAGCGCCGGTTACCGCAGCATCGACACGGCGGCCGCCTACCGCAACGAAAAGGGCGTCGGCATCGCGCTGGCCGATTCCGGTCTGCCGCGCGACGAGCTGTTCATCACCACCAAGTTGTGGAACGACGAGCAGGGCTACGACTCGACCCTGCGCGCGTTCGACCGCAGCAGTGCCGCGCTGGGCCTGGACGTCGTCGACCTGTACCTGATCCACTGGCCGGCTCCGGCGCGGGACAAGTACCTGGACACCTGGCGCGCGTTCGAGCAGCTCTACGCGGATGGCCGCGTGCGGGCGATCGGCGTGTCCAACTTCCAGCCTGCGCACCTGCGGCGGCTGATGGACACCGCGAACGTGGTGCCCGCGCTGAACCAGGTGGAGCTGCATCCGTTCCTGGTGCAGGAGGAACTGCGCGCGTTCGACGCGGAACACGGCATCGCGACCGAGGCGTGGAGCCCGCTGGCCAAGGGCGGTGCGCTGCTGGGCGACCCGACCGTGACCGGCATTGCCAAGCGGCTGGGGCGCACGCCGGCACAGGTGGTGCTGCGGTGGCATCTTCAGCTGGGCAACGTGGTGATTCCGAAGTCGGTGACGCCGTCGCGGATCGCGGAGAACCTGGACGTGTTCGGGTTCGAGCTGACCGGCGAGGACATGGCCGCGTTGACCGGGTTGGACCAGGGGCTGCGTACCGGGCCGGACCCGGACACGTTCGGCTGAGTCAGTGCCCGGCCGGGAATCGGGCGGCGTAGCTGGCCGCGGCGGTTCCCGGCACGAGGTCCTTGCGGAAGTTCCCGGCGCGGTCGGCCCAGTTGTCGTAGCCGAGGCCGCGGTAGAAGGCGCGGGCGTTGGCGCTGCTTGCCCAAAAAGACACAGCTATGGCGATGCGGCCCTCGTCGCGGGCGATGCGTTCGGCTTCGGCCATGAGGGCACGGCCGAAGCCGTTGCCGCGGGCCTGTTCGGCGACGACGAGCGCGACGACTCGCCCCCACCGTCCCGGTCGTTCGAAATACGGGACGGTGGTGATGGCGAGTACGCGCGGCCGAGTTGTCGTAGCAGTCGGGTGATCGCGGCGGTGTCTTGTGGCTCGACGGGCCGGATCAGGTGACGACGCGGTAGTGGGTCGTGAACCTGAGGTTGTCGTCGAGCACGTGGTAGGCGATGCCGGGTGGCTGTCGCCGGTCGACGATGTCGCCGTGTTCCCAGGGCATCACCAGGGTGCTGACCACGCCGGGGGCGACGAGCAGGGGCAGTCCGGCGAAGGTGCTGGCGGCGGCGGTGTGCGCGTGTCCGGTGAGTACGGCGACAACGTTGGGATGGCGCTGGATCACGTCGGCGAGCCGGTGTTCTCCGGTGAGCAGCATGGTGTCCAGGTAGGGCTGGTGCATGGCGACCGGCGGGTGGTGCAGGCAGACGAACGCGGGCGTGTCGGTGTCCCGGAGCACGTCGTCGAGCCAGGTGAGGGTGTCGTCGGTGAGGAAGCCGGGGTCCTCGCCGGGGATGGACGAGTCGCACATCGCGAATGTCGCGCCGGGTAACCGGAAAACCTGGTTGATGGGCGTGTCCGAGGCGGGCTCGCCCATGAGGCCGACGCGGTAGTTCGCGCGGATGTCGTGGTTGCCGGGGCAGTGCAGGACCGGGTGGCGGGAGGTGAGGATCTTCGCGGCCTGCTCGTACTCCTCGACGAGTCCGTGGTCGGCGATGTCGCCGGTGACCAGGATGGCGTCGAGTTCGCCGGGCAGGTCGTTGAGGTGGTTGAGGACTCGGGTGGCGCGTTCGACGCTGTGTTCGGTCGCGTCGATGTGCAGGTCGCTGATCTGGGCGAAGATCATCACCTGGTGCCGGCCAGTTCGCCCGCGACGGTGCGCCAGGCACTCAGGGCGTCGGCGATCTGCTGGCGGCCGATGTTGACGTGGGTGAGCATGCGCAGTTTGCCGCCGACGGTGGTGACCAGCAAACCGTTGGCGGCCAGGCGTTGCACCCATTCCTTCATGCCGTGGCCGTGCCGGGCGACGTCGACGAACAGGATGTTGGTCGGCACCTTGGCGGGGTCGATGCTGCCGGGCAGGATCTCGGCGACGCCTTCGGCGAGCGCGCGGGCGTTGGTGTGGTCCTCGTTGAGTCGCTTCGGGCCGTCCTGTAGCGCGATGATGCCTGCCGCGGCCATGATCCCGGCCTGGCGCCAGGCGCCGCCGAAGAGGATCTTGCGGCGGCGGACTTCGGCGATGAAGTCGTTGTCGCCGACCAGGATGGAGCCGATGGGGGCGCCGAGCCCCTTGGAGAGGCAGAACATCATGGCGTCGGTTTCGGCGGCGTAGTCGGCGACGGTGGCGCCGGTGACGGCGCAGGCGTTGAAGATCCGGGCGCCGTCGAGGTAGAGCGGGACGTCGTGGTCGGCGCAGGTTTTCCTGATGGCGCGGATTTCCTCCACCGGCAGCACGGATCCGCCGCCGACCTGGTGGGTGTTCTCCAGCGCGACGAGGTCGACGACTTCGACGTTGTACAGGTCGGGTTCGAGCGCGGCGTCGACCGCCTCGGCGGTGAGCAGGCCGTCCTGGGTGGCGGTGACGTTGTGGAAGGAGATGCCGGACAGGGCGGCCGAGGACGCGGCTTCGGTTTCGCCGACGTGCGCGGTGGTCTCGCAGATCACCGAGTGTCCGGTTCGGGCGAAGATGCTCAGTGCGATCTGGTTGCACATGGTGCCGGTGGGAAGGTAGGCCGCTGCCGGTTTGCCGGTGAGTTCCGCGGCGAGGTCCTGCAGCCGGTTGACGGTCGGGTCGTCGCCGTACCAGTCGTCGCCGACCTCCGCGGTGGCCATGGCGTGGCGCATGGCTGCTGACGGTCTGCTCACCGTGTCCGATCGAAGATCGACGGGTGCGTCCATCACCGACATTGCTCCTTTCGCGGTCCTGGTTCGTGTCTCGAACTAACTGTCTAACCCTTTGTCGCGACGTTGCCAAGGGCCACTTCGGACCAATTGGTGAGCGGTTCAGACCGAGGTGGCCTGCCGGACGATGATGTTGCCGAAGGAGTTACGGGCGTAAACCTTGACGGTGTCGTCGGTGCCGGCGGGCCCGTCGGCCGCGGCCATCAGGTTCTGCACGGCGCCGTTCTTGGCGTTGACGTCGAGCCAGGCGGCGCTGCCGGGGTGGATGCCGATCTCGATCTCGCCCACCGAGGTTTCCAGTTGCAGGGTGCCGTTGATGACGTCGGCGACACGGATGTTGCCGTTCGCGGTCTTGGCGGTGACCGCGCCGCGGGCCCGTTCCACGACGATGTTGCCGTTGGCGGCGTTGACCTGCAGGTCGCCGTTGAGGTCGCGGACGGTGCTGTCGCCGTTGGAGTTCTTGATGGTGGCGGCGCCCTCGACGGCGCGAACGCGGACGATGCCGGTGCTGGTGGAGACGGTCATCCGCTCGGTGGCGTTGTCGACGGTGATGTTGCCGCCGGAGGTCTTCAGCTCGACCGGGCCTGCCTTTTCCAGTTGCAGGTCGCCGACCGAGGTCTTCAGTTCGACCTGGCCGAGTTCGCCGGTGGCCAGGAACCGGGCGACGCTGCCGGTGCCGCGCAGTTGTGAGCCGGTGGGGGCCTGGATGGTGACGTCGATGGAGGGGTTGCCGCTGAAGGGTGTGTAGAGCTTCCAGCCGCGCGGCGCCTTCACGGTGAGCAGGCCCGCGGCGTACTCGACGGTGGTGTCCTTGGCGGCGCGGATGTCGTCGTTCTTGGCTTCGTCGGAGGGGCGGACGTCGACGACGGTGTCGGCGCGGTCGGACGCGGCGATCGTGACGTTGCCGAGGAACACGTCGACGGTGATGGCGATCGGCTCCGGGGTGTCGAACGTGGGCATGGCGGTCCCCTCAGGTGAATTGGGAATGGTGGTCAGCGGACCCAGCCGGTGAACTGCTGCGAGCCGATCCATTTCGAGTTGCCGGGCCGGTTGGCGGGCGCCGAGGCACTGTCCAGGGCGGCCGCGGCGGCGCGGACCAGCCAGATGTTGGCGGAGATCTTTTCCTTGGCCGCCGCTTCTTCGATGCGGGCCTTGAGCGTTTCGGGCATGCGCACGTTGATCCGGGCCATGGTGCCGTCGCCGTCGTCGATCACCGGCGGCGCGCTCGGGGCCGTGGCCGGGGCCGCTTCGGCGTAGGAGTCGTGGGTGGGCGGCGGGGTGACCAGGAAGTTGGCGTCGCGGCCGCGCAGGCGCAGTTCGACCGAGCCGGGGGCGAGGTCGGTGGTGATCTCGTCGGCCGCGGCCGAGAGGGCTTCGAGCAGGGTGAGCCGGACGGCCGAGTCGAGCGGGGCGGTGAGGCGCTCGGCGAGCGCGCGGGCCTCGTCGCCGCCTGCTTCGGCGGCCACCGCAAGCTCGTTGCGGAGGTTGGTCACGTACGGCGTCAGGTCCATACCACAACTATGGCACGCGTGTGGCACACGCGTAAACCTGGATGGTGCCAGGAATGGCGATGGGCCCGTGAGCGGTGGCTCACGGGCCCATCTGTTACCTCATCCGCGCCCCGGGATCAGCCGATGGCGAAGGCGAACACGTGCAGCTGGCCCTGGTCGATCGAGGTCGGCAGGGTGACGCCGCTGACGGTCTTGCCCGCCGTGAGCGCCGCGTCGGCGGCGAACACGTAGGTCTTGATCTGCTGCGCGGTCCCACCGGACGTGCTGTCCCGGTAGGCGGTGGTGGCCGCGGTGATGTTGCCGAACGCGGGCGGGAACGCGCTCGCGCCCAGCGTCCAGTCGCTCAGACCGAAGTTGATGGTCTGCGACGTGCCATCGGTGAAGTGCACGACGAACGCGCCCTGCGAACCCGGGTCGGCGTTGGTGGCGCTGCCCAGGATGCCGATCTTGCCCGCTCCCGCCGCGCCGCTCAGCGCGATGGTCTGGCCGCCTGCCTCGATGTTGTCGAGGTCGCCCGGCTGCTGGTTGGGCCAGGTGTAGTTCAGGCCGTCCTCGGTGACGGTCGCGCCCGGCGTGAGGCCCTGCGCGGCGAGCTGCTGAGCGGAGTACGCCCAGCCGTCACCGTCGTAGTTGGCCGAGCTGGACGTGCCGTCGCTGATGACGCCCGCGTCGTTGTAGAAGGGCCACAGCGAACCCGGCTTGGCCACGTCCACCTCGATCATGGTGCTGGGCAGGGTCGCCCCGGTCGAGGAGGTCAGCGCGAAGGTCACCAGGTAGCGGCCCTCGGTGCTGGGTGCGGTCACCGCGACCGCCTGGCTGGCGTCCTTACCGGCCGGCACCGAGAGGGTGCCGTTGTTCGGGCCGACGGTCAGGCCGCTGGTCGCGGTCGCCTTCCAGGTCACGGTCTGGTCCTTGGCGGACAGGCTGCGCACGCCGAGGTTGACCGTGGCGCTGGAGCCGGGAGCCACGATCACCTGTCCGGCCGAGCTGCCACCGGAGGTGGCGTAGCCAAGCGCGGGGACCAGGTTGGTGGTGTCCGAGGGCGGTGCGGCCGACGGCGCGCTGGCCCAGCTGGTGTTCGGGGTGGTGCCCAGGGTGTAGTCGAGGGTGCCACCGTTGGTCAGGTCGGCGGGCGGCAGGTACGCGTTGTTCCACGCCTTGCCGTTGTTGTTCAGGCTCTGGACGTACGGCGCGTTCGGCGCCGCCGCCGGAGCGTTGATGGTCAGCGACTTACCGCTGGGCAGGTGCACCAGGGTGTTGGTGAACACCGGGCTGCCCAGCGCGAGCGTGCTCGAACCCGGGGTTTCCGGGAACATGCCGACCGCGGAGAACACGTACCAGGCGCTCATCGCGCCGAGGTCGTCGTTGCCGAAGAACCCGTTCGGCGCGTCCGTCCACAGCTGCTGCTGCACCTGGCGCACGACACCCTGGGTCTTGTACGGGGCGCCGACGTAGTCGTACTCCCACGGGATCTCGATGCTCGGCTCGTTGGACAGGTCCGCGTTGGCCGAACCCGGGGCGGAAATGTTCTGCATCAAGGTGTCCAGCCTGCTCTGCCAGGCGGCGTTGCCGCCCGCCGCCTTGGCCAGACCCTGGATGTCGAACGGGACCATCGGGGTGTACTGGGCGGCGTCGGCCTCGACGAAACCGTTGCCGCTGGAGGGAGTGAAGCCCGGCTCGAACTGGCCGTTGAGGTACTTCGGCTCCAGGTAGCCACTGCCCGGGTTGAAGACGTTCACCCAGTTCTGCGCCCGCGCGGCGAAGGTGGCCGCGTCGGTCTTGTCGCCAAGGGCCGCCGCGAAGGTG
>DATFHN010000194.1:0-10833 GCA_035248365.1 Pseudonocardiaceae bacterium | reverse complement strand
TTCGGCAAGCTCACCGTGGACGCCGTGCTGCAACGCAACTATCCCGTGATCGAGGGGGTCGTCATCGTCACCGTGTTCGGCTACGTCGTGGTCAACCTGCTCGTCGACCTGGCCTACGCCTGGCTCAACCCGCGACTGCGGCTGTCCGGGAGCGCGCGATGACCAGCGACGTCCTTGCTCTGCCGCTGGACACCGTCGGTCGCGGGGTCCGGCTGCGCAGGCGGTTCCTGCGCAGGCCGCTGGCCGTGCTCGGGCTGGTGCTGGTGGTGTTGTTCCTGCTGCTGGCCATCTTCGGTCCGCTGCTCACGCCCGATCCGCTGGTGCAGAACCTGTCCAGCGTGTTCGCCGACCCGTCCGCGCACCACCTGCTCGGCACCGACGACCTCGGCCGCGACGAGCTGGCCCGGCTCGCCTCCGGTGCTCGTGTCTCGCTGGTCGCCGGGGTGCTGTCCACGGCGTTGGCGATGGTGGTGGGTACGCCGATCGGGCTGGCGTCCGGCTACTTCCGGGGCTGGCTGGACGCGGTCATCATGCGGTTCAACGACACCGTGCTGGCCTTCCCGTTCCTGATCTTCGCGGTCGGGTTCGCCGCGATCTTCGGCGCGTCGCTGCGGACCGTGGTCATCGCGCTGGCCATCGGGCTGCTGCCCGCGGTTGTGCGGGTGGCCAGGGGTGAGGCGATGATGTTGCGGGAGCAGGACTTCATCGGCGGCGCGGTCGCCGACGGGGCGCGCCCGGCCGGGATCGTGTTCCGGTATCTGCTGCCCAACTCGGTCAACGCGCTCATCGTGCAGGCCACCGTCGCCGTGCCGACCGCGATCGTCGGCGAGGCCGCGCTGAGCTTCCTGGGTCTCGGTCTGCAACCGCCTGCCGCGTCCTGGGGCCTGATGCTGACCTCGGCCCAGCAGTTCCTGGTCCAGGCACCACAACTGGCCATCTATCCCGGCGCGCTCATCGCGTTGACCACGCTCGGGTTCAACCTGCTCGGCGACGGGCTGCGCGACGCGCTCGACCCGAGGGAGGGCCGATGACGCTCCTGTCGGTCGAGCACCTGCGGGTCACCTTCGACACCGAGGACGGGCCGGTGCTCGCGGTCAAGGACATGTCGTTCACGCTGGGCGCGGGCGAGATCGTCGCGCTGGTCGGCGAGTCCGGCTGCGGCAAGTCGATCACCGCGATGTCCATTCCCGGGCTGCTGCCCACCCGCGGCGTTGCCCGTGAAGGGTCGGTCCGGCTGGCCGGCCGGGACCTGACCGCACTGTCCGAACGCGAGCTGGAAACCGTGCGCGGGCGGGAGATCTCGGTCGTCTTCCAGGAGCCGACGACCTCGCTCAACCCCGCGTACACGGTGGGCGCGCAGATCGCCGAGGTGGTGCGCAGGCACCAGAAACTCGGCCGCAGGCAAGCCAAAGAGCGCGCGATCGAACTGCTCGGCCTGGTCGACATCCCGGACCCGCGACGGCGCTGGGCCAACTATCCGCACCAGCTCTCCGGCGGCATGCGGCAACGCGTGATGATCGCGATGGCGCTGGCCTGCGACCCGAAGGTGCTCATCGCCGACGAGCCGACCACCGCCCTTGACGTGACCATCCAGGCCGGCGTGCTGCGAGTGATCCGCCGGTTGTGCCGGACGCTCGGCACCGCGGTCGTGCTCATCACCCACGACCTCGGCGTGGTCGCGGAGGTGGCCGACCGGGTGGTGGTGATGTATGCCGGGCGACCGGTCGAGCAGGCCTCGGTGACCTCGTTGTTCGCCGCACCGCAGCACCCCTACACGATCGGCCTGATGGGGGCGCTGCCCGCCAACGCGCCGCGCGGCCGGTCCCGCAGGCTGACCGAGATCCCCGGCTTCGTGCCGGCGCCGACCAGTGATCCGGACGAATGCCAGTTCGCCGCCCGCTGTCCCCGCGCCGACACCCGCTGCCGCGCGGCCCGGCCGGTGTTGCGGCAACGGCGTCCCGACCACGACGCCGCCTGCTACCACCCCGGTCAGGAGGCCGCCGATGCCTGAACCGTCGAATGGCGCCAATGGCTCCAATGGCTCCAATGGCGATGTGCTGAGGGTGCGTGGCCTGACCAAGCTCTACGCGGGTGGCTCGCGACTGCGCGGTGGACGCCACCAGGTCCGCGCGGTGGACGGCGTGGACCTGCACATCGGGCCGGGCGAGATCCTCGGCCTGGTGGGGGAGTCGGGCAGCGGCAAGTCCACCGTCGGCCGCTGCGTCACCCGGTTGACCCGGCCGAGTTCGGGCAGCGTCGAACTGCTGGGCCGGGAGATCGGCAGGCTGCCCGAGCGCCGGATGCGGCCGCTGCGCGCGGACGTGCACATCGTCTTCCAGGACCCGTACTCCTCGCTCAACCCCAGGATGACCGTCGGTGACATCGTGGCGGAACCGTTGCGGCAACAGGGTTTGCGGTCCCGGCGGGAACGCGCCCGCGAGGTCGGCGACATGCTCTCCAGGACCGGGCTGGACGCGCGCACCCGCTCGCGGTTCCCGCACGAACTCTCCGGCGGGCAACGGCAACGCGTCGCGCTGGCCAGGGCGCTGATCCGGCGGCCGAAACTGCTCGTCGCCGACGAGCCCGCGTCCGCGCTGGACGTGTCGGTGCAGGCGTCCGTGCTCAACCTGCTGCTGGAACTGCGGCAGGCGCTGGACTTCTCGTGCCTGTTCATCTCGCACGACCTGTCCGTCGTCGAGTTCATCAGCGACCGCATCGCCGTGATGTACCTGGGCCGGATCGTCGAGACGACCACCCGCGAGCGCCTGTTCGCCTCGCCCCAGCATCCCTACACGCAGGCGCTGCTCTCGGCCGCCCCGATTCCCGACCCGGCCGCCGCGCGGGACCGGGTCGTGCTGCGCGGCGAGTTGCCCAGCCCGTCGAACCTGCCCAGCGGCTGCCGCTTCCACACCCGCTGCCCGGTCGCCGTCGACCGCTGCCGCACCGAGGACCCGAGCCTGCTCGGCGTCACCGCCCCCGACCACCTGGTCGCCTGCCACCTGGTCGACCCGGTACGCGGCGGCCCGGACATCACCACCGCGAGGAGTGCACATGCTGATCACCCGGCCTGAACTCGTCGGCGATTTCGGAATGGTGGCGAGCACCCACTGGCTGGCCACCAGCACCGGAATGTCGGTGCTGGAACGCGGTGGCAACGCCGCCGACGCGGCAGCGGCTTCGGCGTTCGTCCTGCAGGTCGTCGAGCCCCACCTCAACGGCCCCGGCGGCGAGGTGCCGATCCTGTTGTGGGACAACGGTGTCAAGGTGATCTGCGGCAGGGCGTCGCCCCGCAGGCCGCGACCACCACCCGCTTCGCCGAACTGGGCCTCGACCTCGTCCCCGGCACCGGTTTGCTCCCGGCCGTCGTGCCCGGTGCCTTCGGCGCGTGGACGGTGCTCCTTGAGCGATGGGGCACCTGGCGCCTGCGCGACGTGCTCGAACCGGCGATCACCCTGGCCGCCAACGGTCATCCCCTGCTGGCGCGAGTGTCCGAAGCGATCATCTCGGTGGCCGGCCTGTTCACCGAACACTGGCCCACCTCGGCCGCCACCTGGTTGACCAACGGCGGTGCGCCCGCCGCGGGCAGCCGCTTCCGCAACGCCGTGCTCGCCCACACCTACCAGCGCATCCTCGACGAGGCCGAAGCCCGCAGCAGCGCCCGCGAAGGACAGCTCGCCGCCGCCCGCGACGTCTGGTACCGGGGTTTCGTCGCCGAAGCGATCGGCACGTTCTGCGCCGAGAACGAGCTGATGGACACCTCCGGCCACCCGCACCGAGGCCTGCTGACGGCCGACGACCTCGCCGCTTGGCAACCGAGCGTCGAACAACCCCAGACCTTCGACTACGGTCGGTACACGGTATGCAAAACCGGACCCTGGGGTCAGGGACCGGTGTTCCTGCAACAACTCGCCCTACTGGCCCAGACCGACCTGAACCGGATGGAACCGCTCTCGGCGGACTGGGTGCACACGATCGTCGAGGCCGGCAAGCTCGCCTTCGCCGACCGGGAAGCCTTCTACGGCGACCCCAAGTTCACCGACGTCCCCGTCGCCGACCTGCTCGACCCGGCCTACAACGCGCACCGCGCCGCCCTCATCGGCGACCAGGCGTCGCTGGAGCAACGACCGGGCCGCCCCGGCGGCCGGACACCGGTCATGCCCACCCGCTGGAGCACCCCGAACGGCGAGCAACCCGCCGTCGCCGGTGTCGGCGAACCGACCGTGGCCAGCGGCAACGTGCGCGGCGACACCTGCCACCTCGACGTCGTCGACTCCGATGGCATGATGATCGCGGCGACGCCCAGCGGCGGCTGGTTGCAGAGTTCGCCGACCATCCCCGAACTCGGCTTCTGCCTGAGCATGCGCGGCCAGATGTTCTGGCTGGAGGACGGCCTGCCCAACAGCATCCGGCCCGGAGCCCGGCCGCGCACCACGCTCTCGCCGTCCATGGCCCTGCGCGACGGCGAACCGTACCTGGCCTTCGGCACACCCGGCGGCGACATGCAGGACCAGTGGACGCTGCACTTCTTCCTCAACGTCGTGCACGGCGGGATGAACCTGCAACAGGCGCTCGACGCGCCCGAGTTCCACTCGCTGCACATGGCCAGCTCGTTCTACCCGCGCACGGCCGAGCCCGGTCGCGTGCTGGCCGAGGAGACGCTCGGCGCGGACGTGCTCGCCGAACTGCGCCGCCGTGGCCACGACGTCGGCGTCGGCGAGGCCTGGACCTTGGGCCGGACCAGCGCCGTGGCCAGGGACGACGGGTGGCTCAAGGCGGGCGCGAACGCGCGCGGCGGCCAAGGGTATGCCGCTGGGCGCTGAGCGGTATGTATTCGGCGCTGACTGTATACAGTGGGCTATCTGACGATCCGCAGCATCGGCAGTTCGAGGTGACGCAGGATGGCTCACGCTGACCTTCAGAACCTGGTCGACGACCTGGCAACCCGGCTGGACGCACCGACCGTACTGGAAGATCACGAGCAGAGACTCATCGTCTACTCGACCCACAGCGAGCCGATCGACGACGTCCGCCGCGACTCGATCCTGCGCCGGGAGACGCTGCCGACCACCAAGGCCTGGTTTCGCCAGTACGGGATCGTGCAGGCCACCGCGCCACTGCGCATCCCGCCCGATCCGGACGCCGGTGTCCTCGGGCGACTGTGCGTGCCGGTCCGCCATGTGAACCGCCTGCTGGGATTCCTCTGGCTGATCGACGACGACCGCCGATTAGGCCCGCGCGAGCAGTCGCTGACCGAGGTGGTCGCGGGTCACGTCGCGTCGATCCTGTACGAGGACGAACTCAACCACCAGCTCGTCAGCAGCGCCTTGGCCCAGTTGCTGTCCCCGTCACCGGAACTGCGCGAGGCGGCGGCGGCCCGGATCGCCGAATCGTCGATGCTGGACGTGGACGCGCCGTACCTGGTCACGGTGTTGCAACCGGTCGGGATCGCGCAGGAGGACCTGCACCCCGGTATCGCCGAGGCGTTGTGCGAACTGGCCTGGCATCGTCACACCACGCGCCACCTGCACCTGGCCACCGGCGACCACGGCGTCCTGCTCACCCAGTTGCGTACCCGGGGCGACGACAGCCGCGCGCTGCGGCTGGCCTGCGAGGCGCAACAGGCCCTGCGCGCCCGCCTGCACCGACACCATCCCGGCTGCCGCGTCATCGCCGCCACCGGCGACCCGGCCGAGACGCTGAACGGCGCGATCACCTCCTACCGGCAAGCCAAACTCGCCGCCAAGGTGGCCAGGACGGTCCCGTCGGTCGGCGACCATCCACAATGGCGCGATCTCGGCGTGTTCCGGGTCCTGGCCCAGCTCCCACCGGACGACGCGCTCGCGTCCGGCCTGGATCCTCGGCTGGCCACCGTGTTGCGGTCGGGTGACGAGCCGGTTGTGCTCACCCTGGAGACCTATCTCGACCTCGGCTGTGACGCCAAGGTCACCGCGGAACGCCTGCACCTGCACCGCGGCACCCTCTACTACCGCCTGCAGAAGGCCGAACGCATCGGCGGCATCGACCTGCGCAACGGCGCCGATCGACTGTCCGTCCACCTAGGACTGAAGTTGGCCCGCTTCATGGGCCTGCTCAGGACGCCGCCACCGCTTGCTCCGTGACCGCAACAGCTTCGGCGAACAGTTCGAGAGCCTCGGCGGCCTCGTCGAGGCTGAGGTTGAGCGGAGGCAGGAACCGGGCCACGCGGTCGTCCCGGCCGGCCAGCTCGTACAGCAGGCCACGGCGAAGGGCCGCCTGGTGGATCTGCCGGGACACCTTGCTTGCCGGCATACCGTCCAGCGGCGCGATCTCCACGCCGAGCATCAATCCCCGACCGCGCACGTCGGCGAGGCAGCCGAACCGCTGCGCCAGGCGATCCAGCCCATCGCGGAGGAACTCGCCGACGACGCGGACGTTGCCGAGCACGTCGTCGCGCTCGACCACCCGCATCAGCGCGGCGCCTGCGGCGAAAGCCAGCTGGTTGCCGCGAAAGGTACCGGTGTGGGCACCGGCCGCCCAGCCGTCCATCCGCTCGTCGTAGATGATCACCGACAGCGGGTGACCACCGCCGATCGCTTTCGACGAGACGATCACGTCCGGTTCGATGCCGAACTGCTCGAACGCGTACCAGGTGCCGGTGCGGCCGCCGCCGGTCTGGATCTCGTCCACGACCAGCGGAATGTCGTGTGTCCTGGTGATGTCGCGGATCTGCGACACGAACTCCGGCCTGGCCGGGATGACGCCGCCCTCACCCTGGACCAGCTCCATGATGACCGCCGCAGGCTTGCGCACACCGCCGTTGGGGTCGTCGAGCAGGTTGGCCAGGTAGCGGGCGCAGTTGATCGCGCAGCTGTCCGGAGTGAGGTCGAGGGGGCAGCGGAAGCAATAGGAGTACGGGAAGAACGCGGCCGGAGCCAGATTTTGCAGGTGCTCCTTGGGTGCGCGTAGCCCGGTGAGCGCGATGGTGCTCTGCGTGCTGCCGTGGAAGCCGCCATGGAACGCGACGACCTCGCCTCGGCCGGTGTAGGTCTTGCACAGCTTGATCGCCGCGTCCACCGCGTCGGCTCCGGTCGGACCGCAGAAGTGGATCCTGGCGCGGTCGCGCAGGCCAGCCGGAAGCTTCGCGCGCAGCGCCCGGGTGAACTCCTGCTTGGCGCCGGTCGGGAAGTCGAGCAGCTGAGTGGCAACGCCGAGTTGGCGGGCGGCCGCCGCGATCAGCTCAGGGTGATCGTGGCCGAGGGCGAGCACGCCCGCGCCGGAGAGGAAGTCGAGGAAACGGTTCCCGTCGACGTCGGTCAGGTAGGAGCCACTGCCGCCGGCGATGGCAATGGGAGTGTGCCGCGGATAGGTGCGCGCCGACGACTCAACCGCGGCCTGCTCCGCAATGAAGGTGCGCGAAACCGGCCCGGGCAGCTCGGTGTGCACGGCCGCTCGCATGCGCTGGGTTGTCATGTCACGAGTTTCCGCAGGTTCGCCAGCGTCGGGTCGGCCAGGAAGGCGGGCATGGAGACGGTCGCGCCGAGCTGGGTCCTGATGTGGTTCAGCAGGTGCATGACCTTGGCCGAGTCGCCACCGCAGGCGAAGAAGTGGTCGTCGCGGTGGGCGGTCTTGCGGTCCAGCACCTCGCACCACAGGGCGGCGAGCGGCGATTCGTCTGGCTCGTCCGCCGCTGCGGGCTGTGGCGCAGGCAGGCGGGAGACGTCGAGTTTTCCGTCCGAGTCGACTGGCAGCCTGGGCAGCACCACGATCTGGCCCGGTACGGCGTAGTCCGGCAGTGTCCGATGTAGATAGCCGAGCAGTTCCCGTGGTTCGGCGCCCTGCGGCCCAGGGGACGTGACGTAGCCGGTCAGGCGATCCAGGTCGGCGACCACCGCCGCGTGCCGGACGGTCGGATGGGCTCGCAGCAACACTTCCGCCTCGGCCGGTTCGGCGCCCCGGTCGTCGTCCGGTCCGAATCCGTTGATCAGTTCCGCGCCGGGGAAACGGCGCGCCACGGCGACCGCTTCGGCGTCCGTCAGCTCCTCACCGCGCACGACGATGGAGCGCGGTTCTGGGGCAGGCGCGCCGGATGCCATCTGAACCAGGAACACGCGCAGCAGGGCGGCAGTGCAGTGCAGCACCGTCGCCTGGCTCGCCGCGAGGTCACCGAGCACAGTGGACGGAGGCGATTGGTAGGGGTTGATCACGTGCAGGCTTGCCCCGGTGAGCAGGGCGGCGAACAGGTCTGGTGCGGCGATGTCGAAGGCGGACCGGGCGATGATCGGGATCCGGTCTTCGGCGGTCAGGCCAAGGCGATCGGCGAACGCCAGAGCGTGCGTCAGCAGGTCGCTGTTGATCGAGTCCGGTGTGGCGGGGGAGTCGTTCGGTTCGGCGGCGGTGATCGACAGGACCGGGCGCCCCTCGGCGAGCCGCTGCGCGGCCTTCGCTTGGCTGTCATCGGTAAGGATCAGGGCCGGATCCGTATGGGAGATGATGTCGGCCAACTGCTTGGTGGACTGTTGCGGGTCCAGTGGCACGCAGGTGGCGCCGGCCTTCACCGTTGCCAGCACGGCTTGCACCGCTTCGATACCGGCGTCGGCGAGCAGCGCGACTCGCTCGCCCCGGATCCGGGCGGCCAAGACATCGGCGGCGGCGTCCAGCTCGCGATAGGTGCGGCTGCCTGCCGAGCTGTGCACGGCGACGCGGTCGCCGAACTGCCCGGCCAGCTCGGGAAACTGGGTCGAACTCAGGGTCATGCTCGCGCTCCAATTAGAGGCTCTAACACGATGTTGTTCGATCAGGGAGCGGCGGTCAGGTGCGTCAGCTCCAAGGCGGGGGAGGGAGGCACGTCGACCGACGACAATGCCGGAGATGGCTTGCCTGGCGTCGCGAGCCGAACAGGCATTGTGTCAGGGCCTCTCAGGCGGGAATGAACAGCTCGCCAAGTTTCGTGTTGATATCCCAGGCGTCATCGATGTCGGCGGCCACCGTGCAGTAGATGGCGCCGTTGCGGGCCTTGTCGTAGTCGCTGACGATGATCACGCCGGTTCGGGTGGCCGGGTCGTAGGCCAGTCCCGAGTCGGCGATGGCATCGCGCATCGCCTCGAACGACGCGATGAACCAGCCGCGCGGCCACACGTTCTCGAGCAGCACGCGATCTTTGGCGTAGTTGGGGCCTACTACTACGTTCCCGAGAATGTGATAGGTGTGGACCGAGCCGCTGATTCGGCCATTCCACTCGGTGAACAGGACCTGCCGGTCCGGCGTGATGATCGCGTCGGGACTGAGCCATCCTCGGTATCCCATGGCATGTACCGGCGCGCAGATCTTCCTGGCGCCGTCGATGAGCTTGGCTTCCAGTTCGGCGTCGAGTTCGGGCGGCGTCACCTGGGCGAGGTACTGCGGTGCCGACATCATCTCGCCGATGCCGCCGAGCACGACCTCCTCGTCGTCGAGGTGGAACTCGGCGTAATAGGCGCGGCTGTCGGGGAAGTAGCGTTCCACCACCACCAGGTGCGTGCCGTCGTCGGTGAGCCAGGCCCAGTTCGATTCCAGGTATTCCCGCACGGCCGCCCGGTCGATCACCGTCACGGTCCGCCGGGCGCCGACCGGACGCATTCCCTCGACCGGGCTGAGCACCTCGTTGCCGCCGCCGCCGGCTCCGTACTCCTGCTTCACCATCACGCTGTGGCCCTGCTCGATCAGCCCGGTGATGGCCTCCTCAGCAACGGAGATGTTGGAGCAGACCGCACCTGCGGGCAACGGTGCGCCCGCGCCGGCCGACACCGCCCGGAACAGCGACTTGCTGTTGACGATGGCGCCGCCGCCCTGGCCGATGAACGCGTGCCCGTGCAGGGCGGCCGGTGCGCCCAGCCGTTGCGCCAGCACTGCCACCGCAGCGTGTGGCCACACCGGGATCACCTGGTCCACCGGACGGTCCCCGAGCTCGGCCAGCACCGCGGCGGCCAGGCGCGGATCGGCGAGACGGTTTCCGCTCAACATTCCCGGTTCCGCCTCGGATGTCGGCGGAACGACGATGGAAAGCGTGGCCCGGTCGACGCCGATGTGCTCGGTCACGTACCGCAGGAACGACTCCTGCGGGGTCTCGGGGAGGACCAGGACATCGTGATTCTGGGCAAACCACACGAGGTGGTTTACCCACCAATTGGATCCGCTGTGGTCGGCCAGATCCTCGTCCCAGTCGTTGGCGATGAGAACCCTAGCCATCTCCTGCCCTTCCGGTGCTGAGTAATTCCGGTAACTGAAAGAGGTTGTCAGTTGCGCACCCGAGAATCAGGAGAAGTAGTCCTCCGGCGCGGAACCTTCCCGGACCGTGTCCAGGGTGAAGCAGTGCAGGCCGCCGCCGAAGATGCGCCGGTGCCGGTGCCGGAAGGTGACTACCGTCAGGCCGTGGTGTTCGAGGGTCTTCACGAGTTCCGGGTTGGCCTCGTTGACCATGACGGTGTCCGGGGCGATCGAGAGCACGTTCAGGTCGATGTACTTGCTCGTCAGCACGAGGTCGTCGTTGTCGTACTCCGGATAGTTGTTCTCGTCCGGCTCCGGAGCGTAGATCACGTCCCACTTCTGCAGCTTGGCGGGCAGCGCGTCGTAGACGGCGGGAGTGCGCAGCAGGAGCAGACCCGGCCGCAGCGCCAGCACCATGCTGTCGATGTGGCCGTCGGCCAGAGCGTCGACCGGCATGATGGTGAACCGGCCGGCCAGGTGCCGCTCCAGCCACGTCAGCGCCATCCGGTGGTTCTCGGTGGCGACGTTGACCAGGATGTGGCTGCCGAGCCGGACACACTGAGCGCCGTCGAACATCATCTCGAAGCCGACGTCGAACGGTGAGGTCTGCGG
>DATFHN010000193.1:0-13785 GCA_035248365.1 Pseudonocardiaceae bacterium | reverse complement strand
CGGCGGCTACCTCCAGGCCCAGTGGGTCGATCCGGAGGCATTGGTCTGGGCCAAGCACGGCATCGCCGCCGCCGACGCGGGCACCTGGCGCGAACTCGGCCTCACCCCGGGCGAAGCCGCCGAACTCACCGAGGCGGGCATCGCCCCGGTCGAGGTGATCCGGGACTGGTGGCGGGCGGGTATCCCGTTCGACGAGGTCGCCGACTGGATCGGCGCCGGCCTGGACGCGCGCCAGGCCGCCGCCCAGCGCGAGCAGGGCGTCACCGCGGCCGACGCGGCCGAGTTACGAGCCAAACGGCGGCTCAAACCGCCCAACCATTGACAACGCGACAGTTACCAGCCTGTGACGTGGTTCGGTGATCGAACATGACGCGGGCGCAACAACCGCCTCCCGTACGCTTGGCGCGTGGTAGCACTGCGCCCTAGCCGACCCCCTGCAGGGGACCCGCCCCCTCCGGCCATCCAGCCGACCGAGGTGGCCGGGCAACCCGAGCGTCCGGCGCAGCGGGCCGCCCGTGGCCGTCGGCGCCGCCCCCACGTCCCCACCTGGCCGACGCTGGCCAGGCTGGTCACCGCGCTGGCCGGCGGCGTCGCGCTGTACGCCAGCTTCCCGCCGCGCACCGTGTGGTGGCTGGCTCCCGTCGGCTTCGCCCTGCTCGGCATCGTGATCTACGGCCGCCGCGCCCGCGCCGGGTTCGGCTACGGGTTCGTGTGGTCGATGGGCTTCATGATCCCGCTGATGTACTGGACCGGCTCGTTCGTCGGCGTCGTCGCGCCCTGGGTGCTGTGCTCGTTCGAGGCGCTGATCATGGCGCTGGGCACCGCGGCCATCGCCGCCGTCTCCCGATTGCGGGGGGCGCCGCTGTGGGGCGCGCTGCTGTGGGTCGCCGACGAGGCGCTGCGCGCCCGGGTTCCCTTCGGCGGGTTGCCGTGGGGCAAGGTCGCGTTCGGACAGGCCGATGGCTCCTACCTCTCGCTGGCCGCCCTCGGCGGGACGCCGCTGGTCGGCTTCGCGGTCGTGCTCAGCGGATTCGGCCTGGCCGCGCTGGTGCTGGTGTTGTGGCGCAAGGAGAACCGGCGCCGCAACCTGATCGCCGGCCCGGTCATCGCGATCCTGCTGCCGCTGCTGGCCGGGATCGCCGCCTGGCCGCTGGTCGGCACCGACGCCAACGCGGGCACCGCGACCGTCGCCGCCATCCAGGGCAACGTGCCGCGCCTTGGCCTGGACTTCGACACTCAGCGCCGGATCGTGCTCGACTACCACGCTCGCGAAACCCAGGCGCTGGCCGCGCAGGTCCGCGCAGGCAAGGTCAAGCAGCCGCAGCTGGTGATCTGGCCGGAGAACTCCGACGACGTGGACCCCTACGTCAACCCGGACGCCTACGCCGAACTGTCCCAGGCCGCGTCCGAGATCGACGCGCCCATGGAGGTCGGCGCGGTCGTCTACTCGCAGGGCCCGCAGCCCAAGAACACCGCGATCCTGTGGGAGCCGGGCAAGGGACCGGTGATGCAGTACGTCAAGCGCAAGCTGATGCCCTTCGGTGAGACCATGCCGTGGCGCTCGTTCTTCGCGTTCTTCGACCCGATCGCCAACACCGCGGGCAACTTCGCGCCCGGCGACAAGGCCGTGCCGTTCCCGATGGGACCGGCCAAGGTCGGCATCGACACCTGCTACGAGGTCGCGTTCGACGACGTGGTCCGCGACTCGGTGACCGATGGCACCAACCTGATCGCGGTGCCGACCAACAACGCGACGTTCGGCAAGACCGAGATGACCTACCAGCAGCTGGCCATGGACCAGGAACGTGCCGTCGAACACGGCCGGTCCGTGGTGGTCGCGGCCACCAGCGGGGTCAGTGCGATCATCGAACCCAACGGAACCATCACCCAACAGACTGAGTTGTTCACCCCGGCGGCCCTGGTTGCCACCGTGCCGCTACGGTCGACGATTACTCTTGCTGATCGGCTCGGGTCCTGGCCCGAATGGGTCATGGTGGTCGTTGGGTTGCTCGCGCTGCTGTTCGGGGTCCGCTCCAACATCCAGCGTGCCGGTATGCGTCGAGGTGCCGCCGCGCTCGCCGCCGCCAGGGCAGCCGAACCGGCACGAGCCGCAACTGACGAAGTAGACGAATGAGTACGTCCACCGGGGATGGTGGACGAGGAGGACACGGATGGCCGAGGCGCGTGAGCAACCGTCGGACCTGCAGCCTGTGCTGGTGGTGATCCCCACCTACAACGAGCGTGAGAACCTCGGGCCGATCGTGGCCAGGCTGCACGTCGCCCTGCCCGCCGTGCACGTGCTCGTCGTCGACGACGGCAGCCCGGACGGCACCGGGGACCTGGCCGACGAGATGGCCGAGGCCGACGAGCGGGTGCACGTGATGCACCGCACCGAGAAGGCCGGTCTGGGCGCCGCCTACATCGCCGGGTTCGCCTGGGCGCTGGAGCGCGACTACGCGGTCATCGTGGAGATGGACGCGGACGGATCGCACGCGCCCGAGGACCTGCCGCGCATGCTGGACGCGCTGACCGACGCCGATCTGGTCATCGGCTCCCGGTACGTGCACGGCGGCCAGACCGTGGACTGGCCCAAGTCGCGTGAGCTGATCTCGCGGGGCGGCAACATCTACTCCCAGCTCGCGCTGGGCGTGCGGATCAAGGACATCACCGCGGGCTTCCGCGCGTTCCGCCGCCAGGTGCTGGAGAAGCTGAACCTGAGCAACGTGGCCTCGCACGGCTACTGCTTCCAGATCGACCTGGCCTGGCGCACGTTGCAGGCCGGGTTCGAGATCGTCGAGGTGCCGATCACGTTCACCGAACGGCAGATCGGCGAGTCCAAGATGTCCGGTTCGATCGTGCGCGAGGCCGCGCTGCGGGTCGGCTCCTGGGGCCTGCGGCACCGGATCAACCAGGTCAAGCGCCTCTTCGGTGGCGGAGTGCCGAGCGAACCCAGGGAGAAGGCCGTCAGCAGCCGCTGACGGCCGCCAGGCCGCCAGACCCTCCAGACACGAGAAAGGACCGCCTCGCCTGAGGCGGTCCTCGCTCTTCTTAGCGCGGGAGGCGCTGGTCTGGTGGTGTGTCGGTCGATTCGGCGTCCTGATCAGGCGGTGCGGCTACGCCGTCCGCGCAGTTCCTCGAGCCGCTCGGAGAGCAGTTCCTCCAGCTCGGGGATGGTTCGGCGCTCGAGCAGCATGTCCCAGTGCGTCCGGGGCGCCTTGGCCTTCTTCTGCTCGGGTTCTGAGCCGTCGATCAGCTTGGACACGGAGCCGTGCAGGCGGCACTCCCACGTCGGGGGGATCTCCGCGTCGTCGGAGAATGGGACCTCGAAGTCGTGTCCCTTGGGGCAGGCGTAGTTGGTGGTGCGACGGGGGGCGAGGTCGTGGTTGCGGTCGGTCTCGTAGCTAACTGCTCCGAGCCGGCTACCACGCAGAACGCGGTCGGCCATGGCGGTGTCCTTTCGCTCGGCTCAGGGCCAGTGCCCAGGTCGTGCTCACTTGGTGTAACGGACGAGGTAGCGAGACAATTCCCGTCCTCTCCCTCCGGTCGCACTGAGTGAGCAGTTTCACTCGTCAACGAAGTGTTCCTCCATTGAGAGGCAATCGAAACGGAGGCATGACGCGTTATCGCCCTACTGATGAGATACATCACCCCTACGGGGGAGTGACATGACGCAGCAGCACAAAAACCGGATAATTACGACCCGTTCGGGTCTGGCGTGTTTCGGCCGCTTTCACACCGAGGCGTTCTCACGCTGGGGAACCTGAAGGTTCTGTGGAACCTGGTTACCCGCCGTGGTCACCGCCCTCGGGACGTTCACCGGGATCAGCAAACACAGCCCGACCACGAAGAAAACGACCAGCGACAAGATCGAGACCCGGTAACTCCCTGTGAACTGGTAGGCCAGGCCGAACAGCAGCGGCCCGAGCGCGCTCGACCCGGAACTGGAAATTTCGTACAAACTGAAGTACTCCGCCTCGGCGCCCTTCGGGATCATGCTCGAGTACAGCGAGCGGGACAGCGCCTGCGAACCGCCCATCACGATCGAGAGCACCAGGGCCAGCACGTAGAACTGGATGGCCGAGCCCTTACTGAGGAAGTAGGCGGCGGTCACCACGCCGACCCACACCACCAGGCTCCACATGATCACCCGCTTGGCGCCCCAGCGATCGGCGAACCGGCCGAGCAGCAGCGCGCCGCCGAACGCGGCGAACTGCACGATCAGGATCGCGGTCAGCAGCGTGTTGTCGGAAAGACCGAGTTCGTTGGAACCGTAGGTGGCCGACAACGTGGTCACCGTGTTGATGCCGTCGTAGTAGACCAGGTAGGCCACCAGGAACAGCAGCGTCATCGGGAACATCCGCGCGCTGCGGATGGTATGCCCGAGCTGGCGGAATCCCGCAGTGAGCATCGACCCGGACAGTGGCACCTGGTGCTCTTCGGTGCGCGGCGGGTTCTTCAGCCTGCGCAGCGGGATCAGTGCGAAGATCGCCCACCACAACCCGGCCGCCAGCAGCGAGATCCGGGCCAGCATCGCGGTGTCGGTGATCACGAACGAGGCCACGAAGCTCGCGGCCAGCACGATCCCGCCGCCGATGTAGCCGGCCGCCCAGCCGATCGAGGAGATCTTGTCCCGCTCGTCCGCGCTGGCCAGGCTGGGCAGGAACGAGTTGAACACGACCTTCGCGCAGGTGTAGGTCAGATAGGCGAAGATCATCAGGAACGTGCCGAGGCCCCAGTTCGACCCGGTCACGAAGAACATCGCCATCACGCTGAACGCGCCGAGGAAGCCCAGGCTCAGCATGAGTTCGCGCTTGCGGTTGGTCCGATCCGCGATCGCCCCCACGATCGGCATCAGGAACACCAGCACGATCGCGGTGAACGAGACGACGTAGGCGAACAGCGATCCGGCCGCGACCGGAATGCCCAGCACCCGCAGCGTCCCGGTCTTGCCGACCGCGTTCTGCGCCACCGCGACCAGGTAGCGGCTCATGAACACGGTGACCACGCTGGTCTCGAACGTGTGCGCGCCCCAGCCGTAGGCGTACCACGCCATGCGCTGGCGGCGCAGCGCCGCGTCCGTGTCGTTGGAGACTCCGCGCGCCATATGCAGCCGCCTTTCCGCCCATGCCCGCAGCTCCAGGCCGCCGTGCGTGGTGACTGTATCGGGCGTCACGTTCAGCCGGTGCGGGGTCGGCGGTTCCTGATGCCGGTTCGCCGCGCAACGTTGATGTTTCTGGTGTGCCCAGTGTTCCGGTTGTGACGAATGGGGCATTGTCTTACCGTCCTGGGCATG
This sequence comes from Pseudonocardiaceae bacterium, assembly GCA_035248365.1. Lineage (GTDB taxonomy): Bacteria > Actinomycetota > Actinomycetes > Mycobacteriales > Pseudonocardiaceae > CAJCJE01. The sequence continues at coordinate 8,492 of DATFHN010000193.1, read as the reverse complement.
AGGGCGTTGCGGCTGGTCAGCGGAGTTCTGCTGTTCGCTCTCGGGCTTCAGTGCCTCGCACTGTCCGCGGGCGCCGACCCGAGCAGCGCGCAGTGGCTGGCGCTGCGCAAGTGCGAGTCCAGCGACAACTACTCGGTCGTCTCGGCCAACGGCCTCTACTACGGCGCCTACCAGTTCAACGTGAGCACGTGGCAGAGCGTGGGCGGCTTCGGCCTGCCCACCCAGGCCAGCCACGCCGACCAGGACTACCGCGCCCTCTACCTGTACCGGATGCGCGGCTGGCAGCCCTGGACCTGCGCGGGCAAGCTCCGCCTGCCCGCCGATGCGGACGCGGCCAGCCGCGTCGTTCCCCGGCTCCCCGCCAACGTCGCGCCCACCTGGCCCGGCACCACCTACGCCTACGCCGACTGCGCGCCCGCGCTGCGCACGTTCCAGCTGCGGATGAACGCCTTCGGGTTCAACTTCCAGGGCACCGGCTGCTACTACGACAAGACCAAGACCGCGGTCCAGGCCCTGCAAGCCGCCAACGGGCTCACCCCGGACGGCCTGATCGGCCCCGACACGTGGCGCGCCGCCTGGGAGGGCAAACCGCCCAAGCAGCCCTGAGTTCCGCACCGACTACGACCGGCCGATCGAGACGTTCGCCCACAGCCATGCGGTCGCGGGCGACGTCTACTGCGAGACGGACCCGAACGCGCTGGTCAACGTGCCCTGGCCGTACGGGACAGGCTTCGACACGACGGGCTGGCTCGCCCACTGCTCATCGCCCGCGGCAAGGCCGCCTGATCCGGAGTTTGTTCAGGTGCGTTCGGCCAGGACGTCGCGCAGCAGGTCGGGCCGGTCGGTCACCAACCCGTCGACGCCCCACTCCAGCAGCTCACGCATCTCGGCCGGATCGTCGACCGTCCACACGTGCACCTCGACGTCGCGCGTGTGGGCGAACCGGACGAATCGTGGCGTCACCACGGTCAGCGGCCCCTGCCGCCGGGGCACCTGCGCCATCCGGCCCTTGGCCAGCCCGGCCAGCGGCAACCCGGTCCCGGCCGCCGCCCACAGCGCGGCCACCGAACCCGGCCCCATCGACGTCAACAGCTCCGGCCCGCCCAGCTTGCGCAGCCGCGTCAACCGGGAGTCCGAGAACGAGGCGAGGCACACCCGGCCGAGCGCGCCGCACCGGCGCAGCGTCGCGATCACCGCGTCGACGGCCGAGTCCGCCTTCACGTCGATGTTGATCAGGGCGTCCGGCAGTTCCTCCAGCAGCTCATCCAGCCGGCACACCGGCTCCCGGCCGCCCACCTTCACCTCGCGCAGCACCGACCACGGCTGCGTCCCGACCTCGCCTTGCCCGTCGGTCGTCCGGTCCAGCAGGTCGTCGTGCTGCACGATCACCACGCCGTCCGACGTGGCGTGCACGTCGGTCTCCAGGTAGCGGAACCCTTCCTGCACCGCGCGCCGGAACGCGCTCAGCGAGTTCTCCATGCCCGCGAGATCGCCGATGTGCCATCCCCGGTGGGCATAGGCGCGCGGGTAAGGCCCGGACAGGTACGGATGATCGTCGGTCGGCACGTTCCGAGTCTGCCTGACCTGCCCGAAAACAGCATTGAATCGTGATGACCATCCGGTTGCGGCGTGGCCGCCGCGGATCAGGACCACCCGACCGGCATGATGCCAGGGTGCTGACGACAACCGACTCGATGCCGCCCGGGCCGTCGCTGCGGTCGCGGGAGGCGGCGCACTGCGCGTGGTGTGGCCGGCCACTCGCGGTCGAAACCAAGGACGGCCGGTCGTCCGGCCGGCGTCGCCGCTACTGCGCCCAGCCCTGCCGGCAGCGCGCCTACGAACGCCGCTCGGCGGTCGTGCGGGGCGGCCTGCCCGAGGATGCCGTCGTGCTGTCCGCGACCGAGATCGCGGACCTGCAGGACCGCCTGTTCCAGCTGCGCTGCGCCGCCGAGGACGTGGTGACCGCCGTCGACGACGGCGCGGCGGTCGCCGAACTCCGTGAACTCGCGGCAGGCCTGGTGGACACCGCCCGCCACCTGGAACGACTCCGCTAAGACTGGGGCTTCGCGTGCGGGGCGAAGAACCGCAGCGTCTCCTCGGCCGCTGACCGTGCCTGCGCTGCGCTCGCCCCGGCCGCCTCGTGGGCCGCCGCCCACGCCTGGGTGCTCGCGCGCACGAACTCCGCGTACTCCTGGGTCCGCGTCCAGGCTTCCCGCTCGCTCAGGTCGGCACCGGCCAGGATCTGCTCCAGCCCGAGGAAGACCAGGTCCCAGCCCGCGCCGACCGACCCCGGCCCGTACTTGGCCCAGAACTCCGGGTCGGCGAAGCCGGTGTGCTCCAACTCCAGTTCGGTGGTGCCGGCGTCGACCTCGGTCAGCCGCAGCCGCACCTGCGAACCGGATTCCTCGCCCATACCCCAGGTCACGTGGAGCAGCTTCGGTGGCTCGCAGCGCAGGATCTCGCCGCCGGCATTGCCCTCCAACTGGTACCGGCCGCCGACCCGCAGATCGCCGCTGACCGGCAGGAACCAGCGGCGCAGCCGATCGGGATCGGTGCAGGCCGCCCACACGTCCTCGGCGTCGGCCGCGTACTCGCGCCGGATCAGCACGGTCGGCTCGGTCTTGCCGACCTCGCGGTGGGCCTTGCCGATCACGTCGATGATCTCCGTCATGTCACTCCCTTTCCTTCGCGCGGCGCTCCCGCTTGCCGCGCGCGAGTTCGGTGCCCAGTGCGTCGAGACGCTGGTTCCAGAACCGCCGGAACGGTTCCAGCCACTCGTCGACCTCCCGCAACGGCGCCGTGCCGACCGCGTACAGCCTGCGGGTCCCCTCCGGCCGGACGGTGGCGAAACCGTTGTCGCGCAACACCTTCAGGTGTTGCGACACCGCCGGTTGGCTGATCCCGAACTCGGCCTGGATCACCGCGCCGACCGCGCCGGAGGTCAGTTCGCCATCGGCGAGCAGTTCGAGAATCCGCCGCCGCACCGGATCACCGAGAACGTCGAACGCGTGCACGCCAACATCATGCAGTTCCTACTTATATAAGTCAACGCTGAATATTGGCGACCGCCCGCAACGCGGCGAACAACTCCTCCGGACCGTCCACATCGAACTCGACGCCCAGCTGGCTGATGTCCAGCAGGTCGTGCATGATCAGCCGCAGGTCGTCCGCGCCGCAACGCACCTCGCAACTGCCCGCGTCCAGCGCGGTCACCTTCCCCGGCAGCGGCTGCGACAAGCCGCTCAGCACCCGCGCGGCAGGCGCCCGCACCACCACTTTCGCGTTGTACCGGTACGGCGCGGACGCGAGCGACCGGCCGACGTACGAGGCGGCGTCTCCGTCCGGCACCGGCCGTGGGGTGAACCGCCACCGGGTCGGCGCCGGGTCCGAGATCCGGTCGACGCGGAAGATCCGCCAGTCCTCAGCCTGCGGATCGAAGGCCAGCAGCAGCCACCGCCGATACGCCGTGACCAGGCTGTGTGGCTCGACCCGGCGCTGGCTCGCCGACCCGTCCCGCCGCCGATAGCGGAACGCGACCAGTTCATGATCACGGCACGCGATGGCCAGCATGGCAACGGTTTCCGGATCGGCCGCCGCGACCGCATCCTCGGCAACCGCGACCGTCGCCGCCCCGACCGCGGCGACCTGCGCCCGCAGCCGCGCGGGCAACACCTGCTCCAGCTTGGCCAACGCGCGGACGGCGGCCTCCTCGATGCCGTGCACGCCGCTGCTCGCGGTTCGCAGTCCGACCGCGATGGCGACGGCTTCGTCGTCGTCGAGCAGCAGCGGCGGCAGATCCTGCCCGGACGTGAGCCGGTAGCCACCGGCCGTCCCGGTGGTCGCGTCGACCGGATAGCCGAGTTCGCGCAGCCGGTCGATGTCCCTGCGCACGGTCCGATCGGTGACGCCGAGCCGTTCGGCCAGTTCCGCACCGCTCCACTCGCGGCGCGTTTGCAGCAGCGACAGCAAGCGCAGCATTCGTCCGGGCATGTTCTTCGACACGCGACAAGACTGCCACGCTTTGCGGACAGTCTGCGTCCTAAAGGCCGGATAGCGTTGCCGTCATGACAGCAACCCATGACCTCGCAGGTTTCCAACTCGCCTCGCCCCACCGGCCGGCCGTCGTGGTCGACGCGAGCACGGCTGACGACGTCGTTGCCGCTGTTCGCGAAGCCGCCGAGGGCGGCCAGGCGGTCGGCGTCCAGGCCACCGGCCACGGCCGCAGCGTCGCCATCGACGGCGGTGTGCTGATCAACACCGCAGGCATGGCGCAGGTCAGCGTCGACCCGGACACCAGGGTCGCCCGCGCCGAGGCCGGTGCCCGCTGGGGTGACGTGGTGGCGGCCGCCGCCAAGCACGGCCTCGCCCCGCTCAACGGTTCCGCGCCGACGGTCGGCGTGGTCGGCTACACGCTGGGCGGCGGTCTCGGCCTGCTCGCCCGCCAGTACGGCTACGCCGCCGACCACGTGCGCGCCGTCGAGATCGTCACCGCCGACGGTCAGGAGCGGCGGGTCACCGCGACCGAGGACGCCGACCTGTTCTGGGCGTTGCGCGGCGCGGGCGCCAACTTCGGCGTGGTCACCGCCATCGAGATCGACCTCGTCCCGCTCGACCGGCTCTATGGCGGCACGCTGATCTTCGACACCGACCAGATCCCGGCCGTCATCGACGCCTACCGCACCTGGACGCGAACGGTTCCGGAGCAGCTGACCTCCTCGCTGATCACCCTGCCGATGCCGGACATCCCGCAGATCCCCGAGCCGATCCGAGGCCGGTTCGTGGCCCGCGTGCACGTCGCCTACACCGGTGACGCGGCGACAGGGGAGCAACTGGTCGAGCCGCTGCGCGCGGTCGGCCCGAGGCTGATCGACTCGCTCGGCGACCTGCCCTACACCGAGTCGCACACCATCTACAACGAGCCGACGATGCCGCACGCCTACATCGGCGACAACCGGCGCCTGCGCGAACTCGATCCGGCGATGCTCAACGAGATCTTCGCCATCTCCGGTCCGGACGCGCCGGTCATGTGCGTCGTGGACATCCGGCACCTCGGAGCGGCCGCGAGCCGCGAGCCTGGGGTGCCCAACGCGGTGCACCGCGACGACTCGCCCTACCTACTGCGCATCCTGTCGCCGTTCTCCGCCGAGGACGCCGACCAGGTCGCCGAGGTGCACCGGCGCTTCTTCGCCGCCGCCCAACCGTGGGCCACGGGCCGCGCGCTCAACTTCGTCTACCGCCCCGGCGCGTCGGCCACCGAGACCGAACTCCGCGAGATCTACGGCGACGCAGGCTACGACCGGCTCCGCGCCCTGAAGGCCCGGTACGACCCGGCCAACCTGTTCCGCATCAACCACAACATCGTGCCGTGACCGGGAGCCGGACCGTGACGGCTTCGGCCAGATAGGGCAAACCCGGCAGTCGGCCGGTCAGCGGAGAGTCACGATCGGTGGCAATATCGAGAGGAACCCGGCCAATGGAGCGAACATGGGCAGATCCACCGCACTGGCAGCCGTTCTCCTCGCCGCCATGGCGATCGCGGGTTGCACCACGTCGAACGGATCACCCGGCGACAACGGCACGACCGACACCAGCAGCGCCAGCACGGGCACGCTGAGCGGCCCGGTCATCGCCGTCAAGATCGACAACGTCGCCGACGCGCGCCCCTCCACCGGCGTCGGTTCGGCCCAGGTCGTCTACGTCGAGCCGGTCGAAGGCGGCCTGACCCGCATCGTCGCCGTGTTCACCGCGCCCTACCCGAGCGTGATCGGCCCGGTCCGCAGCGCTCGCCTGACCGACCTCGACCTGCTCGGCCAGTACGGCAAACCGGTGTTCGCGTTCTCCGGTTCGGTTCCCGAGCTGATCCCGCTGCTGCACCAGACCGCGATCATCGACGCGTCGCAGGCCAGCGTGGCCAAGGCCTACGTCCGCCAGAACACCCACGCCGCCCCGCACAACCTCTACCTGCGCCCGAGCCAGCTGCCGACCGGCAGCCCGCCCAGCCAGGCCCCGCTCGAATTCGGCGCAGCCCCGGCCGGTGGCACCCAGACCACCTCACAGAAGATCGGCTACTCGGCCGCCTCGTTCTCCTTCGCCTGGTCCACGTCGGACAGTCGCTGGCTGATCACCATGGACGGCAAGCCGTACCAGACCACGGATGGCGGTCAGGTCGGCGCCGCAACCGTTGTCCTGCAAAAGGTCGCGACCCATCCGGAACCCTGGAAGGAAGACTCGACCGGCTCGATCACCCCGGTCGCCCAGACCGTCGGCACCGGTTCGGCGACCGTGCTGCGCGACGGCCAGAGCTTCGCCGCGACCTGGTCCCGCTCCGCCGTCGACGCGCCAACCCACTTCACCGTGACCAGTTCCGGCGCCGACCTTCCGCTCGCCAACGGTCCAGTGTGGATATTCCTGGTGCCGGCCAGCTAGCGCGGTTTCGTTCCCGCCACGGTGAAACACACGATCCCCGAACACAGCCAGCCCTCGCGCTCGCCCTGTTCGAGTTCGGAACACAACGCTCGTCAAGGAAATCGACGTAACAATCCGGACGATCGGTGATCGTCCGCTGAGCAGACTGAGAAGTCGTTTGTCGGCTTCTGACCGAGGCGTGACACTCCGCGCATGGGCGAGAGGAGTCGAACCGGCGCCAGTCGCCTGCGCGCCGAACGGCCGGATGATTTCAGCCGACCGGGGTGACGATGCCGTACTCGTGGATCTTGCGGTAGATCGTCGCGCGGGACATGCCGAGGAACTTCGCAGCCCGCAGCTTGTTGCCGTCGGCGTCCTGGAGGCTTTGCACGATCGCGTCGCGTTCCATGGATTCGAGCTGGTTGAGTTTGCGGCGGGTGATCGTGCGATATTCGGCGGGCAGGTCGCCCGCGTGGATCGAGCCGGTGCGCCTGCGGTGCTGGGCGACCTGGCGCAGCACGCGATACAACTGCTCCGCGTTGCCCAGCCAGTTCGACCGCATCAGCAGCTGCATCGCGTCCGGTGCGCAGTTCAACGCGCCGGAACCGGCCAGTCTGCTGAGGAAGAACGGGACGAGCTGGCGCAGGTCTTCGATGTGGTGGCGCAGCGGCGGCACCTGCACGATCCTCGGGAACAGTGCGAGCAGTTCGGCCAGGTCCGGGCGGGTCTCGCTGTCTTTGGCCAGGGTGAGACAGACCCACGAGACGCCGCGGGTTTCGCGGAGCAGTTCGGTGAGGCCGGGGATGACGGCTTCGGTCAGCTTGTCGGCGTGCCGGATGACCAGTGCCTCGGCCGGGTCGTCGTGGATTTCGCGCTGGGCCTGGGCCAGCCAGTCCGGTTCGCCGGCTTCGGCGGCGTCCAGGACGTGCAGGCGGCCGGTGGGCTTGCGGCGTTGGTGCACACCTTTAGCGAGCGCTAGTTTGCCGACGCCGCGTTCGCCGCTGAGCACCAGCCATTCGCCGCGACCGTAGCCGTCGTCGACGTCGTGACAGCACCGCAGCCACAGCGGCGCGGAGCCGACCAGGCCGGGCAGGAACATCGGCAGCATCGGGCCCGCGGTCACCTTGTCCGGTTCGTCGGTCGGGATCAGTTTGACGTGCAGCACGCCGCCGACGATGCCGGTTCGTCCGGGGATCGGGCGGCAGTGCAGCCGGACCCGGGTGCCGGTGGGCAGGTCCAGGGTGGACTCGGTGCGGCGCGGCTCGCCGAGCAGCTGGGCCGCGTGGCCGAGCAGCAGGGACTGGTCGGCTGGGTCGAGCAGCTGGCGGGCGTTGTCGTTCATCATCACGACGTCGCTGTTGAGCGCCATCACGATCCCGGTGCTGCGCCGGCACGCCTGCAGGTACGCCTGGAACAGTTCGAGTTCACGCATGCCGCTGTTGGTGAGCAGCGCCTGCTGGATCTGGTCGGCCGTCGTCTTGGCCAACGTGATCAGCAGCGGGCCGGCGTCGCGGCGCCAGCAGGTCAGGTCGATGGCGCCGACGGTCTTGCCGGTGATCGGGTGCTGGATCGGCACGCCCGCGCAGGCCAGGTCTTCCAGGTTCTCCGCGTAGTGCTCGTGGCCGAACACGTGCATCGGGCGCCCGCCCTCCAGTGCGGTGCCGATGCCGTTCGTGCCGACCGCTTGTTCGGCGTAACTGAATCCGGGGACCAGCTGCACGTGTTCGAGGTGCCGGTGCAGGTCCGGGTCGCCGGTCAGCTGGGAGAGCACCACGCCGGAGCGGTCGGTGAGGATGACGCTGATCGGCTGACCGTCCAGTTGCTCGCCGAGCCGGTCCAGCACCGGTTGCGCGCTGTGGATCAACGGGGTGTCCTGGTCGTGCTCGACGTAGGGCACGTTGATGCGGTCGGCCGGGACCCGGAATTCGCGGGAACGCCACCACGAAGCGAGGATCGCGTCGCGGACCTTGAACGGCTCGACCGATTCCGAAGACAGGAACCGCACCCTGATCCTGGCGAGGTCGTCACCGTCGGCGACGACGTGCGGGGTCTGCATCAACACGGACCTCCTGACCGGTGCCGGCGAA
>DATFHN010000192.1:0-22483 GCA_035248365.1 Pseudonocardiaceae bacterium | reverse complement strand
CAACGAGGGGTACTCGGCGACCGCGGGGACCGACTGGCTGCGCCCGGAAATCTGCGCCGACGCCATGCGGCTCGGCCGGGTGCTGGCCGAACTCACCCCGAACGAACCCGAGGTGCACGGCCTGGTCGCGTTGATGGAGATCCAGGCGTCGCGCTTTGGCGCGCGGGTAGGCCCGGACGGCGAACCCATCCTGCTGCTCGACCAGAACCGCGCGCGGTGGGACCGGTTGCTCATCAACCGCGGATTGGCCTCGTTGGCCAGGGCGGAAAAACTCGGTGGCGCACAAGGGTTGTACGCGTTGCAGGCGGCGATAGCCGCCTGTCACGGCCGCGCCGTCCGGGCCGAGGACACCGACTGGGCGCGCATCGCTGGCCTGTACGAGGTACTCGGTTCGATCATGCCCTCGCCGATCGTCGAGCTCAATCACGCGGTCGCGGTGTCGATGGCGTTCGGCCCGCAGGCCGGTCTGGAACTCATCGACGACCTCGTCGGCCGCAACGTGCTGGACGGATATCACCTGCTGCCCAGCGTCCGCGGCGATCTGCTGGTCAAACTCGGCCGAACCGCCGAGGCGAAGGCCGAGTTCGAACAAGCCGCGGAACTGACCCGCAACGACCGCGAGCGCACCCTCCTGCTGGAGCGCGCCCGGAACTGCTAGACCTGGGGCTTCGTCTTCGGCACGCCGTAGCGACGCTGGATGTACCACTCGACGACGACCATGGTGACCATCAGGCCCAGCCAGGCGCTGCCGCTGGCCACGTCGTGGATGGCGGCGATCCCGTTCGGGTCGCCCTGATATGGCACGCCACCGAGCTCCGGCACCATCGTCACGCCGAGGACCGGGATCCAGAACCGGGACGCGATCGAGGCGAAGGTCAAGCCGTAGTTCCGGATCATCCACTTGCGATGGTCGGCGAACTTCCGCTGCCGCGCGGACCGGTAACCGGCGATGCCGCTGATCATCCACAACACGTCGAGCACGGCCAGCGCGGCCTGGTTGCTGACGCCCATCGGCGCCATCGCGATCACCGGGATGGCGAGCACCGACGACGGGAACACGCCGAGGAAGAAGTAGGCCCGCCCGGTCCAGCGGTGCGCGACCGGGTATTTGCGGCGCAGCCACGGCCACAGTTGCGCCAGCCCGGCGACGGTGGCGACCGCCGCGGTGAAGATGTGCGCCACCAGCAGCACGTACTGCAGGTCGCCGTGGGTGATCGGGATCCGGCTGGTGCTGATGTCCGGTGGCACGTACGCCGATAACAGGTACACCACCATCACCAGCATGGTCACGCTCAGCGCGAGCACGCCCCAGGCGCGTCGCGGCTTCTTCCTGGTCGGCGTGGTAGGCGTGGGGGTCAGTTCTCGCATCGCGGTCATGACTTGATCCTGGCCAGCGGGCCGGTCCCGGTCAGGAGTGCGAACCCCCGCTGCCTGGTGGACTTAACTCCCCTCTCACCGCGCCGGGTTCAGCACGATCTTGCCCAGGTTGGCGCGAGCCTCGATGATCCGGTGCGCCTCTGGAGCGTCCACAAGGGACAGCTCGGCGTGGATCGCGGGCTTGAGCCGGCCTTCGGCGAGCAGATCCCACAGTTGTTGTTGCTGGGCCTGGTAACGCTCGGCGCGCAACGTGGAGAAGTGCAGCATGTTGAACCCGATCACGGTGGTGCTGCGCATGCGCAGCTGGTTGGTGTCGGCCGGACCGCCGATGCCGTTGTAGGCGACCAGTCGCCCGAAGGGCCGCAACGCGTCCAGGCAGCGATCGAGGACGTCGCCGCCGACCCCGTCCAGGACCACGTCGACCTGCTCACCCCAGTCGCCTGCGTCGCCGTAGCTGACGACCTCGTCCGCGCCGAGCCCGCGCACGAACTCCCGCTTGGCCATCGACCCGACCGCGGCCACCACCCGGCGCGCACCCAGTGCCCTGGCCAGTTGCACGCTCAGGTGCCCGACCCCGCCCGCTGCCGCGTTGACCAGCACGTCCTCGCCGGGCCGGAAACCGCTGGCGTGCAACGTGCCCAGCGCGACCTGACCGCTCCGCGCGACCACCAGCGCGGACGCGTTGTCGATGCCGTCCGGGACGGCGACGGCCAACCGAGTGCCGATGGTGGCATATTCGGCATAGGCCGCGCCGAAGGTCAGCCCGGTGACGCGCTGGCCGACCTGCCAGTTCGACACCCCCGCGCCAAGACCGGCGACCGTGCCGACGATCTCACCGCCCGGGGCGTAAGGCAGTTCGACGCCGCCCCGGGTCAGCCGGACGACCGGGAGGGTGACCCCGGCCAGTTCGACCCGGACCAGCAACTCGTCGCGGCCTGGCTCGGGCGCCTCAACGTCCTCGACGCGCAGGACTTCCGGCCCGCCGTAGGTATGAAATGCGACCTGGCGCATGCCCCCACCTCCCCAAAGCAAACTTCAACAGTGTTGAACTTCAACGCCGTTGAAGTTTGCGGCATACTCGTCGGCGGTGTCAAACACGATTCGCCAAGGAGCGGCCGCATGAAACTGACCCGCGACCAGGTCCTGGCCGGCGCGCTCGCCCTGCTCGACGAGGTCGGCATCGACAACCTGACCATGCGCCGCCTGGCCACGTCGCTCGGCGTGCAGAACGGCGCCACCTACTGGCACTTCCGCAGCAAACAAGCGTTGCTCGCGAGCATGGCCGAGGCGATGCTGGCCGACGTCACGACCGGTCTCGATCGCTCGTTGCCCTGGGACGAACAGCTCACCCAACTCGCCCACCGGCTGCACCGCGCGCTGCTCGCTCATCGAGACGGAGCACGGATCTTCTCCGGCGTCTTCTTCCCGTTGCCCAACGCGCTCGCCTACGGCGACACCATGATCGGCCTGCTCCGCGCCGCCGGGCTGCCCATCCGCGAGGCCGCCTGGGCCGTCGACACGTTCACCTACTACGTGGTCGGCCACACCATCGAAGAACAACTCGCCGCCGACGACCCGGCCCGCGCGCAGCTCACCGAAGCCGTCGCCACCGACCAGTACCCGAACCTGGCCGCTGCCATCGAACACATCCCCGCGCCGCACCCACCCGAGCACTTCGAGTACGGCCTGCGGCTGCTGATCAACGGCCTGCGTCGATAGCCTGCGCGGCGGTTTTGTCGTAGCGCACCAGCGACGGCACCGCGAACGCGATCACCACCGCGCCGACGATCGTCGCGAGGCCGCCGCTCACTGCGCTGACCATCGGCGACACCAGCGAGCCGACCAGACCCGCCTCGAACATGCCCAGCTGCGGTCCGCCCGCGCCGACCACGAAGTTCAGCCCGTTGACCCGGCCGCGGTAGCGGTCCGGCGTGACCAGTTGCATGACCAGGTTGCGCAGCACGACGCTCGCGTTGTCCAGGGCGCCGCAGATCGCCAAGGCCAGCAACGCAAGCCAGAACTGGTGGGTGAAACCGAAAACGACGATGCCCGCTCCCCAGCAGACGATCAGCAGCAACATGCCGCGCCCCGGTCTGCGCACGTGACCGAGCGGGCCGGAGAGCACCGAGCCGATCACGCCGCCGAGGCCGACGGCCGAATTCAGGAAGCCAAGCGTTTGCGTGGAGCCACCGAAGTGCGCCGCGTTGATCGCCGGGAACAGCGAGATCGGCAGGCCGAGCACCATCGCGTTCAGGTCGGCCGCGATCATGCCGATCAGGATCGGCCGGGTCCGGATGAACCGCAGCCCGTCCAGCACGCTACGCAGACCCATCGACCCGCTGCGTTCCTTCGGGTGCATCCATGGCAGGCCGAACAGGCCGTAAAGGCCGAACACGAAGGTGATCGCGTCGACCAGGTAGCACAGTCGCAACCCGCCCACCGCGGCAAGCAGACCGCCAAGGGCCGGACCGATCAGCATGCTCGCCTGGAACGTGCCCTGGTTCAACGCGATGCCCGCGGCGAGCTGATCCTCGGGCAGCAACTGCGGCAGGATCGCCTGGCGTGTGGGCGCGTTGATCGAGATGAACAACGACTGCACGCCGACCAGCAGGTAGAGCAGCCACAACTGATCGAACGAAAGATAAGCCTGCGCCGCGAGCAGGACGGATATCCCGGCCAGGCAAAAACTCATGACGATCGCCAGCCTGCGCCGGTCGACGTTGTCCGCGATCGAGCCACCGAACAAGCCGACCAGCAGCAACGGCACCATGCCGACCAGGCTGACCGAGCCGACCGCGACCGAGGAATGGGTGAGCTGCCAGACCTGCAACGCGATCGCGAAGTTGGTCAGGCTGCCGCCGATGGCCGACACCGAACCGCTGAGCCACAGCCGGCGGAACACCGGGACCTCGCGCAACGGCCGGATATCGGCGATGAGGCGAGGACGGATTGGACGGGTCTGCTGTGCGCTCATCGCGTTGGTCATCCCCAGTGCTCTCGGCGGCAGGCGCTTCGCAGCGGCCCTCGACTGTAACAACGCGATCCGAATCGACTCGACCGAATTAATCGCCGGTTGCGCCTGACGCGACGTGAGGACTTAGCGTGAACTCTCGTGAACGAACAACACACGTGGCGCGTTGGCGAACTGGCCGAGCAGACCGGCCTGACCGTCCGCACGCTGCACCATTACGACGAGATCGGCCTGCTGGTTCCGTCGCTGCACAACAATGCCGGGCATCGCCGCTACACCGCCGATGACGTGCGGCGCCTGCACCACGTCATCGCGCTGCGCGGGTTCGGCTTCGCCCTCGCCGAGATCGCCGAACTGCTCGACGAGGCCACGATCGATCCGCGCACGCTGTTCAGCAGGCAACTCGAACAGGTGAACGAGCAGATCGCGGCGGGCATCCGGCTCAAACACCAATTGCAACGCGTCCTGCGCACCATCGAGACCGAAACCGAACCGTCCAGTCAGACCATGATCGAACTCATCGAGGTGATGACCACTGTGCAGAATCCGCTGCCCCCGGAACAGTTCGCCCAACTCGCGGCCGACCGCGCCAAGTTCGCCGAATCCCTCAGCGAAGAGGAATTCGCCGCCATGGCTGAACGCCGCCGCCAGTTCGCCGCGCAACTGTCGCCGGAAGAACTCGCCGAAATGCAACGAGCCCGAGCCGCACTCCTACCGGTGGAGCAAGCACCGCCGGCTGAAGGCTAGCGGTCCCAAAAACCCAGCGGGCACGCGAGTTCGACGAGGGTGAGGCGATGGACGCCGCAATAGCGAGCCTGTACGGGGCCTTCGCCGACAAACACAGTCTGTTCGCGACGGTGCTGCGTCGTTGTGTCGAGCAGCGGGTCACGTTGATGGCGGCGGATCTCGCGTCGAGTCGCTCGCCAGCCAAGGCGTTGCTGACTTATCCGCGGCGGCAGGCGGTCGAGGCCGTCGGTGGGCGTGGCTGTTTGAGCGCGAACGTCGCGCTGGATCGGATGCCGAAGGCGCCGCCGTTTGACGAGGGGCTCGGTTCGTGTTCGCGGCTCGCCGTCGCGGAATTGACGATTCGTGCGCTGCGCTGAGCTGGCGCTCGATCAGCGGTTGGTGAGTTAGCGTTCGATCGGGCGGGCTCGGGTCTGGGCTGATTTAAGACCAGCGTGCTCCTCGAGCGTGGCGTGGGCCGGATCGTGCTGGTCACCTACATCAGTGCGTTGCTGCGCAACACCGACGGCACCACGCCGACCGCGGGATACCTGTGGGTGTGGGGACTTGGCGGGCTCATCGGCTGCCTCGGCATCGGGTTTCTGATCGACCGGTGGCGCGACACCCGAGGCTGCAGAGCGTGATCTTGGCCACGCTCGCGGTCGCGTTGCTGGGCTTGTTCGTCTGGGGAGCGGCGGGGTGGTCGAGCCCAAGCACGGCACGGTCGCCGTCGCGTTGAACGCGTCCGCGCTGTACCTCGGCAGCTCGGCCGGTGCCACGCTGGGCGGGCTGCTCGTCGACGCGCGCGGCGCGGTGTTCGAGTGCCTGATACTCGGCGCGGTCGCCGCGCTGATCAACCGGTTTGTGACGCCGTCAGCCCCGGAAATGGGGGAGGCTCCCGGCCGCTGGGGGAGGTCGGCCGGGAGCCTCAACGACCCGGCTGTTGGGGGATCAGCCGGGGGCTCTTGTCGGTGACGACGAGATCACTTTAGGTGAAGTAGTCCTCTCGTCAACCTTGTTGCACAGTGTGCCAGAAGGTAGGCGTTCTGTGTCGGCGGGGCACCAAATTCGTCCAGACTTTTTTCTTCCCACCCGGGCTGTACCCCGCACGCGCGAGACGAAACCCCTGTGCTGAAACGAATCAACTATCATCCGCGCGTGGAATCCGAGTCGAGCCCGGCCGCACCGCAGGACCGTCCGGCGGACCTGGCGCGTGGCAAGGCCGCGGGAGTGGTGCTGGCCAGCGGATCCGGTAGCCGGATGGGCGCCGAGATGAACAAGGTTTACCTGCCGCTGGCCGGCCGGAGCCTGGTGTCCTGGTCGGTGGCGGCGCTGTCCGCCGTGCCGGACATCGACGTGCTCGTGCTGGTCGCCCGGCCGGAGGATGCCGAGCATGTCGCGAACGTCCTGAGTGCACACTCGGGCCCTCGACTTGACGTAGTCGCGGGCGGGGCGACGCGGCAGGAGTCGGAACTGATGGCGTTGCGGCATCTCGCCGACCGCATCGGCTCCGGCGAGATCGACGTGGTGCTCATCCACGACGCGGCCCGGCCACTCGTGTCACCGGCGCTGGTCGCGGAGGTGCTGCGGGTCGCCCGCGAGTTCGGCGGCGCGATTCCGGGTCTGGCCCGGGACGACCTGATCGAGGTCGCCGAGGACGGGGTCGACGTGGTGGGGCCCGCGCCGGGGCGGTTGGTCGCGGTGCAGACGCCGCAAGGGTTCCGCGCCGCGCCGCTGCTGGCCGCCTACGAACAGGCCGCGCTGGACGGGTTCGTCGGCACCGACACCGCTTCCTGCATCGCCGCCTACACCGACATCGCGGTGCACTGCATCGAGGGCGACGAACGCAACCTCAAGATCACCTATCCGCACGACCTCCCGCTGGCCGAAGGCGTGCTCGCGACCGCCGATTGACCGATACTGCACAGCATGACGAGGTGGATGGTCTACGGCGCGAACGGCTTCACCGGGCGCGCGCTGGTGAAGCTGGCGGAGCAGACCGGCGAACGGCCGATCGTGGCAGGGCGGTCGGCGGCCAAGATCCTGCCGCTGGCCGAGGAACTCGGGCTCGACCACGTGATCGTCGACCTCGCGGACACCTCCGGCCTGCACGCCGCGCTCGACGGCGTGACCCTGGTGGCCAACTGCGCGGGCCCGTTCTCGCAGACGGCGCTGCCGCTGGTCGACGCCTGCCTGGCGACCGGAACGCACTACGTGGACATCACCGGCGAGATCGACGTGTTCGAGTCGATCTACGCTCGGTCGGCCGAGGCCGAGCAGGCCGACGTGGTCCTGTTGCCGGGCGCCGGTTTCGACGTGGTGCCGACCGACTGCCTGGCCGCCTCCCTCGCCGAGCAGCTGCCCGAGGCGACCGAGCTGGAGCTGGCGTTCACGCTCAGCGGCGGGTTCAGCCCTGGTCTGATCAAGACCGCGCTGGAGGGCGTCGGCGCGGGCGGCCGGATCAGGGTCGACGGCGAGCTGCAGCCGGTTCCGCTGGCCCACCGGCAGACCATCGCCGAATTCGCCACCGGCCCTCGCCAGGTCACCGCGGTCCCCTGGGGCGACCTGAGTTCCGCTTACCGGACAACCGGAATCCCGAACATCACCACGTACACGGTGCTGCCCGGCAGCGACCTGATCAACCGGGGCCAGCAGTTCCTCGGACCGCTGCTGCGCATGCCGGCGGTGCAGCGCGCCGGCGCCTCCCTGGTGGACAAGTGGATCACCGGGCCGAGCGAGGAGCGCCAGGCGAACAGCCGCCGCTGCGAGGTGTGGGGCCGCGTTTCCGGGCCGGGCAAGCATTACGCGAGCGGCACGGTGAGCACCCCGGCCGGGCAACCGTTCACCGTGGACGCCGCGCTGCACGCGGTGCGCCGCCTGCTCGCCGGGGACGTGACGTCCGGCGCGCACACGCCCTCCAGCGCGTTCGGCAGCGGCTTTCTCGCCGATCTGGACGATGTGACGGTCGGGCGGATCAGCACTCGGTGAGGTGCACGCGGGAATTGTCGGTGGTTGTTCCTATTTTCTGGGCATGACCGAACAACTGGAACATGCGAAAACGTTTGCCGCCCTGCACAAGGCCGGCGAGCCACTGCTGCTGCCCAATGCCTGGGACGCCGCGTCCGCGGTGGTCATCGCCGGGGCGGGCGCGGCCGCGATCGCCACGACCAGCGCGGGCTTGGCGTGGTCGCTCGGCGTGCCGGACGGTGCCGATTTAGGCGCCGAGCGCAATGCCGAGGCGGTCGCCCGGATCGTGGCCGCGGTGGACCTCCCGGTCTCCGCGGACATCGAGGCGGGCTACGGCGAATCGCCGGAGGCGGTCGCGGCGACGGTGACCGCGGTGGTGCAGGCCGGCGCGGTCGGCGTGAACATCGAGGACCGGATCGGCAGCACGCTGCTCGAACCGGCCGCGCAGGCCGACCGGCTCATCGCGGCGCGGGAAGCCGCCCAGCGGCTGGGCATTCTGCTGTGGATCAACGCACGCACCGACATCTACCTGGCCGGTATCGGCGAACCGCAGGAGCGGCCCGGGTTGACCGAAGAACGCGCGAACGCGTACGCGGCGGCCGGGGCGGACAGCCTGTTCGTGCCGGGCCTGGTGGACACGGGCGTGCTCGGGAAACTGTCCGAGGGGCCGGTGCCGATCTCGGTGATGGCCTGGCCGGGCGCGCCGTCGGTGGCCGAGTTCGCGGCGGCGGGCGCGGTGCGGATCAGCCTCGGTTCGGGTATCGCCCAGGCCGCGTACGCGGTCGCGGCCCGCGCCACCAAGGAGTTACTGGCCAGCGGCACGTATGACACGACCGCCGACGCGTTGTCCTTCCCGGAGCTCAACGCGGCGATCGCCCGCCGTTAGGCAGGCGGGTCGCACTGGGGCATGGCCGCGTGCGACAGGCCCGGGTCCAGCGGGGGCTCGGGCAGTGGGTGGGCGGCCTCCGCGCGGAAGCCGTCCAGCAGCAGGGCGAGGTGCCGTCGCCACAGTCGCGGCGCCACGTCCGCGGTCCGTTCGACGGTCTGGGCGATCCCCCAGATCACGAAGGCGAGGTCTTCGATGGCGAGGTCGGCGCGCATCGCGCCGGCCTGTTTGGCGCGCTCGATCAACTGCGCCATGGCCTCGCTGACCTGTTGGCGCAGGTTCCGGTTGGCGGGCGAGTCGGCGAGCCCGCGCGCGGCCACCTCGTTGAAGCCGCGATCGGCGGCCTGTAGCTCACACACGTCGGTGAGGTAAGCGGCGAAACCCTGCCACGGATCGGGATTGGCGAGCGCGCGCAGCGCGAACGCGGCGATCTTCTCCAGCCGGTCCGCGAACACCGCTTCGATCAGCGCGGCCCTGGTCGGGAAGCGGTTGTACAGCGTGCCGATGCTGACCCCGGCCCGCTTGGCGACCTCGTCGAGGGCGACGTCTACGCCGCGTTCCGCGAACAGTTCGCGCGCGGCCTCGATGAGCAGGGCGCGATTGCGCACGGCGTCGCTGCGCAGTGCCTTTGGTGTTGAACGGGACGCTTCGGTCGACGAAGGCATGCCCCATTGTATGAACTTGAGGGCATCCTCACCTTCGTGCTAGCTTCGAGCTAAGTTGATGCTGTCCTCAAGTTAGCTGACGGAGGGTTTTCGCATGTCGAAGACGATCGTGGTGGTTGGCGCGGGCGCCGGGCTCGGCCAGGCCGTGGCACGCAAGTTCGGCCGGGAGGGTTTCGCGGTCGCACTGGTGGCCAGGACCCCGCAACGACTGACCGCGCTGGCCAGCGAGTTGCTCGGCGAGGGGATCGAGGCGGCCGGTTTCCCGTGCGACGTCGCGGATCGCGCCGCGGTGGCCAAGGTCGTCGACGCCATCAAGCAGCGGTTCGGCACGATCGACGTGGTCGAGTTCGCGCCGACCGGAATGGACTGGGCCTCCCGGATCGCGCCGCTGCCCGACGCCACCGTCGAGTCGTTGGAATTCCCGCTCGACCTGCTGGTCCGTGCCCCGATGGCGATCTTCGGAGCCGTGCTGCCGGACATGATCGCGCGTGGCGACGGCGCGCTGCTGATGGGAACGGGCGCGCTGGCGGGCAGGGCGTACCCGCAGGTCGGCAACGTCGGCATCGCCATGGCCGCCGCGCGCAACTACCAGCTCAACCTCAACGCCGCCCTCGACGGCACCGGCGTGTACGCGGGATTGCTGCAGGTCGGCGGCGGTATCGCGGGTAGTGACGCGATCCGCGAGTACGCCAAGGACCGCGACCCGGGCGAGTTGATCGACCCGGCCGACCTCGCCGCGGCCTACTGGGACATGTACGTCAAGCAGGACCGGTTCGAGGAACTCGTCGGTTCCGCTTTCGCGGCGGGGTAAGGAGTTCTAGCGGGAGAGGAGGCTGCTGGCTTCCTGCGCGGCCGGGCCTGCCGCGGTGAGGTGCGCGAGGTTGGCGGGCACCTGCTCGCCGCGCCGGTTCATCGCCTGCGCGTAGAGCCGGCCCGCGCGGTAGGAGGAGCGCACCAGCGGACCCGCCATCACCCCGGAGAAGCCGATCTTGCGCGCTTCGTCCTGGTGCTCGACGAACTCCTCCGGCTTCACCCATCGCTCGACCGGGTGATGCCGGGGGCTCGGCCGCAGATACTGGGTGATGGTCAGGATCTCGCAACCGGCCTCGTGCAGGTCGCGCATGGCCTCGGTGACCTCGTCCGGGGTCTCGCCCATGCCGAGGATCAGGTTCGACTTGGTGACCAGCCCGGCCGCGCGGGCCGCGGTCAGCACCGAAAGCGAACGCTCGTAGCGGAAACCGGGACGGATGCGCTTGAAGATCCTCGGCACCGTCTCCAGGTTGTGCGCCAGCACTTCGGGTCGCGAGCCGAACACCTCGGCCAGCTGCTCGGGATCGGCGTTGAAGTCGGGAATCAGCAGCTCGACGCCGGTGCCGGGGTTGAGCTGGTGGATCTGGCGCACGGTCTCCGCGTACAGCCACGCCCCGCCGTCGTCCAGGTCGTCGCGGGCAACGCCGGTCACGGTCGCGTAGCGCAGCCCCATGGCCTGCACGGACTCGGCGACCTTGCGCGGCTCCTCGCGGTCGAGGTCGGCCGGCCGGCCGGTGTCGATCTGGCAGAAGTCACAGCGCCGGGTGCACTGGTCGCCGCCGATGAGGAAGGTGGCCTCGCGGTCCTCCCAGCATTCGTAGATGTTCGGGCAGCCGGCTTCCTCGCACACCGTGTGCAGGCCCTCCCGGTGCACCAGCTTCTTCAGCTCGGTGTACTCCGGGCCCATCCTGGCCTTGGTCTTGATCCACGAGGGCTTCTTCTCGATCGGCGTCTGCGCGTTGCGGACTTCCAGCCGCAACAACTTCCGCCCATCCGGCGCCACGCTCATGGAGTCTCCTCAGCTTTTGGCCTTAACGCAGACACCACATTACGCCGCAGGTCGGAGTGCCCTGTGTCACGCGAACCGGTCAGCGCCCATCAGGCGGGATCGGGGGTCACGCCGGTCAGTTCGGCGGTCACGTCCCACAGGCGCGGGCCAACGGAGTCGTTCCGCGCGCCGGGCGGGTAGGCCACCTGCTTGGGCGAGCCGTGCATCTCCTGGAAACCGCTCGGACCGTAGTACCGGCCGCCCTCCGCCTGGGGCGCGGTGGCCGCGAACAGTTGCGGCAACACGCCGATGCGCACGTCCTGGCCGATCAGGGAGTTGCCGAAGTCGGTGACCCGCTCGGTGATCGCGCCCCGGAGGCCGCCCCGGGAACGGGACATGTTCGCGGTCAACTGGGTCTTGGTGTAGCCGGGGTGCGCCGCGATGCTGCGCACGTCGAGGTCGGCCGCGCGCAGCCGCCGGTCCAGCTCCTTGGCGAACACCGCGTTGGCCAGCTTCGCCTGCCCGTATGCCAGCCACGGCTCGTACCAGCGGTCGCGATAGTTCGGATCGGCCAGGTTCAGCCGGCCGATCCTGGCCACGATGCTCGACATGGTCACCACCCGGCTGCCCGATGTCGCGCGCAAGGCGGGCATGAGCAGCCAGGTGAGCGCCGCGTGCCCGAGATGGTTCGAGCCGAACTGCAGCTCGAACCCGTCCTTGGTGCTGCGCTTCGGCGTTGCCATCACGCCCGCGTTGTTCATCAGCACGTGCAGCCGATCCCCGGTCAGTTCCCTGATCCGCGCGGCGGCGGCGCGCACCGAGGCGAGGTCGGCCAGGTCCAGTAGAACCAGCTCGGCCTTGCCGCCCGCCTCGGTGATCGACCGCAGCGCGGCCTCGCCCCGTTCGGCGGACCGGCAGGCCAGCACGACGCGGGCGCCGTGCTGGGCGAGCACGGTCGCCGAACGCAGGCCGAGGCCCGAGTTCGCGCCGGTCACCACCATGGTTCGGCCGCTCAGGTCGGGAATGTCGGCCTCGGTCCAGTCAGGCATGACTCAACTCCTACTACGAGCCTGCTCGCGGCACCAGCAGTTCGCCTTGACAGAGCAGGGTTCAGGTACTCGGCACGACCTTGCGGATCAGCTGCTCGATCCGGTTGCAGCCGCGGCGTTGCGGAACTGGGGTGTCCCGGATCAGAGCCAGGAACGCCGATCCGATCCGCGCCGTCTCCTTGGCCGGTTCGCCGAACTCGGCAAGACCGGAGGCGTAGGCGAGCATGCGTTGCTCGGCCGCGAGCGCGGCCAGGAACTCCGGACCGGCCTGCTCGACGTAGCCATCCAGCAGCTCGCGCAACACCGGTGCTTCGGCGGCGGCGCGGCGCCACGCGGACGCGACGGCCTCCAGGTTGTCGGCCCCGGCGTCCTTCTCGGCGTCGAGCAGGGCGACCCCCAGCGTGCCGTGCAGCAGCTGAGACCACTTGTACTGCAGCGCGAGGGCCAGCTCCTCGCACGAGCCGAACTGGTCGCGGACCTCGGTCAGGTCGGCGAACGGCAGGCCCCCGCCCGGATTGCGCCTGGCCCGCGCCAACACCAGATCGATGGTGTCCCTGCGCTGGTAGAAATCGGTCCAACTCATGGTGCTTCCTCTCCCCTTGAGTGATCACCGCCATACCGCTGGTCTGCGGCATACCGTCGGTACGGACCTACCCTGAACATACCACCGGTACGTACCCTCGGTATGGCGGTTAAGGTTGTGAATGTGGTGACGATGCGGTCGCGGCGGCTTGAATACTCGGAGTCCACTCGGGACGCCCTGGTGGACGGCGCTCTGGAGCTGTTCACCAAACGCGGCTACGCGGCCACCTCACTCGACGAGGTGGCGAAGAAGGCGCGCGTCACCAAAGGCGCGCTCTACCACCACTTCAGCGGCAAACAGGCCCTCTTCGAAGCCGTGTTCGACGTGGTCGAGGGCACGGCCAAGGCGCGGCTGGCCGAGATCCTGATGAGCAGCGACGGCACCGCCTGGGAGCGCGTCACCAATGGTCTGCGCCAATACATCAAGATCTGCCTCGACCCCTCCTACCAGCGCATCGTCATCCACGAAGCCCCGGTGGTGATGGGCTGGGAACGGTGGCGCGAGGCTGAGGAGCACTTCAGCTTCGGCCTGGTCCGGGACACCATCCAGGCCTGTGTGGACAGCGGCGAATTCGAGGACCTCCCGGTCGAGGTCACCGCGCGGCTGCTGTTCGGCGCCCTGTCCGCCGCGGCCACCATGATTGCCGGCGCGGAAGACCCGAAGAAGACCGGCGCCGAGGTCACCGCGACCTTCATCCGCATGCTCGAACGCTTGCGTAAGCCGGTGACCGGCAACTGACCGTCCCAGCCGAACGCCTAGCCTGATCAGGTGACGACTTCGACGACACTCCGGATCTTCACCGAACCCCAGCAAGGCGCGAGCTACGACGACCTGCTGCGCGTCGCGCGCACCGCGGAAAGCTCGGGCTACGACGCATTCTTCCGGTCCGATCACTTCCTGAAAATGGGCGACGTCAGCGGCCTGCCTGGCCCGAGCGACGCGTGGATCACCTTGGCCGGTCTCGCCCGCGACACCGACACCATCCGGCTCGGCACCCTGGTCACGTCGGCCACCTTCCGGCATCCGGGCCAGCTGGCGATCGCCGTCGCCAACGTCGACCAGATGAGCGCCGGCCGCGTCGAATTCGGCCTCGGCGCGGGTTGGTTCGACACCGAGCACGCCGCGTACGGCATCCCGTTCCAACCGCTCGGCGAACGGTTCGACCGGCTGGAAGACCAACTCGAGATCATCACCGGCCTGTGGCGCACGCCAGACGGCGAGCGGTTCTCCTACGCGGGCAAGCACTACACGGTCACCGACTCGCCCGCGCTGCCCAAACCGGCTCAGCCGCAAGGCCCACCGGTGATCATCGGCGGCAGCGGCGCCAAGCGCACCCCGGCCCTGGCCGCGCGGTTCGCCAGCGAGTTCAACATTCCCTTCCGCGGCATCGACGACGCGATCACCATCTTCGAGCGCGTCGACGCGGCCTGTCGCGCGATCGGCCGCGACCCTGCGGGCATGACACGGTCGATCGCCCAGGTGCTCTGCGTCGGCCGCGACGAAGGCGAACTCGCCAAGCGCGCCGGAGCCATCGGCCGCGAGGTCGACGAACTGCGGCAGAACGGGTTGGCCGGCACGGTGTCCGAGGTCGTCGACCGGATCGGGACCTGGCGGGAGCGGACCGGCGCCACCCGGTTCTACCTGCAGACCCTCGACCTCGCCGACCTCGACCACATCGAACTGGTCGCCGGCGAGGTCGCGCCACAACTCGACTGATCCGCTGCCCGGGGCTGCCGCGTTTCGTCAGTCCCGGGCTCTCGTCCTACCGGCCGAATTCGAAGCCGAGCGCGTCGAGCATCGCGAAGACCAGATCCTCGGCGGCAGGCTCCGGCTCGGCCTGCAACACGTCCTCAAGGCGATCGACGTTCGGCTGCCGCCCGGCCTCGCGGGCCCAGTCGACGGCCGGATCGACCACTTCTTCCGGCGGCACCAGGAACTCCTCGGGCAGCGGATAGCCCTCCGCCTGATCCGGCCCGAGCACGCCGGCCCACGTCGCGTCGCCCGGGCTCGTCGCCTTGACGACGGCGAACGAACCATTGACCACCCGCGCGACAAGAATCGGCCCGCCGGTCTCGGCGACGAGCGCGGGCGGCGGATCGCCCTTGGTGTCGCCGAGCTGAATCGCCCGCCAGCCGTGGTCCTCGCCCGACCACAGTCCCGTACCACCGCACTCGCGAATAGAGTCCAATTCGGACAGTGGTCGAGCCGAACGCGCGACCACGATGATGCCGGAGAACCCCATTGTCTCCACCCCTTTCCTGTGTCGAGGGCACAGTAGGGCGCGACTCCGACAAAATTCTGTTTGAGTGCTTGACTTCTGCTTGTCAAATCGGACAGGTTGTTTATCCACAAGGGCTTCAGCTGTCCACAGCCGCGCCCGATCTGCCCCACGCCGAGCTTGACAGGGTTATGCTGAAAGAGGGTCGTCCCCCTGGGATGGGCGGGGGCTGTGGGGGGAATTTGGGAAAATTTCGGGTTTTGTGGGGGTGATGGTGAGGTGGGTGGGGATGCGCAGGTTGGCGGGTGGGGCGTAGGTGGGGGCTTGGGTGAGCAGGTGGTAGGCGCGGATGGCGTCGAGAACGCCTGCGGCGATGGCCGTTGCTACGTGGCGGCCGGGGCAGGCATGCGGGCCGAAGCCGAAATCTAGATGGACGTCGCGGTTGGCGCGGGTGGGGTCGAAGTCGTCGGGCGCCGGGAAAACTGCTGGGTCGCGGTTGGCGGTGGCGAGGTTGATTTCGACGGTGTCGCCGGTTGCGGTGACGCGTTTGGTTACGCGGACGGGCGGGGTGTGGCGGAGGGTTTCGGCGATGATCGCTTCGGCCGGGGCGCGGAGTTCGTCGCGCAGCATGATGAAGGCGGCGTTGCCGATCACGCCCGCCGTCGCGTCGAAGGATTGGGCCAGCAGGGCGATTCGGGCCGCCGTTGCCTCGTCGTCCACTGTGCCGCGTAGGTCTTCCACGGCGGCGTCTGCCTCGGGGTCGGTGTTGCCAGTGGGGTAGGCGCGGGCGATGGCGGCTATCGCGGCCGGCGTCGCGCCGGGGATGCCGAGGGCAGCGGCGAGGAGTTCGGTGGGGAGGGTTCTGGCGACCGTGGACATCAGGTCGATGGGGGTGTCGCCGAATAGGGCGAGGGTTGCGGTTGTGCGGTATTGGGCTTCTGAGCGGAGTTTCTGTATGTCTATTGTGGATATTTGCGTTACCGCCAGGGCTCGGCGGCGGGTGTGGGCTGGGCCGGTGCTGAAGCGGGCGACCGATGAGCGCAGCCAGGCTATGCCGGTGCTCGCCTCGGATGCGGGTGGGACCGTGAGGTCGGGATTGGTGAGGGCGGCTTGTACGTCGGCGTAGCTGGTGGCCTGCATGGGGGCAGGGTAGGGCTGGGAAGTTTCGGTGGGCGGCGAAGTGTGAGGGCGGGCGGCGTGAGGAGGGGGCCGGGTCGGTGGAGGAGCTACATGCCAAGGGTGCGGGGGACGATGGGGAGCTGCTTGCGGAGGGGCGCGGGGTGATGGGGGAGCGCTTGCCGAGGGACGCGGGGTGATGGGAGGGCCTGCTGCGGAGGAGCTGGTGTCGTTGGTGGAGGGGCGTGCTGAGGTGGCTGCCTCTGGGCGTTTAGTGGTCTCGGCGGGTGATCAGGGCGGCCAGGGTGGTCAGTTCTGCTGTTGCTTTTGGATTTTGGCTGGCGGCGCGGAGTTGGCCCAGGGCTTGGGCCAGCAGGTCGTCAGCCATGGCTTGGCTCCAGTCGCGGCCGCCGGCCAGGTCGACGAGTTCGGCGGCGCGGATGAGGTCTTGGGCGGACAGCGGGGCTTGTTGGTGGTACAGCTTGGCGAGTGCGTCTCCGGCCGCGGTGTTGGAGGTGAGGGCGGCGACGACCGGGAGGGACTTCTTTCTGCTGTCCAAATCGGAGTGTCGCGACTTGCCGGTGATCGCGGGATCGCCCCAGATGCCGAGCAGGTCGTCGACGAACTGGAACGCGAGACCGACCAGTTCGCCGAAGTCGCGCAGCAACTCGACTCGCCGCGGGTCCGCTCCACCGAACAGCGCGCCGATCGCGCAGGATGCGCCGAGCAGCGCGCCGGTTTTGCGTTCGGCCATGGTCAGGCACTCGGATCGGGCCACGTCGCCGCGGCGTTCGAAGCTCAGGTCGGCTTGCTGGCCGTCGAGCAACTCGAGTACGGCCGCGCTGATCAGGCGGATGCCCTCCTGCGCCTTGGGGTGACCGCTGTCGGCGAGTACGTCGATGGCCAGGCTCAGCAGGGCGTCACCGGCCAGGATGGCCGGACCGATCCCGTACACGGCCCATGCGGTGGGGCGGTGTCGCCTGGTGAGGTCGCCGTCCATCACGTCGTCGTGCAGGAGCGAGAAGTTGTGCACGAGTTCGACGGCTACGGCGGCGGGGATCGCGAGGTCGGACGCGGTCGTGGCCACTACTTCCGCGCACAGCAGGGCGAGGGCGGGGCGGATGGCTTTGCCGCTGGAGTTCTCGGTTGGTTCGTCGCGTTCGTTCCACCAGCCGAAGTGGTAGCCGGCGATGCCGCGCATGGACGCGGGCAGGCGGTCGACGGCGGCGCGGAGCGCGGGCTGGAGCACGTCGCGGGAATCGCTGAGGATCTGGGCCGCGGTGCGTCCTTTGTTGATCACGTCGCCGGTCGTCATCTGCGCTCCCTCGAATGCCCGATTTGTATTTCGGGTGGGTGGGAATTGGTTATTTCGCCGCCGGGGAGGAAGTTAGCATTCGGTGGTGGGAGTGGGACAGTCACTCGAAGGTGGGTGGGTATTTTTTCCACAGGGGAGGGTGATTGCGGTGTCTTCACTCGATGTGGGGCTGGGCTGGGCTGGGTGAGTGTGGGTATTCGGGGGCACCGCTGATATGCGGTGTTTCATTACTCCGAACGGGCGCGGGCCGCTTTGACGAGTGTCCACTGTTGGCGGCTACTCGAATGTACTAATGCGCTTTCACTTGTTACGGGGCGAACAGCTTTTTGTTGCGCTCGCGGATGTTCCCGGGGAGATCGTTGGCGATGTCGGCGACGGTGGTGGCGCGCAACGTGGACCGCCAGGCGTTGTCCGCCTGGTTCATCGCGAGGTTGATCCGGCACAGGCCGTGGCAGTCTTCCGGAGACAGCGCCCCGCTGCCTTGCAGGCGGATCTCCTGGCAAATGAACGGTCGTGCGCTGCCTTCGATGGCTTCGACGATGTCGAGCAGGGTGATGTCGGTCGCGGGGCGGGCCAGTTGGTAGCCGCCTCTGGGGCCGGGCGTTGCCCGCAGGATGCCTGCTTTGGTGACCGCCTGGAGGTGCTTGGCCAGGTACGCCTCGGGCAGGCCATAGTGGCCCGCGAACTGCTCACGGCGGACGGTGACCCCGCTGGGCAGGAGTGCGAGCAGGGAGACGCAGTGCATCGTCCACTCGACTCCCTGCGAGAGCTTCATGGCCAAAGTGTAGACATCTGGTATCCCGGATATCTAGTATCCGGGATAGTTGGAACCTTGGGGAAGGGTGTTGGTGTGACTGCGCTGGTCGCGGAGGCGGAGAAGCGCCGAGGGGGTCGGCAGGGGGTCATGTTGGCGGTGCTGTTGAGCGCCATGTTCATGGCCCAGTTCGACTTCTTCGTGGTCAACGTTGCCGCGCCGACGCTGGCCGGGCAGCTGCACGCGGGGTCGGCGTCGCTGGAACTGATCGTCGGCGGGTATGCGTTCGCCTATGCGAGCGGCATGATCACCGGCGGTCGTCTGGGGGATTTGTTCGGATATCGGCGGTTGTTCGTGTTGGGGATGCTGGGGTTTGCCGCCGCCTCGTTGTTGTGCGGGCTGGCGGGGAATCCGGCCGAGTTGGTCCTGGCGCGGTTGGTGCAGGGGTTTGCCGCCGCGTTGATGGTGCCGCAGGTGCTGGCCGTCATCACCGCCATGGTGCCCGCCGAGGACCGGCCTCGGGCGTTGGGGTGGTTCGGCGCGGCCACCGGGTTGGGCGCGGTCGCGGGGCAGGTTCTGGGTGGGGTGCTGCTCAACGCGGACGTGCTCGGGCTGGGGTGGCGGGTGATCTTTTTGGTCAACGTGCCGGTGGGGTTGGTCGCATCGGCCTTTTCCGTGCGGTTGCTGCCGAAGGCCCGGGCTGGGCGCGGGGCGCGGCTGGACCTGGTGGGGGCGGCCGGGGTCGCGTTGAGTTTGGTGCTGGTGCCGTTGACGTTGGGGCGGGCGGCTGGGTGGCCGGTGTGGACGTGGGTCTGCCTGGGGCTGGCCGTGGTGGGGCTGGTGCTGACCGGGCGGTGGTTGCGGGCGCTGCGCGATCGCGGCGGGCAGCCGGTGCTGGATCCGGGCTTGTTGCGGGTGCGCTCCTACCTGGCTGGGTTGGGGTCGAATGTGGCGTTCATGCTGTATTTCGGAAGTTTCATGTTCACCCTGACCTTGCTGCTTCAGGGCGGGTTGGGGTTGTCGGCGTTGGGGGCGGGACTGGTGTTCTTGCCGATGGGGTTGCTGTATATCGCGACAGCGTTGCTGGGGGCGCGGTTGGGGACGGCGATGGTGGTGGTTGGCGCGGGGATTTCGGCTGTGGGGTTGGGGTTGCTGGCCGTCGTGTTGCGGGAGGGCGTGGGGCTGGGGTGGGTTGTCGCGGGGATGGCGCTGGTGGGCGCCGGGAACGGACTGGTACTGCCTCGGTTGATCGGGGCGGCGCTGACCGGGGTCAAGCCGGAACAGGCGGGGATCGGCGGCGCGATGGTCACCACGGCGCAGCAGTTCGCCAGCGCGACCGGGGTCGCGTTGATCGGCGGGGTGTTCTTCGCGGTACTCGGACCGCTCGCTCGACCTGGTGACTACCCGGGAGCGATGCGGGTTTCCGCGTTGATCGACATCGTGCTACTCGTGGTGGTCCTGGCTGCGCTTGGTTACCACCATCGAGCGAATCAGCGTTGAGTGTTCGTTGAGCGGCCGCTGAATGTTCTGATTCAGTTCGACGGCTTCAGTTCGACAGCGAGAAAGTGACCCCGGCGGCTTTCGGCTCCTGGCGGGCGATGTTGCGCTCGGCCACCGGGAGCGCACCGTCCAACGCGGCCAGTATGGCGTCC
The DNA here is from genome assembly GCA_035248365.1 of Pseudonocardiaceae bacterium. Taxonomy (GTDB): domain Bacteria; phylum Actinomycetota; class Actinomycetes; order Mycobacteriales; family Pseudonocardiaceae; genus CAJCJE01. The sequence continues at coordinate 2,409 of DATFHN010000192.1, read as the reverse complement.
GTCGCGATCGGGCGGACCTCGGCGACGGGGACGTCGCGGCCCAGTTCCTCGGTGAGCGACGTGGTGCCGACGCCGCGGATTCCGCAGGCTACGCCGTTGTTGAACGCGGCCAGGTCGCAGTCGCAGTTCATCGAGAAGCCGTGCAGGGTGACCCCGCGCTGCACGCGCAGGCCGATCGCGGCGATCTTGCGCTCCGGCTTGCTGCCCGACGCGGCCAGCCACACGCCACTGCGGCCGTCGACCCGGCCCGCCTCGATGCCGAAGTGGTCGCACACCGAGATGAGCGCCTGCTCCAGCCTGCGCACATAGTGCACGACGTCGATCGGCTCGGCCAGTTCGATGATCGGATAGCCGACCAGCTGACCGGGACCGTGCCAGGTGAGCTTGCCGCCGCGGTCGACGTCGATCACCGGGACGTCGCCGTCCGGGCGCTCGTCGGGGGCGGTGCGCTTGCCCGCCGTGTAGACCGGGTTGTGTTCCAGCAGCAGGAGAACATCACCGCCGCGCCCCTCGGCGCGCGCCAACGCGAGTTCCCGTTGCAGGTCCCAGGTCGGGGCGTAGTCAACGGTGCCGAGCAGCCGGACATCAACTGGATCGGTGCTGGTCCGGCAGGACGCCGCCGCGTTGGCCGCCGAGAAAATCGACGCGGTGTCAGTCACGACTCCGACGATACGCCGCCTTGTCAGCGCAACGCAGCCAGTGCCGCCCGCAACGTAGCGTGGCGGAAGGAAAAACCGGCGCCTTCCAACACGCGCGGTAACGCCCGTTGCCCCGCAAGCATGGCGTCGCGGGCCATTTCCGCGCCGAAGACGAGATTGAGCGCGAAGCCCGGAATCACCCAGGGAGCGGGTTTTCCGAGTGAATCCGCGAACTCCTTGGTGAACACCCGGTTGGTGACCGGGCTCGGTCCGGTGAGGTTGACCGGACCGGAAATCTCGTCGTGTTCGAGACAGAACCGGATCGCGGCGACCTCGTCGGCCAGCGAGATCCACGGCCAGTACTGGGTACCGTCGGCGAGACGGCCGCCGAGCATGAAGGAGAACAGCGGGCGCAACGGGCCCAGCAGGCCGCCGCCCTTGCTCAGAACGAGGCCGGTGCGCATCCGGACCACGCGGGCGCCTGCTTCGGCGGCGGGTTCGGTCGCGGCCTCCCATTCGCGGCACAACAGGCCCAGGAAGCCGCCGCCGTTGGGAGAGGACTCGGTGAGCATGGTGTCGCCGCCGTCGCCGTAGTAGCCGACCGCGGAGGCGTTGAGCAGGACCGGGATGTGCCGCTCGGCGACGGCCGTGGCCAGGACGTCGGTGGGGACGTTGCGGCTGTCGCGCAGCATCTGCTTGCGGGCCTCGGTCCAGCGCCGGTCGGCCACCCCGGCCCCGCACAGGTTGATGACCGCGTCGGCGCCGTCCAGGGCGCCGTCGGCGATGAAACCGGCCGGCGGGTTCCACTCGCGTTCGTCGGCGGCGGCCGGGGATCTCCGGACCAGGCGCAACACCTCGTGGCCGGCCCCGCGCAACTCGCTCACCAGCGACGAACCGATGAGCCCCGACGAACCCGCGATGATGACCCGCACGGGTCAATCGTCGCGGACGCGGCCACGGGGCGCGACCTGGCCCCTAGTGATCTCCGTCAAACGCGAATCGCCCCGGCCAACGGGATGGCCGGGGCGATTCGCGTAATGGCTCTACAGGCCGAGATCGGCCTCGAACGCGCCGTCCTGCAGGCGGTTCTTGATGGTGGTGAGGAAACGGCCCGCGTCCGCGCCGTCGACCAGCCGGTGGTCGTAGGTCAGCGCCAGGTAGACCATGGACCGGATGGCGATGGTGTCGCCACCGTCGTCGTCGGTCACCACGACCGGCCGCTTCACCACGACACCGACACCCAGGATGCCGACCTGCGGCTGCTGGATGATCGGGGTGTCGAACAGGGCGCCGTTGCTGCCCAGGTTGGTGATGGAGAACGTGCCGCCGGACAGCTCCTCGGGCGTCACGTGGTTGGCCCGGGTGCGGGCCGCCAGGTCGGCGATCTTGTGCGCGAGACCCGAGAGGTTCAGGTCACCGGCGTTGTGGATCACCGCGTTGAGCAGGCCACGCTCGGTGTCCACCGCGATGCCCAGGTGCTCGGCACCGTGGTAGGTGACCTCCTTGGCCTCCTCGTTGATGGACGCGTTGAGCTTCGGGTGCTGCTTGAGCGCCTCGATGGTGGCCTTCGCGAAGAACGGCAGGAAGGTCAGGTTGACGCCCTCGCGCTGCGCGAACGCCGACTTGGCCTGCTGGCGCAGCTTGGCGATCTTGGTGACGTCCACCTCGACGACCTGGGTGAGCTGCGCGGAGCCCTGCAGCGACTCCCTGGTGCGCTGCGCGACGATCTGGCGCAGCCTGCTCAGCTTCTCGGTGGTGCCGCGCTGGCTGG
>DATFHN010000191.1:0-102817 GCA_035248365.1 Pseudonocardiaceae bacterium | reverse complement strand
CCGGACGCGATACGCGCGCTGGCCCGAGGCCGCGCCGTCGTCGACTTCGTCGCATCGCTGACCGACAGCCAGGCCGTCGCGCTGCTCGATGCGTTGTCCGGTCGACGAAGCGCGATCTGGACCGACGCGTTCGCCTTGTAGATCGGGTTCAGTTGTTGGGCAGTTCCGTTGTCGGCAGCGGCCAGTCCCACTCGATGCCGACCAGACCTGGGCCGACGCCGAGTCCGACGGTGTGCGCTTCCCCGGTCGGGCTGATCGCGAGGTTGCGGCGCCGCGCGAGGCGGACGTCACCGGCGGGCGAACTGAACTGCTGGCACCGTTCGGGCAGGGCGTCCGGGTCGAACTGGACCTCGAGCACGTAGTCCCGCACGGGCAGGCGCAGCCTGCGGCAGTAGCAGTCGACAAGAGGAGTGTGTTCCGAGACCGGGTTGATGACCTCGTACTCCATGATCAGGGTCTCGCCGGTGGCGAGTTCCTGGTCGAACAGGAGTTCCGCGGCGAGCAGGTGCTCGTTGCGATCGGCCACCATCCGGCCCAGGCGGCAGTTGCGCAGGTTGGTGATCTGCGGAACGTCGGTGGTTTCCGTTTGCCAGTCGTAGAGCAGCACCCAGCGGTCCACGCCGTCCTGCTCCGCGCGTAACACCTGCGAGACGCGCACCGACCGGATCTGCCGTGTCGAGTCCACGACCACGCGGTCGTGCTGGCTGATCCGGGCCAGGTGACCGTCGGACGCGGTGTCCACACTGGTCAGCAGGTTGGCCAGGGCCATGCTGCCCCACAGGGCGTCCATGGCAAGTAATCGAGAGTCGCGCCTGCGCCTGCCACGCGGTCGGGGCGGGCCGAGCAGCGCGGTGAGCGCGTTCGGCGGAACCCGGAGAACCGCTTCGAGGTGACGGAGGGCGTCAAGTGATTCTGGTCTCTCGGGCCGCCGCCGTCCCGACTGCCAGTAACTCAGCGTAGCCACGCTGATGGTTACGCCACGCAGTTGGAGGCGGTGTTGGATGCGGTCCAGACTCAGCCCGCTGCCCTTGATCGCAGCCCGCAGAGCGTCCGGAAACGGTCCGCCGGCAAGCAGCTTCGCCAGCTCAGCGCGACCCACTGGGATGCGGGCAGGCGCGAAGTCTGGTCGACTTGGAGCGATCGTCATGGTGACTCCCCGTCGTCACGTCATCACGTTTGAGTTACCCTACTTGGGTGTAGACGTTTGTTACACCCCCATTTGGCTCCAATCGATACGACGTTCAGATTGAACGAGCTGATGCGACTGGTGCGCACAGTGATTTCCCCGACACGGAGCGGATTAAACGCGAAATTCTTTTGTACCGTTCGAGAAGTTTCTCCGTTTTCGGTTATCGGGCGATCGGGTTCGCCATCCGCCCAGTTAAGGTGTTAACCAGGGCGAATCGCGCTCGGTGTCCAGTAAGCAGGGAATCCGTGATGAGCAGGGTGCGCCCCGCGAGCGGCGGAGGCAAGACCGTAGAAGTGATTGCGGACCGGATTCGTGGCTGGTTCGCAAGGTTTACTCTGCGTCACCAGAATGTCCGAAGGGTCGAACTCAGTACGGAGCGTCTTCGGGTGAAGACCATCGACGGCGCCACCGCGACGGCAGAAATACCCTTCGCACCTCTTCTTCTTGCCGAGCCGGTACACGACCTCGACACTGCGATCGACATCGTGCTGACCCATCTGGCCCTGCCGAGGTTGGTCGGGCTGGTGCTGGTGCGGCTCGGCGGGCACAGCATCGGCATCGCGCAGGCCGGCACCGTGCTGGTCTCGACGACCGATCAACTGCCGGTGCACGGGCGCAACAAGGCGGGCGGCTGGTCGCAGCAGCGCTTCGCCCGCCGCCGGGCCGGCCAGGCGCGGGTCGCGGTGCGGCACGCGGCCGCCGATACAAGGCGCGTGCTCGGACCGAGGGCAGGGGAGTTGAGCGCGGTTGTGCTCGGCGGCGACCTGCACATGCTCACCGCGCTGCGCGCCGAACCAGGACTGGCCGAGATCTTCGCCCTGGCGCAGCCGCGCGTCCTTGACGTCCCCGAACCCCGCAGGGCGGTACTCGACGAGACCGCACGGCGAGTGCTGGCCCTGGAGATCCTGGTGCGCGAGCCCGGCTGAATCGTGTCCCAGCTCGCAGGTATATGGGAAAAACGGTTGGCGGCCGTCCCGTATCATTGGTCTCGTGGTGGTTCGCACCGAATGAGTGGCTGACCAGCTCGCCGGTTCCGACAGGCGAGCCGAGCCGTCCTGCGCTTATCGCGCGTCACTCACTCATCTGAGAAGAGTCTTTCCCGTGATCACCGCTTCCAACCTTGAACTGCGGGCTGGATCCCGCATCCTGCTGGCCGACGCCAACCTGCGCATCCAGGCCGGCGACCGGATCGGCCTGGTCGGCCGCAACGGCGCAGGCAAGACCACCACCCTGCGCGTGCTCGCCGGTGAAGGCGAACCGTTCGCGGGTGATCTGCGCCGCGCCGACGAACTCGGTTACCTGCCACAGGATCCTCGCGAAGGTGATCTTTCGGTCACCGCGAAGGACCGGGTCCTCTCCGCGCGCGGGCTCGACGAACTCCTGCGCGAGATGGAAAAGGCGCAGACCGCCATGGCCGAGCTGGTGGACGAGAACCAGCGCGACGCCGCGGTCCGCCGCTACGGCAGGCTCGAAGATCGCTTCTCCGCCGCCGGTGGCTACGCGGCTGAGAGCGACGCGGCGCGGATCTGCGCCAACCTCGGCCTGGAAGACCGCATCCTGACCCAGCCGCTGCGCACCCTCTCCGGTGGACAGCGCCGCCGGGTCGAACTCGGCCGCATCCTGTTCGCCGCGTCCGAAACCGGCGCCACCGGCAAATCCACCACCACACTGCTGCTCGACGAGCCCACCAACCACCTGGACGCGGACTCGATCAACTGGCTGCGCGGCTTCCTCAAGGGCCACGACGGCGGCCTGGTGGTGATCAGCCACGACGTCGAACTGCTCGCGGCGGTGGTGAACAAGGTCTGGTTCCTCGACGCGACGCGCGGCGAGCTGGACATCTACAACATGGGCTGGCAGCGCTACCTGGAAACCCGCGCGACCGACGAGAAGCGGCGCCGCCGCGAACGGGCGAACGCGGAGAAGAAGGCAGGCGCGCTGATGGCGCAGGCCGACAAGATGCGCGCGAAGGCGACCAAGGCGGTCGCCGCCCAGAACATGGCCAAGCGGGCGGAGAAGCTGTTGTCCGGGTTGGAGGACACCCGGCAGGCCGACAAGGTCGCCAAGATCCGGTTCCCTGATCCCGCGCCGTGCGGCAAAACCCCGCTCACCGCCGAGGGGCTGTCCAAGAGCTACGGATCGCTGGAGATCTTCACCGGTGTCGACCTGGCCATCGACCGCGGCTCGCGCGTGGTCGTGCTGGGACTCAACGGTGCGGGTAAAACTACCCTCCTGCGACTGCTCGGCGGCATGGAGAAAGCGGACACCGGCGAGGTGATCCCCGGTCATGGCCTGCGCATCGGTTACTACGCGCAGGAACATGAAACACTTGATCACCAGGCCAGCGTGTGGGCGAACATCCGTTCCGCCGCGCCGGACACCGGCGAACAGCAGCTGCGCAATCTGCTCGGCACTTTCCTGTTCACCGGCGAACAACTGGACCAGCCGGCCGGCACGCTCTCCGGTGGCGAGAAGACCCGGCTGGCACTGGCCGGTCTCGTTTCCAGCGCGGCCAACGTGTTGCTGCTCGACGAGCCGACCAACAACCTCGATCCGGCCAGCCGCGAGCAGGTGCTGGACGCGTTGCGCCGTTTCCAGGGCGCGGTCGTGCTCGTAACACACGATCCCGGCGCGGTCCAAGCCCTTGAGCCCGAGCGGGTGATCCTTCTCCCGGACGGCACGGAGGATCATTGGTCGGCCGACTACCTCGAACTGGTCCAGCTGGCCTGACTACCTGCGATTACGCAGTCAGCACGGAAGCCGCCATATCGCCGATCGATGATCGACTGGACGTGACACGCCGATCACTGAGCGAAGATTTTTTCCGCTCGTCTGGCGTTCCGGCCGTTCGTGTTCGATCATTGCGGCGATAGGGGCCGCAACGGCTCAACCTGCAGTCCATGGAAGGCGGGGCAAGGTGGCTGACCTGAAGAAGGGTGCCCGGATCACCGGCACCACGCGGGACAAGCTCGCCGCGGACTTGAAGAAGAAGTACGAGAAGGGCGCGAGTATCCGCGCTCTTGCCGAGTCCACGGGACGTTCCTACGGATTCGTGCACCGCGTGCTCTCGGAATCCGGGGTGACATTGCGCGGACGCGGTGGTGCGACCCGCACCAAGAAGAAGTAAGCTACCGCGCGGTAACATAACCACCGCGCGATCGGGTCTGCCGGGCGACTACGGACTTCTCGATGCGTTGGCACTCTTGAGGAGTTCGTAGACGATGCCGGACATCGATGCTGGCCTGCTGGAGCGGGGTGGCCTGCGACTTTCCGTCGACGGGCAGCGCGCGACCATCACGCTTGATCGGCCCGACGTGCTCAACGCGCAAAAGCCGAGCATGTGGGAGGCCCTGCAGCAGATCGGGGAGCGGCTGGACCCGGACGTCCGCGTTGTGGTCGTCCGGGGTTCCGGTCGAGCGTTCTCGGCCGGCTTGGACACTGGCATGTTCAGTCCGGACGGGATCGACGGCGAAGCCGGTTTCGCCGAGATCTCCAGCCTGCCTGCTGCCGATGGCGAAGCCGTCATCGAAAAGTTCCAGCAGGGCTTCGTGTGGCTGATGGACCCGAGCCGGGTGACGATCGCGGCCGTGCAAGGCCACGCGATCGGCGCCGGTTTCCAACTCGCGCTCGCATGTGACCTGCGCATCGCCACCGAGGACGCCCGGTTCACCATGGCCGAGCCGTCCCTCGGACTGGTTCCCGACCTGGCCGGCACGCTGCCGTTGGTGCGTGCCGTCGGATACGCGCGCGCCGTGGACATCTGCGTCACCGGTCGCCGGGTACCCGCCGACGAGGCACTGCGCATCGGCCTGGTCAACTCGGTCGTGCCCAACGACGGACTGGACGCAGCCGTCGACGAACTCGCCGCCGCCGTCGCCAAACCGGCCGCCGGCGCGGTGCGGGAAACCTTGGCGCTGCTGGCGAATGCGGCCAACGCGCCCACTCTCGACGAACAGCGCAAGCTGGAACGTCAGGCCCAGCTGCGCCGCTTCGCCGATCTCAAGGCGATGTTCGGCGGCTGAGCCCGGTCAGGCGTTCGCGGGAATTGCTGCCACAAGGGCGTTCTCGGCCCGTTCGTCCCGGTTTTCCATGGCGCGCAACGTGATCGCCGCGCCGAACAAGGCAAGCGGGTAGACCAGATAGCCGTAGCGGGTCGCCGGGGACAGCATGATCGCCAGGCCGAGGCCGATCGCGCTGCGGAAAGCGGCGTCCGATGCGGTGCGCGGCGGGCGAAGCACCAGCCACAGGCCGATGCCCAGCGCGGTCGCGGCCATCAACGCGATCGCGACATCGTGCCCGGCTGGTCCCAGTTGCCCGATCAGCACACCAGGCAACGGCGACTGGGCGGGGGAGTGTGCGATGCCGATGCCGAGCGGGAACTTGACCACCTGCTCGACGAAGTTGTGGGGATCGATCAACAGCACCGGCACGGTGACCACCACGCCGACGCCGATCACCGCGGCGCAGCAGCGCAGCAGCGCCCGCGACCCGAGCATGCCGAACACGGCGACGGTAAGCACGATCAATGCCGGGCTCGCGGTCAGCTTGATGCTGACCGCGACCGCGATCACCCCACCGCACAACACCGGCCTGCGCCGGTAGAGCAAGGAGAGCGCGAGCAGCATCAGCGAGACGATCACCAGATCGTCACCGGCGACCGCGAAGGTCAACGTGGTCAGCGGGCAGGCCAGGATCAGCTGCGCGGCCCGCACCGGCACGCGGGCGCCTTTGGCTGGCCAGCCGAGCACCCGCAGCGCCACGAACACGATCACCGCCGACGCCAGGCCGAACGCCACCCGCGCATCGGTCACCGCGGACAGGCCGAACAGCGCCCGCGGCAGGCCGAACACGCTCATCGCGACGCCGTAGGGCGTGTAGTCGTCGACGATCGGCGGGCGGCCGAGCGTGGCCAGATCCAGGTAGGGGCTGCCGCTGTGCAGCAGGCGGATCGCGGAGTTCTCGATCACCCACACCTCGGGCTGCTCGCTCCACGGCACGCCCTGTACCCGCCGGACCAGCAGCACGATCAGCGGCACGAGCATGCCGAGCCCGGCGGTCAGCCAGACCGGCAGGAACCGCGAGCCCAGCACCCGCCCGAGCTTGACCCGTCCGGAGAACAGCAGCAGCGCCTGAACCAGCCCGGCCAGATAAGCGGCGCCGGCCAGCGCGCCCCAGATCCGGTAGCCGTAGAACTCCGAGAAGACCGCCGTGGCCAGCGCGAACAACGCCGAGATCAGGTAGAAACCGGCATCGAGGGCGAAGCTGCGGCGCGGCGACGCGGTCAGCCGCATGCGCTCCACTCTCCCCGTTCACCCGTTCACCCGTTTGCCGCGGACCGGGCCAGGTTACCGGGGACTGTGTCTTTCTTCTTGAGCGGCTCAGGCCAGTTCGGGGATGCGCGGGGTGTAGTGCGCGAGCAGGCCCGCGTTGGCCTCGTCGCCGCCCGGCACGTTGGAGCTGCGCCACAGCGGCACGCTGATTCCGGCACTCGCTGCCTTGTCGATGACCGCGACCAGCAGCTCGTTCCACAGGTAGGCGTTGGCGACGGTGGAGATCGGCGCGGTCACCGGCGCGTCCAGCGGGTAGGTCGAGTCGCCGGAGGGCACCAGCGTGTCCAGCACCACGGTCGCTTCCGCCGCGATCGTGCTGCCCGAGCGGCGCGGCGCCACCGAACTCGACGGGCCCGACGTCACCGAGATCACCGGGCGGCCGGCCGCCTTGGTCAGCTGGGCCAGTTCGACCGGGTAGTAGTTCACGCCGGAGGTGGAGAAGACCACCAGCAGATCGTGCGCGCCCAGCTTGTCGCCCAGCACCTCGGCGGCCAGGCCGGTGCGGCGTTCGGCCTTGGTGCTGCTGACCGCGCCGTGCAGCGGCAGCAGTTCCGGGTGGTAGAGCGGGCGGACGCAGGCCAGGCCACCGGCCCGGTAGAAGGTCTCGGCGACCGCGGCCAGCGAGTGACCCGCGCCTGCGGTGAGCAGGACGCCGTCGTTGGCGATCACGTCCAGCACCAGGTCGGCGGCCTGGTTGATGCTGTCCGCGTTGTGCTCGGTGACGCGCCGGAGGTGGGCCTGCACGCTGGCGTCAAATGCGACGTTGCTCGGCGTGGTGCTGGTCATCTGCGCATCGCCTTTCGCTGCTAACTCAAATGGTCCATACCACTCTGTCATAGCCCTCCGAGGCGTCAAGCCCCTGCTCAGCTGGGCAGATCCTCCGGTCGGTCGACGTCGACCCCGGTGGCGATGTCCGAGCAGTCGACGGCGGTGACCTGGTGACTACGCAGGTAGTCGCGGGCGCCCACGTCGGCGACCGCCGATTCGTACACGCCGGACCAGTGCGCGCGGCCGATCAGCACCGGATGTCCAGGCAGCCCGGCATAGGTGGCCCTGACCAACGCGTCCGCGCTCGTATGACCCAGCACCCGCCGCACCGCAGCCGGTGTCACGCCCGGCACGTCGACCGGCAGCACCGCGACCGCGTCGAACTCGCCGTCCAACTCGGACACCGCGGTCAACCCGACCCGCAGGGACGAACCCATCCCAGTAGTCCATTGTGGATTGTCGACGACCGGATAGCCGTCCAGGTCGGCCTTGGCCCGCACCTCATCGGCCCGCGCGCCGAGCACGACCACCACCGGATCGCACCCGCCATCGCGCAACACGGCCGCGGCGGACTCCACGAACAGCCGGCCGTCCAGTTCCACCAACGCCTTCGGCATCCCGTACCGGCGACCGCCGCCCGCAGCCAGCAACAACCCGGCGACCCGCGACTCAGCCATGGCGCAGGTGATCCAGCAGCAGCGCGGTCATGATCTCCGGCTCCTCCTCGGGCACCCAGTGCGAGAGGTCCTCCAGCATCTCGAAGCGGTACCGGCCGCTGACCCACGCCTCGGTGGCCAGCGCCGCGGTCGACCCGACCGCCACGTCCTCGGTACCCCAGACATACAGCGTCGGCACGGTGATCTTCGGCGCCTCCAGCCGGTTCAGCGGCGTGGCCCGGAACCAGTTCAGCGCGGCCGTCAACGCACCCGGTTCGCGCAACCGGCCGAGATAGTCGTCGATCCGCGACTGCGGGATGCGCCGGTCGAACGCCTGGCGCAGCCCGGCCGCGTCATCGGCCAGCAGCCGCTTCTCCGCGGTGCTCGACGAGGACCGGTAGAGCTGGAGGTGCTGCGAGCGCAGCGCCTGGTCCTCGTCCTCGCGCAGCGCCTCGGCGAACGCGCTCGGGTGCGGCATGGACACCGCGGCCAGCGAGCGCACCCGGTCCGGGTGTTCGGCGGCGACCAGCCAGGCCAGCGTGGCTCCCCAGTCGTGGCCGGCCAGGTGGAACTTCCGCCAGCCGAGCAGGTCGGCGATCGCCAGCACGTCACCGGTCAGGTCGTCGAGCTGATAGTCGCGCACGTCCTTCGGCCGCACGTCGGGGGAGTAGCCGCGCAGATCGGGCGCGACCGCGCGGAACCCGGCCGCGCCGAGGGCGTCCACCTGGTCGGTCCAGGCCACGGCGGCCTCCGGGAAACCGTGCAACAGCAGCACGTTCCAGCCGTCCTCGGGCCCGGCGGCGATCGCGTCGAAGGTCCCGGCCTCGGTCGGGATACGCAGGTACTCGGTCACCGGGCAAACTCTAGTTCCCTTCCCCGACAGCCCGAATCTCGCGATGATAAGCCGGTGACGGAATCGCCCGATGGAGTGTGGCTGGCCCCGAACGGGCGGCCGAAAGCGGCCATGCTGGTGTTGTCCGGGTCGAGTGGCCGGGTCGCGACCGAAAGGGCCGGACTGTTCGCCGCGCACGGCGTCGCCGCGTTCGCGCCACGCTGGTTCAGTGGTCCCGGGATTTGCGAACTACCGCTGGAATCCTTCACGCCCATGATCGACCGGCTGGCCGAAGTCAGCCCGGTCATCGGCGTGATCGGCCTGTCCAAGGGGGCCGAGGCCGCGCTCTTGCTCGCCGCCCGCGAACCCAGGATCGACGTCGTCGCGGCCCTCGCGCCGACCCACGTGGTCTGGGCGAACGTGGGAGCCGGGATTCGCTCGCAGCGGTCGAGCTGGACCGAAGCGGGCGAACCGCTCCCGTTCGTCCCCTACGACAACGACTGGACGCCCGAATCGCCGGACCAGCCGATCGCCTATCGCGGCATGTACCTGCGCAGCCTGCGCACTTTCGCCGACCGCGTACCGGCCGCGACCATTCCGGTGGAACGGATTCAGGGCCAGGTCCTGCTGGCGGCCGGCGCGGACGATCAGCTCTGGCCCTCGGCCACCTTCGCCGAACACATCGTGCGGCGCCGCGTGGAGCACGGCCTGCCGACGAGCCTGCTGATCAACCCGAAAGCGGGCCACCGCCCGATCCTGCCCGGTGAAGGCGCGGTGACCGGCGGCAGGCCGCTGGCCCGGGGCGGAACGCCGGAAGCCGACGCCGAACTCGGTGCCGACGTCTGGCACGAACTGTGCGCGATGCTCTCCCTCGACACCTGATCACGACGCTCCCGGCGGCTGTGGGAGGGTGACGCCGTGGAGTTCGTATATCGAGTGCTGTCGACCGCCGTCGGGTTGGCGGTCGCCGCCTTCCTGGTGCCCGGGATCAACCTGACGCACAACGCGGTGTGGGTGCAGGCGCTGACGCTGATCGGCGTCGCCATCGTCTTCGGCGTGGTCAACGCGCTGCTCAAGCCGTTGATCAAGGTGGTCGGCTGCGTGCTCTACGTGCTCACGCTGGGCCTGATCGGCCTGGTCGTGAACGGCCTGCTGTTCTGGCTGGCCGCCTGGATCTCCGGCAAGTTCGGCCTTCCGTTCGAGGTCACCGGCTTCCTGCCCGGTTTCTTCGGCGCGATCGTGGTCGCGGTGGTCGGCTTCGTCCTGGCCATCCCGCTGCACATCCGGGCGATGGGCAAGCGCGTCACCCGCCACTGACTCGCTCGGCCAGTACGGCGGCCGTGCGTTCGTCGAGTGGCAGGAACGCCTCCAGCTTCAGTTCGGCGACCGTGACGTCCACCGCGGTCGCGAAACTGGTGATGGTGGTGACCAGCCGCAACTCGTCGGCGCCGTGCGCGAGCCGCAGCGGGACCGCGAAGCCGAGCTGGGTTTCCTCGACCGGGATCGCCTCGGGCAGATAGGTTTCCAGCTCGGCGAGCAACGCCGACAGTTTCGGATCCGGGTTGCGGATCGAGTCCAGCCGCAACCGCCGCACCACGTGCTGCGACCACTCGCCGGCGTTGCGAATGCGCGGCGCGAGCCCCTTCGGATGCAGCGCGAGCCGCAGAGCGTTCAACGGCGGTTCGAGCAGTTCCGGCGCCGCGCCCTCGACGAGCAGATCGCTGGCCCGGTTGCGCGCGACGATGTCGCCGTAGCGGTCGATCACGATCGCCGGATAAGGCTGGTGCCCGTCCAGAATCCGTTGCAGCGCATCGTGAACGACGCCGAGCGCGGGATCGTCCAAACGCGTCTGCGGATACGCCGGCACGAAACCCGCACTGAGCAGCAACTCGTTGCGTTCGCGCAGCGGCAGATCGAGGGATTCGGCCAGCCGGATCACCATGCCGCGCCCGGGCGTGGACCGGCCGCGTTCCAGGTAGCTGAGGTGCCGCTGCGTGGTACCGGCGCGCAGCGCGAGATCGAGCTGGCTCAGCCGCCGCCGCTCCCGCCACCCGCGCACGGCGATACCGAACTCGTCGCCCATGTCCCGATCGTCCCGCACCGCCCCGACAATTTCTCCATACCCTCCCGGGAATTGCCGGTTTTCCCGGTGCGGCCGACGATTCGGTTCGTGAACGAGAACATCAAATACGGCTTGCTGCTCCCCACCAGCGGCGTGCAACTGCTCGACCCAGCCGCCGCCCGCACCCTCGTCGACCTGGCCGTCGAGGTGGAGCGGCTCGGGTTCGACTCGGTCTGGGCCGGTGATTCGCTCAGCCGAGGCCGGATCGAACCGCTGACCCTGCTCGCCTCGGTCGCCGCCGTGACCGAGCGCGTCACGCTCGGCACCGCGGCCCTGATGCCCGCGTTCCGCCATCCCGTCCCGGCGGCGCAGGCGCTCAGCTCGCTCGATCTGCTCAGCGGCGGCCGGCTGGTGCTCGGCGTCGGTGGCGGCTATCCGGGCTTCAGCGAGCACGAAATGGACCTGGTCGGCGTCGACCCGCGCACCAGGTTCAGGTGGCTGGACGACGTGGTGCGACTGTGGCGAGCGCTCTGGTCGGCGGAGCCGCCGACCAGCTTCCACGGTCAGGTCCTGCACCAAGACTGGCTGCCCGCGATCCCGCCGCCGTTCCGGCCCGGCGGCCCGCCGATCTGGCTGGCCGGAGCCAGCAAGCCCGCGCTGCGCCGGACCGGACGGCACTACGACGGCTGGCTCCCGTACCCGCCGGACGTCGCCGACTACCGGACCGGCCTCGACCAGATCCACGCCGCCGCGACCGAGGCAGGCCGCGACCCCGAGGCGATCACGCTCTCGCTGTTCGCCACCGTGTTCATCGACGAGGACGGGCAACGTGCGCGGCGCGAAATGGCCGAGTACGTCGAATCCAACTACCGGCTTCCCATGGAAACGGTCGCCGACATCCAGGTGCTGATCACCGGCCCGGCCGATGACGTCGCCGAACGCCTGGCCACCTATGTCGACGCGGGCGCGCGGCACATCGCCCTGCGGGTCGGCACCCTGCACCAGGAAGCCTGGCGCGAGCAGCTCAACCGATTGGCGACTCTGCTGCGCTGACCACCCCGCCGGTGCACACCACCGCGACCCGTCCACCTGCGAACCGGTCGCGCACGGCCAGCAATCCGGCCAACGCGGCGGCGCCCGCGCCTTCGGCCAGCGTGTGCGCGTCGCGCAGCAGAACCCGTTGCGCGGCAACAATGTCCGCGTCATCGACCAGGAGGAAATCAGCCAGCCGATCGGCCATGATCGCCTGCGGCAAAGCAAACCCCCGACCAGTAGCCAACCCCTCCACCGCCGTCCGATTAGGACGACTGACCAGTTCGCCCGCCCGCCAGGAGTCATGCGCAGCAGGCGAGCGCGCGGACTGCACCGCGATCACCCGGCAACGCGGCGCCAGCGCCCCGAACACCAGGCAAGCCGCCGCCGCACCGGTCCCGCTCCCCACCGGGACGAACACCGCATCCAGCTCGGGCACGGCCTCGATGATCTCCAGATAAGCCGTGGCCACCGCACTCACCAACGCCCCGTCCGCCCCCGGCTCGACCAGCCGCGCCCCAGACCGTGCCGCGATCTCGGCGGCGCAACGCTGACAGTCCTCCAGCACCGCTCCACGCAACTCGACCACCGCACCCAGCGCCCGCACCGCGGCCACCTTGGCCTCGTTGGCGCCCTCCGGCATCACCACCGTGCACGGCACGGCGAAGTGCCGCGCCGCGTAGGCGATGGACTGGGCGTGGTTGCCGGTCGAGAAGGTGACGACGCCCCGCGCGCGTTCCTCGACCGGCCAACTGGCCAGCAGGTTCAGGCCGCCGCGCACCTTGAACGCGCCGGTCGGCTGGGTGTTCTCGTGCTTGACGTGCACGGTCGCGCCGACCGTCTCGTCCAGCAGTGGATAGCTCCACATCGGCGTCGGCGGCAGCAGGCCGGCCAGGAAGGCGCGGGCAGCCAGCACGTCGGTGAGCGTGGGCAGGTTCATGTGATTCAGCGTGCCGCTGGCCAACTCATCGGTCCAATGCCAAGATTCGGAGAAACCCATAGACGAGATCGATGAGTGGGGGAGCGGTGCTGGACCTGACCCGCCTGCGCGTGCTGCTCGCCGTCGCCCGGCAGGGCTCGGTGACCGCGGCGGCGGAGGCGCTGAACTACGCGCAACCCTCGGTGAGCCACCATCTCGCGCGGCTGGAAGCCGAAACCGGCGCGCGGCTGATTCAGCGGGTCGGCCGGGGCATCCGGCTCACCGAAGCCGGGCGGCTGCTGGCCGATCGCGCCGAGGAGATCATCGGCAGGCTCGACGCGGCCGAGTCCGAATTGGACGCGATCACCGGCATCCGCGCGGGCCGCGTCCGGCTGGCCGCTTTCCCGTCTGCCCTGGGCACTTTCGTGGCAACGGCGGTCGCCGAATTCCGTTCCGCGCACCCCGGCGTCGACGTGACCCTGATCGAAGCGGAGCCGCCCGAGGCCATGACCGCGCTGCGCGCTGGCGAAGTAGAACTCGCACTGGCGTTCAGCCACGAAACCGGCGAAGCCGCGAACGGCCTGCGGGCAACACCCCTGTTCGACGAACCGCTGTATCTGCTGACCGCGCAACGGGAAACCGGAACCGAACTGGCGGATTTCGCCAACGCGCAATGGATCGGCGGCTGCACCCGCTGCCGGGGCCACCTGCTCAGCACCTGCGCCGACGCCGGTTTCACCCCGGCGATCGCCTTCACCACAGACGATTACGTCGCGGTGCAGAGCCTCGTCGCGGCAGGCGTCGCGGTCTCGACCCTGCCCGGTCTGGCCATCGCCGCGGCCCGCAACCCCGAGGTGCGGATCACCCGCATCCCCGGTGCGAGCAGGCACGTGTTCGCCCTCGCCTACGGCGAACCACCCGACCCGCCCGCCACCCAGGCCCTACTCGCCGCGCTCAGTTCGGCCGCAGGCGCTCAACCGGCGTGGCCAGCCTGAAGGTCACGCAGGTGATGCTGTGCTTCGTGCGCGGCGCGGTGAATCGGCCAGCATCGCGGTGAACCTCGCGCAGCTGCGCGTGACGCGGTCGAGGACCTCGCCGAGGGTGCGGTCGTGATAGTGCTGGCCGGCGGTGTGTGCGTCCCAGTCGAACGGATCGAGGGCAGGCCGGTCCTCGGTCAGCACCCGGTTGACTCGACCGGCATACCAGTCGATCGCGTCGCCGGTGTGCGCGATGTATTCCAGCGGCGACCACACCTCGGCGGCCGGCCGCGTCCTGAGCTGCGAGCTGCCGCGTTCGTTCAGCCGCCGGGCGACCGATCCCGGAAAGGCGCCGATCGTCGCGACGGCGTCCTCGGGCCGGCCTGCCCAGTCGTAGCCGCATTCGGCGCACCGGGTGGCCGTCACGAGTTCGATCAGCTCGCGTCGCCGCGGCACCCTAGTTCGCGCGGGCGCGCAGTGCGTCGAGCGCCTTGTCCGCGTGCACCGACATCCGCACCTCGCTCTTGATCACCTCAAGCACGGTGCGGTCGGTGTCGATGACGAACGTCTGCCGCTTGGTCAGCATCGGCCCGAACCGCCGCCGCACCCCGAACTGCGTGGCCACGACGCCATCCGGGTCGGAAAGCAGCGGGAAGTCGAAGGAGTTCACCGAGGAGAACTCGCTCTGCTTGGCGACCGAGTCCGGGCTGATGCCCAGCCGCTGCGCGCCGACCGCGCCGAATTCCTTGGCCAGATCCCGGAAATGACAGGATTCCGCGGTGCAGCCGGTCGTCATCGCGGCCGGGTAGAAGAACAGCACGACCGGACCCTCGGCGAGGAACTCGCTCAGCCTGCGCGCGTGGCCCTTGTCGTCGGCCAGTTCGAAGTCCGGTGCGGTATCGCCCTTGTCCATTGGCAAAGCCTAGCCCGATACGATCCGCGTGTGGCTTGGGAGGAAGCACTCGACGTCGTTGGCTTGTCACGGCAGCGGATCAACGCGTTCGTCATCGTGGTCGGCGTCGTCGCGCTGGTCGTGCTCGGCTTGCTGTATCGCGGGGCGGACATGGTCGGCGCGGTGGCCTGCGTGGCAATTGGCGTTGTGCTGGCGATCATGTCGCTGGTCGTGCGGCAGCAGCGTGGGCGGAGTTGGTGGCTGTGCCTAGTGCACGGTACCCATTAGGTTCCGGACGGCGACCGGGCCACCGTCCGGAACGGGCGGTCAGTCCTCGGAGCCGTCCGAGCCTTCGGCGAGGTGCAGGGCGAGTTCGTTGAGGCCGGGCAGCGCGGCCAGGATCGCGCCGCGGTCTTCTGGGCGCAGTTGGTCCAGCGCGTTCTCGATACGGCGCTCATGCGCCGCCTTCCAGCCCGCCAGTTGCTGGCGGCCTGCCTCGGTGAGGGCGACGCGGGCGACTCGCCGGTCCAGCGGGTCGGTCTCGCGGGAGGCGAGGCCGGACTCCAGAAGTTGCTGGACCAGGCCACTGATGGTGTTCGGCGCGAGCCGCAGCATGGTCGCCAGCTGACCGATCTTGGCCGGTTCGTTGTCGGCCAGGCACATCAGCAGCTCCACCCGGGCCATGGGCAGCGACTCCCACGGGTAATCGGTGCGGATGCTGGTTCGCAGCGCGCGCCGCAGCCGGGTGACGACATCAGTGAGGGCCTCGGCGCCGATTCCGATAGGTCGGTCGGTCGCGCCGGGCGTAGACGGGGCCTGCGTCATGTGATCAGAGTAGTGCGCTTTGTGAGTTGTCCCGCAGTGTAGAACTCTCGGCTACCGATTATATCGGCCTCAGACATATTATCGGGAGGCAAGCAAACCAGGGAGGAGGACCGTGCCGGCGCCCACACGACTCGTGAATCACCCGAACCGGACCAATTGGCTGGCGACCGAGGCTCCGCGCCCGAGGCGGATCGCGAACTGGCCCGCGGCGGGCTGGCTCGCCGTCGGCACCGTGTGCTTCGGCGCGTTCATGGGCCAGCTCGACGCGAGCATCGTCACGCTGACCTTCCCGGCGCTGCGCGCCACCTTCCACGCCTCGCTGGCCGGCGTGCAGTGGGTGTCGCTGAGCTACCTGCTCACCGTCGTCGCACTGCTCGCCCCGGCCGGTCGCCTGGCCGACGCGCTGGGCCGCAAACAGCTCTACCTCTACGGCTTCGCCCTGTTCACCCTCGGCTCGGCCGCCTGCGGGCTGGCGCCGACGTTGACCGCGTTGATCGGCTTCCGCGTGTTGCAGGGCGTCGGCGCCGCACTCCTGCAAGCCAACAGCGTCGCGCTGGTGACCACCAGCGTGCCCCCGAACCGGATGCGGACCGCGCTGGGCGTGCAGGCCGCCGCGCAGGCGCTCGGCCTCGCGCTCGGGCCCACCCTGGGCGGCATCCTGGTCGACGCGCTGGGCTGGCAGTGGGTGTTCGGCGTGAACGTGCCGGTCGGCGTGCTCGGCCTGATCGCGGGCCGCTATCTGTTGCCGCGCACGCGTCAGCGGACACCGGTCAGCGGGTTCGACTTCGTCGGCTTGGTGCTTCTCGTGGTGGCCAGCACCGCGTTGTTGCTGGCGGTGTCGTCGGTGTCGGGACTGGCGCTGCCGGTGTGGTCGGTCGTGGTGTTGCTGGTGATCGGGCTGGGCACCGGGATCGCGTTCGTGCTGCGGACGAACCGGATCGGCAACGGGATCATCGATCTGAGCCTGTTGCGGGCCCGCGCGGTCTCCGGCGGGCTGCTCGCCGCGCTCGGCGGTTACCTGGTCCTGTTCGGGCCGCTGGTCCTGGTACCGGTGGTGCTCACCGGGGGTGGCGCGTCCGCGCTGCGCGCCGGGCTGGTGTGCACCGCGCTGCCCGCCGGGTTCGGGCTGGCCGCGACCCTCGGCATCCGGCTGCTGCCGCGATCCTGGAGCAACGCCCGGCGCTGCGTGACCGGCGCGCTGGTGTGCGTGCTCGCGCTGGTACCGCTGGTGCTGGTGCCCTTCGGCGGGGTCGCGTTCATCGGGTTGCTCGGCGTGCTCGGCATCGGGCTCGGTCTGTTCACGCCGCCCAACAACGCGATGGTGATGGGCGCGATCCCGGCGGCCAAGTCGGCGCTCGGCGGGGGACTGGTGAACATGGCGCGCGGAATCGGCACCGCGCTCGGGGTTGCCGCGATGACCTGCGTGCTCAACGCGGCCGGAGCCGACGCGGGCGCCCGCTGGGGATTCGGCCTGCTCGCTGTGCTCGGCATCGGCGTCGCGGTCGTCGCCGCGCTGGCCGGCCGGCGCACTACGCGTTCTTGCTCTGCTAGTTCTTGAAACAACCTTCGATCTGCTTGGGCGGGATCGGTCCGCCGTAGGCGCTGCCCGCGGCCAGCGAGACGCCCAGCGCGGCCAGCCGGTCGCCGACCTCGACGGTGTCCACGCCGTCGGCGATCACGCGCAGCTCGCGTTGCCGGGTCAACCGGACGATCTGGCCGAGGATCTGCTCGAACGGCGAGTCCGGCTCGTCCGCCTCGGCGTAGGCGCGGATCACGCTCGGCGCGATGGCGACGCCGCTGATCGCCAGCGTGCGCAGGTCGACAAGGCCCGCGTTGCTGGTGCCGAAGCCCTCGATCAGCGACTGGATGTCGATGGCGCCCAGTGCTTCCAGGTTCTCCAGCGGTTCGCCGCGTTCGTCGACGGCGACGCTGGACGGGATGCCGATGCGCAGCTTTCCAGGGGAAACGCCGGTCTTGGCCAGGATGTCCTTGACGATCTTGACCAGATCCTCCTCGCGGGCGAAGCGGCTGGTCACGCCGATCGCGACGGTGGGCGTACTCGATCCGAACCGCTCCTCCCAGTCCGCGATCTGCGTGCACACCTCCTCCAGCATCCACCGCCAGATCGGCACGACGAAGCCGGTTTCCTCCGCCATGGCAAGGAATTCCGACAGCGGCAACGCGCCGAGCTGAGGGTGTTCCCAGTGCATGACCGCGCGCAGACCGGCCAGCGACCGGCCGGGCAGCCGCACCACCGGCTGGTAGGAGACCACGAACTCGCCGTTCTCCAGCGCACCGGGAATGCCCGCGCCCAACTGGAAACTGGCCCATTCCGCGTCGTGCGCCTCGCGGTCGAACAGCACCCACTGGCCTTTGCCCGCCGCCTTGGCCCGGTGCACGGTCAACTCGGCGGCGCGCAGCAGATCCTCGGCATCGACGCCTTCGATCTCCCGTTCCACGATGCCGACGCTGGCCGACACCGCGATGCCCGCCGACCGGTCGTAGTAGACCGGCTCGGCCAGCTCCTCCAGCGCTTCGGTGATCAGCTGGCTGACTTCCAGGCTGCGCTTGGTGCCGGTGACCAGCACGCCGAAACCGTCACCGCCGAGCCGCGCGACGACCGCGTCCTGGTCGGCGAACACGGTTTGCAGCGTCGCGCCGACCCGCTTGAGCACCTCGTCGCCGGTGGCACGGCCGATGCCGTCGTTGACGATCTTGAACCCGTCGAGGTCGATGTAGCAGATGGCGGCCCGTTCGCCCGGCTGCGCCCGGATCAGGGTCGCGTCCAGCGCGTTCATGAACTGGGCGTGGTTGGGCAGGCCGGTCAGCTTGTCGGTCAGCGAGTGCTGCAGCTGGTCCTTCTGCAACAGCACCAGGTCGGAGATGTCTTCGACGACGGCCACCGCGTAGTCCGGCGCGCCCGATTCCTCCCGGACCAGCGAGAGCGACAGCAGCGTCCAGCGCGGTTCGTCGTCCTGGCCGGTGAAGTTCACGTTGCCGACGAAGCGGTTCTGCTCGCCCCGGGTGATCGCGTCGAACACGCCGATCACCCGCGATGTCTCGTTCTTGGCCAGCAGCTCGGAAATGTTGCGGTGCAACAACTCCTCGGGCGGGTAGCCGAGGATTTCGCCCAGTACCGGGTTGACCAGCTGCAACTGTCCGGAGAAGTCGATGATGGCGATGCCGACCGCGGAGGAGTTGAACACCGCGCGGAAGCGAGCCTCGCTCGCCTTCCGTTGCCGCTCGGCGACATCGCGGGCACGGAAGACCGCGCGCTTGATCATTTCCTGCTCGTCGAACAAGCGATCCCTGAGCGCGTCCACGTATCCGCCGGACAGCGCGCCGAGCAGCGCGGTCAGCCGGCCGTAGTAGGACTCGTCGAGGCCGAGCGCGGCGGGCAGTTCGCTGCCGATCACGGCGATGGTGTGGTCCAGCGCCTCCGAGCCGGTGAAGTTGTCGGCGACCAGACGGGCACCGATCCGCTTCGCCGGGGCGGGATCGAACTCGGTCGCGGTCAGCAGCTCGGCCAGCTGGTTGGACAGCGCCAGCAGCAGCGTGACGACGTCCTGGTGCTGGAGCCCGATGTGGCTGGTCCGGATGATGGCAATGGTCCAGCTCTGGGCGAACTCGGTGAGGTCCGGCGAACTCCGGTGCAGTTCGGCCCGGTTGTGGTCAGTCACGGTCACCTGCTCGACCGTTCCTGCCCATAACGGGCAAACGCAGGGAGGAGGGCTCAGGTGCCAACGCCAAAATGGCCGGTATGTCACCGACGACGGCTGCTGCCCAGCACGGGCGGTCCTGCACCACGGTCCCCTTCGAGGCTGACTGGACCGTGCCGAGTGTAGAGATCAACCCACTGCGCGCATATCCGGGAGGCGCTAGTCGGGGCAAGGTTTGGCCAAGTTTACGCCGAACGAGTGAACACGAACCCGCGATGTGGTGGCAACTCGGTATCACGGTCACCGGAGCGGGTCCGATGGTCGACTGGCATACCGGGGGCCGCGTGTTGGATACTGAACAGCCGCGTGCTGTATGCGCCGTACGTCTGGTCTGCGGGGGCCGGGCGGGGTGGACGGGCAGGGCAATGGCGCGTGGGAAAGTCGGTGTGGTGCGGGACAATGGTGTTGCGCGGTCGATCCGGCCGCGTTGGTTCATCCGGGCCGAGGCGGAGGAAAGAGGGTGGAGCATGCGGCACACAGCGGAATACGTCGGCGGCCCGCTGGACGGTAGGCGAGAACCCTTGCCTGCCGCCAAAACCGTGGTCGGCACCATCGTCACCCACGTGTTCCTGCACGGCGGCCCGAAGATCGAGACCCGCTACCGGCTCAACCGCACCGACGAGGGCCGGTGGGTCTACCACCTCGTGGTCGACTGAGCGGTGGCCTGATCGTTCGCGTTGTCAATACGCGAAACAGCTAATTTCCCCAACGGTCTTCATCGCATATTGATAACGATCGCTGGCCGGGCATTACCAATCCGGATTACGCTCGTTGCGGTTGTCCTTTCTCGATACCGCTTTCGCTGACCCGGCATCGTTCATCGTCGTTCCTAGCTGCGCCGTTACCGTTTCGGCGGCAAGTGTTATCTGTGAACGAAATAATCCTGTCGAACCATTGCCCGTTTCTGCGCGGCACCGCAACATCAGGCGGGTGCCAGGGCCAACCCTGGTTGCCCAGCCCGCTGATGCGGAAAGAGGTTGAATTTCATGACAGGCTTTCTCACGCGAGGCGACACGCGGCGGCGCTTAGCCAGGCGGGTCGGCGGCCGGGTGGGCGCCGCGCTCGCCGTGACCGCGACCGCGGTGACCGTGCTGTCCCTTGTGGCCGTACCCGCATCTGCCGCGCAGTCAACGAGTGCGGCACCCGCTTCGGTGAAGACAGCAGGGCATGCCGGGGTGCCGACCAAGGGCCTGGTGACCAAATTCGGTTGTGCCACGGTCAAAAGGGGCAAGGCGCACTGTCTCGGCGAGGTGCGCGGGGTCCGCGGCAACGGCGGCAAGGTCGGCCCGATGCTGATGACCACCCCGAGTGGTTTCGGTGCACCGGACCTGCGTTCCGCCTACAACCTGGCAGGCGCGTCCTCCGGCGGCAAGACCGTGGCGATCGTGGACGCGATGGACAATCCGAACGCCGAGGCGGATCTGGGCGTGTACCGCAAGCAGTACAACCTGCCCGCGTGCACGACCGCCAATGGTTGCTTCCACAAGCTCAACCAGTCCGGGGCGGCGTCGCCGCTGCCCACCGCGGACGCGGGCTGGGCCGAGGAGGAAAGCCTCGACGTGGACATGGTCTCGGCGATCTGCCCGGACTGCCACATCGATCTCGTCGAAGCGAATTCGGCCAATGACAGCGACCTGATGGCCGCCGAGAACGCGGCCGCCGGGCTGTCCGGCGTGGTCGCCATGTCGAACAGCTTCGGTGAGGCCGACAACAGCGGCGAAATCGCCGAGGACAGCGCCTTCAACCACCAGGGCGTCGCGATCACCGCGTCCTCGGGTGATTCCGGTTACGGCGTCGAGTGGCCTGCCGCGTCGCCGTACGTGACCGCGGTCGGTGGCACCTCGCTGAGCAAGGCCGGCAACAGCAGGGGCTGGAGCGAGACTGCCTGGTCGGGCGCTGGTTCCGGGTGCTCGGCCTACGAGCAGAAGCCGGGCTGGCAGAAGGACGGCGGCTGCACCAAGCGCACCGTCGCGGACGTGTCCGCCGTTGCCGACCCGAACACCGGTGTCGCCGTCTACGACACCTACAACACCTGCGGCACCAGTTCGTTCTGCGACATCCTGATCGAACTCGGCCTCGTCCAGGGTGCCGATGGCTGGGTGCAGGTCGGTGGCACCAGCGCGTCCTCGCCGATCATCGCCAGCGTGTACGCGCAGGCGGGCAACGCGACGACCGTGCAGTACGGCTCCTATCCGTACAGCCACACGTCCGGGCTCAACGACGTGACCTCCGGCTCGAACGGCAGCTGCGGCGGTAGCTACCTGTGCACGGCCGGTGCGGGTTACGACGGTCCGACCGGACTGGGAACACCGAACGGCACCAGCGCGTTCTAGCCTCCCGTCGAGGAACGATCTTCGGCCGATCCCGTTCGCGGGGTCGGCCGAAGTGGTGTTCTCCTCAGGCAACAGTAAGGTTGGGACCAGCAACTGTGTTTATTTCACTGAAGTGGTTCACAACGGTCGAATCGGGATGAGGGGCAATGGCGCAGGTTGGCTTGACCGCGGCGTTGGAGCAGTTCCACCCGCGTGAGATGATCGGGCACGCCGAACTGGCCGAAGAGCAGGGTTTTCGCGGCCTGATGGCCGCTGATCACGTGCAACCATGGGTGCCCGCGCAGGGCCAGGCGCCGTTCGTGTGGAACGTGCTGGCCGCCCTCGCCGAGCGCACCGAGGGCGATCTCGGTCCGGGCGTGGCGTGTCCGTCCTTCCGGATGCACCCCATGTTGATCGCGCAGGCTTCGGCCACCCTGGAGGCGATGTACCCGGGGCGGCACTGGCTGGGCCTTGGCTCCGGTGAGGCGCTCAACGAGCACGTGCTGGCCGAGTACTGGCCGGAGGCGCCGGAGCGGGTCAACCGGCTGTTCGAAGCCGTCGAGGTGATCAAGAAGCTGTTCACCGGCAAGGACGTCAAGCACGACGGCAAGTTCTTCAAGCTGCACAAGATGCGCCTGTGGACGATCCCGGACGCGCCGCCGCCGATCTACATCGCGGCCGCCGGACCGGTGACCTCCAAGCGCACCGGCCAGTACGCGGACGGCATCATCACGCCTGCCGCCAACCTGAGCAAGATCGAGGGCATCCTGGCCAAGTTCGGTGAGGGCGCGAAGGCGGCGGGCAAGGACCCCGACACCATGCCGAAGCTGCTGCAGATGCACCTGTCCTGGGCGCCCACGGACGAAGAGGCCTGGGAGAACGCGATGACCGAGTGGCCCAACGGGGGCATGAAGTTCCCCAAGCAGGACATTCGCTCGCCGTTCGACTTCCAGGAGATGGCCAAGCTGGTCCGCCGCGAGGACTTCGAGGGCCGGATGATCATCTCCTCCGACCCCGACCTGCACCGCGCCGAGATCCAGAAGTTCATCGACGCCGGTTTCGACCGGGTCTACATCCACAACGTGGGTCGCAACCAGGAAGAGTTCATCAAGGTCTTCGGCCGCGAAGTGCTGCCCAAGCTCACCAGCTGACTCGATTTGTCATAGGCACGCTGCACACTGGGTGGCATGCGAGCGTCCCGGTTGGTCTCCGCCCTCCTGCTGCTGCAGAACCGAGGGCGGATGACCGCGACCGAGCTGGCCGACCATTTGGAGGTGTCGGTCCGCACGGTGTATCGCGACGTCGAGTCGCTGTCCGCGGCGGGCATCCCGGTCTACGCCGACCGTGGCCCGGACGGCGGCTACCGGCTGCTGGACGGCTACCGCACCCGGCTCACCGGCCTGACCAGCGAGGAAGCCGACACACTGTTCCTGGCCGGGGTGCCGGACGCGGCCGCCGAGCTGGGCCTTGGCGCCGAGCTGGCCGCCGCCCAGTTGAAGCTGGAGGCCTCGCTCGCGCCCGAACTGCGCGAGCGGGCCGCACGCATCCGGCAGCGCTTCCACCTCGACGCGCCGTCCTGGTTCCGCGAACTCGACGCGGTGCCGCACCTGGCCGGGGTGGCCGCCGCGGTGTGGAGTCAGCAGCGGGTGCGGGTGCGCTACCTGGGCGCGGGCAGCAAACCCAAGGAATCCAACAGCGTGCTGGAGCCGCTGGGCGTGGTGTGCAAGGCGGGCGTCTGGTACCTGGTGGCCGCGTGCGGCGGGAAACCGCGCACCTACCGGGTCGGCCGGATCGTCGAGCTGGACCTGCTGCCCGAGTCGTTCACCCGGCCCGCCGAGTTCGACCTGGTCGAGTTCTGGCGGGACTGGGTCAAGCACTACGAGCACGGCGTCTACTCGGCCGAGATGGTCGTGCGACTCTCCCCGCAGGGCTACGCGATGGTGCCGTTCGCGTGGATGGCGGTGGCCGCGCGCGCCACGATCGCGGGCGCCGAGGAGCCCGACGAGCACGGCTGGCGGCGCGCGGTGGTGCCGATCGAGTCGATCCGGCACGCCATGCACGAAGTGCTGAAGCTGGGCAAGGACGTCGAGGTGCTGGAACCACCCGAGCTACGCGCCGAACTACGCGACGCGGCCATCGCGCTCACCGCGATGTACGACGGCGATCAGCCCACTTCCTGACCGGAGATGGCGCGCACCGCCGCCCCGGTCATGCTGCGCACGGTTTCCGTTGTGGACGCGACATCGCCCGGCCGGCCGGAGTCCAGCCAGGTCAGCACCACCTCGGTGACCAACCTCGGCAACAGCAGCGCGGCCCACTCGCGGCGTTTCGGATCGGCGATGAACGCATCGAGTTCGGCCCGCGCGGTGCCCAGCGTGCTCGCGCTGGCCGCGTCGGTGTAGTCCTGGAACTCCGGCTCTCGCGCGGCATGCTCGAACAGCAGCGCGTACCCGTCCGGATCGCGGTGCGCGAACTCGACGATCGCGGAGATGTTGCCCGGCCACGGACCGGCCGCCTCGACCGCCGCGGTCAGTTCCGCGCTGATCGCGTCCAGTACTGATCGATAAAGATCGGCTTTGGTGGCGAAATGCCGGTAGATGATCATCTTGGTCACGCCGGACTCGTCGGCAAGGTCCACCATGGACGTTGCCGCGAATCCGTTGCGCGCGAAGGAACGCTTCGCTGCTTGGATGATCTGCGCCCGGCGTTGTGCCCTGGGTAGCAGTCGCTTCGGCTCCGGCACCCGACGACCTTAGTACAGCAAGGCCATCGACATAGTATCGAAAATCGGCCCCCGGCCTGGGAATGTGAGCCGGGGGCCGATGATGATCCCAAAGAAATGATCACTGCCCGTAGTCGTACAGACCGGTGCCGTAGGGAACCAGCGTCGCGGTGCCCGCCGCGTCCGGCACGGTCACCGGGAGGTGGCCGGTCGGCGCGGTGCCGGTGATCGCGTTGGCCAGTGCCACCAGCGAGGGCGGCTGGTAGTCGTAGGTGGCGATGTAGGTCGGCGCGGTGGGGTAGTAGGCCAGGTCGTACGGGCCGCCGACGGACGCGACGATCACCGGCTTGCCGGTGGCCAGCAGCGCGTTGATCAGGTTCTGCTGAGTCGTGTCGTTCCAGGCGTTGTAGCTGGTCACTACGGTGTAGTCGTTGTTCTGGGCCGCCGCGACGGCTTGGGCGATGGTCGCCGAGTTCGGCGAGCCGGTCCAGAGCAGTTGCGTGGTCAGGCCTTTGGCGGTCAGGTCGTTGGCCAGGTTCTGCGTGGTGCCGACGCCCCAGCCGGTGACGAGCACGTGCTTACCCGAGTTCGCGGCCAGCGGCAGCGTCTGATTGCCGTTGCGTACCAGGGTGATCGAGTCCTTGGCAACGGACGCCATGGTGGCCAGGTGCGCCGGGGTACCGACCGTCGAGGTCACCGCACCCGACGTGGTGTACGGGTTCTTGAACAGGCCCAACTGGAACTTCAGGTGCAGGATCCGGGAGACCGACTGATCGATCCGGCCCACGCTGATCTGTCCACTGTTGACCGCGTTCATCACGATCTGCTCGGACTCCGGCAGGTTCACCGCGCCGTTGAGGCTGCCGTTGACCGGCTCGGGGCAGATCAGCAGTTCGTCGTCGCCCGCGTTGATCGCGTCGGTGATGATCTGCTGGTGCGTGTAGGGCGCGAGCGCGCCCGCGCTGAGCGAGTCGGTGATGACGACGCCGTTGTAGTGCAGCGTGTCGCGCAGTACGCCGGTGACGATCGGGTTGGACAGGCTCGCGGGCAGACCGGACGGGTCGATCGAGGGCGCCACGATGTGCGCCGCCATGATCGACTGGGTGCCCGCCGCGATGGCCGCGCGGAACGCGGGCACGTCCACGCTCATGATCTGCTGCTTGGTCTCGTTGGTGATCGCGACGCCGCTGTCGGTGTTGACGGTGGTGTCACCGAGACCGGGGAAGTGCTTGGCCTGCGCGGCGACCCCGGCCCGCTGGTAGCCGGTGACGGCGGCGGCGGCCATCATCTCGACCGCGCTGGTCCGGTCGCCGAAGGACCGCGGGCCGTCCGCGCTGTTGTGTGCGTTGGTGTTCACGTCGACGACCGGCGCGTCGTCCATGTTGAGACCCTGGGCCTTGAGTTCCTGCCCGATCACGTTGGCCGAGCGGTAGGCGTTGGCCGGGTTGAACGAGGCGCCGATGGCCATGTTGCCGGGGGAGACCGAGGCGGGGGCGCCGATGCGGGTGACAACGCCGCCTTCCTGGTCGGCGCTGATCTGCAACGGGATGCCGTCGGAACCCATCGCCGACTGCTGTAAACCGTTGGACAACGACGCGGTCTGCTGTGCGCCGGTCAGGCTGTCGGTCCACGCGAAGTAGATGACCCCGCCTGGGTGGTACGTGTTGATCATCTGCGTGGCGTTGTTCACCCCGGCGCCGAACAGCGCGTTGTTCGCGGTGGCTTCGGCGGGAGTGACCGTGTTCGCGTCGGTGCCGTAGACGTTGACGACGAACATCTGGTCGACCTTCTCGGCCAGCGTCATCTTGGCCATCACCGCGCGCACCTGGGCGTCGATGCTCGCCGGGTGGTCAGGGGTTGCCGAAGCTCCCAGCGCTGGTACCGCCAGCGCGGCTATCGTGGCCACCGCTGTTGCGGCGAGCGCTGGTCTGACGACGCGACCGAGCATGACCGGGCCTCCGGTGTGTCATGTGGACAACTGACGTAATGCACCTCACAGTGCGGTGGTATTTCACCGCTTGGCCACGCCAGTGTCAACGTTTACCGAGCCGGTTAGCCCACTTGCCCCCGGCGCTCGAAGACCAGGTCGCGCGCGGTGTCCAGCGCGGTCTCGATCGCGCCGGTCAACACGGCGGCCTCGCCCAGTTCGCCGGCCACGATCTTGGGAGCGGTCGGAATCGTGCGGCTCAGCGCCTGTTCCAGCGGCGGCTGCAACAGGTCCGTGTTGGTGCCGATGCCGCCGCCGATCACCACCAGCGCGGGATCGATCACCGCGGCCACCGACGCCACCACGAACGCCAGCCGCGCGGCCTCTTCCTCCACCGCCTTCAACGCTCGCGCGTCGCCATCGTGGGCCAGTTCGAAGACGTCCTTGGCCGAACGCACGTCGGCCAGTCCGTTGGCGACCGCGATCTCCACCACCGAGCGCGCGGCCGCGGCCGACTCCAGCATGCCCTGGCGCGGCGGCGAACCGGCCTTCGGCAAACCGCGCGTCGGCCAGCCGTAGGGGAGATACGCGACCTCGCCCGCGGCACCGTGCGCGCCGCGAAACAACGACCCGTTCACGATCGTGCCCATGCCGATACCGGTGCCGACCGTGACGCACACGAACACGTCGACGCCCCGCGCGGCGCCGGCCCGGTGTTCGCCGACCGCGCTGAGGTTCGCGTCGTTCTCCACGATCACGTCGCCGCCGAGCGCGGCTTCCAGTTCGCCGAGCAGGCCCCTGCGTTCCCAGCCGGGCAGGTTCGGCGCGCGGTGCAGCGTCTTGGACCGGCCATCCGGCACACCCGAGGTGCCGATCACCTTGGTGACCACCTGGTCCATCCGCAGGTTCGCCTCGTCCAGCGCGCGATCGGCGAACGTGCGCACGCTGCGCACCAGCGCGGTGGCCGAGCGGGCGCGGTGCCGCTCGTCGAGCTTGGCGACCACGTTGCCCGCCAGGTCGGCGACGGCGACCCGGATGCGCTCGCCGCCGATGTCGATGCCGAGTACGTGCCCGGCCGCCGGATTGGCCTCGTAGACCACCGCGGACCGGCCCTGGCCCGCGAAGCTTCGGCCGACCGTGTGCACCAGATTGTGCTGCTCAAGATCGAGCAGGGCCTGGCCGACGGTGGGTTTGGACAGTCCGGTGTCCTTGGCGATCTGTGGCCGGGTGGCCGACCCGAAGTCGCGCAACCGGTTGAGAACGGCCCGCTGGTTGAGTTCGCGCATGCCAGCAGGGGTACCGACCTGGGGTGAGCGGCTTGCCGTCAACGGGACCTGCCTTCGTTACGAGTTGCGGCCAGTTTACTTCGGCCGGTTCTTGACAGCCGTTGGATATGTTAGGAAACTTTCCGAACTAGTAGAGGGAGGCAACGCCGTGAGTTCGCCCACCGAAGGCTCCGGGTTTCAGCGGTCGATCAAGCTGTTCCAGGCGACCGCGATCAACATGACCCAGATGTGCGGCATCGGCCCGTTCGTCACCATCCCGCTGATCCTGACCACGATGGGCGGTCCGCAGGCCATCCTCGGCTGGATCGTCGGCGCCGCCCTGGCCATGGTCGACGGTCTGGTCTGGGCCGAACTCGGTGCCGCCATGCCCGGTGCCGGCGGCACCTACATCTACCTGCGCGAAGCCTTCCAGTACCGGACCGGGCGGCTGATGCCGTTCCTGTTCGCCTGGACCGCGGTGCTCTCGATCCCGCTGGTGATGTCCTCGGGCATCATCGGCCTGATCCAGTACCTCGGCTATCTCTGGCCCGGCGTGGTCAACTCCGACGGTTCGCCGAACACGCTCGGCAAGATCATCGGCGTCGCGCTGGTCGCCCTGATCGTGATCCTGCTGTACCGCAAGATCGGCGACGTCTCCCGGGTGACCACGGTGTTCTTCGTGGTCATGCTGATCTCCATCCTGGCCGTGGTCATCGCCGCCTACACGCACTTCCACCCCAGCCTCGCGTTCACCTACCCGCCCGGTGCGTTCCACCTCGGCAACAGCTTCTTCGCCGGTCTCGGCGCCGGTCTGGTGATCGCGATCTACGACTACCTCGGCTACAACACCTCGGCCTATCTCGGCGCCGAGATCCGCAACCCGGGCAAGACCCTGCCCCGCTCGATCATCTACGCGATCCTCGGCATCATGGTGCTCTACCTGCTGCTGCAGGTCGGCGTGCTCGGCGCCGCGCCGTGGCAGAGCACCGCGAAGTCCTTCTCGGCCGCCTCCTACGTGCTGCAACTGACCTGGGGCACCGTCGCGGCCAAGGTGATCACCGTTTTCATCATCATCACCGCGTTCGCCTCGGTGTTCACCGGTCTGCTGGGCGGTTCCCGGGTTCCGTTCGAAGCCGCTCGGGACAAGCTGTTCCTGCCCTGGTTCGGCCGCCTGCACCCGCGCCTGAACTTCCCGACCGTCGGCCTGATCGTGATGGGCGTGCTGACCGCGATCGCCTCACTGTTCCCGTTGCAGGCGGTGATCAACATGTTCATCGCGGTCATCGTGATCGTCCAGGCGGTCGCCCAGATCTTCGCGCTCACCGTGCTGCGCCGCCGCCAGCCCACCCTCAAACGGCCCTACCGGCAGTGGCTCTACCCGGTGCCGAGCATCCTCGCCCTGGCCGGCTGGATCTACGTCTACGTCTCCGCCAACAACGGCAGCACGCTCCCGCCGATCGCCCAGCCGATCGAACTGTCGCTGTTCTGGCTGGCCGCGGGCATCATCGCCTACCTGATCTGGGCCGCGGTCGAGAAGACCTGGCCGTTCGGTCCCAAGGAGATCAAGCAGGCCTACCTGGACGAGCAGAACGCCGCTGGTGAGACGGTGGCCGCCTGACATGATGGAGCCGTGGCAATCACGGCGCTGATCTTCGACTTCGACGGCCTGCTGATGGACACCGAGTCCACCTCGCTGGCGAGCTGGCAGCAGGAATGGCGGGAACACCGGCTGGAACTCGCGGCCGACGGTTTCTTCGTCGACCACGGCGGCGACGTCAGCCAGGACCGCTACGACCAGCTCGCCGCCGCCGTAGGCCCCGGCTTCGACCGCGCGGCCAGTCACGCCCGGCGCACCGCCCATCGCGACGAACTCAACGCCGCGCTCGGCCTCGCGCCGGGCATCGGCGACTGGCTCGACCAAGCGGGCCAACTCGGCCTGCGCCTCGCCGTGGCCAGCAGTTCGCCGCGCTCGTGGGTGGTCCGGCTGCTCGGCCAGATCGGTCACCTGGACCGGTTCGAGACCGTGGTGTGCGGCGACGAGGTCGAGCGGGTCAAACCCGATCCCGGCGTGTACCTGCTCGCGTTGGACCAGCTCGGTGTCGCACCGGAGGACGCCATCGCGTTCGAGGACACCGCGCACGGCGTCGCCGCGGCCAAGGCCGCCGGACTGCGTTGCATCGCGGTGCCCAACCGGCACGCCGACCCGGCCGTGTTCGGCGCCGCCGACATCCTCCTTACCAGCGCGGCGGAACGGGCCATCGCCGACCTCATTTCGGCCTGACCATGCGCATACTGAGGCCATGGGGTGGTCGCAGCACGCGTTCGGTGGGGGAGCGGTGCTGGCATTGTTGCTCGCCGCGCTGGTCCGGTTCTTCCCACGTCACGGCGTGCGCAAGGACATCGAGATCAGCCCGACCATTCTCGTCACCGCGCT
Organism: Pseudonocardiaceae bacterium; assembly: GCA_035248365.1. Lineage (GTDB taxonomy): Bacteria > Actinomycetota > Actinomycetes > Mycobacteriales > Pseudonocardiaceae > CAJCJE01. The sequence goes on along the minus strand of DATFHN010000191.1, from coordinate 72,956 downwards.
GGCCATGCTGTACACGCGCGGTGCGGTGCGAGCCGCCGGCTGGGGCATGGTCCGGCCCACCGATGGCAAGTTCGATGTACAAGGCAGACGGCCCACGTAGCGTCATGCCTCGCCCGCAGGTGGACCGGGCCGTAGCCGACGTGGGCAGGGACCTGGTCGCCGCTCGGTTGTGGCTGCCGACCAACCGCTGGGTCGCCGTGCGCATCCTGGTCACGCTGTGCCCGTTGCTGCTTTCCATCCAAATGGCCACCGTCCACGACGCGGCCAGCATCACGCTCGTCGTGATCGTCTTCGTGCTGGTCGGCGCGCTGAACCTGCTCGACCGGCGCACCCGGTCCGGTCGGGTACGCACCGCCCGGCTGCGCCGGACACACCCGGTGTCGAACGTCGGCGCGGACGCGGACAGTGTCGGTTATGCCGTTGCCGCGCACGGCAAGCGCGCGTTGCTGGCGATCATGCCGGGTTTCGCCAAGGACGGCGGCCTGCTCGACGGCGGCACCACCGCGACCTATCTGGGTGACGGCTCCATCGGGCCGAACCCCAACACCATGGCCGGCGGCTGAACGAATTCCACCGGGGACGGACGACATATTTCGCAGGCGACGGTGCGCGGGTGTGGTGGTACGGTCCGGCGACCCGCCTTCGACCTGCTGCAACACACCGACGACTTCCCTGCCGTCGGCCCGATTGCCCTTCGCCCCGCGCGGTCCGGTTTTCCGGGTCAACGCGGGCGAGTCCTCGGGTGTCTGAATCCGGACACCCCGCACTGCTTGAGAACAAACCGGTGGTGTGCTGGAATTCATCCGATGACTGACTGGCTTGGTTGACGAAGGGACGAACGTGGCCGAAATCGCCCTGCACACGAGGCTCCGGGCCGGCTCGGAAGCCGACTACGAGCGGATGCACGCCCGGATCCCGGCGGCCATGGTCGCCGCGCTGCACGAGGCGGGCGTGCGGGAGTGGCGCATCTGGCGGGACGGCCAAGATCTGTTCCACCTCGTCGACGTCGCCGACTACGACGCCATGCGTGAGATCCTGCGTACCCATCCGGCGAACATCGAGTGGCAGGCGCGGGTCGCGGAAGTACTCGAGGTCGCCGACGACCTCTCCGGCAAGGACGACAGCCTGACGCTGCTGTGGACACTGTGCACCCAGATCGCCGATTCGTGACACGCGCACGGCGGATTGGCCGGTCAACGGCTGATCGACACAGTATCCTCAACACATAGGATGTCTGGGAAGGTAGCTCGTGGCGATAACCGATGAGGCGATCGAGAAGATCAAGGAAATGATCACCAGTGGCGCGCTGAGCCCTGGAGATCGGTTGCCGAGGGAAGCCGACCTCGCCGAACGGCTGGGTCTGTCGCGCAACTCGCTGCGGGAAGCGGTGAAGGCGCTGTCGCTGATCCACGTGCTCGACGTGCGTCAGGGCGACGGCACCTACGTGACCAGCCTGGAACCGTCGCTGCTGCTCGACGCGATGGGCTTCGTCATCGACTTCCACCGCGACGACACCGTGCTGGAATTCCTCGAAGTGCGGCGCATCCTCGAACCGGCGGCGACGGCGATGGCCGCGAGCCGGATGAACCACCAGGACGTCGCCGAACTGCGTGGCCTGCTCGACCAGCTCGGCGAGAGCCCATCGGTCGAGGAACTCGTCGCCAACGACCTGGAATTCCACCGCCGCATCGCGCTCGGCGCGGGCAACCAGGTGCTGTGCTCCCTTGTGGACGGTTTGTCCGGACCGACTCAGCGGGCCCGCATCTGGCGCGGGCTCACCCAGGAATCCGCGGTCGCCCGCACCCTGGCCGAACACCACGCGATCTGCGACGCCATCGCCAGCGCCCAGCCCGAAGTCGCCCGAGCCTGGGCAACGGTCCACGTGGCCGGCGTCGAGCAGTGGCTGCGCGACGCGCTGACCGAAGGTATGCCTAGCTGATCCGGGCGAGGAACTCCCGGGCGGCCAAGCGGACCGGTTCGGCACTGGGCGCCAGCCAGAATCCGAGATGCGACCCTTCCTCGATCCAGCGATGTTCCGCGCCGCCGATCTGAGCGTGCGCGCGCTCACCGTGCTCGAACGGGACATCGGCGTCGTGCGTCCCGTGCACGACCAACGTCGGACAACGGATCGAGGCCAGTGGCAGCTCGGTGATCGCGGCGAGTTGGACGGTGTCGTTGTCAGTGCCAGCCCGCCGGGCCCGGTAGGGATACAGCGTGCCGGTGAACCCGCGCAGCCACGCCATGATCTCCGGCGACCGCAGCACATGCTCGGCCTGCTCCCGAATCTGCTCGGCGGTCAAACACGATTCGGCGCGCAGCAGCTGAGTGACCAGCTGCCGAGGCGCCCGCCGAGCCAAGGTCCGGGTCAGCACCTCCCCGACGCGACTCATGAACAACGCCTGCGCGATCGGGCCGGCGGCATGCGGCGCCTCGTAGCGCCCGCTGACACTGGAGATCGCGACCAGCGCGGCCACCCGGTCCGGATGGCGAGCGGCAAGCAGGTACCCGGCAGGCCCGCCGGACGACAACGTGACCACCGCGACCCGCTCCAAATCAAGCGCGTCGAGCACGGCGGCGAACAGATCAGCCTGCCGCTCAAAGGTTTCGCGGCCCGCCAAGGGCGTCTCCAGGTACCCGGGCCGCGAGACCAGCAACCGCCGGTAGCCGCCCAGCCAGTCGAGCATGAAACCAGCCTGATCGACTCCACCAACGCCCGCATGACTGGCCAGCACGACCGGGCCGGAACCCGCCGTCAGTTCGACCTGCACCGGTCCAAGCGCGGTCTGCACCAGTCGCGCCTCAGCCGCCATGATGCGCCGCCTCGTAGTCGAGGTAGCCATCGTCGATACCGGCGAGGATTTGTTCGAGCCGGAAGTACGGCACGGTGAACAGCTCGGTGTCGCGAAGGGCCTCGAACACGTGATACCAGGCGCGCGGATCGGGAGTCTCGACGATCAGCACATCACTGCATGCGCCGGTGAACGCCTCCACGTCGACCCACCGCAGCCGCACGCTCGGCCGCTCGCCCGCCGCCGCAAGACACCGGGCGCCGATCTCGCGCCGCCGATCGCGCGAGATGGCGAGCCAGGCGGGCAGCGCGGTCAGCTGGACCACCACGGTCCACCCAGTTTCTGTACCGACTGCTTCATTCATGAGGCCAACCATATATGTAGCGACTGGTACAGTAAAGCGATGTTTCGCCCGATCGACTCCGCCCGCCGCGCGGAACTGCTGGACCTGACCATGCGCTATGCCGCCGAGCACGGGATCGCGTCGATGTCATTGCGCCCGTTGGCTGCCGCGCTGGGCACCAGCTCACGAATGCTGGTGCACTACTTCGGCACCAAGGAGGAACTCATCGGGCAAGCCCTCGCCGCCGCCCGCCCGGACATCCCCGCCATGCTCGCCGCGCACAGCCAGGCCGGGCACACCCCAGCCGACATGGCCCGGCGGCTGTGGCGGGAGCTGACCACCGGCGGCGAGCAGGAACCCCGCACCCGGCTCCTGCTCGAAGTGATGGCGCTGGCGCTCACGCAGCCAGACCTGTACCGGCACCACGCCGTCGATGCGATCCGGGCCTGGCTGGACCCGCTCACCGTCGCGCTGCGGGCGAACGGGTCGACGGCGCGCGAGGCGGGTGCCCGGGCCACCATGCTGGTCAGCGGCCTGCGCGGGCTCGCGCTGGACCGTTATCTGACCGGTGATCGACAGCGAACCGACGATGCCGCCCGCGACCTGATCACCGTCGCGACCGCGGCGCCCTGACAGATCCGGCACGTTCCAGCGGGCCGCCGCGGTCGTCGGTCAGCAGCTTCACGCGGTTCTGAGCACCGACGCGGCCAGTGCCATGATCACCGCGCTCGACGCGAGTGCGGTGATCAGCTGACCGCGCCGGCTGGTCAGCACCTTGCCGACCAGCCGCCCGCCCGCCGCCAGCAGCACATGCCAACTCGCCGACGCAGCGAACGCGGCCAACGCGAACCCGGCCCCGGTCCAGCCCGCGAAACCGCCGTGCCGGCCGAGTACGAGCGCGACGAAGTACACGATCGTCGTCGGGTTCAAGATGGTCAGCCCGAGAAACCCGAGGAACGCGCGGAGCGGGCTCCTCGGTGGCTCAGCGGTCCCGGTTTCCGTTGGCACACGCCGATAATCGCGAATCGCGGTGACGGCGGTGCGTACCGCGAGTCCGATCAGGACGATCGCGGCCACGATCGCGAGCGGTGCCCGCACCGGCCGGATCAACTCGGCCGCCGCGCTCCCGCCGATCACCGAAACCGTCGCGTACAACCCGTCCGCGGTGGCGATCCCCATTCCGGCCGCCGCCGCGACCGTCAGCCTGCTTCTGGCCGAGAATCCCACCAGCAACACCGACATGGCGCCGACCTGGATGGCGATTCCGTACCCGGCCACCAGGCCGGCCAGGATCGCGGCGATCATCGGACGAACTGAGACGTCCGTCCTTTCGGGGCCACGGTCTGCTGTCGCGCCAGGCCGGTGGCCGACGCGACTAGGTCCAGACGAGGTGGCGTGGGTTCCATGCGCACAGCATCGGCGGAGCCGGGCCGAACCGGCAACCGAATTTCAGCCGAGCCGATACCAGCTCCGCGCGTTGCCGCCGAACACAGCGGCCTGGTCGGCGGCGGAGAGTCCGGCGCACAGCTCGCGGGCCAGATCGGTCACCCCGGCGTAGCCGGAAGCCAGCTCGCACACCGGCCAGTCCGTCCCGAACAGCACCCGCTCGGGCCCGAACTCACCCAGCACGGTCTCGGCATACGGCCGGATGTCCTCGATGGTCCACTGTGTCCAGTCAGCCTCGGTCACCAACCCTGACAACTTGCAGGCCACATTCGAATGCCCAGCCAGCTCACGCATCAGCGAAGCCCACGGCTCACGCCCGCCGCCGGCGATCGGCGGCTTGGCCGCGTGATCCAGGACGTACCGCCCCTGCGGCACCGCACGCACCGCGGTGATCGCCGACTCAAGCTGATGCGGCAGAACCAGCAAGTCGTAGACCAGACCGGCATCGGCCACGGCGGCAAGCCCACGCAGCACATCGGCCCGCGCCAGCCAACCCGGGTCATCCTCGTCCTGCGCCTGGTGCCGGATCCCCACCAACCGATCCCCGCCAGGCTTGTCCCGCAACGAAGCCAGCGTGTCGCCAACGCTCGGATCGATCAGATCAACCCACCCGACCACGCCCAGGATCAGATCGCGATTCGCATCGGCCATGCCCAGAAAATCCACGGTTTCGGCGACGTCCGACATAGTCTGCACCAGCACCGTGCCGTCCACACCGGACTCTTTGGTTTTCGCCCGCAGATCGGCGACGTGATAGGCGTGCCGGATCGGGTCGAGCACGTCCCCGGCCAGCCACGGGTAGTCGCGAACGGCCGGATCCCACAGGTGGTGGTGCGCGTCGATGGTCATGCCCTCGCTCCGGTCGGCATCGGGACGTCGTCGGCGAGCAGGCCTTCGGCAACCAGTTCCTGCCAGCACTCCAGCGGAACCGGCTCGTCGAAGAGTGTGGCGTTGCGGTTCACTTCCTCGGCCGTGCGCGCACCGAGTACGACGGTGGCGACCGCCGGATGGTTCAACGGGAACTGCACGGCGGCCTGGGGGAGCGAGACCCCGTGCCGCTGACACACATCGGCGATCCGGTTGGCCCGCGCCAGGATCTCCTCGTCAGCGGGCGCGTAGTCGTAGGTGGCTCCGGCAGCGGGCCGGTCAACCGCCAGCAGGCCCGAGTTGAACACGCCCGCCGCGACCATCGACACCCCGCGCCGCGCGCACAACGGCAGCAACTCGGCCAACGCGCCCTGATCCAGCAACGTGTAGCGCCCGGCCAGCATCACCACGTCGAGATCGGTGTTGCGGACGAAGTCGGCCAGCATCCCCGGCGAGTTCATCCCGGCGCCGTAGCTGCGGATCACGCCCTGGCTCCGCAGCTCCTCCAGCGCCGGAAACGCACCCTCCAGCGCCTCGCGGTAGTGGTTGTCCGGATCGTGCACGAACAGGATGTCCACGTGGTCCGTGCCCAGCCGGTCCAGACTGGACTCCAGTGACCGCAGCACCCCATCCCGCGAGTAGTCGTAAACCCGGCGTTTACTCGCAGGCACGTCGAACAGTTCCACGTCGCGCCGATCGGCACCGGACGGATCGTCGATCAGCAACCGGCCGACCTTGGTCGAGATCAGCACCTGCGACCGGTCGAAACCGGCGATCCCGGCACCGAGCCGCTCCTCGGACAGGCCGAGGCCGTAATGCGGCGCGGTGTCGAAGTACCGGACCCCGCGGTCCAGGGCCGCATGCACGGTCCCGTTCGCGGTGTCCGGGTCCACCGCGGTGTAGAGGTTGCCGATGACGGCGGCACCGAAGCCGAGCGGGCCAACTCGTAACCCGCCACGGCCCAGCGCTCTGTGGTTGTCTACCAACGGTTTACTCCAGCTAATCCTGAGCCTTACCGGACGTGATCCTGGACAGCATCAGCGCGCCCAGGATCAGCGCGCCGTCGATCGCGTTGTACCAGGTGCCCGGCACGTGCGCGAGGGTCAGCACATCGTTGATCAGACCCAGGGTGAGCACACCGCACAGCGCACCGAACAGCGTGCCCTTGCCACCGTCCATGCTGATGCCGCCGATGACCGAGGCCGCGAACACCAGGAAGATCATGTTCTGGCCCTGGCTGGCCTGGTCCGCGCCGAGCCGGCCGGTGAACAGGATGCCCGCGAACGCGGCCAGCGCGCTGCCGACGATCAGCACGATCCAGATCACCCGGTCGCTGCGAATACCCGCGGCCTTGGCCGCGTCCACGTTGCCGCCGATGGCATAGATCGAACGGCCGGTGCGGAAGTAGCCGAGCACCACGATGCCGATGATGAACAGCAGCGCGCAGATCCAGATCGAAGCGGGAACACCCAGCCAGGTCGACGAACCGAGGTACAGGAACGCGGCAGGCACCTTGGAGAGGCTGTTGCCGCCGGTGACACCGTCCTGGACACCGCGCAGGGTGATCAGCATGCCCAGCGTGACGATGAACGCGGACAACCGGAACTTGAGGATCATGAACCCGTTGAACAACCCGATGATCGCGCCGACCGCGATACACACCGGGATCGCCGTCCACACGGGCCAGTCGATGCCGAGCCCGTTCGCGCTGGTCGGCAGGATCACCACCATGCCGATGGCCGGTGCGAGCCCGATGGTCGATTCGAGGGAGAGGTCGAACTTGCCGCTGAGCAGGATGACCGCTTCGGCCAGTACCAGCAGGGACAGTTCGGTCTGCTGCTGCAGCACGTTGAGGATGTTGCCGCTGGTCAGGAACGTCGACGGATCGACGAAGTAGCCCACGACGCACAGCGCGATGATCACCGGAACCAGGGTGAAGTCGCGCAGCCGGGCAAAGCGGGGCGTGCCGCGTGCGGAGGTCAGGGCAGGCCCGTTCGCCGCCAGGTCCGAATCGGCCACTGTGGTCTGCTGGTTCACGCCGCTTCCTCGTGTACTCATGTCTCGTCGACTCCTTCCATAACCGCCACCAGCTGCCGGTCCGTCCAGCCCGCAGGCAGTTCGGCGCGGATGGCGCCGTGGAAGAGCACCACTACTCGGTCACAGACCCGCAGGTCCTCGATCTCGTCGGACACCACCAGCACTCCGGTGCCCTTGCCTGCCGCTTCGTCCACCGCTTCCAGCAGCGACTCGCGTGAGCGCACATCCACGCCGACGGTCGGGCTGATCAGCACCAGCGCCCTGGGCTTGTTGGCCAGGGCCCGCGCCATCACGACCTTCTGCGCGTTGCCACCGGAAAGGCCGGAGACCGGCTGATCCGGACCGTCGGTCTTGATGGCCAGTTCCGCGATGGCTTCCCTGGCCACCGCCCTGCGCCGTTTCGGGCTGATGAATCCGCCCGCGCCGAACTGGTCGGTGATCGTCAGCGTCGCGTTCTCGGCAACGCTGAGCAGCGGTATCAGGCCCTGCTTGTGCCGATCCTGGGGCACGAAACCCAGCCCGGCGGCCAACGCCGCGGGCACGCTGCCCGGTTTGCGGGCCTTGCCACTGATCTCCACCGTGCCGGAGGCCGCCGCGCGCAGCCCTACCAGGGTTTCCGCCAGCGCGACTTTGCCGCTGCCGCCCACTCCGGCGACACCGACGACTTCGCCCGCGCGAAGCGTGAGGTCGATGTCGCTGTACTCGCCGGGCAGGCTCAGGTTCCGCGCGGCCAGCACCACGTCCGCGTCGCCGCCGGCCGGTGGCCGGTTGTTGCCCACCGCTTCACCGGCCGCCTCGCCGGTCATCGCCTCCACCAGCTGCGGGGGAGTGATGTCCTTGACCGGCGTGGTCAGCACGTGCCGCGCGTCCCGGAACACCGTCACCACGTCGCAGGCGTCGAACACTTCCTGCAGGTGGTGGGAGATGAACAGGAACGTCACCCCGGACTCGCGCAGCGCCCGCATCCTGGTGAACAGGCGCTGGATCGCCTTGCCCTCCAGTTGCGCGGTCGGCTCGTCCAGGATCACGAACCGCGCGCCGTGCGAGAGGGCGCGGGCGATCTCGACCAGTTGCAGCTGCTCGACCGAGAGGTCCTCGGCCATCCCTTTCGGATCGAGGTCCAGCTCGTAGGCCTCCAGCAGGTCGCTCGCGCGCCTGCGCAGACCACGCCAGGAGATCGGTCCGGACGTGGTCTGCCGGTTGAGGAACAGGTTCTCCGCAACGGACAGCGTCGGGATGATGGTGGACTTCTGGTAGACGCAGGCGACGAGGCGGCGCCAGCTCTCGCGGTCTGACATCGGCGGCGGAGGATTGCCGTCAAAACGCAGTTCGCCCGAGTCCGGACTGTTCAGGCCGGTCAGGATGGACACCAGGGTCGACTTGCCCGCGCCGTTGCGGCCGACCAGGGCGTGCGTCTGGCCGCGTTCGATCACGATGCCTGCGTCGTTGAGGGCGAGCGTCGGTCCGTACCGCTTGGTCACGCCGCTGGCCGAAACCAGCGGCGTTCCCGCGCTACCGAGTTCGTCGGTCATATCGTCCGCTTCTTCAGGAACTGCTCTGGTTGCCCCAGAGGGACTTGTCGTTCACGTTCGCCTTGGTCACCAGCGGGGCGGGCAGCTGGTCCTCCAGGTTGCCGTCGCCCCAGGACACGATGACGCTGCCGTGGTCGGTCGGGCCCGGCTTGAACGTCTTGCCCTGCAACGCGGCCTGCGCGTAGTACAGGCCGTACTTCGCGTAGAGGTCGGCGGGCTGGGAGATGGTCGCGTCGATCTCACCGCTGCGGATGTCCGCGTACTCCTGCGGCACACCGTCGTTGGAGATGATGCTGATGTGCCCGGCCTGGCCGGCCGGCACCAGCTTGTTCGCGCTCTTGAGCACCTGGATGGTCGAGTCGAGGAACACGCTGGCCTGCATGTAGATGCCCTTGACATCGGGGTGCTGGGTGAGCACGGTCTGCAGCGCGGCGGCGCCCTTGTCCGGCTCCCAGTCGGTCGGCTCGCCGTAGACGGTGATACCCGGGAACTGCGACTTCATGCAGGCGTTGAACGCGTTGGTGCGGTCGCGGCCGTTGATCGAGCTGAGGTCACCCTCGAGGTCGATCACGCTGCCCTGGCCGTGCAGCTGCTGGCCGAGGTACTGGCAGGACTTGGTGCCGTACGCCTGGTTGTCGGCGCGCACCACCATGTAGACCTTGCCCGAGTCCGGCCGGGTGTCGATCGAGACCACCGGGATGTTCTTGGCGGCCAGTGAGTTCAGCGTGCCGACCACCGCGCCGGTGTCCTGCGGCGAGATCACCACCGCCTTGGCGCCCTGACTGACCAAAGTGGACACGTTGCTGGACAGGGTCGAGATGTTGTTCTGCGAGTTGGTCGGCGTCATCAGGTTGACGCCCAAGGACTGCGCCTCCTGCGGAACGTACTTCTTGTAGGCGACCCAGAAGTCGGTGTCGGTGCGCGGCAGGTCGAGCCCGACCTTGGGACCACTGCCGCTGCCGGTTGAACCTGAGCTGCATCCGGCGAACAGAGCCGCCGCGGCCAGCACTCCGGCCGCGAGCTTCCACGAGTTGCGCAGTCGCATGAAATTCTTTCCTTTGCTGTACGTCTTCGGTGACGCAGACAGCCGGGGCCACCGTTGGTTGGGAGGTTATTCGGCGGGTTTCGGACTCGGGGCAGGCCGCAGGCGCAGCCCCTGCATGCCACCGTCGACGGCGACCGAGGTTCCGGTGGTCGCCGAGGACAGCGGGCTGGCGAGATAGGCGATGGTGGTCGCCACCTCGGCAGCGGACACCAGCCGACCGGTGGGCTGGCGAGCGTTGAGCGCGGCCAGTTCGGCCGCTGGATCGTCGGCTGAGCCGAGCAGCCTGCGCACCCATGGGGTGTCCACGGTGCCCGGGTTCACGCAGTTGACGCGGATGCCGTCCCGGACATGGTCCGCGGCCATGGCCAGGGTCAGCGAGTACACCGCGCCCTTGGACGCGCTGTAGAGCGCCCGTGCCGGCAGACCGGCGGTCGCCGCGATCGAGCAGGTGTTCACGATCGCGGGGGAGTTGCCGTTCTGCGCGGATGCGCGCAGCCACGGCAGCGCCGCCCGCGCCACCCGGACCATGCCGAACACGTTGACCTCGAAGACCGTGCGCCACTCGTCGAGTTCGTTGTCCTCGATGGTGCCCTGCGCGCCGATGCCCGCGTTGTTCACGACCACGTCGATCCCGCCGAGCAGCGTGGCCGCGTCCGCGACCGCGCCGGCCACGGAGTCATCCGAGACGTCCGCGCGCACGCCGATCAGCGGCGCGGCGACCGAGTCCGGGTTCAGGTCGAGGCAGGCCACGGTCGCGCCCCGCTCGACCAGCAGTTGCGCCGTGGCCAACCCGATCCCGGACGCGCCACCGGTGACAACCGCCTTCAGCCCGTCGAAGTCGTTCACGCGTCATCCCTCCACACCGGGCCGGACGGATACAGGTACTCGGCGATCGACTCCTCGCGCATCTGCGCGGAGAAACCGGGCGCGGTGGGGGCACGATAGCGGCCCCGGTCGATCACCACCGGGTCGACGAAGTGCTCGTGCAGGTGATCCACGTACTCGATCACCCGGTCGGTTGTCGTCCCGCTGACCGCGACGTAGTCGAACATGGCCAGGTGTTGCACCAGTTCGCACAGCCCGACCCCGCCCGCGTGCGGGCACACCGGAACGCCGAACTTGGCCGCCAGCAACAGGATCGCGACGTTCTCGTTCACGCCGCCGACCCGCGCCGCGTCGATCTGCACGAAGTCGATCGCGCCCGCCTGCAGCAGCTGCTTGAAGATCACCCGGTTCTGCACGTGCTCACCGGTGGCCACCTTGATCGGCGCGATCGCCTGCCGGATCGCGGCGTGCCCGAGCACGTCGTCCGGGGAGGTCGGCTCCTCGATCCACCACGGTTCGCTCGGCGCCAGCGCGCGCATCGCCGCGATCGCGGTGGAGACGTCCCAGCGCTGGTTGGCGTCCACCGCGATCCGCACGGCCGGCCCGAGCGCCTGGCGGGCCAGCCGCATCCGGTGCACGTCGTTGTCCAGGTCGCTGCCGACCTTCAGCTTGATCTGGCTGAACCCGTCGGCGATGGCCTGCTTGCTCAGCATGACCAGCTTCTCGTCGGAATAGCCGAGCCAGCCGGGCGTCGTGGTGTACGCGGGATAGCCGTTGGCCACCAGTTCCGCGGTCCGCTGCTCGCGCCCGGTCTGCGCCTTGGTCAGGATCTCCAGCGCTTCATCCGGCGTCAGCGCGTCGGTCAGGTAGCGGAAGTCGACCAGGTTGACCAGTTCTTCCGGCGACATCGTCGCCAGCAGCTGCCACAGCGGCAGCCCGGCCCGCTTGGCCTTGAGGTCCCACAACGCGTTGAGCACCGCGCCGATCGCCATGTGTATGACGCCCTTTTCCGGGCCGAGCCAGCGCAGCTGCGGCTCGTGCACGAGCAACCGGGACGTCGCGCCCATGTCCGCGAGCAGGACCTCCGCGTCCTGGCCGACCAGCAGCGGCGCCAGCGCTCGGATGGCGGCCGTCTGCACGTCGTTGCCCTCGCCGACGGTGAACACGAACCCGTGCCCGCTGTGCCCGTCGCCCGCGTCGGTGTTGATCACCACGTAGGCGGCCGAGTAGTCCGGGTCCGGCGTCATCGCGTCGGAGCCGTCCAGATCACGCGAGGTCGGAAAGCGGACGTCATACGTTTCCAGCGAGGTGATGGTCGAGGTCATGGCTTCGCCTGACCGAACGTCTGGCGCTGCCTGCCCAGCCCGGTGATCGCCAACTCGACCACGTCCCCCTCGCGCAGATACGGCTTCGGATCCGGTTTGCCCAGCGCGACCCCGGCCGGCGTGCCCGTGTTGATCACGTCGCCCGGGCGCAACACCATGAACTGGCTGAGGTACCGGACGATCTCGGCGACACCGAAGATCATCTGGCTGGTGCTGCCGTCCTGCCGGATCTCACCGTTGACCCACAGTTGCAATGCCAGCGTCTGCGGGTCCGGCACCTCGTCGGCGGTCACCAGCCATGGGCCCAGCGGGTTGAACGTCTCGCAGTTCTTGCCCTTGTCCCACTGGCCGCCCCGCTCGATCTGGAACTCGCGCTCGGACACGTCGTTAACCACGGCGTACCCGGCCACGCAGGCCAGCGCGTCATCGGCCGACTCCAGGTAGCGCGCGGTGCGCCCGATGACCACCGCCAGTTCGACCTCGAAGTCGGTCTTGACGCTGCGGTAGGGGATCAGCACCTCGTCGGCCGGGCCGACCACGGTGTCCGGCGTCTTCAGGAAGATGATCGGCTCGCTCGGCGGGGTCGCCCCGGTCTCCCGGGCGTGGTCGAAGTAGTTCAACCCGATGCAGACGATCTTGCCGGGATCGGCCAGCGGCGCGCCGATCCGCGCGCCGGCCGCGTCCAGCGGCGGCAGCGTGCCTTCGGCCAGCGCGGAGCGCACCCGCGTGATGCCGTCCCCGGCGAGGAAGGTGGCATCGATGTCGGTGGTCAGTGCCGAGATGTCGAGCGGCTGGTCGTTCTCGTCGAGAACAGCAGGCCGTTCTCGACCAGGCGGACCGATCCGGAGCAGCCTCACAGTGCGACCTCGCTAGCGCTCGGCCACGCCGGGAACGCTCCCTGCGTTAGCTGGTTCGCTCCGCATGCTCCGCTTGCTGACAGTGTCGCGTCATCGTGTCGGGCGCGAGTTCGCGGCGCTCCCTGTGTTAGTCGGTTCGCTCCGCATGCTCCGCTCACGGTCCCCTCCACAGATAAACCTCCGATGTATGCGTTGTCTATCAGACATCGGATGAATCTGTCCAGAGTGGTTGTGCGCGGAACTGACTCGGCCGGTCACGGGGTCGTCCGCGACCGGCCGAGTTTCGACGGGCCCGCCGCCCGTCTTGCCCGGGGCCTGGCAGGTTACGGGGCTACCGGGTCACGGGGCGCTGGAGAAGGAGTGTCACGGGCTATAGCACTGGTTCGTGCTGGAGTTGAACAACGGAGTGGTACTCACCGGCTCGTTCGACGGTGGGTTGATGATCACCGTGCCGGTCTGGGTGAGGTTGTCCTCGCAGTCGATCACCTTGCTGGTGTTGCCGCCCTTGCCACCGACCCACAGGTCGATGTGATAGAAACGCGGGCCGCCGTCCGGGCCGTGGCCGGTCCAGTCCTGATCGCACTCGACGCAGTCGTCCTCCATGATGAAGTAGCGCTTCAGGTAGGAGTAGTAGACCTTGGTGCCGATCGGAAGTTCGGCCTTGTCCGTCGCGTAGGTGATCGGGTTGCTGTAGGTACCGCTGCCACCGGCCGAGTTGTGGATGGTCGGGTTGCCATCACTCTTGGGGTAGGCGATGTCAGCACCGGGAGGGGAGTTGTCCGGCCAGCCGTACAGCGTCACGTAGAAGCTGTGTGAGGTGCTGGTCGGGGCGGACGTGGCCGAGGTGGCGGTGCCGAGCTGGGAGATCATCGTGCCCAGGGCCACCGCGACCGCCGCCAAGACGATATAGAGCGAACGTCTCTTCTTCATTGTTCCTCCGCGCAGTCAAGAACATGGTGTGAAACAATTCCGAGGCCCGCATCACCCCCAACTATTTCGGACAACAATGGATTGTCCCAGTCAGCCTCTTGTGTTTTGTGGACTGAAGCTGCTGGGGTCATAACACGTATTCGAACTCGAATCGAACAATGGCGTCGTGTCGACCTGCTCGTCCGATGGCGGATTCACCTCGACGTCGCCGGTCTGGGTGAGCGCGTCCTCGCAGTTGATGACCGCGTTGGAGTCGCCGCCCTCGCCGCCGATCCACAGGTCGATGTGCGCCTGGCCGTTGGCCCAGTCCTGGTCGCACTCGACGCAGTCGTCTTCCATGATGAAGTACCGGTGCAGGTAGGAGTAGTAGACGATGGTGCCGGGCGCGAGTTCGTCCTGGTCGGTGGCGAACGTGATCGGGTCGTCGTAGGTCCCGGTCCCGCCCGCCGACTGGTGTATCTGCGGGTAGGCGATGTCGCCACCGGGAGGGGAATTGTCCGGCCAGCCGTAGAGCGTCACATAATAAGTGTCGGCCGGCGCGGCATGTGCCGTATTGGAACTAGCGCCACCGATCAGGCTCAGCCCGGTGCCGATGACCAACGCAAGTGCCGCGAACAGGCACAACGCCGTGCGCTGTCTCATGATTCCTCCAACTTTCCCGTTATTTTTCATCGGCCCATTCACCTGAGCAGGCCGAAGATTTCCAGATGACTCTGGTCGCCGACGAACACCAGTCCGTCCGCGATGGTGGGTACGTCGAAGTGGTTGAACCCGGTGGTGTCGTCGAGCCCGTCCCGGCCCGCGTCACGAGCGCTGTTGAAGATCTCCTCGCCGATGTTGCTCGCGTCGAACGCGCGCAACACGGCGCCGCTGGTCTGATCGATCGTCCAGACGATGCCGGTGCCGGCAGCACCGCCGTTGCTGGAGGTCACCGGGATGGCCCCGGGATAGGTGAAGGACTCCGGCGCGGTCGCCACCGGTGTCGGTTCGATGGTGCCGCTGCCGTCGAGTTGCCACTGCGTCGGCTTGCCCTGCGAGCCACTGCCGTAGATATAGGTCCCGTTCCGCGACGCCCAGTAGCCCCACGTGCCCCACATGCCGCCCGGCACCGAGTCGATGGTCAGTTCCTGCTTGATCTTGTCCACGTCGGTCCGCGTGCGTTGCTTGCACGCGTCGCCCGTGATCTGGGTGTAGCCGCCGAGTTTCCCGTTGTTCAGCACGTACACCGCGCCGGTCTTGGAGGAGAGCACCAGCTCCTGGCCGCCGGGCAGCAGCAGTGGCGAACCCGAGCCGAGGTCCTGGTCGTGCTCGGCGCGGCACAGCTGGTCGAACGGTGTGAACTCGTCGATCACTTTCAGCGTGCCGTCCTGCGGCACCATCTCCAGCAGGCTGTCGCTGGTGTCCCGGCCGCCGGTGTTCGCGTCGTAGGGACCGTTGCCGGTGACGATGAACAGGTGCCCGTGGCTGTCAACCGTGATGCCACTCGACGACTCCCACAGTCCGCCCTGGTCGGAGTCGGGCGTGACGTTGTAGACGACGGCGCGGCCGAGATCACCGGTTCGGTAACCGAGCACCCAGCCGTGATACGGGCTCCACCCGCACCAGGACGAGAACCCGGCGTACACGACGCCGTTGACCAGGGTCAGGCCCATCCGCTGCTGTTCGTCGGACGCCGTGAAGGCGATCTGCCCGTTCTTGGCGTCGATCCCGCTGCCCGGTACCGCTGCGCTGACCACAGTGGACGGTCGCACATCCTTGCCGGTGCTCAGGCTCAGCGCGTGCATCCGGTAGGTGAACCTGCCGTTCTCTATGTCCAGCGCCATCACGTAGATCCGCTGGCCGGCCCAGTCGATCACCGGCGTGCTGCTGATGCCGACCTCGGGCGTGATCGAATCACACAGCCGATTGGTGCCGACCCGGTCGGAGGCGGCCTGGAACGTGCGCGCGCCCGGTTGCAGCAACGAGGTCTGCCACAGCGGCGCGGCGCCCGATCCGGTGCCGTGCGCGTCGAACGCGTAGACGGTGTCGTGCTGGGTGGCCACGATGACCACGTCGTGCTGTTGTCCGCCGGTTGACAGCTGCGGCACATACAGCGGCTGCGCGTACACCTTGCCGTCCACCGGATACGCGGCACGTTTGCCGAAGTTCTTGCTGCCGACCGAGGCCACGGTGAGCTGGCTCTCGCCCGAGTTCCAGCCGAGCCGGGTGTCGTCGCCGCGCTGGGTGAGTACCGCGTCCGCCGGGCCGGGCCTGGTGTCGAACCGCGCCTGGGCCAACGGGTCCGGGTGCACCGTGAGCGGCGCGGCAACGTGCGGCGCGGCCGGGTCGGCGCCACCGCAACCGGCCACGATCAGTCCTAATGAGACGGTGACGGCGACCAGCAGGGGGCACCGGCGGAACCCACCAGTACGGCCCATCCATGCCTCCAGCGCGATGGTGACCGGCCAAGGGGGCGGCCGGCACGCGTGTTCACGGGTCGGTGAAACGGCCGTTCGGTGGGGGAGTGCGCCCTGCCGCCGGCGAGTCGGTCCTGCTGCGCCGACGTCGACGGGCGCGCTGCGGTCGCCGTCGACTCGAACGCGTGATCCGGTGCCCGATGCGTTGTGCGCACAGGGAACCGGTGGCGGAAAACCTGATCGGGGTCTCCGTCATTCACAGTTACGGGTACTCGATGCTGTTAATTAAGCAACTTTCCTTACTTATGCGGAAAGTACTCTGGCGCTCGCGCTCCGTCAAGCATTCGGTTCCGCGGCGATTGACACTTATCGGGCCGCGTTAAAGTGATCGCGACTAACCAGGGAAAGGCCGGTCATGCGGAGCGTGGAAACCGTGTTGTTCCTGGTGGTCGTGGCGACCGTGGTCGCAACGTTCGCCAGGCGGCTCAGGGTGCCCGCGCCCTCCCTGCTCGTGGTCGCCGGCGTCGTGGTCGGCCTGCTGCCCGGCGTGCCCCGCATCCAGGTCACCCCGGACATCGTCAGCCTCGTGGTCCTCCCGCCTCTGCTCGACGCGGCCGGAGCCGAACTGCCCTGGCGAGACCTGCGCGCGGTGTGGAAACCGGTGACCGCGCTGGCCGTCGGCCTCGTCCTTGCCTCGGCCGCCGTGGTCGCCGCGCTCGTCGTGGCCATCACCGACCTGCCGATCGGCCTCGCCCTCGTGCTCGGCACCGTGCTCGCCAGCACCGACCCGGTCGCGGTCACCGCGCTGGGCAGGCGGCTGTCGCTGCCACCGAGAGTCCAGGTGCTGATCCAGGCGGAGAGCCTGTTCAACGACGCCACCAGCCTGCTGCTGTTCCGCGTCGCGATCACTCTCGCCATCACCGCCGGTGGCCTGTCCGCCGGCAGCACGATCGGCGAGTTCGTGTTGCTCGCTGGGGGCGGCGCCATCGTCGGCGCGGTGGTGGCGGGCGGCGTCATCCTGATCCGGCGGCGCACCGTCGACCCGGTCCTGGAAACCGTGATCTCCCTGGTCACCCCGTACACCGCCTACGTGCTCGCCGAGGCGTTGCACGCCTCCGGCGTCACGGCGGTCGTGCTGTGCAGCATCGTGGTCGGCGCCAAGACCGACCGCCTCACCAACGCCCGTATCCGACTGCAAGTCACGGCGGTCACCGAGACCGTGGTGTTCCTGCTGGAGAGCGTGGTGTTCGGCCTGATCGGGCTGGAACTGCCCACCCTCATCCGCGAGCTGGCCAGCACCGACAACTACTGGCCGCTGCAAGCGCTGGCCATCACCGCCTCGCTGATCGTCATCCGCGTGCTCTGGGTCTTCCCGCTCTCCGCGATCCGCCAGCGACGAGGCGGCGCGCGCCCCTCCTGGCAGGTGCCCGCCGTGGTCTCCTGGGCGGGCGCCAGGGGAGTGGTGCCGCTGGCCGCCGCGCTGACCATTCCGCTGACCACCGAGAGCGGCGTCGCGCTGCCGCATCGTGATCTCGTGCTGCTGCTCGCGTCCGCTGTCATCGTGATCACCCTTGTAGTCCAGGGGTTTACACTCGCGCCGCTGGTGAAACGGGCCGGTATCGCCATCGACCCGGCCGAGGCGAAACAGGAAACCGTGCTCGCCCGGCGCGAGCTCACCAACGTCGGCCTCGCCCATCTCGATTCGCTCGCCGACCTGGAGACCGCCTCCGAGGCCATGCTCGAACAGTTGCGCGACCGGCTGCGTTCCCGGCTGGACCGGCTGAGCCAGGACGACAACGACGAGCAACCCACCGCGTCGGCCACCGCGCTCTATCGAACGCTGCGTCGCGACCTGCTCGCCGTGCAAAGCCTTGAGCTAGCCAGGCTCTACGAAGCCGGCCGCATCACCGATGCCACCCGGCGCCGGATCCAACGTGATCTGGATCTGGAGGAAGCAGGTCTCGGCGAAGACGGTTAGCAGGGGTTAACATGCACCCATGAGCGCTGACTTCCCGTTGCATCGGAGTACCCGCCCCGTCGCCGAGACCGAGCGAGCCACCATCCTTTCCGATCCGGGATTCGGTCGTTTCTTCACCGACCACATGGCCACCGCGGTATGGACGAAGGGCGAAGGCTGGCACGACCACCAGGTCGGCCCGCTGCAGCCGTTCTCCCTGCACCCGGCCGCCGCGGTGCTGCACTACGCACAGGAGATCTTCGAAGGTCTCAAGGCCTACCGGCACGAGGACGGCAGCGTGTGGCTGTTCCGTCCACAGGACAACGCCCGCCGGTTCCAGCGTTCCGCGCGCCGCCTGGCCCTGCCCCAGCTGGACGAGGACGACTTCCTGGCCAGCGTCGAGCAGCTGGTCCGCGCCGACGAGCCCTGGGTGCCCGCCTACGGCGACGAGAAGAGTCTCTACATCCGGCCCTACATGTTCGCCTCCGAGTCCTTCCTCGGCGTGCGCCCGGCGAACACGGTGCAGTACGCGGTGATCGCGGGTCCGGCCGGCCCGTACTTCAGCTCCGGCGTCACCGGCGTGACGCTGTGGGTCAGCCAGAACTACACCCGCTCCGCCATCGGCGGCACCGGCGACGCCAAGTGCGGCGGCAACTACGCGGGCAGCCTCGCCGCGCAGATCGAGGCCCAGGAGCGTGGCGCCGACCAGGTGCTCTACCTGGACAGTCAGGACCGCGACAAGCTCGAGGAATCCGGCACCATGAACGTCTGCCTGGTCACCTCGAACGGCGAACTGGTCACTCCGGCGCTGGGCACCATCCTCGAGGGCGTCACCCGCGACAGCGTGCTGGCCCTCGCCGCCGAGCACGGCCTCACCCCGGTCGAGCGCTCGATCACCATCCACGAACTGCGTAACGGCTGCGGTGACGGCAGCGTCACCGAAGTGTTCGCCGCGGGCACGGCCGCCGTGCTCACGCCGATCGTCAAACTGATCGGCGAGGACCTGGACATCACCGTCGGCGACGGCAAGCCGGGCAAGGTCACCCTCGCCATCCGCGAGCACATCCTGGACCTGCAGTACGGCCGGGCCAAGGACACCCGAGGCTGGCTGCGCCGGGTCGTCTGAGTCGGCTGAGGACTGATCATCATCGGCGGACATTGTTATTTCGAACGTCACTGTTCGCCGATGATGGTCAACTAAAATTTCCCGCGTGCCGCCGACGCTACGCAACCGAGCCAGCCGCCCGCGCCGTTTCGTCGTTTGTGGCGACAGCCCACTGGCCCTTCGGCTGGTCAACGAACTCCTCACCCGCTTCGGCGCGGAAGTCACCGTCGTGGTCCGGTCGAAGACCCGCGACCGCGCACCGGAGATCGCGCAGCTGGCCGGGGTGAAGATCATCGAAGCGGCCCAACTGGATGAACGCGCGCTGCGCACCGCGGGTGTCGGGGAAGCCCGCGCGGTCGCCCTGGTCAACTCCGACGATGTCGGCAACATCCACGCCGCGCTCACCACCCACGAGATCAACCCGGACCTGCGCATGGTGGTCCGGATGTTCAACATGAGCCTCGGCCACAAGATCCGCACCCTGTTCGCGGACTGCGCCGTGCTGTCCGACTCGGCGATGGCCGCACCGTCGTTCGTGGCCGCCGCCCTCGGTGAGGTCGCGCCCAGCCACGTCCGCCTGCCCGGCCGCACCCTCTACGTCGCCCACCGGGACACGGTCGCGCCCAAGCAGGTCCTGTGCGGACTCGCCGACACGACCGGCGCGACCACCCGCCTGCTGCCCGCCGACCAGAGCACCGCCAACCTGGTGCTCGCGCACGCGGACGGTCCGCCGCAGAGCCCGCTGGACTACCACCGCACCCGGCGCTGGACCGTCATCGGCCAGCGGCTGCGCGGCATGCTCGCCAACAGCTTCGTCCGCGTCGCGATCGTCCTGCTGGTCCTGCTGATCATCGGCGTCGTCCTGCTCGCCATGGTCGGACGGCACCCGAGCAGCTGGGGCGACGCCATCTACATCACTCTGCTCGACGCGGCGGGCGACGCGGTCCCGGACACCAGCAACCAGCTCGGCCTGTTCGCGCGCGTCCTGCAGGTCGGCGTCACCCTGATCAGCCTGGCCATCCCGCCGGTCGTCACCGCGGTCATCGTCGGCGGCGTGGTCCGCTCGCGTCAACCGGCGGTGCCCAGCCAGATCGGCGACCACGTTGTGGTGGTCGGCCTCGGCAACGTCGGCACTCGCGTGGTGCGGCAACTGCGTGACCTCGGCATCACCGTGGTCACCATCGAAGCCGACGAGAACGCGCGCGGCGTGTCCACCATGCGCAGGCTCCAGGTGCCGATCGTGTTCGGCGACGCCACCCGCGAGGACACGCTGCGCGCCGCGCACGTCCGCAACGCCCGGGCGCTGCTCATGCTCAGCAACAGCGACGTCGTCAACCTGGAAGGCGCGCTGCAGGCCCGAGTCCAGCGCGACGACCTGCGGGTCGTGCTGCGCCTGTTCGACGACGACCTGGCCCAGCGCGTCGGCCGCGTGTTCGGTTTCGCCATCTCCAACAGCGTGTCCTTCCTGGCCGCGCCCGCGTTCGCCGCGGCGATGGTGGAACGCCAGGTGATCGGCACCATCCCGATCGGCCGCCAGCTGCTGATGATCGCCGAGGTGCCGATCGCGGCGGGCTCGCCGCTGGCCGGCGCGACCGTGCGCGCCGCCGACGAACAGGGCGAGGCGCGAGTGATCGCGTTACAGCGCAGGGGAACGACCGAACTCGACTGGCAACCGGCCAAGACCTACGCGCTCGCGCCGCAGGACCGGCTGATCATGCTGGCCACCCGCTCCGGCCTCGGCCGCGTGCTGGCCCGGAGCATCTCCCCGGTCCAGCACGCCGACAACTAAGGGTTCACACCACGCAGCACGGTGTGAACCACGGCGTCCACCGACGGCGTTTCCGCCTGCGGCAATCCGGAGTTCAACAACCCGGACAGCACCTGCTCATGGCAGATCCCAACCAGGATCCCGGCCGCCGCGTCCACATCGGCGTCGGCCCGCAACCGCCCCGCCGTGTGTTCCGCGCGCAGATACTCCAGCAGCCGATCCCGCCAGTCCGCCCCCGAACCGGGCAGCTCCGCGTACCGAGCCCGCACCGCGGGAAACGCCAGCAACCCGGCGAACGCGGGCAGCACCGCCTCGTGCAGCGCGAGCCCATACCGCAACCAGGCCCGCAGATTCTCCTCGACCGCGCCGGAACCCGCCTCCGGCAAAACACCCAGTTCCCGTTCCACCGCAAGCACATGCGCACGCAACGCGAGGGCGAGCAGCTCCTCCTTGTCCGCGAAATGGTTGTACAGCACCCCATCCGCGACCCCGGCCTCTTTCGCGATCACGCGTACGGTCAGCCCGGTCATGCCCTGCCGCGCGATCAACCGCTCGGCCGCGCCGATCAGGTGCTCGCGCAAGTTCGCGTCGCCATCCCGCAGCGCCGCAGCCCGCCTCGGTGCCACGCCTACCCCCGAGCCGTCCCGGTCACAACCCACGCGTGCCCGCGCAGGATGACACCCTCCGGCCGGAGAAACCCGGTCAGCACCTCGCGCAACGCCGCCCTCGCCCCAGCCGCATCGGCCGGACTCGCCTGACTGAGGTGATGACGCACCGGCCCCCAGGCCGCCATGAACCCGGCCGCGTCCGCGACATCCGTGCCCCACCACTGATCCGCCTCGACCCGGGTGGAGTTCACGCCGTGAAAGCCCGCCCTGGTCAGCACGTCCGCGGTGTGCGCCGGATCCGCGAACGAGGTCGGTCCGGTGTTGCGTTCACCGGTCGGCCGGGGCAGATACGGTGACAACGCCTCGAACACAGTGCCCGTGTCGGTGTTGTCGAACTCGGTCATGACCAGGAACGCTATCCGCCCGCTCGGCCGCAGTGCCCGGTGCACGTTGCTGAACGCGGCGATCGGATCCGCGAAGAACATCACCCCGAACCGGCTCAACGCCACATCCAGCGAGGCCGTCCCGAACGGGTAAACCTGGACATCACCCCGATGGAACTCGATGTTGCCGAGCCCTTCCTCGGTTGCCCGTGCCCGGGCCCTGGCCAGCATCGGCTCAGACAGATCCACGCCGGTCACCTGCTTGGCGCGCCGCGCCGCCAGTCTGGTCAGCTGTCCGTTCCCGCACCCGATGTCCAGCACGTCCTCATCCGCGGTGATCTTCGCCGCGTCCAGCAGTAACCCGTTGAACCCATCGTTCACCCGGTCGAACCGGTCGTCGTTGCTGGCCCAGTGCTCGCCCTCATAGCCGTTCCACGCCTGCGCCTGCGCGGTATTCACGATCTCTGGCATGCTCGCCTCCTCGTTATGAACGCTTGTTCATGAACATACGTTCATAACGAGTCCAGGTCAACTGGCACGCCTATGTCAACCGCTCGTTCGGCACCAAGAACGACTGTTCATCGAAGTGGTCCCGCGCGCGACCACGACCGACGGCCCCGCGTCAACGGCAGCCGACACGACAGGACTCGACGCCTCCGCCGAGATGGGCCCGCGCTACGACGCGCTCGTCGCCCTACCCCGCAACCAACCCTGGCTCCCGTTCGCGGGGATGGCCTGCTCGTTGGCATGTTCTCCGCGGCCATATCCGCCGCGATCTCCACTCGCCGCCGAAACATCCAGCGCGACAAGCGGAACCAGATCGTCCGAAGCGTTGGTTTCTCGACCCCAGCGCGCTCGGCGGCCTCGCCCCAGCGCGAACGCCTCGGCGGCCTCGCCCAAGCGCTGACACCCAGCGCGGACACTGATCGCGAACAACCCGCCCGCGAAACCGGGCGCGAACGTCCCGGCGCGAACACCCCGCCCGCGAACCCGGCGCGAACACCCCGCCCGCGAAAAACCTGGCCGCGAAAAACCCGGCCGCGAACACCCGGCCGGTGCGACACTCCCCACCGATCTCGGCTACACCACCGCGTCCCGGCTCGGCGCCGCCACAACGGCCGTCACCATCGTCGCCACCAGAACCCTTCGCCGCAGCCGAGCGTAAACCTGCGGATCACAGCCAACCTGGCGATGTAATCCGCAGGTTTACGCCAACGACGGGCCCGGTGTCGGGGGCCACCGGGCCCGTCGTAGCTCACCAGCGGTTCTCGACCTGAGCGCGGATCCGCCGGTCGTAGATGTCCTCGATGGCCTTGAGCGTCGAGTCCGACAACTCCGGGATGTCAGCCGCCGCGATGTTCGACACCACCTGGTTCACATTGCGCGCACCGGGGATCACCGTGGTCACCCCCGGCTGCTGGACGATCCAGCGCAGCGCGGTCTGGGCCGGCGTGGCGGGCGCGACCGTCAGCGCCGAGAACTCCTTCGCCGCTTCCACGCCCGTTTCGTAGTCGACGCCCGAGAAGGTTTCGCCCGCGTCGAACGCCTCGCCGTGCCGGTTGTACGTGCGATGGTCGTTGGCCGGGAACGTCGTCTCGTGCGTGTACTTGCCCGACAACAGACCGGAGGCGAGCGGCACCCGTGCGATGATGCCGACGTTCGCCTTGGCCGCCGCGGGCAACACCTCGGCGAGTGGCTTGCGCCGGAACGCGTTCAGGATGATCTGCACGCTCGCCACGCCCGGCCGCGCGATCGCGGCCAGCGCCTGCGCCACGGTTTCCACGCTGACCCCGTACGCGGCGATGCGCTGCTCGGCGACCAGCGTGTCCAGCCCGTCGAACACTTCGTCCGACGAGTACACCGGGGTCGGCGGGCAGTGCAGCTGGACCAGGTCCAGCACGTCGACGTCGAGATTGCGGCGAGACCGGTCGGTCCACGCGCGGAAGTTCGCCAGGTTGTAGTTCTCCGGGACCTGATCCAGTCGGCGACCCATTTTGGTCGCCACAAAGGGTTTGTCGGTGCGTCCGCGCAGGAACTTCGCGATCAGCTGTTCGCTGCGCCCGTCGCCGTAGACATCAGCGGTGTCGAACAGCGTCACGCCTTGCTCAAGTGCCGCGTCCAGCACGGCCATGGCATCGGTCTCGCTGACATCGCCCCAGTCCGCCCCGAGCTGCCAGGTGCCCAGCCCGATCACTGACACGTCGTGTCCGGTTTTGCCAAGAGGTCGTTGTTGCACGGAAAACATCCTATGTGTTCAGCCGGTACTCCGCATGCACGAGCTCCAGCAACTCGGCAACGGAGGTGTCGGCCGACTTCTTGTCCAGGGTGATCTCGCCGTGCTGGAGCAGGTTGACCCGGTCGCAGATGTCCACGATCTGGCTGTAGTTGTGCGCGATCAGCACGATCCCCATGTCACCGCGTTGTTTCAGCTGATCGATCAGCCGCAGGATCAGCCCGCCCTCTTTGGCGCCCATCGCGGCCAGCGGCTCGTCGAGCAACAACAGTTTCGCGTTCGAGTAAACCGAGCGTGCCACCGCGATGGCCTGCCGTTGCCCACCGGAGAGCTGCCCGACCTCAGCCGTCACAGAGGGAATGCTGATGCCGATCGAATCCAGCGCTTCCCGCGCCCGCCGCTTCATCTCCCGGCGGCGCAGGAACGGAAACGGGCGATGCACCAGTTCCTTGTTCAGATGCAGGTTCAGGTACACCGGCAGATCGTTGACCATGGCCAGGTCCTGGAAGACCGTTTCGATGCCCATCGACCGCGCGTGAGTGACCGACTTGAAGGTCACCTGTGAACCGTCGAACCACAGTTGTCCGCTGTCCGGCTGATGAAACCCGGTCAAGATCTTGATCAACGTCGACTTGCCCGCGCCGTTGTCGCCGATCAACCCCAGCACCTCACCGGCGTTGACCCGCAGGTTGATGTCGCGTAGCGCGGTCACCGCGCCGAACCGCTTGCTGATGTGCTCGGCCTTGATCAACTCGGCGCTGGTGGGCTCGGCCGTGTTCGGTTCGGCTGTGTTCGGCTCGGTCATGTTCGGCTCCGCGTCCGCAGCTTGGTCAGGTTCACGTTGAGCAGCATCGCCACCAGGATCGCCGCACCCAGCACCACGTCGAACGGGTTGGCGCTCACGCCGGTCAGGTTGAAACCGTCGTAGACGATGCCCAGCAGCAGTGCCCCGAGCAACGCCCCGACCACCGTGCCCGACCCGCCGATCAACGCCGTACCGCCGATGACGGCGGCGGCCACCGCGAAGAACATGGTGTTGAACCCGCCGTTCGTCGGGTCGAACGAGCCGACCCGCAGCCCGTCGATGATCCCGGCCAATCCGGCGAGCGTGCTGGTGATCGCGAAGTTCACGATCTTCAGCCGGTTGGTGTTGATCCCGGACTCGGCCGCGCCGAGCCGGTTGCCGCCTGTTGCCTGCGTGTACACACCGAACCGGGTGCCCGACAACAAGACCTGCATGACCAAGACGATCACCAGCGCCCAGATCAACTCCGACCAGCGCGCCCCGCCGAACACGGTCACCACCCAGTCGTTGCGCGGCGCGCTGACCGGCGCCCCGTTGGACAGGATCAGCGACAACCCTTCCAACAGGAACGCCATGCCCAGCGTGGTCACGAACGAGGGGAGCCCGAGCCAGGCGTGGATGATCCCGTTCAGCACACCGACCAGCGCGCACAACACCAGCGTGCCGATCAGCGCCAGCCACAGCGGCGCTCCGTTGTTCACGAAGATCACCAGGATGAATGGCGCCAGGGTGAACACGAAACCGGCGGAGAGGTCGATCTCACCACAGATCAGCAGCATCACTTCGCCCGCGGCGACAATCGCCCAGGGCGTGAAGAACTGCGCGATCGTGTGGTAGTTCTCGCCGCTGTTGAAGGCCGAACTGGTGACGCTGAAGTAGATCGCGACGGCTACGGTCACCAGCAGGATGCTCAGTTCCTTGGTGCGCAGCAGGCCGCGCAGGAAAGAGTTGCGCATAGGGCCGTTCCGGATCAGAGGGTGACCGTCGAGGGCGGCGGCAACGGAATCGAACTGGGCATGTTCACGATGCCTCCGTTCGACCCGCCCTCGACCCGACTGGGTGGACTCGCCGCGTACGGCGCGATGTTGTCCTTCGTGACGAAGGTCAGACCGGTGTCGGTGGCAGGCGGCTTCACCAGCGTTCCCGACAACCGATACAAGTACAGGTAAAGCACCGGCAGGAATCCCTGCAGGTAAGCGGACTGGTCGATGGTGAAGTCCAGCGCGCCCGACTTCACTCCGGTGATCGTGTCGGCCAGCGTGTCGAACCCACCCGCGTGGATCTTGCCGGTCAACCCGCGACTGGTGATCAACTGCGCGATCGACGCGGTCGTGCCCGCGTCCACCGCGTAGAGCCCCTTCGCGTCCGGGTGTCCGCTGTAAGCGGCGGTGATGTTGTTCAACTCGCCTGCCTGGTCGGCGCCCGTGTTCACCGACTGCACGGTGACGCCGGGGGCGGCCTGCTGCAATGCCGCCTTGATGCCGTCCAGCCTGGGCTGCACGTTGTTGCCGCCCGGCTGCGAGATGCCGACCAGGATCAGCCCGGAGGTGATGTCCTGCGCGATGCGCTGGCCCATCAGCACACCCGACTGGTACAGGTCCTGCCCGACGTAGGTCAGGGCGAAGTTTCCTGGCGCGGTCGCGTTGTAGGCGATCACCGGGATCCCCTTGGCCAGCGCGCGTTTCGTCGGTTCGATGAACGCCGTCGAGTCGGTCATCGCGATCGCGATGCCGTCCGCGCCGGCCGTGATCGCGGTGTCGAAGGCGCTGGCCATGTTGGCCACGTTGCCGTTCTCGTCGCCGGTCCACTGGGGAGTCGGCAGGCTGAGCATCTTGGCCGCGTCTTCGAGCCCGTTGCGGGTCGGGATGAAGAAGGAGTTGGTGGTGACGTGGTTGATGAACACGAACTTCCAGGCCGGTGTGGCCGGGAAATCACCAACCCCGCCGTTCCCGCTCGATTTTGTCACGCCGTTGCAGGCGGCGAGCAGCATGCCCGCGGCGGCGACGCCACCACCGGCGCCCAGCCACTTCAGGCTGTCCCGCCGGGAAAAGGTGCTCCGGGGGGCTGTTTCCGATCGGGGTAAGGATTGTTCGACGCTCATTGGCACACGCATCCCATCTCGGCCAGGGTCGTTCCTCGGCCGGTCGGCTCGGCGTGGGTGAATCATCAGATGATTCGTTCATACAGTCAAGGGAAAAATCGCAATCGGTTTCACAACGTCCGTTGAGAAGGAAGGTTGCCGAATTCGGGGGCGAGGTGAGATCAGTTCGCAGGCGGCCGAAGCAGCACCTTGCCGAGACCGGGGGAGTGACTGCTGGCCGTTTCAACGGCGGTTCGCACCTCGGCAAGCGGAAAACGGTGGCTGATCATCGCGCTCAGGTCAAGCTCACCGGACGCGAAGTGCCTGATCGCGATCGGCCAGCATTCCGCCCGTGCTCCGAACACCCCATGCACATGCAGTTCCCGCACGGCGACTTCGTCCGGCGGCACGGTGGCAGCACCGACGCCGGAAATGCCCAGCAACACCACGGTCCCGCCCCGCCGGGCCGCCCGCACCGCGGCCAGTGCGGTTTCCGGCGCACCCGCCGCCTCGACCACCAGATCCGCGTCAAAGTCGGCGGCTTCCCCCGGATCCACGGTCTTGGTCGCGCCGAACCGGGCACCGAGTTCCCGCCGATCAGCCCGGCTCTCCACCAATATCAACTCGGCAGGCGACGTCCTGGCCAGCAGCTGCACCGCGATCAGCCCCAACGTGCCCCCGCCGATCACCACCACCCGCTGGCCGGCCTGTGGCGCGCCGGCCTGCAACGCCGCCACCACGCATGCCACCGGTTCGAGCAGCGCCGCTTCTTCCAGTGGCTTGTCCTCAGGAACCGGGTGCGCCAGCCGCGCCGGAACCACCACGTACTCGGCGAACGCGCCCGGCTCGGTGAACCCCGTCTCCCGATACCCGGCCAGGCAGAGGTTCGTCGCGCCTTCCCGGCATCGAGCGCATTCCCCGCACCACCGTAAACCTTCGACCACCACCGGATCACCAGGTGTAAACCCAGTGACCCCAGCGCCGACCGCGGCAACCCGCCCAGCCCACTCGTGCCCCGGCACCACCGGATACCGCACGATGTCCGGGGGCCGGTTCCCGGCGAACAGTTCGACGTCGCTCCCGCAGATCCCCGCGACCTCGACCCGGACCAGCAGCTCACCCGGCAGCGGTGGGCTCACGTCCACCTCGGTCACCTCGACAACCCCCGGCGCGGACAACAACACGGCAAGCCCCCGAGCCGGAAACCGGCCGTCGGTCGCTCTCGTCGGATCGTCCGGCGCCCGGGCGGTCGGCGGCGGCACCTCAGTGCCCATGGCAACCTCCGGTTGTCTCGCCGCGACCTGTGCATTCCACTGGTCCTCGTCCGTGATCAGCTTCGTCCTGGCTGCTGTACGCACGCAAGATCTGTGCAGCCCGCGAGCGTCAATGAAGACGACCGAACGGGCAGGCTTGGCCACCTCGCGGACGTTCGCGGGTTGGCCGGCACCACCTCACTTGACGGCCGCCTCGAACCGGCCCTAGGTTTGTTCGACATAGCGGGCGATCTCCGCGATGTCGAACCCTGGGATCACCGAATCCCCGGGTCCGTCGGGGGGTGAAGGAGCCGTCATGCCGGTCAGTCGCAAGTCGGTCGCCCTGCCCGGTGAACACGCGCTGCACGCGCTCGGCCTGCGGGTAACCCAGCCGGTGCCGAACACGTCGGTCGCGGTTTTCCCGGACGGGGGAGCGTTCCGGCTTGAGATTCCCTCCGTTGAGGGACCGGCTGCCCTGCACGCGGTGGTCGACGAGGCCAACCGCCTCGACGTGCCGATCCACCGGGTCAGCCAGGGCAGCGGGGTGATGATGCTGTCCGACGCGGAAATCACCGAGATGGTCGACACGGCGGCCACGGCGGGCTTCGAGCTGTGCCTGTTCCTCGGCCCGCGCGCCACCTGGGACATCGGGGCCGGCCGGTTTACACCGTGCGGCGGGGTGGGACCACGAGCGCGCGGCCGGGACCAGCTCGGCCAGGCGCTCGCCGACGCCTACCGGGCCGTCGGTCTCGGCGTGCGTTGCCTGCTGGTTGCCGACGAGGGGGTGTTGTGGGCCGTGCACCAGCTGCGGGTCGCCGGTGAGCTGCCCGCCGACCTCTCCATCAAGGTCTCCGCGCTGGCCGGGCCGACCAACCCCGCGGCGTTCCGGGTTTTCGAACAACTCGGCGCCGACTCGGTCAACATCCCGTCCGACCTGACCATCGCGCAGGTCGCCGAACTTCGCGCGGCGGGCTCGGCAGCGATCGACTTTTATCTGGAAACCCCCGATGACCTCGGTGGATATGTGCGCAACTATGACGCGGCCGAATTGATCAGGGTCGGCGCACCCATTTATTTGAAATTCGGTCTGCGTAATGCGCCGAACATCTATCCTTCCGGTGGCCACCTTGCCGCCGCGGTCGTGGACAGCGCCCGCGAGCGGGTTCGGCGCGCGCACCTGTGCGTGCAACGGCTGGCCGAGTTGGGTTTGTTGGCGGCGCGATCGCCGTCCGGTAGCCGGGTTATGCCGATGCCGCGACGATTCGCCTCGCCGCCGGTCTAGAATTCCCGCGCAGGAGGGGCGAAATCATGGCCATGGCACGTACGGTTCCCGCGGTCATCAGAGCGCTGGACATTCTCGAGTTGTTCCTGTCCGGAGAAGACCGGTCCATTCCGGAGATCACCGCGACACTTGGTTTGCCGAAGACGACGGTGCACGAACTGGTAAACACACTGGTTATCAGGTCGTACCTGGTCGCGCATCCGGACAAACCGCACCGTTACCGGCTCGGTTTGCCGCTGTTCCGGCTCGGTAGCGTGTTCGCCGAGCAGGTCGACCTGGCCAGGGAAGGGCGGATGGTCAGCGAGCAGATCTCCGCGGCTTGCCAGGAAACAGTGCACGTCGCCGTGCTCGACGACACCGAGGTGCTCTACGTGGCCAAGGCCGACTCGGCCCACGCGGTTCGCCTGGTGTCCGCGGTCGGACGCAAACTGCCCGCGCACTGCACCGCGGTCGGCAAAATGTTGCTCGCGAACCTGTCGGCCGAGGAATTCACGGCACGGTATCGCAAGAACGTGCCGCTCGCGGCGATGACCACCAGAAGCATCACCTCGGTCGCGGAATTGCGGACCCACCTCGACGAGGTCGCCGAGCGCGGCGTCGCCTACGAATACTGTGAATCCAACGAGGCCGCTGCCTGCGTTGCCGCGCCGGTCCGGGATCGAACCGGGCGGGTCGTGGCGGCGATGAGCATTTCGGTGCCGACGCCGAGGTGGAGCGACCAGGTCGCGGAGAAACTCGGCGACCTGGTCACCGAAGGGGCGAATCAGTTGTCCGCCCAGCTTGGCTATTACCCGGCCTGACCGGCCGTCGCTTCGCGCAGTTCCCAGCCGGAGCGGAACAGGTTGAAGTTCACCCGCTGTCGGGGATGTGCCGCGATCGCGTCCTGGTTGAGCGAAATGCCCAACCCGGGCGCGGTCGGCAACGGGAAGTACCCGTTGACAACCTCAGGTAGACCCGGCTCGCACTCGGCGACGAACGAGTCGGCGAAGTCGTTGAAGTACTCCTGGATCTTGAAGTTGACGGTGGTCGCGGCCAGGTGCAGGTTCGCGGCCGTGGAGATCGGCCCGCCCACGTTGTGCGGCGCCATCAGCAGGTAGTGCGTCTCGGCGGCGCCGGCGAGCTTCTTCGCCTCCAGCAGACCGCCGGAATGCGTGATGTCGGTCTGGATGATGTCCGCGGCCTGTGACTCGAACAGTTCGCGGTAGTCGAACCGGGTGTGCATGCGCTCGCCGGTGGCGATCGGGATGTCGGTGTGCGCGGCGACCTTGGACAGCGCCTTGAGGTTCTCCGGCGGTACCGGCTCCTCGATCCAGGACGGGGAGAACTCGGTCAGCAGGTTCGCCATCCGGATCGCCGTCGCCGCGCTGAACCGCCCGTGCATCTCGACCAGGATCTCCACCTCCGGCCCGACCGCGTCCCGGACCGCGGCCACCAGGTCCAGCGAGCGCGCGGTCTCGTTCGGGTCCAGCTCGAACATGCCCGCGCCGAACGGGTCGAGCTTCAGCGCCCGGTAGCCACGATCCAGTACCCGCTTCGCTGCCGCGTGGAACTCGTCCGGAGTGCGCTCGACCTGGTACCAGCCGTTCGCGTAGGCCTTGATGCGATCGTGCACCGCACCGCCGAGTAGCTTGTAAACCGGAAGTTCAAGGGCCTTGCCCTGGATGTCCCAGCAGGCGATCTCGATCGTGGCGAGCGCGGACATCGCGATCTCGCCGGCCCGGGCGTAGTCGTGCCTGGTCATCCGGTGCACCAGGCTCTCCACATCGAAGGGGTCGGTGCCGAGCACGTGGTTGGTCACGGCTTCCTGGAGGTAACCGAGCAGCGCGTCGGTGTGGTTGAGCATGCGCACCTCGCCCAAACCGGTGATTCCGGCGTCGGTATGTACCTCGACAATGGTGAGATTGCGCCATGCTGTGCCGATGACATGTGTGCTGACCCCGGTGATCTTCATCAGGCTCCCTGTCACTAGCTGGGAAAACAAGCCTAAGTGATTTGACTTTATGGATCAATGATTCGATGATTGGCTGGTGGAGCGGTCGATTGCCGGCCCGCTTGGCCCGCACCGGACAATGCATGGTCGAGTCGTCGAATGGCTCGGCCTGCGCATCGTGTCCGGCGAATACGAACCCGGCACGCAGCTACCCAACGAAGCCGACCTCGCCGACCGGCTCGGCGTGAGCCGTGGCGGCGTGCGGGAAGCGGTCAAGGCGCTCGCCGCCAAGGGCCTCGTCGAACCGAGGCCGCGCCTGGGTACGCGGGTGCTGGCACGGGCGGACTGGAACCTGATGGATCGCGACGTCATCGAGTGGCACGGCCGCAACGCCGATCCGGGCTTCCTGCGCGACCTGTTCAACCTGCGGCGGATGATCGAACCGGAGGCCGCCCGCGAAGCCGCGGCCAACGCCACCGAAGACCAACTCGCCGCGCTCGCCGCGGCGTACGAGGGCATGGCGCGCAACGCGCCCAACCTGCCCGGCTCGGAAGACGCGTTCGTCGCCGCTGACCTCGCCTTTCACCTGACGCTGTTACGCGCCAGCGGCAACCAGCTCGTCGAGCAGCTCGGCCGGTTGCTGGAGACCGGGCTGCACCACGCGCTGGAAGTCAACTCGCACCTCCCGGGCGGCGTCGCCGCGACCCTCCCGCTGCACAAGTCGGTGCTCGCCGCGGTCCGCAACGGCAAACCCAACGCGGCCAGCAAAGCCATGCGCGCACTGCTGGAGAAGACGGTCGGCGCGATGGGGGCCGAGTTCTCCCGCTGACGGGGGAGCAGAACGCTACTCGCGAGGGAGGCTGCCGGCGGTCGCGGTCGCGAGGATCCGTTTCATGCAAAACTTCCGTATCCGCGCAGCGGTGATGGCCGCGGTCGCCGTTGCGCCGCTCGCGATCTCCATCCCCGCCCAGTCGGCGCCTTCGGACACCGCCGCTGCCGTCACCGGCTGGGCGCAGATGTACTTTCCCGCGCCGGGCAACGACGTCGAGATCAGCGTGAACGCGCACGCCACCTTCGGCCCAGGCGAGTTCCCGACCAATTCCTGGGGCACGTTCCGGATCTATCACCGCATCGATGAGAGTGGTGGCGAGACTTACGTCAACTGGGGCGACTTCGCCGTCGACTGCGTCACCGTAGGTGGCCCGACCGCGACGGTGACCGGAACGCTGGTCCGCGCCGCGCCGGGCAGTCCCTGGCAGCTCGGCGTGCGGACCGGCCTGAGTTTCTACGTCGATGGCGCGGCAAGCCGGATCGGCATCGCCGGTATGCCGACTCCGCCCTTGTCCAAGTGCATGGCGCCCGCGGCGAACGCCCCGCTGGTGCTGGGCGGCTACCAGATCCGATCCTGACAACCCAACGACCACACCCGTGGGGCCCACGACAACCACCCGACCACACCGCGCGCCCTAGGACAACTCACCAACCACCCCGCGAACCGCCCAGCCCGCGCACGGCTAAGACAACCCGCCCGCTCCCTCGTACCGCTTTGACAACCCGGCAATCACAACGCGCGCCGCCACGACAACCCGGTAGCCAGAACGCGCCGCTAAGAGAACCCGGTAAGCAGAACGCGCGCCGCCACGACAACCCGGCAATCACAGCGCGCGCCGCCATGCCCAACCCGCGCGGGCCGCGGCCCGCCCGTCAACTCAGCTCGCCTAGGCCGTCCAGCACCTCGGACAGCTTCGTCATCGCCGCGATCGCGTCAGCCAACTCCTCGGCGCCCATCGCGTCGGCGAGCCGTTTGGCGTGGCGGGCGTGGTGCGGTCCGATCGCGGCGATCGCCGCCCGGCCCGTGTCGGTGAGCGCCACCAGTTTTGCTCGCCGGTGTGCCGGGTTGTCGTGGTACTCGGCAAATCCCTTGCTCACGAGCACATCGGCCGTCCGCTGCACGGCCTGCCTGCTGATGCCCATCGCGCGCCCGATGTCCGACACCGACAACGGCGCCTGGATGATCGCGCCGAGCACCTGCCACCAGGTCGCCGTGATACCCACCGGCCGGGCCAGGTGCTCGGCCAGGTCGAGGAACTGCCCGTTCAGCCGGAACGCGGTCAGCGCGGCCGAACTGAGCAGTTCCTGCTCCCGTCGGCTCACTTGACCGCAGCCAGTTCGAAGAAACCGGCCGGGTCCTGCTGGCCGTACAGCTTGTACCAGGACGCCAGCACCCCAGGCTCGTACACGTCCAGCCGAGCCATGATCGCCCGCGCGAACTCGACCGGCGCCACCCCGGAGGCGGTGATCAGGTCCCCGTCGGTCACGGCAGGCTCGTCGCGGTAGTACTCCTGGCCGCCGTATCCCATCGACACCAGGAACTCCAGCGCGTTGCTTGTGTGCTGCCGGTTGTCGAGCAGGCCCGCGATGGCCAGTCCCGCTGTCGCTCCGCAGATCGCCGCGACCGGCGTGCCCGCGTCGAGGAATTCGCCCGCTTTGGCCGCGAACCGCGCGAACGTCTCGGTGGGAAAGATGTCGTTGCCCGGCAGGATCAGCATGGCACTGTCCTCTGGCCGCAGTTCGGCCAGCGTCACGTCCGGCGTGACCCGCAGGCCACCCATGGTCGTGATCGGCTCGGCGCTGGCGCCGACCGTCCGCACCTGGAACCGGCCCGGCGTCTTGTGCCAGGACGGCCGGTTGATGTGTGCCGTGACGTACCCGACTTCCCAGTCGGCGAGTGTGTCGTAAACCGCGAGATGCACCGTTGCCTCAGTCATGACAATAGCTTGTCATTTTGACAACCTATTGTCAATAGCTGCGCGGATGGGAGTGGTTACCTGCGCAGACTCTTCGCTGGCATGTGCAGTTCGGCGTCGTCGGCGATGTCATAGAGCAGGCGGACGACCACCACGTCACCGTCTTCGCTGAGCACTTCGCAGGCGACGTCGACACCGAGGACCGGGAGTTTGCCGATGACCGCGAGCGTGTCCCCGTTCGCCTCGGTGGAGACGACCTCGACCCAGCCGGGAAACGCCGTGTCGATCCAGCGCGTGACCGCGCCCCGCACGGTGGAGACGGCAGTGGTCATCGTGGGTCCGGTTCCGGGTTGTGGCCAGGTTTGGCCAGGAAGTCGAAGTCGCAACCCTGGTCAGCCTGGGTGATGTGCGCGGAGTACAGCGATCCGTAGCCGCGCTCGAACTTGGCTTGCGGCGCGACCCACGCGGCGCGGCGTTCGGCCAGTTCGTCGTCGGATACTTCCAGTCGCAGGGCGCGGGCGGGTACGTCGAGGGTGATCAGATCGCCGTCGCGCACAAGCGCGAGTGGGCCGCCCACAAAGGATTCGGGCGCGATGTGCAACACGCAGGCGCCGTAACTGGTGCCGCTCATCCGCGCATCCGAAATACGTACCATGTCCCGAACGCCCTGTTCGAGCAGCCGGTCCGGGATGGGCAACATGCCGTATTCGGGCATGCCGGGCCCGCCGAGCGGTCCCGCGTTGCGCAGCACCAGCACCGAGTCCGGGGTGATCGGCAGGTCGGGGTCGTTGATCCTGGCCTTGAGGTCCGGGTAGCTGTCGAACACGACCGCGGCGCCGGTGTGCCGCAGCAGGTGCGCTTCGGCGGCGATGTGTTTGATGACCGCGCCGTCCGGAGCCAGGTTGCCGCGCAACACCGCGACGCCGCCCTCTGTGGCTATCGGGTTGTCAACGTCGCGGATCACGTCATCGTCGTGCACCAGTGCGCCGTCGATGTTCTCCGCCAGGGTGCGACCGGTGACGGTGGGCCGGTCGGTGTGCAGCACGCCGATCCGATCCAGGCGGGACAGCAGGCCGGGCAGACCGCCCGCGTAGTAGAAGTCCTCCATCAGGTACGCACCGCCCGGCCGGATGTTGGCCAGTACCGGGACATCGCGGGCGATACGGTCGAAATCGTCGAGGTCCAACGCGATCTGGCTGCGCCCGGCCATGGCGATCAGGTGGATCAGCGCGTTGGTCGATCCGCCGAGGGCCAGCACGGTCGCGATCGCGTCGGTGTACGCGTCCTTGCTCAGGATCGCCGACACCGGCACATCGGCCCAGACCAGCTCGACGATCTTCCGGCCCGCCGCGGCGGCCATCCGGTAGTGCGCGGAGTCGACCGCGGGGATCGCGGCCGCGCCGGGCAGGCTCAGCCCGAGCACTTCGGCGGCTGAGGTCATGGTCGATGCGGTGCCCATGGTCATACAGGTGCCGGGGGAGCGGGCCAGGCCGCGTTCCAGTTCACTGAGTTCGCGGTCGCCGATCAAGCCGGCCCGCCGGTCGTCCCAGTACTTCCACATGTCGGTGCCGCTGCCCAGCGTCTCGCCGCGCCAGTGTCCGCGCAGCATCGGACCTGCCGGGACGAAGATCGCCGGCAGGTCCGCGCTGGCCGCGCCCATCAGCAGCGCCGGGGTGGTCTTGTCGCATCCGCCCATGAGGATGGCGCCGTCGATCGGATACGAGCGCAGCACCTCCTCGGTCTCCATCGAGAGCAGGTTGCGGTACAGCATCGGCGTCGGCTTCTGAAACGTTTCAGACAAGGTGGCGACCGGGAACTCCAGCGGGTACCCGCCGGCTTCCCACACCCCCCGCTTGACCTGCTGAGCGCGCTCGCGCAGGTGCATGTGGCACGGGTTGATGTCGCTCCAGGTGTTCAGGATGCCGATCACCGGTTTGCCGAGATGTTCCTCGGGATCGAGGCCGAGCTGACGGGTACGGGTGCGGTGGCTGAAGCTGCGCAGGTCGTCCCCGCCGTACCAACGGAAACTGCGGAGGTCTTCCGGTCGTTTCATACGCCCAACATGCCCCATTCGGTGAGCATCCGGGTGACCTCGGCCCGGCCCGCCTCGTCGAGCACCTGACACGGCGGCCGGATGTCGCGGCGGCACAGGCCGAGTTGGGCCAGCGCCTCCTTGACCACGCTCACGTTGTTTTCGGACTCGCCCGCGGCCCGCAACTGCTCGAACGGGCGGATCTGCTGCCACACCCGCCGAGCGGCCGGAAAGTCGTTGGCCTGCAACGCGGTCAGCATGGCAACTGACAACCCGGGGTCCACATTGGCAAGACCGGATGTGAACCCGGTGGCCCCGAGGGCCCAGTAACCGGGCGCGGACAGCTCCGCGAGACCGGCGATCCAGACGAACCGATCGGTGCCGGCGTCCTGCGCGACCGTACCGAACCGGACCGGATCGGGCACCGCGTACTTGACCCCGATGACGTTGGGCGCCGCGTCGCCGAGCGCGGCCAGGTGGCTGCCGTCGATGCGCGGATTGCGCACGTACAGCACGACGCCCAGTTCCGGTACGGCGCTGGCGATCTCCCGGTGGTAGTCGACCCAGCCTGCCTGCGACACGTACGGATGCACCGGCTGGTGGATCATGATCGCCTCGGCCCCGGCGTCCCGGGCGTGCCGCGCAGCGGCGATCGCGTCCGGGATCGCGTGGCCGACGCCGACCAGCACTGTGGCGTCGCGGTTTACTTCCTCGACGGTGATGTCAACCGCGCGACCACACTCCTCGACGGACAAGGCGTAGAACTCGCCGGTGTTGCCGTTGGGTGTGATCACCCCGATACCACCGTCGACGAGCCGGCGCACCACCTTGCGGTACGCCGGCTCGGCCAATTTCCCCTCGCTGTCGAACGGGGTGACCGGAATGGCCACCACGCTCGACAGCTTGTCCCGAAGCTTCTGAAAATTCATTGCTTCCAATCAGATGTGCGTGTTCAGACCTTCACCCGGTCGCGCAGATCCAGTTCGATCTGCTCGAGGCTGCGGCCCTTGGTCTCCGGTACGAACTTGGCGACCAACAGGAACAGGATGATGCCGATACCCGCGAAGATGTACGCGGAGTTGGCGAGGCCGATGCCGTTGTCCATCACCGGGAACACGAAGGTGATGGCGAAGGTCGCGGCCCACAGCACGACGCTGCTGGTGCCCATGCCGACCGCGCGCACCTTCAGCGGGAACACCTCGGACATCATCACCCAGACCACCGCGCCCCAGCCGAGTTCGTACCCGGCGAGGTAGATGACCAGCAGGATGATGGTGGTGATGGCGGCGCCGGACGGGTTGTGCGACAGCACGGTCACCGAGATGCCGAGCAGGATCAGCGTCGCGGACATCAGCACGTTGCCGAGCAGCAGCAGCGGCTTGCGGCCCCACCGGTCGACCATGAAGATCACCCACGCGGTGAACGCGACCTTGACCGTGCCCAGCACGATCGAGGCGAGCAGCGACGCGGACGTGCCGACGCCCAGATTCTTGAAGATGGTCGGCGCGTACAGGTTGATCGCGTTGACACCGGAGAGCTGCTGGCCGACGGCCAGGATCAGGGCGACGACCAGCATCGGGCGGACCCACTTGGTGAACAGGTCCTTGAGGCTGCCCTGATCACCGTCGAGCCGGATGACCTCGCGGATGCCGGTGACTTCGGCGTCGATGTCGACTTGGCCCTGGGCGGAACGGATCACGACTCGGGCCTCGTCCTCGCGGCCCTGCTTGATCAGCCAGCGCGGGGTTTCCGGCAGCAGCGTCATACCGAACAGCAGCACCGCGGCCGGAATGATGCCGATGGCGATCATGGCGCGCCAGTTCGCCGAACCCTGCAACGCCCAGTCCACGATGTAGGCGATCAGGATGCCGCTGACGATCATCAACTGGTTCAGCGAGGACAGCGCGCCACGGACCCGGCTCGGGGCCAGTTCGGACAGATAGGTCGGCACGGTCGCGGAGGTGGCGCCGACCGCGATGCCGACGATGAACCGGAAGATCACGAACGTCGTGGCGTTCGGAGCGAATGTGCAGCCGATGGTGCCGATCGCGAAGATGGTGGCGCCGATCATGATCGTGCGCCGCCTGCCGGGCCGGTCGGTCAGCCGGCCCGCGATGGCGGCACCGATGATCGCGCCCGCGGCGAGGCAACCGCCCACCACACCCTGGCCGACAGAGCCGAGGTCGAAGACTGATTTGGTCTTGATGAACAGCAGGACGCCGGAGATCACCCCGAGGTCGTAGCCGAAGAGGATGCCGCCAAGGGCACCGAAGAAATATAACGTGCCCTTGCCGGTGGCACGCCGCGCCGGTACGGGCTCGGATTGCTGCGTCACGCTGAGTCGCCTCGTTTCTCTTGCTTGAACCTCGTTGGGCAAGCAGGCGAGTGGGGTTGCGGTGCCGTACGAGACGCCTCGTCCGGCGGGTGGGTCCGGTCGTTCTTCGTTGTGCTGTCGAGCGCGGCAACGCCGTCCGCGCCCTCAATATGGTGTATCTCGCGTATGGCGTCTCATATATGATTGCCGCAGTGTTACATCGAGTCAACGGGCAAGTGCGATCACATTGGTTGACCAGTGCGGATGCGCACCGAGGTGGTCCACGCCAGTGATCGCGTGAACGCCCTGGTCACAGCGGGTATCAGCGGTGAGATCAGTAACAATCAGTTGCTGTCGGCAACGATCCGTGCGTAAGATCTGATATATGAGATCTCGGCGCGCTAGGCTGGATGGAGTAGCCGGTGACGCGCGGTGCAAGCTCAGGAGCCCGTACCGTGAAGGCACCGCTCTATGGCCGGGAGATGACCATGCCTGAAATGCTGCGCCTGCCGGCGTCGCGTACCGAACTGGTGCTCGAGGAGATCCGCCGGGCCATCCTGACCCGGGAATTATTGCCCGGTCAGCCGCTGGTGGAGATGGAACTCGCGCAACGGCTCGGGGTGTCCAAGACGCCGGTGCGCGAAGCGCTGAAACTGTTGTCCGGCTCGGGTTTGGTCACCTTCAACCCGTACAAGGGTGCGTCCGTCCGGGTCGTCGACCAGGGCCTGGCTCGCGACGTCTACGACGTCCGCATGCTGCTCGAACCGGAAGCCGTGCGCCGCTCGGTGCTGGCCGGGGACAAGGCATTGCTCGCCGAGGCGCGCACCGCGCTGGACGCGGCCCGCGCGGCCATGGACAACGGGGAGAAGGGCCAGCTCAGCCTGGTCAACCGGACGTTCCACCAGGCGCTGTACAAGGGTTGTGGCAACCCGCTGCTGATCAGCGTGCTGGATGACCTGCGCGACCGCGCCGCACTGATCAGCGTGGTCGGCTGGCAGAACTCGCCGAGCTGGACGCAGGAGTGCGACGAGCACGCGGCGGTGCTCGACGCCGCCGAGGCGGGCGACGCCGATGGCGCCGCCAACCTGATCCGGCAACACATCCAGGGTTTCCTGGACCGCATTCTCAGCGCGATCGACACGGACGCGACCCAGCCTGCGACCTGAGTTCGCCGGCGCGGTTACGGCGCCGTCGCGGTGGTCGCGGTGTCGAAGTACTCCATCAGGCCACCCGCGCCCGCTGTCGCGAACCCCGCCTCACCGTCGGCAGGTCCCAGAACCTCGATCATCCTGCGAATGTGCGTGTCAACCAGTTCACGCAGCCGCTGCCAGCGCACGATTCGCTGGTTGCTGGTCGGCGGCTCCAACATGGCCGAACCGGATTCGAAATCCGCACGGACCTGAGCAAGCGCCCAGATCAGGCTGGTATAGGCCTCGTCGACGTCTTCCTGTGTGAATTGGGGCCTGCGCTTGACGTTCGGGCGAGCCTCGATCAAGAGGTCGCAGATGTAGAGGATCGAGTCACGGTGGCCGTAGAGCCAGCGCCGGGTGCGGTAGATCTGGCCGAGATCGGGCCACCGTTTGCGCGCCGCCTGCCGGGAACTGCCGGTGGCCGAGCCGAGATCGGCCAGGCTGGCGCCCAGCCACACCGCGGTCGCGGCCTCGCTCGAGGTGACCTCACCCATCACGTCGACGAGCAGCGCGCCGACGACTTGGGCGGCCTTCACCCGGCGCAGGGCGGCGATCCGGTGCTCGGGTTCATCGTCAAGATCGCCCGGTTTCGGATCGGAGTCGGTGGGATCCAGTACCTTGCTCTCCGCGAGCAACGCGACCAATTGTTGCGTCGTGGTCAGCGCGATCGTATGGAGCCAGTTGTAGTCCTTTTCGGACAGACTATCCAAAACGGTCTCGGCAACTCGTTGTTCCATCGTTCCACCCCTTGCCTGTGAACCTGTGGTTTA
Source organism: Pseudonocardiaceae bacterium (assembly GCA_035248365.1). Classification (GTDB taxonomy): domain Bacteria; phylum Actinomycetota; class Actinomycetes; order Mycobacteriales; family Pseudonocardiaceae; genus CAJCJE01. The sequence goes on along the minus strand of DATFHN010000191.1, from coordinate 32,107 downwards.
CAGGCAAGCGTAGCACTGTGAACCGACGGTTTACATTTCGGTTCGAAGTTTCGGTCTCGGATTACCGGACCTTTCGGATCTGCGCTGGCTCCCAGGTTCGGTTGGCGTGGAGAATGACGCCATCCGGTCTGGGGACGGCAGCAAGGGGAGAGGGCTGGATGGTGTCCCGGCGGGGCCGCACGGCAGCCGACCGACTGTGGCTCGGCTACCTGGTGGCGGGAGTACTGGTCGTCGCGGCCTACTACGTCGCGCTCGCATGCAACGCACCGGCGGTGATCGGCGTCGTGCTCTACCTGTCGGTGAGCGCGTCCGGCGCGGTCATGGTGTTCATCGGTTGTGCCCGCAACCAGCCGAGGCACCGGCTTCGCCTGCCCTGGCTGCTGCTCGGCACCGGCCAGGCCGTCTACGCCGCCGCTGACGCCGCCTTCTATGTGGCGCACGACCTGCTCGGCAACGACGTCTACCCGAGCCTGGCCGATCCGCTCTACCTCGCGCACTACCCGCTGGTCGTGATCGGCCTGATCCTGCTGATCCGGCTGCGTTCGCCCGGTCGTGACCTGCCCGGTCTGCTCGACGCGGCGGCCCTGGCCGTCGTCGCGGCCATGTTGTCCTGGGTCTACCTGATCGGCCCGCTGGCGCGGATCGACGAACCGGTGATCACCCGGCTGGTCTCGGCCGCCTATCCGGTGCTGGACTTGGTGTTGCTGGTGTTTTCGTTCCGGTTGATCCTGGTGCCCAGTTCCCGGCCGGCCTCGTTCCTGCTGCTCACCACCAGCCTGCTGGCGATCTTCGGCGCCGACACCGTCTACGTGGTCCAGCAGTTGATCGGCACCTACACCTCCGGCAACTTCCTGGACGGCATCTGGCTCGCCGCGAACCTGGCCCTCGGTGCGGCCGCGCTGCACCCGACCATGGCCACCCTCGACCAACGCCGAGCGGAGCCGGAAGTCCGAATCGGACCGGCGCGGCTGGCGATCCTCACCACGGCCGCGCTGATTGCGCCGACAACCCTGGTGCTACAGGGCGCGTTCCACGCGTTGCAGGACATCCCGGTGATCGCGGCGGCGTGCGCCGCGCTGTGCATCTTCACCATCGCGCGGCTGGCCGGTTTACTGATCGATCAGCGCAGGCTCGCCAGCACCGACTTCCTCACCGGCCTGCGTACCCGCCGGTTCATCGAGACGCAGCTACCGGCGGAGGTGAACCGCGCGGTCAAGTCGGGCGGCGCGGTGTCCGTGCTCGTGGTCGACGTGGACAACTTCGCGTCGGTCAACGACCGCTACGGGCACCAGGCAGGCAACCGCGCGTTGCGCGAGATCGCCCGGCGGCTGGGTGGCGTCATCGACCGCGGCGATCTGCTCGCTCGTTACGGCGGCGAGGAGTTCGTCATCGTCACCACGAACTCCTCCAACCACGTGCCCGGACTGGCCGAGCGAGCGCGCGACCGGATCGCCAACGCGCCCATCGTGGTGCTGCCCGAGGTGTGGATCGCGATCACGGTTTCCGTTGGCGCGGCGAGCTTCCCCGGGCACGGCCGCACCGCGGCCGAACTGCTCGTCTCGGCGGATCGCTGTCTGTACGCGGCCAAGCGCCGGGGTGGCGATCAGGTTGTCATCGGTGAGGGTGGCCGTATACCGCTGGTTGTCGAATCGGCCGGGCGTGCCGGGCCGGAGGGCATGCTCGGCTACCTGCGTCAACTCGCTCAGCAGGTCGACGGACTGGGCAGCGAGCGGAGCCGGTCGGTCGGCCGGTGGGCCGGGCTGGTCGCCGCCGAGCTGGGCCTCGGCGCGCCGGCAGTGCGCTGTGCCGAACTCGCGGGTGAGCTCTGCGACGTGGGCAAGGTACTGGTGCCGCGGTCGATTTCCACTAAACCGGACGTGCTGACCACGACCGAGCGGCGGATCGCGCGGGCGCATGCCGAACACGGTCACGAGTTGATCAAGGTGGTGCCGGGGCTGGCCGACGCCGCCGTCGCGGTGCGTCAGCACCACGAGCGCTGGGACGGTCGCGGCTACCCGGACGGCCTGGCCGGGGACGAGATCCGGATCGAGGCACGCATCGTCGCGGTGTGCGACGCGTGGGCGGCGATGATCAGCGACCGTCCGTTCCGGTCCGCGCTCGACCCGGACCAGGCGTGCGCGGAACTGGTACGGGAGCGGGGCCGCCAGTTCGACCCGGAGGTGGTCGACGCGTTTGTGCGGTTGCGCGAGCGGGCCGTGATCGGCGAGGGGGAGGCGGTTCGGTCGGCCGAACTGAGCTAGGTCGGTGTGCCGCGCGGGTGCTAACGTTCGACGATCGCGTATTACGGTGAGGATGGGTGTGTTGATCAGGGGTAAAGTTCTGCGGTTCGACGAAATTCGTGGTTACGGGTTTATCGCGCCGGAAGACGGTGGTGACGACGTCTTCATGCACGCGAATGATTTTCGCGATGACGAGACGTTGTTCCGGCCGGGCGCGCTCGTGGAATTCGAACTCGAAGAAGGCGACCGAGGGCCGAAGGCGTCGAACATTCGCGTTGTCGAGCGCGGTGCGGGTGCCACGACCAGCGGTTCCGACACTGGCCGCCGCGCGCCCGCTGTCGGCGAGCCCGACGACGGTCTGTGCGATGTGCTGACCTCGCGTGAATTCCGTTACGAGGTCACCGATGTGCTGATCGAATCGGCGCCGACGCTGACCGCCGCGCAGATCGGCGCGATGCGCGAGCGGCTGGCCGGCTTCGCGAAGTCGCACGGGTGGATCGAATCCTGATTGCCGGGCTATTGCGCCGCTGGTGCTGAACCGAGCACCACGGCGCTCGGCCGGGTCGTCGCGCGCGGTGCGCCGAGCGCGCGGGAGATACCGCGCGCAGCCGACCGTACCGCGGGCGCGAACAGTGGGCCCTGGCCGTTGGCAGGAACCACAATGGACAGTCCGGCGACGACCGTGTCGCTCGGACCGTAGATCGGCGCGGCCACCGACAGCGAGTGGGTGTCGACCTGCCCGTCCGCGACCGAGATCCCGCTGCGCCGTACCTCGGCGAGCAACGTGCGCAGGTCGCGGGCCGAGGTGATCGTCTTGTCGGTGATCCGGACCAGCGGACCGGCCAGTACCTGCTCCTGCAACTCGACGCTCGCGTGCGCGAGGAGCACCTGGCCGACCGCGGTCGCGTGCACCGGGAGCCTGCCGCCGACCCGCGAGACCACCGGGATCGCGTTGCGCGCGGAGAGCCGCTCCACATAGAGCACGTCGATGCCGTCGAGCACCGCGAGCTGCACGTTTTCCCTGGTCGCGTCGAACAGGTCTTCCAGGAACGGCATGGCCGCCTCGCGCAGTCCGCCGGCGCGCGGCGCGAGCGAGGCGATCTCCCACAGCCGCACCCCGATCCGGTACCGGGCTTGCTCGTCGCGCTCCAGCGCACCCAGCGTGGCGAGTTCGCCGACCAGCCGGTGCGTCGTGGTCAGCGGCAGTTCGGCCCGCCTGCTCAGCTGGGACAAGGTCAACGCCGGGTGCTCGGCTGAGAACGCGCTCAGGATGGCGATCACCCGCGAGGTCACCGTCGGGCCTGTCATCCAGATCACCACCGATCGCTGAAGCTGGTCTTCCGTTCAGCGGAAGTGTAGGTGTTCAGGCAGGCTGTCGGTGTCGCAGGCTGAGGGGGTCGGCCGGAGTTGATCAGCTGGAGGTCCGTGATGCGCACGCAGGTCGCAATCATCGGCGCGGGGCCGGCCGGTCTGCTGCTCTCGCACCTGCTGCACCTCGCGGGCATCGACTCGATCGTCGTGGAACGCAGCAGCAAAGCGCACATTCAGCAACGAATCAGGGCAGGCGTCGTCGAGGCGCCGAGCGCCCAGTTGCTCCGCGACATCGGCCTCGGCACCCGGATGGACGCGGAAGGCCTGCCGCACCACGGGATTTCCCTGCGGTTCGACGGCGCCGACCACCGCATCGGGCTGACCGAGCTGACCGGTTCGACGATCATGGTCTACGGCCAGCAGGAGATCGTGAAGGACCTGATCGCGGCCCGGGAAGCCGCTGGCGCGCAGCTGTTCTTCGAGGTCACCGACGTGACCGTGCACGACGCCACCAGCGACGCGCCGCGATTGACCTTCCGCGACGCGGACGGTCGCCCGGTCGAGGTGGACTGCGCGATCATCGCCGGCTGCGACGGGTTCCACGGCGTCAGCCGCACGGCGATCCCGGCCCAGGCTCAGCAGGTGTACCAGCGCGACTACCCGTTCGCCTGGCTCGGCGTGCTGGCCAGAACCGCGCCGTCGCACCACGAGCTGATCTACACCTACCACGAGCAGGGGTTCGCCCTGCACAGCATGCGCTCGCCCGAGCTGACCCGGCTCTACCTCCAGGTCGGACCGGACGAAGAACTGACCACCTGGCCGGACGAGCGGATCTGGACCCAGCTGCACACCCGCCTCGCCGCGGACGGATTCACCCTGCACGAGGGGCCGATCCTGGAACGCGGCATCACCGCGATGCGCAGCTTCGTCGTCGAGCCGATGCGCTACGGCAGGCTGTTCCTGGCCGGCGACGCCGCCCACATCGTGCCGCCGACCGGGGCCAAAGGCATGAACCTGGCCATCGCGGACGTGCGGCTGCTCGCCGAGGCGGTCACCGCGTTCCTGACCAAAGGTGACGAACGCGGCCTGGACACCTACAGCGAACGCTGCCTGCGCCGGGTCTGGCGCGCCGAGCACTTCTCCTGGTGGATGACGTCGATGCTGCACCAGTTCCCGGACAACGACGCCTTCCAGCGTCAACTGCAACTGTCCCAGCTGCGATACACGGTCTCCTCGGCCGCCGCCGCGACCAGTCTCGCCGAGAACTACGTAGGACTGCCGTTCTGACAACCAAAGGAGCACGATGACGCGGATAGTGTCGCTGCGCGATGCCATCGCCGAGCTGGTGCACGACGGGGACAGCGTCGCGCTGGAGGGGTTCACCCACCTGATCCCGTTCGCGGCCGGGCAGGAGATCATCCGCCAGCGCCGCACGGGTCTGACCCTGATCAGGATGACCCCCGACCTCATCTACGACCAGCTGATCGGCGCGGGCTGCGCGAGCAAGCTGATCTTCTCGTGGGGCGGCAACCCCGGAGTCGGCTCGCTGCACCGGTTCCGGGACGCGGTCGGCAGCGACTGGCCCGCGCCGCTGGCCACCGAGGAACACTCGCACGCGGGCATGGCCAACCGGTATGTGGCAGGCGCGTCCGGCCTGCCGTTCGCGGTGCTGCGTGGCTACACCGGTACCGATCTCCCCGCGCACACCAGCACCATCAAGATGATCACCTGCCCGTTCACCGGCGAGGAACTGGCCGCGGTGCCCGCGTTGAACCCGGACGTCACGATCGTGCACGCGCAGCGCGCCGACCGAGCGGGCAACGTGCAGATGTGGGGAATCGTCGGCGTGCAGAAGGAAGCGGTGCTCGCCGCCAAGCGCAGCCTGGTCACGGTGGAAGAGGTGGTCGACGAGCTGACCCCGGTGCCGGGCGCGATCGTGCTTCCGTCCTGGGTGGTCGATCTCGTTGCCGAGGCGCCCGGCGGCGCGCGGCCTTCCTATGCCCACGGGTACTACGAGCGTGACAACCAGGCATACCGGGACTGGGACGCCATCGGCCGCGATCGCGAAGCATTCACCGAGTGGCTGGAGGCGACAACCCGATGACCACGTACTCCGCCGATGAGATCATGACCGTCGTCGCGGCCCGCGAACTGTCCGAACGGGCCGGTCGCAAAGCCGCCGACTTCCTCTGCTTCGTCGGTATCGGCCTCCCGTCGACCGCGGCCAACCTGGCCCGTCGCACGCACGCGCCGAACCTCGCGCTCATCTACGAGTCCGGCACCCTCGGCACCAATCCGGACCGGCTTCCACTGTCCATTGGGGACGGAATACTGGCCGACACCGCGCTGACCGTGGTCAGCGTGCCCGAGGTGTTCAACTACTGGCTGCAGCCCGGCCGGGTCGACGTCGGCTTTCTCGGCGCGGCCCAGCTCGACCGTTTCGCCAACATCAACACCACCGTGATCGGCGGCGACTACGAGCACCCCAAGGTGCGGCTGCCCGGGGCCGGTGGCGCGCCGGAGATCGCGGCCTCCTGCCAGGAGGTCATCGTGATCGTCCGGCAGAGCACCCGGACCTTCGTCGACAACCTCGACTTCATCACCTCGGTCGGCTTCGGCCACGGGCCCGGCGACCGGGAGAAGTACGGCCTGCGCGGCCGTGGACCTCGGGTTGTCATCACCGATCTCGGTGTGCTCGAACCAGACCCGGACAGCTGCGAGCTGACGCTGACCCGGCTGCACCCGGGCGTGACCGTCGAACAGGCCAAGGCCGCCACCGGCTGGGAGCTGGCGATCTCCCCGGACCTCGGCACTACGACCCCGCCCGGCGACGACGAACTCACCGTGCTCCGCGCCCTCGAAGCGACCAAAGCACCAGGAGGACAGCAATGAGCCTGGACCACGAATCCCGTCTGCTCCTGCCGACCTACCGTCGCGAACCGGCCGAGGGCAGGCCGCCGCTGGACACCCCCGGCTACGCCAGCACCCGGTTGCGCCACCCCACCAAGCCGCTGGTGGTGCTCCCGCAACGACTGACCGAGGTGACCGGGCCGTTGTTCGGCGAGGACCGGGTGCGGCCGGGCGAGAGCGACCTGACCACGCGGCACGCCGGGGAACCGCTCGGCCAGCGCATCATCGTGCACGGCCGGGTACTCGACGGCGACGGCAAACCAGTACCGAACACGCTGGTGGAACTGTGGCAGGCCAACGCGAGCGGCCGATACCGGCACGTCGTCGACAACTGGCCCGCTCCGCTCGACCCGAACTTCGACGGCACCGGCCGCGCCGTCACCGACGCCGAGGGCCACTACACCTTCACCACGATCAAGCCAGGCGCCTACCCGTGGCGCAACCATGACAACGCCTGGCGCCCAGCGCACATCCACTTCTCGCTGTTCGGCCGCGCGTTCACGCAGCGCGTGGTCACCCAGATGTACTTCCCGGACGATCCGCTGTTCTTCCAGGACCCGATCTACAACTCGATCCCGGATCCGAAGGCCCGCGAGCGGATGATCTCCCGGTTCGACATGGCCAACACCCGGGCGGAATGGGCGCTCGCCTTCGAGTTCGACATCGTGCTGCGGGGGAGTGCGGCGACGCCGTTCGAGGAGGAGGACGACGATGAGTGAACTGCTCAGCACCCCGTCACAGACCGTCGGCCCGTATCTGAGCATGGTGCTGCCGTGGCCGGACGGTTCGTTCGCGGTCGCCGAAGGCACACCGGGCGCGTTCTGGATCACCGGCACCGTCTACGACGGCTCCGGCGCGGAAGTACCGGACGCGATGATCGAAACCTGGCAGGCCGACGACCACGGCCGGTTCACCCATCCCGATGATCCGCGCGGTGGCGTGACAACCCCAGGTTTCCGCGGTTTCGGCCGCTGTCCCACCGACGAACACGGCCGGTACCGGATCCTGACCATCAAACCCGGCGCGCTGCCCACGCCCGAGGGCGGCACCGAAGCCCCGCACATCGACGTGTCCGTGTTCGCGCGCGGCTTGCTGGACCGGGTGATCACCCGGATCTACTTTCCCGACGAGGAGCAGGCCAACGCGGCCGACCCGGTGCTGGCCAGCGTCGATGTGAACCGGCGGAACACACTGATGGCGCAGCCGGATGGCGAGGGTTACCGCTTCGATGTCCACTTCCAGGGTGAGCATGAAACCGTCTTCTTCGACCTCTGAGAGCCTGTTCGCCCCGCTGTTCGGCACGCCGGCGGTGGCGGCCGAACTGTCCGCGTCGGCCTGGACCCAGGCGATGCTGGACGCCGAGGCCGCGCTCGCCGGGGCGCTCGCCGACGCCGGGGTCATTCCGGCCGAGGACGCCGACGCGATCGAGGGTTGCTGCACGGTCGCCTCCTTCGACGTGGCGGAGCTGGCGCACCGCTCGTGGTCGGCCGGGAACCCGGTGGTGCCGATGGTGTCCGCGCTGACCAAGCTCGTCCCCGGCGAGGCAGCCCGCTACGTGCACAAGGGCGCGACCAGCCAGGACATTCTGGACACCGCGACAATGCTGGTGCTGCGCAGGGCAAGCGCGCCGCTGCTGACTGAGCTGGACGCGGTACTCGCCGGTTGCGCCGCGCTCGCCGAGGCGCACCGGCACACGGTGCTCGCCGGCCGGACCCTTGGCCAGCAGGCGGTACCGACCGCATTCGGGCTCAAGGCCGCCGGCTGGCTGACCGGCCTCGACGCCGCGGTGCGCCGCTTCCGGGAGGTCGTTGCCGCGCTGCCCGCGCAGCTCGGCGGGGCGGCGGGCACGCTCGCTTCCCTTGACACACATGGCATCGACGTGGTGAGCGCGTTCGCGCGCCGCCTGGATCTGGCCGAGCCCGTGCTCCCGTGGCACACGTTGCGCGGGCCGATCGTGGAGGTCGCGAGTGCGCTGGGTTCGGTGGCTGGCGCGCTGGGCAAGATCGCCACCGACGTGATCCTGTTGGCCCAGACCGAGATCGGCGAGGTCGCCGAACCCGACGGCGCGGGTGGCTCGTCGACCATGCCGCACAAGCGCAACCCGATCCGCACCATCACCGCGCTGGCCGCGATCCGCCGCACCCCTGGCCTGGTCGCAACCCTGCTGTCCGTGATGCCCGCCGAGCAGGAACGCGCGACCAGCGGCTGGCACGCGGAATGGGAGCCGCTGCGCGAACTCGTCGACCTGACCGGGGGTGCAGCCGCGCGGCTGGCCGAAGTCGTGTGTGGTCTCCAGGTTGACGCGGATCGGATGCGGCGCAACCTGGAGTTGACAGGCGGGTTGCTGCTCGCCGAGAACGTCACCACTCGCCTCACCCCTGAACTGGGGCGACTCGCCGCGCATGAGATCGTCACCGAACTGGCGACAGTAGCCGCGCGCGAGCACCGAACGTTGCGCGAGGTTGTCGGCGCGGACGAACGTGTGAACCGGGTGTTGTCGGCGGAGGACCTCAATGCCGCGCTGGACCCGGCCGGCTATCTCGGTGTCGCGGCCGAACTTGTCGACCGCGCGTTGGTCGCGTATCAGAAGGGACGGACGGCTTCGTGAGGTTGGCGCACCGCATCGACGGCCCCGAGGACGCACCCGTGCTGGTGCTGTCGAACTCGATCGGCAGCGACTGGCGGATGTGGGACGGTCTGCTGCCCGCGTTGACGGCGCGGTTCCAGGTGTTGCGTTACGACACCCGGGGTCACGGCACGTCCGAGGTGCCGCCCGGCCCGTACACCATCGCCGAGCTGGCCGATGACCTGATCGGTCTGCTCGACGAACTCGGCATCGACCGACCGCATCTGGCCGGGCTTTCGCTCGGTGGCATGACCGGCATGTGGCTCGCGGCCCACGAACCGTCCAGAGTGGACAGGATGGCGTTGTTGTGCACGTCGGCGCTGCTCGGCCCGGCGCAGATGTGGCACGACCGGGCCGCCCTGGTCCGGGCCGAAGGCACCAAGGCCGTCGCCGACGCCGGCGTGCGGCGCTGGCTCACCGAGGGGTTCATCGCCGAGCAACCGGACGCCGCGCGCTGGTGCCGGGACATGATCGCCGGCACCTCCGACGAGGGGTACGCGGGCTGCTGCGAGGCGATCGCCGCCATGGACCTGCGGGCCGATCTGCCCGCGATCACCGCGCCGACCATCGTGATCGCGGGTGCCGACGACCCGGCCACGCCGCCATCGCACGCCGAGGTGATCGCCGCGGGCATAGCGGGCGCGAAACTGCACGTCGTCCCGCACGCCGCGCACCTGGCCACGGTCGAACAACCCGCGGCCATCACCGACCTGCTGCTGCGCCACTTCGGAGGCTGACCATGGACGACCGCGACCACCACGAGGCAGGCATGGCCACCCGGCGGGAGGTGCTCGGCGCCGAGCACGTCGACCGGGCCGTGGCCAGGACCACCGAGTTCACCGTCGACTTCCAGGACTTCATCACCCGCTACGCGTGGGGCGAGGTGTGGCAGCGCGACGGGCTGGACCGGCGTACCCGCAGTTGCGTCACGCTGGCCGTGCTCACCGCGCTGCGCGCCGAGGGCGAACTCGGCATGCACGTGAAAGCCGCGCTGCGCAACGGGCTGACCACCGACGAGATCCGCGAGGTGCTGCTGCACACCGCCGTCTACGCGGGTGTGCCCGCGGCCAACTCGGCCTTCGCAATTGCGCAACGCGCCATCGACGAATTCGAAAGCTGAGGTCTTCGCCGCTCAGGCCGGTTGCGGAAGGCGCCCGAATACCCAGGTACCGGGCTCGGCCGGATCGTCGCCCACCCAGAACTGTGTCCACAGCAGGGTGAATTCCGTGCGGGACACGTACCCGTCGTGATTGAGGTCGAGCAGCGGGAATATGGCCTCGGTGTCGGTTTCCACGCCGTTCCACGCCTCGATCAACTGGTGGTATTCCTCGGCCGAGATCTTGCCGTCGTGGTTTTCGTCCGTGGCGTCGAACATCGCGTCGGCGGTGGCCACGACCGAGTCGAGCATGGTGGGAAGTTGGTCCACCACCGCGAGAACGTCGTCGATCGAGGCCTTGTCGGCCGGACCGTCCGTCCGGTTCAGATTTGCCGCCGCGAGCAGTGCCGACCACCAGCCGAGCATGATCGAGGACAGTGACTCGAATTCGGCCGAACCCGGTCGCACGCCTCGCAGGGTGGTCCAGCGGTCGGCCAGTGCCTGGAAATCGGACTGTTCGAGAAGTCCGTCGTTGTTGGTGTCCATCGCATCGAAAACGCCGGTGATTTTGCGGCGTTGGAATTCGCTCGCCATGTGACACGAGAGTGCCGCGTCCCGGGCGGGCTGACAATTGGCCACTCGGTTGACGGCCTCGGCGCGGCTGTGAACCCGGGGGCTACACCGGGTAGATGCTGTGCCTCCTCATTATGAGGTAACCTCAATACGTGACGGAGAGAGCTGGGACGGCCGGTCCCGACCTGGTGTCGGAGCTGACCGAGGCCACCATGTTGCTGGCCAGGACGATCCGCCGGGCCGGAGCCGAGCAGGTCGGCCCGCTGGGCATCACGTTCGCCCAGGCCGGAGTGTTGCGCACGCTCGCGACCGGCGGCCAGTTGCGGATGGGCGACATCGCGCACCGGATGGGCGTCGTGCCGAGGTCGGCGACCGACCTGGTCGACGGGCTGGAAGGCGCCGGCCTGGTCGGACGCTGGCCGGACCCGGCCGACCGCCGGTCTGTGCTCGTCGAGTTGACACCGGACGGGCGGGACGTGCTCGCCCGGATGGGTGCGGCGCGGCACCAGGCCGCGGCCACCGTCTTCGGACGACTGGAAGAAAACGAGCAGCGGCAGCTGTTGGGCCTGCTGCGGGTCGTCGTCGAATCCGGCGCGAACCGCTGCGACCACACCGAACGAGGGAAACGGGGCGCATGAGACCAGGGGCAATGAACATCGGCCGGGGCCTGCGGCGGGACCGGTCGGTGCTCAAGGAGAGCATCACGCCAGGAACCTGGCGGCGGATGTTCAAATTCGTGTGGCCGTACCGGCGGATCCTGACCGCCTTCATGGCCATGGTCATCCTGGACGCGGCGATCAGCGTGGTGAACCCGCTGATCTTCCGGGAGATCATCAACAAGGGCATCATCGCCAAGGACCTGGCCGTCGTCATCGACTCGGCCGCGTTACTCGCGGGTCTTGCCGTGGTCGACGCGGCCCTGTCGATCGGGATGCGCTGGGTGTCGGCGCGGGTCGGCGAGAGCTTGATCTACGACCTGCGCACCAAGGTGTTCGGGCACATCCAGCGGATGCCGCTGGCGTTCTTCACCAGGACCCAGACGGGTGCGCTGATCAGCAGGCTGAACAACGACGTGATGGGCGCCCAGCAGGCGTTCACCGACACGTTGTCCTCGGTCGTGTCCAATCTGATGACGGTGATCCTGGTACTGACCACCATGCTGGTGCTGTCCTGGCAGATCACCCTGGTGGCGCTGGTGATCCTGCCGGTGTTCGTGATCCCGGCCAAGCGGATGGGCAACCGCCTGGCCAAGATCACCCGCGAGTCCTACGAACTCAACGCCAGCATGAACGCGACCATGAGCGAGCGGTTCAACGTCTCCGGCGCGCTGCTGGTGAAGCTGTTCGGCCGCCCGGGCGAGGAACTGAACTCGTTCAGCCAGCGAGCCGGCCGGGTCCGCGACATCGGCATCAAGCAGGCGCTGTACGCGCGGCTGTTCTTCGTCGCGCTGATGCTGACCGCGTCGCTGGCCACCGCGCTGGTGTACGGCTGGGGCGGCTCGCTGGCCATCGCCGGCGTGCTCAACGTCGGCACCATCGTTGCCCTCACCTCGTACCTGAACCGGCTCTATGGTCCGCTGATCGGCTTGTCGAACGTGCAGCTGGACATCATGACCGCGCTGGTGTCGTTCGACCGGGTCTTCGAAGTCCTCGACCTTGAGCCGATGATCGCGGAGAAGCCGGACGCCAAGGCGATCGCCTCGGGCCCGGCGCGGGTCGAGTTCGACCATGTCGACTTCAGCTACCCGAGGCCGGAGGAGGTGTCGCTGGCGTCGCTGGAATCGGTGGCGGTGCTGGATTCGCTGCCGGACCAGCAGGTCCTGCACGACATCACCTTCACCGCCGAGCCCGGTCAGCTCATCGCGCTGGTCGGTCCGTCCGGCGCGGGCAAGACCACGATCAGCTACCTGGTCTCGCGCATCTACGACCCGCGCGGCGGCGCGATCCGCATCAACGGCACCGATCTGCGCGACGCCACCATGGAATCGCTCACGTCCACCGTCGGCATGGTGACCCAGGACGCGCACCTGTTCCACGACACGATCCGGGAAAACCTGCGCTACGCCAACCCGGACGCGACCGATGAGCAGATCATCGAGGCGTTGCACGGAGCGCAGATCCTGTCGCTGATCGAATCCCTGCCACAGGGCCTGGACACGGTGGTCGGCGACCGTGGCTACCGGCTCTCCGGTGGTGAGAAGCAGCGGCTGGCCATTGCCCGGTTGCTGCTGAAGGCGCCGTCGGTCGTCGTGCTCGACGAGGCCACCGCGCACCTTGACTCGGAATCCGAGGCCGCAGTGCAGCAGGCTCTCGCGACCGCGCTGCAGGGGCGGACGAGCCTGGTGATCGCCCACCGGCTGTCCACCGTCCGCACGGCCGATGTGATCCTGGTGATCAACAACGGCCGGGTCGTGGAGCGCGGGACGCACCAGGAACTGCTGGCGGAGAACCGGTTGTACGCGGAGCTGTACAAAACCCAGTTCCAGGGTCAGGCGAGCGAGACCGTCGAATCGGTCGGCACTGGGAACTGACGGTTCACACTTCGGGCGGTTGCGTCAACCGATGGTTTACGCAGCCGCCCGAAGTTGGCGGTCACGGCGTCAAGCCGGTGCTGATGCTTTTCACCGTGCGGATCACCGGCGCGCTCTCCACCGACTGCACGCCGGGCAACGCCGCCACCTTCCCGGTCAGATAGGTGTAGAGCGCGTTCACGTCGGAACAGACCACGCTCGCCGCCAGGTTCGACCCTCCGGAGACGGCCGCGCAGAACGCGACCTCGGCATGCTCGGCCATGGCCTCGCCGGCCAGGACCAGATCGGCCGGGGCGACCGAGAGCCACAACATCGTGCGACTGTCCAGGTCGAAGATGCGGCGATCGAACTCGAGGTCGAGGTAGAACACACCGCTGTCCAGCAGTTCGCTGAGCCGACGCCGCACGGTCGACTGCGACGTGCCGCTGGCCTGGGCCAGTTCGGCGAATCCGGCGCGACCGTCCTTGGCCAGCACGGCCAGCATGCGATGGTCGGCGTCGGTCAGCGGACCCGGGTCGATCGCACCGGCGGGCGCCCGCCGCACGGTCAGCGCCTTGACCGCCTCGGGGCTCAGGTGACCTTGCTTGCTGATCAGGCCTTTGGCGCCGCCGTAGAAGTGGTGCAGGATGCACTGCGCGGTCACACCCTGAACGCGTGGTGTGTGCGGGAGTTTCTGCAGCAGCAACGCATTGCTGCCGTCGTCGGCACCGGCCCGGGTGACGCAGACGATCTCGGTGCCACCCGAGGTGAGACTGACCCAGGTCGTGTCTTCCCGCCGCGCCAGCGCTTCCGCGACCGGCGTGGCCACGTCCGGGGCGCACTGCACGCGGACGAACCAGGCGACCTCGCCGAGCGCGCTCGGGTCGGTCATGCCGAGCACGCGCAACGCGCAGGTCGAGCGCAGCCTGCTGTACCGGCGGGCGATGGTCTGATCGGAAACCTCCAGCACCTCGGCGATCCGGCTGAACGGCGCGCGACCGTTGAGCTGTAGCGCCTGGAGCAACTGCCGGTCGAGCTGATCGAACTCGGGAAGTTGTCCGCGAGATTGGGTGAAGGTGTGGGATTTCACCAGCCAAGCTTATGACATGTCGAAAATGTCGCGCCAGCATTACTAGAGTGCGGCTTTTCATCGCATCGGCGCCTGCGCATGAGGCGAGGTCGGCGAGCGGGGGAGTGCGGGAGGGAGGAAGCTGGCAAGAGCGGTTGTCGCTGGTCGAAGGTGTCGGGTTGAGGAGTTGGTCGTGAAGAACTGGGCGTTCGTGATCGTGGGTGCGGTGCTGTTCCTGGTCGGGCTGGTCTGGACGCTGCAAGGGCTCGACATCGTGAAGGGCAGCTTCATGAGCGGCGCGAAACTGTGGCTGGCGATCGGTCTGCTCGTCGGCATCGCCGGTCTTTTCGCGCTGAACAGCGGCATCCGGCGGTTGCGCGGCAACCACTCTTGACACGAATCGACCGTGGGCGGCCGGCAGGTGTGAAATTCCTGTCCGGTTGTCGGCCCGTATTGCCTCCGTCCGGTCGTTCCGGTTGACAGCGCCGCGCGGTTAGGTTCGGCGCGGTTGTCGAGGCGATCGCGGGGAGGCGTTGTGCGCGGAATCGTTGGTGCGTTGGTCGCGCTTGTCGTTGCCGGTGCCGTCGTGCCGGGTGTGGTCACGGCCGGCACGGCTCGGGCGGCGCCCGCCACCCCGGCGTTGGGCAACGGGCTCGCGCAGACACCGCCGATGGGGTGGAACGACTGGAACACGTTCGGCTGCAACGTCAGCGCGACACTCGTCGAGCAGACCGCCCAGTTCATGGTGAGTTCCGGCATGCAGGCGGCCGGCTATCACTTCGTGAACATCGACGACTGCTGGATGGCCAACAACCGCGACGCCAACGGCAATCTGGTTCCCGACCCGACCAAGTTCCCGGACGGGATCACCGCCGTCGCGAACTACGTGCATTCGCTCGGCCTCGGGCTTGGCATCTACGAGAGCGCGGGCACCGCGACCTGTCAGGGGTATCCGGGCAGTCTCGGTCACGAACAACAGGACGCGAACAGCTTCGCCGCCTGGGGCGTCGACTACCTGAAGTACGACAACTGCAACAACCAGGGCGTGCCCGACCAGCAGCGTTACACCGCCATGCGGGACGCGCTGGCCGCGACCGGCAGGCCGATCGTGTACAGCTTGTGCAACTGGGGCAACGCCTCGGTCTGGACCTGGGGCGCCGGGGTCGGGAACCTGTGGCGCACCACCGGTGACATCTCCGCCAACTTCGGCAGCATGCTCTCGAACTTCCACACCAATGTCGGCCTGGCCGCCTACTCGGGACCGGGCGCGTGGAACGACCCGGACATGCTCGAAGTCGGCAACGGCATGTCGTTCACCGAGGATCGGGCCGAGTTCAGTCTGTGGGCGGAGATGGCGGCGCCGTTGATCTCCGGCACCAACCTCCCGGCGGCGAGCCCGGCAACCATGTCGTTGTACCTCAACAAGAACGTGATCGCGGTCGACCAGGACTCGCTCGGCAAGCAGGGCAAGGAAGTCTCGGCGTCCGGCGGGCTCGATGTGCTGGCCAAGCCGCTCGCCAACGGTGACGTCGCGGTGGCGTTGTTCAACGAGAACAGCGGCGCGGCCACGATCTCGACGAGCGCCTCGGCGGTCGGGCTGGGCGGTTCGAGCAGCTACCGACTGGACAACCTGTGGTCCAACACGATCTCCTCGACGAGTGGTTCGATCAGCGCGACCGTGCCGGGACACGGTGTGGTGATGTACCGGGTGTCGCCGGGCAGCGGTAGCACGGTCGGCACGACCACCGAACTGACCGGCGCGTCGTCCGGGCGCTGCCTCGATGTGAACGGCGGGTCCACAACGCCGGGCACGCAGGTCGACATCTGGGACTGCAACGGCGGCTCGAACCAGGAGTGGACGCCGACCTCCGTGGGTGAACTCCGGGTTTACGGCAGCACCATGTGCCTGGACGCGTACAACAACGAGACGGCCGCCGGCACCAAAGTCGAGTTGTGGTCGTGCAACGGCGGCGCCAACCAGCAGTGGGTGCTGAATCCGGACGGCACCATCACCGGCGTGCAGTCCGGGCTGTGCCTGGACGTGACCGGAGGCAATGTGCCAGCGGGCAACGTGAACGGCACCAACGCGGAACTCTGGCCGTGCAACGGTGGCGCGAACCAGCAATGGGCGGTCGCCGCCTGACCGATTCGAAGGACGACAGGTCCGGCATACTGGTCCAATGTCTCGATCAGGACGGATCGTCCTAGTTGTCGTCGGCGCGGTGGCTGTGGTCGTCGGCGCCACACTTGCCGCGACCAGACCCTGGGCTGCCACACCGGCCGATCAGCACGGGTTCGTGCACTACGCCAACGCGATCGACACCAGCGGCTCGGCCATCATGATCGGGCTGGTGCCATCCGGGCAGTGCGCGATCGGCCTCGGGCAGAGCGAGGCCGACGCGATCGTGCCCACCTACTGGACCAGCGGCGGCGCGTGTCACCGCTTCGCCAAGACCAGCATGGTCGACGGCGGGCAGAACCCCGATGCCGGTCCGGATTCCTCGCAACCCGGCGGGACCTACCTCGTCGGCGCGGTCGCCGCTGGTGACGGCTCGCTGACCGTGATCGGGGAGGACCAGGAGCACAACGACTACCTCGCGGGCAGTGGCGAGATCTTCTCGCTCACGGCTTCCGGCCTGAATCTGGTGAACCAGGTCGACTCGCCGCAGAACGCGGGCCAATCCTGGCAGGACGAGAACGGGCAGGTGTTCTTCGCCTCGATCACGCTGGTCGGCACGAAGCTGTTGATCGGCGGGAAGCAGTCGACGCCGAGCAGCGAAGGCAGGCCGACGGTGTGGTCGTCCGACGATGGTGGCGGGACGCTTGACGCGGCCGAGTTGCCGGAACCGGCTAATCTGGTCGCCGGGGTCGACGCCATGGCCGTGCATGGCGACACCGTGCTCGCGCTCGGCACCGAGACCGCGGACGAGCGGAACGACACCTTGGTCGGCTGGGAGTCGGGCGATCAAGGCCGGACCTGGGCGCGGATCGCCCAGCAGAGTTACCCGGCCCACGCGATCAGCGGCATCGTGTTCACCAACGGCCAGTGGATCGCCGCCGGGGAGACGCAGGGCGCGCGCATGCCCGAGCCGATCGTGCTGACCAGTTCGGACGCCCAGCACTGGCAGCCGACGTCCTTGCCCGCGCCCGAGGGCGGTGGCGAGGTGACCGGGCTGACCGTCGACCGCACCGGGTCGCCGATCGCGGTCGGCTGGACCGGCTCGCCCGCCGACCAGGACGACAAGAACCGGTGCGGCGAGATCTGGCTGGCCACGCCGCCCGCGACCTGGACGGACACGGCGACTGGTTGCGGTGGCGCCACGCGGGCCGAAGCGGTCACGCTCGCGGACGGGCGGGTGCTCGTGGTGAACGGGCACGACCTGTGGATCCGGTCGTAGCGCGGGCAAGATCGTCGGTCGGTGCGGATACCCTCGGCCCATGGCGCACAGTGATCCGTTCCGGCCCGCGGTGCTGGAGGCCGTGCTGGAGCGGATCACCTTCGCCAACGAGGAGACGGGGTACACGGTCGCGCGGGTGGACACCGGGCGTGGCGCCGACCTGGTCACCGTGGTCGGCGCGTTGCTCGGGGCGCAGCCGGGTGAGTCGTTGCGGATGCGCGGCAAGTGGAGTTCACATCCGCAGTACGGCAAGCAGTTCCACGTCGAGGACTACACCACCGTCCTGCCCGCCACCATCCAGGGCATCAGGCGCTATCTGGGCTCCGGGCTGATCAAGGGGATCGGGCCGGTGCTGGCCGACCGGATCGTCGAACATTTCGGCGTCGACGCGCTCGACGTGATCGAGCACGAGCCGAAGCGCCTAATCGAGGTACCGAAGCTGGGCCCGAAACGCACCAAGCTGATCGCCGCCGCGTGGGAGGAACAGAAGGCGATCAAGGAGGTCATGGTCTTCCTGCAAGGTGTCGGCGTGTCCACCTCGCTGGCGGTGCGAATCTACAAGCAGTACCAGGACAAGGCCATCGACGTCGTGCGCACCGAGCCGTACCGGCTCGCATCAGACGTGTGGGGGATCGGCTTCCGCACCGCGGACACCATCGCCAAGGCGGTCGGCATTCCGCACGACAGCCCGCAGCGGGTCAAGGCCGGTTTGCAGTTCACCTTGTCCGAGGCCGTCAACAACGGCGACTGCTACCTGCCCGAACAGGAGCTGATCGGCGACTCGGTGCGGATTCTGCAGGTTGATGCCGGCCTGGTCATCGACTGCCTTGCCGAACTCGTGGTCGAGGAAGGCGTTGTCCGCGAAGAACTTCCGGACGAGGAGGCCGGTGAGAAGATCGCCGCGATCTATCTGGTGCCCATGCATCGCGCGGAGATCTCGCTCGCCAACCAGCTGCTCCGGTTGCTGCACGCGGACACCGACCGGCTCGCCGCGTTCGCCGATGTCGACTGGGACCGGGCCCTGGCCTGGCTGCGTGGCCGCACCGGTGCGGAACTCGCGCCCGCCCAGGAACAAGCTGTAAAACAGGCGTTGACAGCGAAGGTCTCGGTGTTGACCGGCGGACCCGGATGCGGCAAGAGCTTCGCGGTCCGCTCGATCGTCGAACTGGCCAAGGCCAAGGGCGCACGCGTCGTCCTGGCCGCCCCGACCGGCCGCGCGGCCAAACGGCTCACCGAGCTGACCGGGCAGGACGCGGCGACCGTGCACCGGTTGCTCGAACTGCGGCCCGGCGGCGACGCGGCCTACGACCGGGAGCGGCCGCTGGACGCGGATCTGGTGGTGGTCGACGAGTCGTCGATGCTGGATCTGTTGCTGGCCAACAAACTCGTGAAAGCGGTCGCGCCGGGAGCCCACCTGCTGCTCGTCGGCGACGCGGACCAGTTGCCGTCGGTCGGTGCCGGGGAGGTGCTGCGTGACCTGCTGGTTGACGGCAGCCCGATCCCGCACGTGCGGCTGACCCACATCTTCCGGCAGGCGCAGCAGTCCGGGGTGGTCACCAACGCGCACCGGATCAATTCCGGCGAGTTCCCGATCACCGAGGGCCTGCCCGACTTCTTCCTGTTCGCGGTCGACGAGGCGGAGCCCGCCGCGGAACTGACCGTGGATGTCGTGGCGAACCGGATCCCGGCCAAATTCGGCCTGAACCCGCGTCGCGACGTGCAGGTGCTGGCGCCGATGCACCGCGGCCCGGCCGGGGCCGGCGCGCTGAACACGCTGTTGCAGGAGGCGCTGACCCCGGCCCGGCCGGATCTGCCGGAACGCCGGTTCGGCGGGCGAATGTTCCGGGTTGGCGACAAGGTCACGCAGATCAGGAACAACTACGACAAAGGCGCCAACGGGGTGTTCAACGGCACGCTGGGCATCGTCACCGGGATGAACCTGGACGAGCAGCGGCTGACCGTGCGCACCGACGAAGACGAAGACATCGACTACGAGTTCAGCGAACTCGACGAGTTGACACACGCGTACGCGGTGACAATCCACCGTTCACAGGGCAGCGAGTACCCGGCGGTGGTCGTCCCGGTGACGA
Organism: Pseudonocardiaceae bacterium; assembly: GCA_035248365.1. Taxonomy (GTDB): domain Bacteria; phylum Actinomycetota; class Actinomycetes; order Mycobacteriales; family Pseudonocardiaceae; genus CAJCJE01. Next base: position 12,285 of record DATFHN010000191.1, on the reverse strand, counting down.
TGAGCGCGTGGATGATGTTGCAGCGCAATCTGCTGTACACGGCGGTGACCCGGGCCAAGAAGCTGGTGGTGCTGGTCGGTTCACGCAAGGCGATCGGGCAGGCGGTGCGAGCGGTCGGCGCCGGTCGGCGGCACACCGCGCTCGATCATCGGCTGGCCGGCAATTGAGAAGCGTCGGATGGCGGCTGTTGGGCGGGCAGCGATCGGCTGGCGGAGGGCTGAGGGCCACCGGTTTGGCTCGATGATCACCGTGCAGGGGCGAACCGGTCAGAGCAGGACGCCGACTGCCGCGTAGGCGTTCGCTTCGGCCGGGTCGGGTAGCCAGGCTGGCAGACCGCCGGGGTCGGGTCGCCATTTCGGGGTCCACACCAAACCCGGCTCGACCAGCGTGTATCCGGCGAGCAGCGGGAGGATTTCTGCCTCGGTGCGCCATTTCACCGGCGTGGGCGTCCTGGCCATCACCTCGTAGGCATGCGCGAGTTGCTCGTCGCTGACGTTGAGCGGCGAGATGTGCGAGATCGCCAGATGACTGCCCGGTGCGCACGCCTCCCGGTATCCGGCGACGACCTCGGCCGCTTCCTCGTCGTCGATGACGAACGGCAGGATGGCCACTGCCAGGATGGCGACCGGACGGGTGAAGTCGAGCAATTCGGCGATGCCGGGCTCGGCGAGCACAGTCGCGGGATCGCGGATGTCGGCCTGGGTGATGCTGACGTTGTCGAAGTCCGCGAGCAGCCTGCGGGCGTGCGCGACGGCGACGGGTTCGATGTCGACGTAGGCGACGCGGGCGGCCGGGTTCTGCTGGTGCGCGACCTCGTGGACGTTGCCGACGGTCGGAATGCCGGAGCCGAGATCGAGGAACTGGTCGATGCCCTGCCGGGTCAGATAACGCACGGCCCGGCCGAGAAAAGCGCGGTTCGCGCGGGCGTACGTGCGCGCCCACGGGCTGACCTTCAGCGCCTCTTCCGCTGCCGCGCGATCAACCGCCAGATTGGTGTTGCCGTCCAGGAAGTAGTCGTACATGCGGGCGGCGTTGGGCCGGTCGACGTCGACCCGGGACGCGTCGGCGAGCCAGGCGGTTCGGTCTTCCGGCGTCTGCCGCTGGTCCATCCGCACTTCCGTTCGTTCTCGGTGCCGACCGTAGTTCAGGCGCGAGCGCGGGCCCAGCGCGTGTGCCAAGCTTAGGGTGTTCGCCGCCGGACGGAACAGTGGGCGGTTTCTCACCACATACCCTCGCTGACACGTTAAGTATTGACGTGATCGCCCCACGGGGCCAAGGTAAGCGGATCTGTGGGGCGAGAGCTGAGGGGTGGCGAATGAGAGTCAATCGTCGGCTGGTCAGCACATTGGCCGTCGCGGCGACCGCGCTGGCCGTGGGGCTGCCGGTCACCGCGGGCGCGCAGGACGCGTCCGGGGTGCGACAGGCGCAGTTCGCGGCGGCGGCACAGGAGTTCGGCGTGCCTGACACCGTGTTGCTTGCGTTGTCGTACAACGAATCGCTGTGGGAGACGCACAACGGTGCACCCAGCACCACCGGTGATTACGGCCCGATGGCGCTGGCTGATGTAGCCACCGGGTTGACAGCGAAAGGCACGCCGTCAACCGCCGGATTACACACGTTGGCTCAAGGAGCGGCGTTGATCGGCGCCAGTCCGGCCACGGTGAAGTCGGACCCGGCCGACAACATTCGCGCCGCTGCTGCGTTGCTTGCCGGGTATGCGAAAAAGCTTGACAACGGCAGGTTGCCGACCTCGGTGAACGACTGGTACGGCGCGGTCGCCGAATACTCCGGTGCTGCCGATCAGACTGGGGCCAAGGGCTTCGCGGACGACGTCTACGCGACCATTCGCAGCGGCGCGTCCCGCCACACCGACGATGGCCAGACCCTGAACTTGCCTGCGAATCCGTCGGTCGAGCCGGACACGAGCCAACTGGCCGCGCTGCATCTGGCCCCGCCGCCGCCCGGCCAGAAGCCGGAATGCCCCGTAAACCTGGAGTGCACATTCATCCCGGCCGCGTATGCCGAGGTGTCCAGCACCACCGACTACGGCAACTACGACCTCGCGGACCGGCCGCACAATGGCCTGACCATCAAGTACATCGTCATCCACGACACCGAGGAGAGCTACCCGGCCACGGTGTCGGACTTCCAGAACCCGAGCCACTACGCCAGCGCGAACTACGTGGTGCGCGGCAGCAACGGCACGGTCACCCAGATGGTGCCGGACCAGGACGTGGCCTGGCAGGCCGGTAACTGGTACGTGAACATGCACGCGCTCGGCATCGAGCAGGAGGGTTTCGCCGTGCAGGGCGCGACCTGGTTCACCGAGCGGCTCTACCAGACCACCGCGAAGCTCGTGCGTTACCTGGCCGCGCGATACCACGTGTCGATCGACCGGCAACACATCATCGGTCACGACAACGTGCCCGGTACGAGCCCGGCCACAGTTCCTGGCATGCACTGGGACCCGGGCCCGTTCTGGAACTGGAACCACTTCATGAACCTGCTCGGCGACCACACGGTGCCGACTGGCAGCCCGAACAGCCCGGTGGTGACCATCAACCCGGTCTTCGCGAACAACATCCAGACCGTGACCGACTGCGAGAACCACACGCCGGTGGCGGCGCAGGCGTCGAGCTTCGTCTACCTGCGCACGGCGCCGGACCCGAACGCCCCGCTGTTCAACGATCCCGGTCTGAACCCGAAGGGCACCGTCGGCACGACGTGCGCGTCGGACTGGGGCGACAAGGCCAGCAGCGGCCAGCAGTTCGTGGTGGCGGGGCGGTCCGGCGACTGGATCGCGATCTGGTGGGACGGCGCCGAGGTGTGGTTCGAGAACCCGAGTGACAACCCGGCGGTTACACACTCGTCGGCGCTTGTGGTCAAGCCGAAGCCGGGGGAGACCTCGGTCCCGGTCTACGGCAGTGCCTACCCGGAGGCGAGCGCGTATCCGTCGGCGATCCCGGTGCAGAAGGTGAACCCGCTGCCGTACACCATCCAGGCTGGACAGTCCTATGTGTACGGCGGCAGCACGCCGACCGATTACTACTACGCGCAGACCATCGACAACAGCATCCCGGACGATCACACCGACGTGCCCGGCAAGCAGAAGTTCCTCGAGGTCCAGCTCGGTCACCGGGTCGCGTTCGTGCCGGCCAGCCAGGTTGAGGTGGTACCGGCGGTGGGCTGACTCAGAGCTGCCGGCACGACCGACGCTCGGCCCGTGCTGCCCAGGCACGCAGGGCCGGGCGTTGTCGTCGGTTGCTGTGAACCGGCGTGGCTCAGGCCAGGTTCGCGCGGACGTTCGGCGTTGACCCATCCAGATCGGTGACGCCGTAACGTTCCGCGAGTTCCTGGGTGGTCAGCGCCTTGCCGGACAAGCTGAGCACCTCCGGGTCGGCGGCGAGACCGGCGACGCCTCGGCCGACGAACCGGGGCGACTCGGCAGCGGACAGGTCGAAGGCGCCCTGGCCGGGAATGTCGAGCACCTGCCTGCCGTGCTCGTCGGTGCTGGCGGCGAGCATGAGCAGTTCGGTGCAGACCAGACCGGGCCACACGGTCACCGCGGCGATGCCGCGTGGGCGCAGGTCGGCCGCCATGATCTCGGTGAGCTTGTTGAGACCGGCCTTGCCGACGTCGTAGGGGACGTTGTAGGTGTGGTCGCGGACGTCGTTGGAGATGTTGGCGATGAGGCCGCCCTCGGTGAGCAGCGGCGCGGCGAGCACGCTGGCCACGTAGTGCGAGCGGAGGCCGACGCCGATCAGTTCGTCCCACACGCCGATCGGCAGCTCCCAGAACGGCTTGTGCAGCCACGGCGCCAGATCCGGCGTGGAGAAGACGTTGTTGACCAGCACGTCGAGCTTGCCGTGCCCGGCGCGGATGCGTTCGAAGAGGGCTTGCACCTGCGTGTCGTCATGGTGGTCGCACTCGACCGCGATGCCGTGGCCGCCGAGTGCCTCGACCTCGGCGGCGGTGGCGTCGATGGTGCCGGGCAGCATGCCCGGTGCGCGGGTGCGCCCGGTGAGGTAGACGGTCGCGCCTGCGGCGCCCAGTTCGAGGGCAATGCCTTTGCCGATGCCCCGGCTCGCGCCGGTCACCAACGCGATCTTGCCTGCCGCTGTGTTCGTCACGCCGCGCACGTTAGCAACCGATGATCTCCGCGCCGACCGGGCAACATCGGATCACCATCACGCTGCGGCTGGTCTTTCGGCAAGCTGAATCGGACACAGTGCGGAATTCATCCGATGACTGGTTGACTTGGTCGACGGCACCGCGTATCAACTACAGGTGTTCAAGCCAGCCCGCAGGCGCACGGGCCGGTGATTCCGGTGTGCGCGAAGAAAGGGTGAAGCATGAACAGGAGCCGCAAGCTCCTCGTCGGCGCGGTCGCCGCGCTGCTCGGCGCCGCGTTGCTCACGACAGGGACGGCCGATGCCGTACCCGGCAAGCATGTGAAGGTGCCGCCCAACCCGCCGATGGGGTGGAGTAGCTGGAGTTCACTGCACGGAAACATCAGCGCCTCGATCATCGAGGCACAGGCCAAGGAGATGCATGACAATCTCGCCTCGGCCGGTTATCAGTACGTCAACGTGGACGCCGGCTGGGAGAACGGGGTCGACCAGTACGGCAGGCCGACCTTCGACACCACGAAGTTCCCGGACGGCATCGCGCCGGTGGCCGCGTACGTTCACTCGCTCGGCCTGAAGTTCGGCATCTACCTGGTGCCGGGCATTCCGGCGGCCGCGGTGGCCGCGAACTCGCCGATCATCGGCACGCCGTACCACATCGCGGACATCGCGGACACGTCGAAGCCGGGCAACACGGCCCAAGACGGTTCGGCCGCGATCGACTACACCAAGCCGGGTGCCATGGCCTACGTGCAGTCCGAGGCGAACCTGCTCGCGTCCTGGGGCGTCGACTATCTGAAGATGGACTTCGTCGGACCCGGTGGCGGCAGGATCCCCGCCGACAACCGCGCGGACATCCAGGCCTGGCACAACGCGATCCAGCACAGTCGCCGCGCCATCCACCTCGAACTGTCCAACTCGCTGAGCTTCGCCAACGCGAGCACCTGGGCGCAGTACAGCAACGGCTGGCGCATCGAGGGCGACGTCGAGTGTTACAGCCACTGCACCGGCCTGACCAACTGGGCACTGCGGGTTGTCAAGCGGTTCACCGATGTACCCCAGTGGATTCCGTTCGCCGGGCCGGGGCACTGGAACGACCTGGACTCCCTCGAAGTCGGCAACGGCGCGACCACCGACGGCCTGTCGGCCGACGAGGCGCAGAGCACGATGACGTTGTGGTCCATCGAGTCCGCGCCGCTGCTGCTCGGCACCAACCTGACCAAGCTCGACCCGAGCGACCTGAAACTGCTGACCAACAGGGAAGTCATCGCGGTCGACCAGGCCGGGCATCCGGCCCACCCGGTGTCGCAGTCGTCCGATCAACAGGTGTGGTTCGCCAAGAACCCGGATGGCAGCTACACGGTCGCCCTGTTCAACCTGGGCAGCGCCAGCGCCACGGTCAGCGCGACGTGGAGCGAACTGGGCTTCAACGGCTCCGCCCACGTGCGTGACCTGTGGGCGGAGAAGAACCTCGGCAAGCAGGCCAATGGGTTCAGCGCCACGCTCGCTTCGCACGCGTCCCGCCTGCTGCGCGTGATCCCGGCTGACTGAACGATCCCGAGCAGACCGTCGCACGGCACCCGCGCGACGGTCCGCTCGGGTTACACAGCGGGCACCTAGGAAATCGAGGTTTTCACAGCGGGTACACAGCGGAGAGCAAGCTTCCGATTGCTGCGCGTGACTATGGTCGGCAGCGGACCAATCGGAAGGATCCACGATGACGACTGCGGCGACCGCCGACCCCGCACGCCCGACGCTGGCGCCGCCCGATCCCCGATCGGCGCGGAAAACGCTGGTGATCGCGGTCATCGTGCTGGCCGCGATCGCGGTACGGCTCGGGTTCTTCTCCTACCAGTCCGGTGACTACACCGCGTACTTCGCGCAGTGGTACGACTACATCAAGGCCCACGGCGGCTTCGCCGCGCTCAAGGCCAACTTCGCGAACTACAACGAGCCCTACCTCTACCTGCTCGCCGCGCTCACCTACCTGCCCGTGCCCGCGCTGGCCGGGATCAAGGCGATGTCGGTCATCTTCGACTTCGTGCTGGCGTTCTTCGCCTATCGCATTGTGAACCTGCGGTATACAGGGCGCTGGTGGCCGATCCTGGCCGGAGCCATCGTGCTGTTCCTGCCGACCGTGGTGCTGAACTCGTCGATGTGGGGCCAGGCCGACGCGATGTACTCGGCGTTCGGCATCGGCGCGGTCTACTTCCTGCTGCGCCGCAGGCCGTGGCTGGCGTGCGTGTTCTTCGGTTTGGCGTTCTCGTTCAAACTCCAGATCGTCTTCCTGTTCCCGCTGTTGTTCCTGTTGGTACTGCGCAAGTGGGTACCGTGGCGCGCGCTGCTGGCGATTCCGGTTGTCTACGTGTTGCTGGACGTGCCCGCGCTGCTGCTCGGCGCCAGTCCGGGCACCGTGTTCTCCCTGTACGCAACCCAAACCAGCACGTATGACCAGCTCACCCTGAACGCGCCCAACGTGTACCAGTACTTCAGCACCACCACGTCGGCCGTGCTGCGCTACGGCGGCATCGCGGTGACCGGAATCCTGCTGCTCGCGCTGATCGTCCCGGTCGCGGTGAAACGGGTTCCGCTCACGCCGTTGCGGATCGTGCTGGCCGCCACCGTGTCCGCGCTGCTGGTGCCCTACTTCCTGCCCGCCATGCACGAGCGCTACTTCTACCTCGCCGATGTGCTGACTGTTGTCGCCGCGTTCTATCTGCCGCGCAGGCTGTGGGCGTTGCCGATCCTGGAGCAGTTCGCGTCGGTGTTCTCGTATCTGCCGTTCCTGTTGATGACCGGCGGGAGGGGAGGTGGGTTCCGGGGTACTGGGAACGGGCAACCGCCCGCATTGCCGCGGCAGGGCACCGGCGGGCTGCCCGGCGGCTTCCGTGGGGGCACCGGGACCGGGCCAAGTGGTTCCGGAAGCAACGGCTACAGCGGAGGCGGCGGAGCGGGCAGCGGGGTTGGTAGCGGATCTCGCGGCGGCGCAAGCGGAGGGGGCGGCGGGTTTGGCGGGGGCGGGTTTGGTGGGGCCGGGTTTGGCGGGGGAACAGGCGGGCACGGATTCGGCGGCGTGGGTGGCGCGGGAGGTCCAGGCGGCGCGGGCGGTGGAGGTGGCAGCGGGACGGCGGTGATTCCGTTCTCGATCCTGGCCACGGCCATGCTCGCCGCGCTGGTCCTCGCGGTCTGGGTCGCGGTACGCGAGTTCCGGCGGCTCGACTCGGCTGAGAACTCGTTGGGAATTACCTCGGAGTCCGTTAAGAAACCCGGGTCGCAGGCCGATCCGGACGGCTCCGGCGAGGATCAGCCGGTAGAACTGGACGGGCAGGTGTGGGGTTCGAGCCAGGTGTGAGTTCATGAGGAATCGCGGTTGATGTCAGGTTGGGCTAGGCGCGGCCGGGAAGATCGGCACCGGGGACGGTCGGTACGGTGAGCGCGATGAGCAGCACGAATGTAGCCACCGAACGGCCTGAGGAGTCGATCCCGGCGGAGCGCCCGCGCGGGCGGTTGCGCGCGCTGTTGCGCTGGGCGACGGTGCGCAGGCACTGGCTGCTGAGCATTCTGGTCGCGGTCGGCGTGATCATGCGGATCGTCACCGTGCTCGCCTACCAGCCGGGGCTGCTCAACCTGGACTCCTGGGCCTACCTGGACAACGCGGGACCGCTGCTCCCGCAGTTCCTGGACCCGATCGGTTACCCGCTGCTGATCCTGCGTCCGCTGCTGCCGCTCGGCGGCATCCGCACGGTGGTGATCGTGCAGCACGCCGCCGGGATCGGCATGGGCCTCGCCATCTACGCGCTCGCGCTGCGGCTGGGCGCGAAGCGGTGGCTGGCCGCGCTCGCCGCGGCGCCGGTGCTGATCGACGCGTTCCAGCTCAACGTCGAGGAGACCATCCTTTCCGACGTCTGGTTGCAGGTCGCGGTCGTGCTCGCGTTCTGGTTGCTGCTGGCCAAGGGCGTGCCGGGACCGCGGCGGGCCGCGTTGGCCGGGCTCGTGGTCGGCATCTCGCTGACCATCCGGATGGTCGCGTTGCCGCTGATCGTGCCGGTCGTGCTCTATCTGATCCTGGCAGGCGGCCAGTGGCGCACCAGGGCGGGCTGGGGCAGGATCGCCGCGCGCACCGGGGCGTGTCTCGGGGCGTTCCTGGTGGTGATCGCCAGCTATGCGACCTACTTCCACTCGTTCACGAACACCTGGGGACTGAACACCGCCTCCGGCAACTCGATCTACGGGCGCACCGCGCAAATCGCCGACTGTCCCCGGGACGACCTGGACAAGGTCCTGATGGAGCTGTGCCCGAAGGAGCCGATCGGCCAGCGCCTCGGTTCCGACGCGTATGCGCACGCGGACGGCACACCGGGCTGGCCCGGGTACGTGCCGCCCGGCAAGACCATCTACGACCTGGACAAGGAATTCGCGTACAAGGTCATCGAGCACCAGCCGTTGCAGGTGGTCGGCGCGGTGCTGGTGGACTTCTTCAAGGGCTTCTGGCCGACCCACATCACCTTCGGCACCGACCCGCCCGCGATCACCTGGCAGTTCCTCACCAGCTATCCGGCCTACTACAGCGCGCCGAACCAGACGCCCGACCAGATCGCGCAGATGATGCAGGCCGAGGTCGTGAAGTACAGCGGCGGACCGGCGTACGCGTCACCGCAGCTCGGCCAGTTCCTCCGCGACTACCAGACGATCATCTACACGCCCGGCCCGTACCTGTTGATCTGCGGCATTTTCGCGGTGCTGGCCGGCTTCGGGGTGGGCGCGGCGCGGCGGGCCAAGCAGCGGGCGCCCGCGTTCCTGCTGGTCGGCATGGCCCTCGCGTTGATGGGCATGGCCGCCGCGTTCGAGTTCTCCTGGCGCTACCAGCTCCCCGGCCTTGTCATCTACCCGTTGGCCGGGGCGCTGGCGCTCGCCGCGTTGACCAGCAAACCGAAAGCTACTGATTGACCTGCGCCAAAGCTTCGGCCAACGGCGCGAGAACGGCCGGGGTGTAGGGCACCGGGAGTTGGACGATGCCCAGGTCGGCGCCGTGCTCGGCGAAGGTCGCGGCCAGCTCGGCGAGTTCCTTCGGGTCCATGCCGGGCTGCAGCCGCAGGTGCGTGGAGATGGTGATCTCCTTGGGGTCGCGGCCGAGGTCGGCGCAGTGCCGGTGCAGCACGTCCAGCTTGTGGTCGAACACGTCGACCTCGCCGCCGCCGAAGTTCCAGTGCTGCGCGAAGCGGGCCGTCGTGCGCAGGGTGCGCTGCTCACCGCCGCCACCGATGCAGATCGGCGGATGCGGCCGCTGCACCGGCTTGGGCTCGCACCGCGCGTTGGTGAGGGTGTAGTACTCGCCGGAGAAGTCGGACCATTCCTTGGTCAGCAGGTCGACGATGACCTGGCAGGCTTCCTCGAAGCGGTCGCTGCGCTGCTTCTTGGTGCCCAGCTCGATGCCGTAGGCGGTGGATTCCTCCACGTTCCAGCCCGCGCCGATGCCAAGCTCCAGCCGTCCGCCCGAGACGATGTCCAGCGACGCGGCCATGTTGGCCAGCACCGCGGGATGCCGGTAGTGGATGCCGGAGACGAGCACGCCCAGCCGTAGCCGTTTGGTGGCTTGCGCGAGCGCGGACAGGATGATCCAGCCTTCCAGGCACGGGCCGGTGGTGTCCTCGGTCAACGGGTAGAAGTGGTCGAAGGTCCAGGCCGATTCGAACAGCTCGATCTGGTCTCCTTCCAGCCAGACGGACCGGATATCTGACCAAGTCGAGTTCTGTGGGGCGGTCTTGAAGGCGAATCGCATGTCGCGATCATATGGTCGGAGCTACTCCAGTTAGCTCTGGAAAACAAAGGGGAGTGGCGTGCGAGATCCAGAACTTGTCGAGCTGGCCAACGCGCACCGCGTTGCGACCAGTTACATCGACGGTGACAAGAAGCGGGTCGAGGTGGACGACGACGTGGTCGTCGCCGTGCTCGGCCTGTTGGGCGTGGACGCGACGTCGGCATCGGCCATCAAGGGCGAGCTGGCGGACGCTCGGCGCAAAGCCAACGAACTACCGCCGACCATCGTGCTGCGCGAGGGCAAAGGCAAGGCCCTGACCAGCCCCGGTGAGGTGCACTGCGAGGACGGCAGTGTGCACGCGGCGAACACCTCCATCCCAACCGACCTGCCGCTCGGCTGGCACACGCTGCGCGTCGGCGAGCGCGAGCACACCTTGATCGTGGTGCCGAACGCGTTGATCGAACCCCCGCACACCTGGGGTTTCATGGCGCAGCTCTACGGCATCCAGTCCGCGGGCTCGTGGGGCATCGGCGACTACGCCGACCTGCGCGACCTGGCCGCCCTGTCCGGCAGCGAACTCGGCGCGGGCATGCTGCTGGTCAACCCGCTGCACGCGCCCACACCGGGCCTGCCGGTGATGGCCTCGCCGTACGCGCCGTCGAGCCGCCGGTTCGCCAACCCGCTGTACCTGCGCATACAGGACATCGAGGGATACCGGCGACTGGACGCGTCCGCCCGCGCGGACATCGATGCGATGCGTCCGGCCAAGACCGATCTCGTCGATTACGACGCCGTGTACCGCGCGAAGGAACAGGCGCTGGGCGTGGTGCGCGGGGCCGACCCGGACCGCGACGGGCCGTGCGACGACTCGCTCACCGAGTTCGCCACGTTCTGCGCGCTGTCGGAGAAGTACGGCAAGAACTGGCGCGAGTGGCCGGAGGAACTGCGCCACCCGAACGGCGAGTGCGTCGGATTCGAGCGGGCCGAGCTGGCCGACCGGGTCGGCTATCACGCCTGGCTGCAACGCCGCTGCGCGGAACAGCTGGGCGCGGCGCGGCAGGCCTCGATCGACGCGGGCATGTCCATCGGCATCGTGCACGACCTCGCGGTCGGCATCGACCCGAACGGCGCGGACGCCTGGGCGTTGCAGGACGTGCTGGCCAAGGGCGTCTCGGTCGGGGCGCCGGCCGACCCGTTCAACCAGCTCGGCCAGGACTGGCAGCTCTCGCCGTGGCACCCGGTCCACCTCGCCGAGGCGGGCTACCGGCCGTACCGGGACGTGGTGCGGCACGCGCTGAACAACGGCGGCGGCATCCGGGTCGACCACGTGGCCGGGCTGTGGCGGTTGTGGTGGGTGCCCAAGGGCGAACCGGCCAACCGCGGCACCTACATCTACTACGACGCCGAGGCCATGTTCGGCGTCCTCGCCCTCGAAGCCGCGCGGACCGGCGGCACCGTGATCGGGGAGGACCTGGGCACGGTCGAGCAGGAGGTCAGCGACGGCCTGCACGAGCGGCACGCGCTGGGCTGCGCGGTGATGTGGTTCCAGAACGAGGAGAAGGACCCGCACCGGATGCTGCCGCCCGACGAGTGGCCGGAACGGGCGGCGGCCAGCATCTCGACCCACGACCTGCCCACGGCCGCCGGATTCCTGCGGGCCGAGCACGTCCGGGTCCGGGCCGAGCTGGGCCAGCTCGCCGAAAGCAAGGAGGACGCGCTGGCCGAGGCGGCCAAACAGAAGCAGGGCCTGCTCGACGCGCTGCGCGAGCAGGGACTGCTCAAACCGGACGCGACGGAGGAAGAGACCATCCTGGCCATGCACCGGTTGCTGGCCAGTACTCCGTGCCGGGTGCATCTGGTCTCGCCCTACGATGTGATCGGCGAGGTCCGGCAGCCGAACCTGCCGGGAACCACCGACGAGTACCCGAACTGGCGACTGCCGCTGTCGACGTCATTGGAGGATTTCCGCCACGACCTGCGGGTTCAGCAGATCGCGGACACTTTCCGTACGAGCTGAATCACGATCAGTCGCCGATCTCGGTGACAAACTCGTCAATCGCATACCTGTGTGGCCGCGCGACCGTCAACGATGGCATCGTTGGCGGTCGCGCGGTCTGGTAGCCAGCCAGGTCGCAGGTCATATCGATCCAGCATCGATGACAGCAGCAAAGTGGAGGAAGTGGACATGCGGCCCTGGCCGGGGACGGCATACCCGTTGGGCGCTACCTACGACGGGACCGGCACCAACTTCGCGGTGTTCTCCGAGCCTGCGAGCCGCGTCGAGTTGTGCCTGTTCGACGAGTCCGGCAATGAAACCCGGGTCGACCTGCCCGAAACCGACGGTTTCGTCTGGCACGGCTACCTGCCCACGGTCGGTCCCGGCCAGCGCTACGGCTACCG
>DATFHN010000190.1:0-41297 GCA_035248365.1 Pseudonocardiaceae bacterium | reverse complement strand
GACGCTCGGCGCCGCGGGTGCCCGTTGGGGTGAAGCGAAGGCCAGCGCGCCTAAGATCGACGTGGTCGACACCACCGGCGCCGGCGACGCGTTCGCCGGTGCGCTGGCCGCGGCGCTGGCGGCGGGCGCCGACCGGGCGGAGGCGTTGCAGGCGGCGGCGCACGCCGGTGCGACCGCGTGCACCTGGCCCGGCGCGCAGGGCTGGTCGCTGTAAGAGAACAAGGATCGGGAGGTCGCGGGCCGTGCGGATCGGCATCCTGGGACCTCTGGTCGTGCGCGCCTCGTCGGGGGCGCCGATCGACATGACCGCGGCCGGTCCCCGGCAACTGCTGCTCCGGCTCGCCGTCGACGCGGGCCGGGTGGTATCGACCGCAACGCTCATCGACGACCTCTGGCCAAGCGCAGCACCGGTCGATCCGGCCGGCGCGCTGCAGACGCTGATCGCGCGGCTGCGCAGAACCCTCGGCCCGGATCGCACCGCGATCAGTTCGCGCCCGACCGGCTACGCCCTGGACATCGCCCCGGCCGACCTGGACGCGACCCGCTTCGCCGGACTGGTCGACGCGGCCCGCGCGGACCTGCGGGCCGGTCACCCGGCCGACGCGGCCAACACGCTGCGCGCCGCGCTCGCTCTCTGGCGCGGCCCCGCCCTGGCCGACGCGCCGGACGCCGAGTTCGCCATCGCGCCTCGTGCCCGTCTCGCCGAACTGCGCGATTCGGCCGAGCTGGACCGGATCGCCGCCGACCTCGCCGTGCACCCGCCGATCGTGGACGCGGCCGTGCTGGTCGCCGAACTGGAAGAGCTGTGCCTGGCGCATCCGCTGCGCGAACGCCCGGCCGCGCTGCTCATCGACGCGCTGCTGCGCACCGGCCGCCGCGCGGACGCGCTCGCCGCCTACGACCGCATCCGGGCTCGCCTGGCCGACGAACTCGGCATGGATCCCAGCCAGGAACTCCGCGACGCGCACCAGGCCGCCCTCAACGACGAACCCCTCGCCGCCGCACCGAGCGGCAACCTCCCGGCCGCCCGCTCCAGTTTCGTCGGCCGCGACGACGACCTCGCGCAACTGCGCGAGCTGCTGGCCAGCGCGCGGCTGGTCACGCTGACCGGGTTCGGCGGCGTCGGCAAGACCCGGCTCGCCATCGAGGCCGCCGCAGGCCAAACCCTCCCGGACGGCACCTGGCTGGTCGAACTGGCCTCGGTCGCCGAGCCGGGCGGCATCGCGCCCGCGATCCTGGCCGCGTTCGGGCGGCACGGCGGCGGCCTGCTCGGCGAGCTGAGCGAGCCCGGCGCCGCGATCGAACCGCAAGCCCGACTGCTCGGCGTACTGGCCGACAAGTCGCTGCTGCTCGTGCTGGACAACTGCGAGCAGATCATCGACGGCGTCGCCGAGCTGGCCGATCGGCTGCTCAGCCGGTTGGCCGGGCTGCGCATCCTGGCCACCAGCCGCGAGCCGCTCGGCATCACCGGCGAGGCCCGCTACCCGGTCAGCCCGCTCGGGGCGGCCGCGGTCCAACTGTTCGTCGAGCGCGGCCTTGCCGCGTCACCCGGCCTGCGGCTCGACGCCGACACCACGGCGGACATCGAGCGGATCTGCCACGAGCTGGACGGCATCCCACTGGCCATCGAGCTGGCCGCCGCCCGGCTCAGCTCGCTCACCCCGCACCAGCTCGCCGAACGGATCGACGCGCGGTTCGGCCTGCTCGGCAAGGGCGCCCGCACCGCGAACGCGCGGCACCGCACGTTGCGCGCGGCCCTGGACTGGAGCTGGGAGCTGCTCGACGAGCCCGAACAGGTCCTGCTGCGCAGGCTCGCGGTGTTCGCGGGCGGCGCCGAACTCGGTGCCATCGAACGAATCTGCGCGACGCCCGACGCGCTCGACCTCATCTCCGGACTGGTGGACAAATCACTGGTCCTGTTTCGGCAGCACGAGAACGGCACCGTCCGTTATGGACTGCTGGCCACGTTGCGCGAGTACGCGGGCGAAAAGCTGGCCGAGGCCGGCGAGCAGGACGAGCTGCGGCTGCGGCATGCCCGCCACTACGCCGAATTCGCCGCCGCGCTCGAACCCCGGCTGCGCACCGCCGCCCAGCTCGACGCGCTGGCCGCGCTCGACGGCAACCAGCGCAACCTCGACGCCGCCCTCGGCTACGCCTGCGCGCTGCCCGCCCCGGAGATCGCCCTCGCGCTGGTCGCGGCCAACATGTGGCGCTGGTCGATCCGCGGCCAGCGGGTCGAAGCCCGGCACTGGTCGGCCGAGGCACTGCGGGTGGCCGGTGCGGCGCCGCGCGGGTTCGAGCACGAATACGACCTGTGCCGCCTGGTCGTGCCGCAACGGCCTGCGCTGGCCGCGGCAGGCGAACTGCTGCGCTCGTGGCGGCATCCGGCCGTGCTGGCCGCGTCGAACCTGGGCCGCTGGCCGGCCGTGGTCGACATGGAGGCGATCCAGCAGTACTACTTCGAGACCGCGAACTGGATGATCGAGCAGCCCGAGCCGTGGCTGCGGGCAACCGGCGAATTCAGCAAGGGCATCATCGCCGCCGAATTCGTGGCGGGCGGGGCACGCGAGGCCGTGCGCCATCTGCGCGCGTCGCTGGCCGCGTTCACCGGGATCGGCGATCGCTGGGGCCTGTTCTACGCCAGCTACCAGCTCTGCCAGGTACTCGACCAGCTCGGCGACTACCAGAACAGCGCCGACCTGCTCGTGCAGGCCCGGTCGTACGCGCAGGCGCTGGGCGGCGCGGATTCGTTGCCGGTGCCGCTGATGACCCTGATCCACTCGGCCGAACTGCACACCAAAGCGGCCGACTACGACACGGCGGCGATCGAACTCGACGAAGCCGACGCGACCGCGCAGAAGATCGGCGACCCGGTCGCGGCGGTCCGAGTGCTGCACGCGCGCGGCGAGCTGGCCCGCAGACGCGGCGAGTTTGCCGAAGCCGTGCGACTGCACCGGGACACGGTGCGCCTGTCGACCGAACTCGCCGAACAGCGCACCCCGGCCGATGGCCTTTCCCCGCAGTTCGTCGCCCGCGCCCACAGCAGCCTCGGCCGCGCCCTCGTCCTGGCCGGTGAACCCGGCGCCGCCCGCGAACCGCACGGCCGCGCGATCGCGTTGCTGGCCACCACGATCGACGCGCCGGTCCGCGCCGGAGTGCTGGAATCGGCGGCGGAATGGTGCGTCGCCCAAGGCCATGCCGAAGCCGCCGCCGTACTGGTCGGCGCGGCGACAGCGCTGCGCGGCGAGGACGCCAACCTGCCGGAGGTACGCGCGGTGCGCGAACGCTGCCTGGCCGAACTGGGCGCGGCCGCGTTCCAGCGTGCCCTGGATCGCGGCCAGGCCCTGTCCGAACCGGCTCTGTCCAATTTGGATAGCCTTGCACTACCCGAGAACTAGCGTCTTCAAGTACTCGCCCACCTGGCCGGCATCGTTCGCGGCCAAACCGATATAGCCATCCGGCCGGACCACCAGCACGGTCGGCCCGCTCACCGGATAGTCGGCACCGATCGCATAGACCGGCACCCCCACATCGCCAACGACCACGTCACGGCTCAGCACTGTCCAGTGTGGACCACGAAACAGGTCGAAGACCCGCACCGTCCGGCCGTTCGCGTCCAGCGCGGGCCCGTCCGGCGCGCGGTCGCCCGCGCGGAGCGGGCCCGGCTCGGCGCGCAGTTCGCGGGTCAGCGGGCCGCCCCGGTAGTTGAGCAGCAGTTGCTGCGTCTCGGGTCCGCGCACGTGCGCGTCCTCGTCGCCGCGCCCCTGCTTCTCGATCAGCTCGTGCGAGAGCCGTAGCACGTCCTTGGCGATCGGCAGCCGCTCGGCCTCGTAACTGTCCAGCAGTCCGGCGGACGCGCCGTCGGCCAGCACCGCCGCCAGCTTCCAGCCAAGGTTGTAACCGTCCTGCACCCCGGTGTTCAGGCCTTGACCGCCGGTCGGCGGGTACACGTGCGCGGCGTCGCCGGCGAGGAAGACCCGGCCTACCCGGAAAAGTTCGACCATGCGCACGTTGAGCCGCCAGATCGTGGACCAGGTCAGGTCGGTCAGCTCGATCCCGGGTTCGTTCTCGGTGGCCCGGGCGACCAGGTCTCGCAGGTAGTCCAGGGACAGCTCGGCGTCGCGCTCCGGCGGCGTGCCGGCCAGCACGAACGCGTCCGGGTGGGTGCCGTAGAGCGGGGTGAACACGACGAACGCGGTCGAGTTCATCGGGTCGTCGGTGTTGCTGAAGACACTGCCGATCTCGTGATCCAGCCCGGGTGCACGCACGTCGGCGAGCATCAGCCGCAGATCATCGTCGGTCTCGCCGACGAACGCCAACCCCAGCGTGCGCCGCACCGCGCTCCGGCCACCATCGGCCCCGACCAGATACCTGGCCCGGACCGTCCGCGCACTGCCCGCCTGGTTGATGGTTGCCATGACGCCGTCCTCGTCCTGAGCGAAGCCAAGCAGTTCGGTGCCCAGTTCGACCTTGCCGCCCAGCTGCGCCAGCCGATCGCGGAGAATCTGCTCGGTCAGCCACTGCGGCACGAAGTACGTGTTCGGGTAAGGCACGTCCGGCGTCGCCTCGACCGGCTCGGCCATCCGCCCCTCCCAGACCACCTCGCCCTTGCGGAACGAACGCATCAGCGGCGCGGTGCGCCCGGTGGCCAGGACCGTGTCGAGGACGCCGAGATCGTCGAAGACCTCCAGCGTGCGCGGCTGGAGCCCATCGCCGCGCGAGCCGCCGAAGTACTCGTCGGCCTTGTCGATCAACCGGAACGGCACACCCTGGCGCGCCAGCTGGATGGCCAGGGTCAGTCCGGTCGGGCCGCCCCCGGCGATCAGCACGTCTGTGTCGATGTCTGTCATACGTTCACCATCGCCGAGGCCGCTGTCAGGTCACCGGCAATCGACCGTCAACCCTCCGACAAGCAGCTTGATTGACAAGTTACTTGACAGTCTAGCTGCTTGCGCTTAGCGTCGGGGTATGGGCGAGGCGGGCTGGGATCCGGCCGATATTCCCGCGCTGATGCGTGCGGCGCGTGGCAGTTACGGGAAGGCGATCAGCGCTGATCTGGTCGCTTCCGGGTACGAGGACCTGCCGCGCAACGGGCCATTCGTGCTGGGCGGCATGGCCAACCAGGGCGGGTCGGCGGTCGACATGATCCGCGGACTCGGGGTCAGTCGGCAGGCAGCGAGCCAGTTGATCGACACCCTGGTGGTGCGCGGCTACCTGGCGCGCGAGACAAACAACGACGACAGGCGACGGCTGGACATCATGCTGACCGAGCGCGGACGCGGCGCGGCAGCGGTGGTGCGCGGCGCGGTCGAGCGCGTGCACGCCGAACTGGTCACCATGATCAGCGCACGGGACCTGGCCGGGTTGCGGGCCGGGCTCACCGCGCTCGCGAGCATCAAGCACGGGGATCACGATGGCGGGAAATGACGTCGCGTTCGCGCTCGCGGTGAGCCGGGGTGATGTCGAGCGGGTGCGGGAGTTGCTGGCGTTGGATCGGTCACTGGCCACGAGCTTGTTCGATTCGCGGTCGTCGCTGCATCTGCTCGCGGACGCTCCGGGGCATCGGCCGAACGCGGCCGCGATGGTCGCGGTACTGGTCGACGCGGGCGCGGATGTCAATGCGCAGGCGGTGGACTCGTGGCATCGGGAGACCGCGTTGCACTGGGCGGCCAGCAATGACGATGTCGAACTGATCGACGCGCTGCTGGACGCGGGCGCGGACATCGAGCATCCCGGGTCGTCGATCGGTGGCGGCCCACCGAGTCAGTCCGCGCTCGGCTACGGGCAGTGGCTGGCGCTGCGGCGGTTGTATGAGCGCGGGGCCGAGTTGACCTTGGGTTCGGCTGCCGCGCTCGGGCTGATGCCGCAAGTCCGGGCCTTGTCCGATGTGGACGATGCCGAGGACTTGGCCGTCGCGTTGTGGAACGCTTGCCGCGCGGGACAACTCGATGCGGCGCGCTATCTGGTCGAGCGCGGCGCCGATGCGCGTTGGGTCGCGCCGTGGTCCGGTGAGACCGCGCTTGCCGCGGCCCGGCAGGAGGACCGGTCCGAGGTCGTCGCCTGGTTGGCCGCGCTCGCCGGTTAGCGCTGGCGTGCGGCCAGCGCGTGGGCGGTGGGTTTGGTTGCCGGGTAGAGGTCCAGGTAGAGCTGGTAGAGCTGGTCGTAGTCGGCGGCGCGGCCCGGGTTGGGTTCGATCGTGCGCGCCACCGGGTTCCAGCTGTCGATGTCGTTCGCCTTGGCCGCGCCGGTGCCGACCGCCGCGAGAAACGCGTCGCCGTAGGCGGCGCCGATGGTGTGCCGGGGCAGGTCCTGCTGGCGGTGCAACACGTCCGAGACGATCTGGGTCCACAGCATGCCGGTCGTGCCGCCGCCGACCGCGACCAGCCTGCGCAGCTCTCCCCCGGCCGCCGCCATGGCCGCCAGGTTGTGCCGCACACCGAAGGCGGTCGCTTCCAGCGCGGCGCGGTAGAGGTGGCCTCGGGTGTGCCGGATGGTCAGACCGGCGATCACGCCGCGCGCGTCCGGGTCGAACAGCGGGGTTCGCTCGCCCGCGAAGTAGGGCAGCATCAGCAGGCCGTCCGCGCCGACGCCGGCTTCGGCCGCCTCGGTGACCAAGGTCGGGTAGTCGGCCCTGGTGAGTTCGGCGAGCCAGCCGGTGATCGCGCCGGAGGTGGCCATACCCGCCGCGAGGTTGTAGGTCTCCGGGAACGCACCGACCGTGCCCCACAGGTGCGGCGAACTTGCCCTTTTGGCCAGTACTTCGACGATGAACATGGTGGTGCCGTACATCAGCATCACGTCGCCGGGCTCGATCGCGCCGACGCTGACCGATTCCGACCAGGCGTCGATGGTGCCCGCGATCACCGGAATCCCTTCCGGCAGACCGGTTTCCCTGGCCGCGGCCGAGGTGATCGTGCCGACCACCTCACCGGGCCAGGCCAGGCGCGGCCAGCGCAGGCCGGGCGCGATCTGCTCGCACCAGTCGCCGATCCATTCGTGCGCGGCACTGTCGTAGAGCGGGACGCACTGGCTGGCCGAGTGGTGGTCGAGCACGTATTCGCCGGTGAGCTGCGCGACCAGGTACGAGCTGGCCATGTACCAGCGGGTGGTGCGCGCGTAGACCAGCGGCTCGTTCTCCCGCACCCAGGCCAGTTTCGGGCCGATGGCCTGGGTGGTGAGCGGTGAGCCGCAGCGCGCGATCACCTGCGCCGCGCTATATCGCGCCTCCTGCGCGGCGATCTGCGCGGTCGCCCTGGTGTCGACGCCGTAGAGGATGGCGTGGCGCAACGGTTGACCGTGTTCGTCGACCGGCAGCAGGCACGGGCCGATGCCGCTGCAGCCGACCGCGCTGATCGGCTCGTCGGTCGCGACCGACAGTTGCGCCACCAGCGTGCGGAATCCGTCCCACCACACCCGGGCCGCGTCGTGTTCGACCCAGCCCGGGTGTGGCCGGGAGACCTCGTGCTCGACAACGGCCTGCGCGACCAGGGTTCCGTCCTTGCGGACCAGCACGCCTTTGGCACTGGACGTGCCGATGTCTATTCCGAGCAGCAAGGTCTTCGTCCTTTCATCCGCCAGATGAAAAGCCCGTCAGTCTTTTATTGTCCCCCTGCTTCGGCCGTGAACTGGTTGTAGAGCGCCTGCGCGTTCTGCTTTGTCACCTGAACGGTCGGCAGCGTGGTCTTCTTCTGCACCGGCTTCTTGTGCACGATCGCCTCGGCCGCGTCCGCGGCCTGCTGCGCGCAGGTCGGGTAGACGAATGTGGTGGTGAGCTGACCCAGTTCGACCGCGCGGATGCCACCGGTGGAGATGGCCAGACCGTCGGTGCCGATGAACTTCATCTGGCTGGCCTTGCCCGCGCCCGCCGCCGCGCCGTACGCGCCCAGCGCCATCTCGTCGTTCTGGCCGTACACCAGGTCGATGTGCTGGCCGGTGGACAGCCACTGCTGCATGATCGTGGTCGCGTCGGTACGCAGCCACTTGGCGTCCTGCTGCAGCACGATGTTGATGTTGTGCCCGGCGATGCCGTCCCGGAAGCCCTTGTCCCGGTCGATCTGTGGCTGGTCGGACAGGATGCCGCGCAGTTCGGCCACGGTGCCGCCGTTGGGCAGCGCCTTGACCGCGGCCTGGCCGGCGAGTTTGCCGATGGTGTAGTTGTCGCCGCCGATGAACGCGGTCTCGCAGTCGGTGTTCACCGTGCGGTCCAGGATGATCACCGGGATGCCCGCGCTGCACGCCTGCTGCACCGGCGCGGTCAGCGGACCGGGCTCGTTGGGCGAGACGATCAGCACGTTCACCTTCTGCTGGATGAAGTTCTGCACCTGGCTGACCTGGGTGGCGCTGTCCTGGTGGGCGTCGGTGATGGGCAGCAGTTTCAGGTCCGGGTACTTCTTGATGAAGTAGGCCAGCTGGAGGTTGAGCTGGGCTCGGTACGGTTCGGCGTTGTTGGACTGCGAATAGCCGACGACGAACTGGCCGGAACCGCCGTTGCCGCCGCCGGAGGACGCCCCCGGTGCGTTGGCCGCGCACGCGCTCAGCGCGCCGGCACCGAGCAGTGCGGATGTCGCCACCAGCAGGCAGCGACGGGCGAGCCGGGTGATGGACATGGTGCCTCCCGCGCGATCGATCATTGATCCTTGCTTTCTTTGCTTTCTTCTGTGTTGTGGCCGAACGTGGTTCTGATCCGGCCGATGAGCCCCACGAAGGACCGGAAGAAGTCGGGTCGCTGGATCACGACCGCGACCACCACGATCAGGCCCTTGAAGATCAGCTGCATGTCCGAGCTGATCGAGTTGAGGCCGAGCACGTTGTCGAGCAGGGCCAGGATGAGCGCGCCGACGAAGGTGCCGGTCACGTTGCCCTTGCCACCGGCCAGGCTGGTCCCGCCGATGACACACGCCGCGATGGCGTCGAGTTCGTAGGAGGTACCGGCGAGCGGGTCGGCCGATGAGGTGTAGGCGGCGTCGATCGGCCCGGCGAAACCGGCCAGCAGACCGGAGATCGCGAACACGCCGATGGTCACGGCCATCACGTTCACGCCGGAGAGCCGGGCCGCGGTCGGGTTGCCGCCGACCGCGTAGATGTGCCGTCCGAACGGGGTCTTGGACAGGATCAGCTGGAACACGATGCAGACCACCACGAACGCGATCACCGGATAACCGATGCCGACCTGCCCCAGCACCGGCAACCAGTTGCCCTGAACCAGGTTGTGGCCCGGCGTGCCGAGTTTGGCGAAGGCCGCCGCCTGCGGCGTGAGGTTGCCCGCCGCGTCGGTGAGCTGGGTGCCGACCGCGACGTTGTTGCTGACCTGACCGTCGATGCCGCGCGCCACGTTCAACATGGCCAGCGTCATCACGAACGACTGGATCCGGAACCAGGTGGTGCCGATCCCGTTGGCCAGCCCGAACACCGCGCCGACCAGCGCGCAGGCCGGCACGATCAGCCACGGGCTCCAGCTCAGGTGGACCAGCAGCATGGCCGCGGCCATCGACCCGACCCCGAGCACCGAACCGACCGACAGGTCGATGCCCGCGGTCAGGATGACCAGGGTCACGCCGACGGCGAGGATGCCGCGCGACGAGAACGCGGTGATGGCGTTGAGCAGGTTGGTCTGGTTCCAGAAGATCTGGCCCTTGGTGATCAGGCCGACGGCGATCACCAGCACCAGGCCGATGTAGCCCTGCAACGAGCCGAGCGCGGGCAGGATCCTGGCCAGCCGCTCGCGGCGGTTGCGCGGCAGGTCCGGCGGGACCTGGTCGGGCGCGGTCATGATGGTGGGCTGCGTCATGGGTTTTCCCGGGGCGTGAGAACGGTTGAACGGGCCATGGCCGCGGTGAGGATGGCTTCCTGCTCGGCGACCGGGCCGTTGTTCGGGTCGCGGTGGAACTCGCCGGTGAGCCTGCCTTCGCAGAGCACCAGCACGCGGTCGCACATGCCGATCAGCTCGGGCAGTTCCGAGGAGACCGCGATGATGGCCGTGCCGCGTTCGGCCAGGGTGTTCATCAGCGCGTGCACCTCGGCTTTGGCGCCGACGTCGATGCCACGCGTCGGTTCGTCGAGCAGCAGCAACGTCGGCTGGGTCAGCAGGCACTTGGCCAGCACCACTTTTTGCTGGTTGCCGCCCGAGAGGTTGCGCACCAGCGCGGTCTGGCCGGGCGTCTTCACCCGCAGCTCGACGATTTCCTTGGCCACCGCTGCGCGTTCGGCCCTTCGGTCGACCGTGCGCCAGGGCCGCCGGTAGCGGTCGAGCGCGGCCAGCGTGGTGTTGAACCGGACGGTGTTGTCCAGCACCAGGCTCTTGCCCTTGCGGTCCTCGCTGACCAGCGCCATGCCAGCCCGGATGGCGCGGCGCGGGGTGCGCGGCCGGTAGGGCTTGCCGTTGACCGTGATGGTGCCGCCGACCGCGCCGTGCGCGCCGTAGATCGATTCCAGCACCTCGGTCCGGCCCGCCCCCATCAGCCCGGCCAGGCCGACGATTTCCCCGGCGCGCACTTGCAGGTCGATGCCGTGCAGCGGGCTGTCGCTGGATTCCGGTTCGGGCACCAGGGTCAGCTCGTGGACGTCCAGCACGACCGTGCCGGTGGAGCGTTGTTCCGGCGCACGCGGGAACAACTCGCCGAGCGGGCGGCCGACCATCAGCGTCACCAGCTCACCCCGGTTCGTCTCGGTCATCTCGCGGTGCCCGACGTAGGCGCCGTCGCGCAGCACGGTGACCGAGTCGGCGATCTCCTCCAGTTCCTCCAGCCGGTGCGAGATGTAGATGACGCCGACGTTCTGCGCGGTCAGGTCGCGGATGACCCGGAACAGCCGGTGCACCTCGGAGTCGGCCAGCGCCGAGGTGGGTTCGTCCATGACCAGGATGCGCAGGTGCAGGTTGAGCGCCTTGGCCACCTCGACCAGTTGCTGCTCGGCGATGCGGCAGTTGCGCACCAGCGTGGTCGGGGACAGGTGCAGGCCGAGCTGATCGAGCAAGGCCCGGGTGCGGGCGTGCATCGCCTTGCGGTCCAGGGTGCCTCGGGCGTTGCGCAGCTCGGCGCCGAGGAACACGTTGTCCGCAATGGACAGTTCCGGTACCAGGTTGAGTTCCTGGTGGATCATGGCGATGCCGTGCCGCGCCGCCTCTTTCGGCGAGTGGATGTTCGCCGGCTCGCCCAGGATCTCGATGCTGCCTTCGTAGTCGGCGTGCACGCCGGCCAGGACGTTGCACAGCGTGGACTTGCCCGCGCCGTTCTCGCCGAGCAGCGCGACGACCTCACCCGCGTGAACGGTGAGGTCGACGCCGTGCAGGGCGCGCACCCCGGGGAAGGACTTGCTGACCTCGCGCATGGTCAGCAGGACCGTTCCCCGGGCGAGCGAGTTTGTTGCCGTCTGTGTCATGGGTGATCCGTCATTGTGTAGCCGGTTTGAACTGGCCTTGAGCCAGCAGCCGGTAGGCCGCGGCTGACCAGGGCGGTGAACCCGCGGTCGGCGTCAGGGTGATGGTCAGGGACGAGTGTCCCGCGGTCAGCGACGGCGGCAGCTGGTAGACGTCGTCGAGCCATTGGTGGAACGGGTTGGCCAGCGGCTGCACCCAGTTGGCGAGCTGCTGCCCGTTCACCGAGACGCCGACCGACTGGTAGCCGTTGGCCTGATCGCTGGTGCGCAACAGCACCGCACCGTCGTTGGCCGGGTTGAGGGACAGTTGGAAGGTGACCGGCGAGTTGGTCGCCCTGGTCGCCATGGTGATCGGGTCCGGCGTGCCGTCGTTGCCCTCGTAGGTTTCGCTCAGCGGGGTCACCGCGCCCGGGTTGCTGGACTGGTAGTGGTGCGCGGCTTCGCTGGCGGCGTCGCCCACCGTGAGCAGGTCGGTCTGCCGGACGCTCGGCGTTGCCTGGCCGTAGAAGTAGGCGGTCGAGGCGTAGGTGGCGGCGATGTTGTCGGTCTCGCCGTGTTCGATGCCGAAGGTGATGTTCGACCCGTAGGGCACCGACTCGGCGAGCAGCAGCCGGAACGCGGTGGTGCAGTCGGAGTTGGCGTCACAACCGGTGCCGTCGACCAGGTGCGCGGAGTTGCCGTGCGTCGGGGTGTTGTACGGGCCTCGGTTGAAGTACCAGCCGCTCTGGTAGAAGTCCTCCGTTCCGGTTCCGTTGAGCTGCGGCGTCTTGCTGACGTCGGTGTAGACGTGCTCGTCGCCTTCGAGGAATTCGCGGTTGCCTGGGCCGAGCATGTCGACGGTGTCGCCGACGTACTTGCCGGTGCCGGTCGCGTTCAGGTACGGCCAGTCCTGGCCGGCGGTGGTCGGGCCTGCGTGCGACTGGGTCTCGAAGTAGCCGTCCTGGCCCATCGCCAGTTTGACCGCGACCTGTGGATCGGGCGCCGAGGTGATGTCGGCTTCCGCGCCGGACACCGCGATGCCGGAACCGTTGTAGATGCTGACCTTCGCGCCGCTCAGGTACGGCATCGGCCACCAGGCCGAGTACCAGCCGTTGACCGGGTCGATGCCGAAGAACAGCGAGTTGACCTGGGCGACCGCGAAGCCGCTGCCGAAGAACTCACCGAGCGGCGAGTCCACCATGGTCTTGCCGTCGAAGGAGATCCGCACCCGCAGGCCCTGCAACAGGGCGCGCGCGGTGGCCATCTGTGCCCGCTGCGCGGCGTCGAGCGGGTAGACGTAGGTGCGCACGCCTTGCCAGGTCTGCGCGACGATCGAATAGCTGTGGGCGAACTCGCTGGTCGGCCCGGTGCTCACGTCGCCGACCTGCAACTGGTCGGTGAGCGTGTTCTGCCCGTTGACCACGCTGTAGGCCCAGTAGGTGAACTCGTTGAAGTCCAAGGCGGACGACACGAACGAGTTGGTGATGGTGATCTGGGTTTTGCCCGAGGTCACGTTGCCGGGCAGCGTGACCGACTCGTCGTACCACTGGTTCAGGCCGTCGAACGGGCTGGGCGCCCACTGCGCCACGATGTTGCCGTCCACGGCCACGGTGGCGACCTGGCTGGCAATGCCCGGATCGAGCCTGCGGGTGAGCACGACGCCGTTGTTGTTCGGGTCGATCTTCATGGTGAACGTGCTCGACCCGCCCTTGCCGAAGGCCC
Source organism: Pseudonocardiaceae bacterium (assembly GCA_035248365.1). Taxonomy (GTDB): domain Bacteria; phylum Actinomycetota; class Actinomycetes; order Mycobacteriales; family Pseudonocardiaceae; genus CAJCJE01. The sequence continues at coordinate 28,223 of DATFHN010000190.1, read as the reverse complement.
GCCCGGTCGCGGTGACCGAGGTCGGCGTGACGTACGGGGCTTGCGGCAGGTGCACCCGCACTGCGGTCAGCTCACCGGGACCGCGCGTGCTGGCCACGGTTTCGCTCGCCCCCGACGCGAGCGAAACCGGAGTTGTCGTGGTGGACGCGCCGGGCAGCGCGGGCTTGGGGTCCTTGGTGCCCGCGGCCTGCAACGTGGCCAGCACGTCGGTGGCCTTGTCCGTCGGGTCGAACGTGTGCACGCCCGCCGAGTTGGCGAACGTCCGATACGTCACGTGGTAGTAGAACGAGGAGTCCTCGGTGGTGATCACCATCGAGGACGCGAACGGCATCGGCACCGCGATGTAGGTGCCGCCGGAGCTCTGGTCGGCGTTGGCCACCAGCGGGTAGCTGAACGGCGCGCCGAGCTTGCCGTTGACGATGTCCTGCAAGGGCGCGTGCACGACCTGCTTGCCGTCCAGGGTGATGGTGATGTTGCCGACGCTGGTCACGTCGCCGCCGTTCCAGGTGAACCAGATCTCATCCACCTCCCCCGCTCCGCTGTCCTCGGCGATCACGCACTGGCCGTTGATCAGGCGAAGGCAGAAGTTCGGGCCTTGCCACCAGTCGTTGTTGCCTCCGGTTCGGTCGAAACTGGAGAACTGCTTGGTTTCCACGCCGGAGCTGAGCTGCGGCAGATCGCCCAGCTGCCGGTAGAGGTCCCAACCGACCGGGCCCTTGCTCCGGGACACGTTGGGAGTGATCGCCGCCGTGTGACTCGGCGCGGCCACCGCAGGGGCAGCCAGGCCGAGCGCCGCCAGAGCGCCGATGACGATGCACAACAGTAATCGATGCGTGCGAACCATCAATGCCTCCAACCAGGCATGTGCAGGGTGTGGTTCTTACTTCAGCGACTAGGCGGCGTCGCCCAGGCCGTCGTAGTCGATGTCGAGCAGTTCGCAGATGGCACGCAGTTCCGCGACGTACTCGCCGGGGACCGCGTGGATGTGGTTGGCGCCGAAGCGGCCCAGGAAATCGTTGGCTGGCACGTGCAGCCGGGCGAACGCGTGCGGCCACTCGTAGGTGGACTGGCGCATCATCGCCTCGTTGGTGGCCTCGTCGTACTGCTCGAACTCGCCGCGCACCACGTGCATGCGGTAGCGGTGATCGTGGCGGGTCAGCCGGGCCAGCGTGAACGAGCCGGGCGCGGCCAGATGTTGCACCGACGCGCCACCGGCCGGGAAGTAGAACACCTCCGGGTAGAGGTGGGTCTTGGCCAGGTTCTCGGCGGGATCGTCGGAGCGGGCCGCGAACCAGGTGGCGTGCTGGCCGGAGTTGCACAGGTCCCAGACGTCGCGGTCGGTGTGGTAGTGCCGGACGTCGGCGAACAGCACCGGCGTGCCGGACAATCCCTTGAGCAGCTGCATGGTCAGCGCACCGTCCATATCGGACTCGGTGGCGGTCACGTGCGTCGGCTTGGCGCCTTCCCAGTCGTACGGGTCGTTGAGGAACGCCTCGGTGATGTCCATCGTGGCGAAGTTCGCGGTCAGTTCGGGCTGGCCCTTGATGCCCGAGAAGTCCAGATTCCACTCGTCGATCAGCTCCCGCATCGCGTGGTAGGAGCGGATCTAGCGCTCCAGCAGTTCGGGGGTGAGCCGGTCGCCGTCGTAGTGCACCTTGGCCGCGTGCCGTTCCAGCCATTCCCGGCCCGCGGTCACCCGGCTCTGCTCGACGTGCTCGGAGCGGCGCACGATCTCCCACTGGTCGATCTCCTCGACGTCCACGCCGAAGGTCCGCATCCACTGGTCGGTGTTGGCGACCGCGGTGTACATGCCCATCGGGCGGCCACCGATCCGGCCGAACGTCTGCCCGCGCAGCTGTTGCACGGCGGCGGCCGCGCGCACCGCGACCAGTACCCGCTCGCGCGTGTCGGGATCGGCGATGTCGCCCCAGGCCCGGCTGTGCGTGCGGCCGATCTGGTCGAGCCCGCCACCGCCGGCGAGCATGCCGACCATGCCCGGGTACTGCGGGTCGATGTTGGCCATCAACAGCAACGGGCCGGGGGTCGCCTCGGCGGCGAGCATGGTGAAGTGCGGGAACGTCCACACCGCATAGTGGAAGATCGTCAGATCGACGCGCTGATCGGCGAGCCAGCGGGCCTGGCTGGTGGCCAGCCGGTTGGTCCAGGCGATCTCGGGGGCGACGACGACCTCGTGACCCTCGTCCCGCAGCGCGCCGGCCAGCGAAACCGTGGCCGCGTCGATGAAGTCCTTGACGTCGGAGTGCACATAGTCCCGTCCATCGGACAGCGACAAGATCCCGATCCGCGCCACGGTCGATCCTCCCCAGGGCCGTAAAATCCGTGTTTCGAGAAATCGATTTCTCAGCAATGTAGGGGCGAGGGTGCATGCTGTCAATCCCCGCTACACAGCGCTAACTCGGACAACCCGAACGGCCCAGCAACCCCCGATAGTGGATCTTGAAGAAACCGATACCAGAAATATTTCCCGCGTTCCGGGCTCGACAGCGGGCCGGTGCAGCAGCCAGAGTGGACGCATCGGAGAACGGGAGAAGGTAGCACAACAAGCAATGGCACATGTAACGATTCGGGATGTTGCCGCGCTGGCGGAGGTGTCGCCCGCGACCGTGTCACGGGTACTCAACGGCGATCACCGCGTTGCCAGTGACCTGCACGACCGCGTGATCAAGGCGGCGGAAACCCTGGGCTACCGGCCGAACAGCCAGGCCCGGTCGCTGCGCACCCAGGCGACCAAGGTGCTCGGGCTGATCATCTCCGACATCCAGAACCCGTTCTTCACCGCGCTGGTGCGCGGTGTCGAGGACGCGGCGAGCGAACGCGACTATTCGGTCGTGCTGGCCAACGCGGACGAAGACCTGGCCAAGGAGCGCCGCTATCTTGAGGTGACCGCGGCCGAGCGGATGGCCGGGGTGATCCTGTCCCCCGCGTCGACCAAGGACACCCGCCTGGACGTGTTGATCGACCTGGCCATCCCGGTGGTGGTGATCGACCGGCGGATCCGCTCGGTCGAGGTGGACAGCGTCACCGTGAACAACCAGAAGGCGGCCAAGGACGCGGTCACCCACCTGATCGCGGCGGGCTGCCGCCGGATCGGCGTGATCAGCGGCCCGGCCGAGATCTCCACCGCCTCCGACCGGCTCGCCGGTTACCGCGCCGCGTTGCGCACGGCGGGCATCCCGGTCGACCCGGCGCTGGTCGCGCGGGCCGACTTCCGGATCGAGGGCGGCCGGCTGGCCACCAAGGCACTGCTGGCCCTGCCGAAACCGCCGGACGGACTGTTCGTGACCAACAACCTGATGATGGTCGGCGCACTGGAAGCACTGGCCGAAGCAGGCGTGTCCTTTCCGGACGACATCGTGCTGGCCGGGTTCGACGAGATGAGCTGGGCCGGTCTCGCGCCGCCGATCACCCTGATCGAGCAGCCCACCTACGAGATCGGGCGGCGCGCCGCCGACCTGCTGCTGCGCCGCATCGCCGGGGACAACTTCCCGCCCCAGCGCATCGTGCTGCCCGCCGCGCTGCGCGTCCGCAGGAGTTCACAGCGCGCGGCGCAGGCGGTCTGAGTTGGTGCTCCCGCCGGGCCGGGAGTCGGGGTCTGCGCCGACCCGGCGGAAGAGGTTCTGCTAGCCGAAGAAGGACAGCGGCAGGCTGACCGAGGACGCGTTCAGGTTCACGCCCAGGGTCGGCGCCGGGCCGGCCGGCGGGTTGATGTAGGGGTTGTCCGGGCCGCTACCGCCGTCGGTGCCACCGATGATCAGGGCGAGGTTGTGCCCGGCCGGGATCGTGTGGTCGGTGGTGTTGAGGGTGAACGTGATCGTGTACTGCTTGCCTGGCGTGAGCTGCACCTGCTTGGTCAGGCCCTGGTAGTGGCCGAGATCGGCCCAGCCGCGGTCGAACACGTCGTAGCCGACCGTCTCGGTGTCCGGCGTGGTGTCGAAGTAGCAGGCGGAGTCCTTGGGTGTGCTGTCCCCGAAGCAGGACTGCGTCTTCAGCGTGTTGATGCCCTCGGTGCCGTTGGGGTTGTCGTAGTGGCGCATGGTCGTGCTGCCGTAGTCGACCAGCACCGCGGACAGCGCGGCCGCCGACGTCGAGGAGGACACGGTCAGCGTGACCTTGGTCGTGCCGGACACGGTTTCCGCGTGTGCCAGCGGTCCGGTCGAGTAGATGAGCCGGTCCGATTGCGTCTGCGCCGGGTTGGCCGCCCAGTCGTCGTCGCCCTTGGTCGCGTCGTCGGTCAGCGACGCGCTGGCCGGCTCGATGTTCGGGATCAGCCCGAGGCGGCCGACACCGGCGGTGCTGCTCGGCGACAGGTGCATGGTCAGCGGGATGGTGCCCGGGATCGGCCAGGTCGGGTAGTTGACCCAGTGATCCGGGCTGCGCTCGATGGCGGCTTGCGGGTCGTACCGCACGCCGTTGTTGAGGCCCATGAGGTAATGGTCGAACCAGCGGTGCAGTTCGTCCACGAACGCGGCACGACGGAAGTCGAACGGGTCCACGTGCCCGGTCTGCGAGAGCCACAGCTGCTTGGGCACGCTCGCGGGCAGCGCGTCCCACCACTGGCCGAGGTTGTCGGTGTAGACGTTGTAGTCGTTGGCGCCGTGCGTGAGCCACACGCTCGCCTTGACCTTCTTCGCGCTCGCGTCGTAGTCGCGCGCGGCGTACATCGAGGTGAAGTCGCCGTTGTCGGGTGAGGCCGCGTCGATCTGGGCGTCGAGCGCCGGGCAGGTCGGGGCCGAGTCCGAGTTGAGGAAGGCGCCGGCCAGATCGCCCGGCTTGTCCCTGGCCAGGACGGCGCCGTTCATCCGGTAGTAGTTGTACCAGCTGCTGATCGCGGACTCGGCGACGATCGTCTTCAGCCCGTCGACCCCGGTCGATGCCGCGCCTTCGGCGATGGTGCCGTCCCAGGACTTGCCGATCATGCCGACGCCGCCGTTGGACCAGTAGGCGTTCGCGGCGGTGTCGCCGCTCAGGCTGGTGTAGCCGCTGGCCTTGCCGTTGAGCCACTTGATCACCGCGGTGGCCGAGCCGACGTCCTGCGGGCCGCCCGCGTCGGTGCAGCCCTGCGACCGGTTGGTACCGGCGACGTCGACCAGGACGACCGCGTAGCCGCGCGGCACGAAGTAGTTGTCGTAGAACAACGGGAAGCTGACGATGTTGCCGTTGGCGTCGTACTGCTTGACCTGCGACTCGTTGCCCCGACCGGGCCCGGCGTAGTACGGGCTGGCTTCCAGGATCACCGGCACCTTGGCCTTGTGGTCGAGTTCGCTCGGCCGGATGATGTCGGCCGCGACGCGGACGTGCCCGCCCGGCTTGCCGTTGGCGTCCAGTCCGGTGTCGACCCAGACCGACTGGCGGATCGCGTTGGTGTAGGAGTAGACGTCCTGCGTCTGGTTGTTCCGCACCGAGGACAGCGGCGCCTCGGTCGCCGCCGCGGCGATGGACGGGGTCACCAGCGCGGCCACCGCCGCCAGCAACACCACCGTCAACCCGCCGCGCCCCCGCTTGATCAGGCCATGGTTCATCGTCGGCCACCTCCCGGCCCACGAGCGTAAAGAGCGCGTCCGGTACTTCCCAGCACCGAAAGTAGGGGATTTCGCAGTGGACCAGACATCCCATGAATCATGGGCCACCTGTCTCGGAATCCGCCGTTCAGCGGTATCGTAAGTCAGCCTTCCGATCAAGACTGTAAACGTTTACATACGATGTTTCGCGCCATCGCAGGAAAGGAGACCGGTTTCGTGCTCAGCGGAAAATTCCACCGCTCGTGGTTGGCCATACTCGCCGCGTTCGCCCTGGTGGCGTTCTGGCCGTCGGCGGCAACGGCGGCGCCGGGCCATGCCGCGGCCTCGGTGTTCAACGTTAAGTCCTATGGCGCGACCGGAAACGGGACGACCAACGACACCCCGGCCGTGAACAAGGCGATCACCGCGGCGAACAAGGCAGGCGGCGGGATCGTCGAGTTCCCCTCCGGCACCTACCTCGCCGGCGGATCGATCCACCTGCTCAGCAACGTCACCATCCAGCTCGACAGCGGCTCGACCCTGGCCGGGAACAGTTCGGGCTACGACGCGGCCGAGGCCAACCCGAACGACAAGTACCAGGACTACGGGCACAGCCACTTCCACGACGCGATGATCTGGGGAAACGGGCTGACCAACATCGGGTTCACCGGCTCGGGCACGATCGACGGCCGGGGCAAGTTCGCCACCGGCACCCCCAAGTCCGGCCAGGCCGACAAGCTGATCTCGCTGACCCGCTGCGACAACCTGACCCTCAACGGGATCACCCTGAAAAACGGCGGGCACTTCGCGATCCTGACCAACGACTGCAACAACATCACCTCCGATCACCTGACCATCTCCACGGCCAGTAATCGCGACGGCTGGAACGTGATCAGCGCCCAACACGTGAAGATCACCAACATCAACGTCTCCTCCAACGACGACGCGCTGGTGTTCAAGAGCGACTGGGCCCTCGGCCAAACCCTGCCGAACGGCGACGTCTCGGTGGACACCGCGACGCTGTCCGCCAACTGCTGCAACGCACTGATGTTCGGCTCGGAGACGTGCGGCGACTTCACCGGGTACACGTTCACCAACATCAACATCACCAAGGCGGGCAAGTCCGGCCTCGGCATGGTGTCGATGGACGGTGCGCACATCTCCAACGTCACCTACAACCACGTCAGGATGTCCGGCACGCAGTCGCCGATCATGGAGAAGATCGGCACCCGGCGACGGTGCGGCGGATCGCCCGGCATCGGCAGCATCAGTGACATCCACTACGAGGACGTCACCGGGACCAAGGCCGGCTCGTACTCGCCGACGCTGTGGGGCCAGAACGGGCACGACATCAGCAACGTCACCTTCGACAACGTGCACCTGACGCTGCCCGGCGGGCACGGCACCATGTCGACCGGCGTGCCCAGCGACAACGGCGACTACAACCCGAACAGCATCGGCACCCGCCCCGCCTACGGGTTCTACCTGCACTACGTCACCGGTGTCACCTTCACCGATTCGTCCTTCGCGTTCAGCAGCAACGACGGGCGCCCCGCGGTGATCGTGAACAACGCCGGGCCGGTCACGTTCAACCACGTGACCGCGCAGAGCGGCAGCGGCAGCCCGTTCGACCTCGGTTTCCAGTCGACCAAGGGCTACTGCGTGCAGAACTCCACCACCTCGACCGGTGGCACCCTGAGGATCAACAACTCCGGCTCGACGTCGGGTTGCTGACCTGGTGGCCGTCCTCGGCGACCAGCTCGCCGAGGGCGGCCATCGCCGCGTGCAGCTGGTCGTCGCGCAGGTACGGGGCCGGGCCGAAGCGCAGGTTGTTTCCCCTGCTGTCGGTGGCCACCCCGCGCTCGGCCAGTTCGTGCTGGTAGCGCGCGGCATTCGGGGTGTCGATGGTGAGGAATCCGCCGAACGCGGTGCGCGGCCGGTCCCGGTCGCGTGTGGCGATCTCATCGGGGAGGTTCAGCGCGTCGAAGGCCTCGGCCAGCAACGTGGTCTGGCGCAGGTAGCTTTCGCGCAGATATCCGGGGGTCAGGCCGTGTTCGGCGAAGAAGTCGAACACCCGCGCGGCTCGGTAGTTGCTGGTCGGGTCGTAGGTGGCGCCGGCGAAGCGCATTCCGCCGGTGGCGTAGCCGACCTCGCCGGGAACGCGCCGCGCGGCCAGCTCGCCGAACTCGGCGTACCAGCCGGTGAACACCGGCCGCAGTTCCTGCGCGTGGGCGGGCAGTCGCAGGAAACAGTTGCCCTCGCCCAGTTGCAGGTACTTGTACCCGCCGCCGACCACCCACGCGTTGTCCGGCGCGGCGAACGGCACCGCGCCGAGCGCGTGATAGGCGTCGATCAGCAGTTCCGCCCCGCGCAGGTTGGCCGCGAGGTGATCGAGCCCTGGCACGATCGCCGAGGTCCCGAACAGCACCGCTGACACCAGCACGGCGGCGGTCCGATCGTCGATCTGCGCGGCCAGCCGCTCGGCCAGCGTCTCCACCGGATCGGCCGGCACGACAACCAGTTCGATGCCTGCCTCGCCCAACCGCGCCAGCTGGCGCCGCAGCGTGTGGAACTCGCCGTCCGAGGTGATCAACCGCGGGCGCCTGCGAATGTCCAATGCGGACAGAAAGCGCAGCACGAGTTCGTGCGTGTTCTGCCCGAGCGCGAGATCGGTGCCCGGTTCGCCGAGGAACCCGCGGAAACCGTCGCGTACGCGGTCGGCGACCGCGAACGCCTTGTCCCACTTGGCATCCACGCCGTCGGCGGCGTCCAGGAACACGTCGATCTGCCCCTGGAGCGCCACGTCCGGCCACGCCTGGTGCGAGTGCCCGGTGAGCAGCAGCCGTTCGCCCACACGAAACCGCGAATAGTGCCTGGCGAGATCGTTCACAGTTCGCTCCGGATGGCCCAGAGGTCGGGGAAGACCGGGGTGAAGGTGGTGCCGCGCAGGTAGGCCGCGCCCGAGGAACCGCCGGTGCCGGACTTGTCGCCGATGGTCCGCTCGACCATCTTCACGTGCCGGTAACGCCATTCCTGCAAGCCCTCGTCCAGGTCGACCATGCGCTCGGCGACCTGCGCCGGCCCCTCGTCGTCGTGGTAGACGGCGAGCAGCGCCTTGCGGACGTCCTTGCCCGGCTCGTAGCCGTGGATGACCAGGTAGCGCAGGAACGAGTCGTAGAGCGACGGCTTGCCCATCTGCTCCTTGATCGCCGCTCGTTCCGGGGTGCCTTCGCGGTAGTAGGCCAGCACGCGCGTGTCGCGCCGGCCGAGCAGCGCCTCCAGCCGCCGGAACTGCGCGGACTGGAAGCCGCTGGACGCGTCCAGCCGTGCCCGGAAGCTGGTGAACTGGCGCGGGGTCATGGTTTCCAGCACGTCGATCTGCGCGACAACGACCTTGAAGATGGTCAGCGCGCGGCGCAGCGTGTGCAGCGAGTGCGTGGTCTCCCCCGCCTCCAGCCTGCCCTGCAGGTGGCTGAGTTCATGCAGCAACTGCTTGAACCACAACTCGTAGACCTGGTGGATGACGATGAACAGCATCTCGTCGTGCTCTTCCGAGCGCGGCCGCTGCGCGCCGAGGATCTCCTCCAGCGCGAGATAGGAGGCGTAGTTGAGCGCTTCCGCGCCCGGTTCTTCGGTCATGTGGTGGTCACCTCGTCGAAATAGCGCTGGGCGGCGGGCGCGAGCGCGGGATAGCGGTGGTGGAACAGGTCGATGGCGGCCGCGCGGCCTTCCGGCGCGGCGATCAGGTCTTCCGGCAGTTCCGGGTCGACGACCGCGAACTGCCGGAACGCGTGCACCAGCCGGGTGCGCAGCTGCCAGGCTTCGCGGTCGGTCGCCGCCGGCGCGGTGGCGAACTGGTCGACGAAGGCGCGATAGCGCTTGGCCAGCGCGTCGAGATCCCAGATCCGGTGGATCAGTCCATCGGCGAGCGACGGCGTGCCGAGCAGCAGGCCCGCGTGCCGGGTGACGCCCAGCTCGTCGAGCAGCGCCAGCACCACGCGCTCGCGGTCGTGCGGCGCGATCCAGGTGCCGTCCTGCAGCGAGCCGAAGCCGAGAAACCGCAGCCTGCGCACCAGCCGCTCGCGTGCGGCCCGCGCCTCGTCCGGGATCGCCTGCCAGAGCACCGTCCACCGGCCGGCGGGTTTCGCGGTCCCGATGGAGAAGATGCGGCGGTCGCCGTCGGCGAGGACCGCGATCATCCTCGGCGTGAGCGTGTAGTGCACCAGCCGTCCGCGCTTGGCCGGGCGGAGCAGGTCGGCGCGGACCATCCTGGCCAGGGCGATGCGCGCGGCGCCGGACGAGAAGCCGAACTCGCCGAGCAACGCGACCAGCCCGCCGGACCACACCTCCCGCGTCGCGCGCGGCTCGACGTAGGCACCGGCGAGGGTGGTCACCAGCTCCTGCGGAGTCAGCTCACCGTCCTCGACCATGGCCTAACTCTATACACCACAGCCCGCTGCGCCGTAATCTATCGGCGTGTTCAATGTCGCGTCCTACTTCGTCGACCGGAACCTGGAAGAAGGCCGGGCCGATCGCGTCGCCCTGATCAGCGGGACCGGCAAGATCACCTACGGCGAACTGGCCGCGCTGGTCAACCGGATCGGCAATGTGCTGATCGAGCGGGGCGTGCGGCGCGGCGACCGGGTGCTGCTGGCGCTCGCGGACGGCGTCGAGTTCGTGGCCACCTGGTACGCGGTGCAGAAGATCGGCGCGGTCAGCGCGGAGGTCTACACGTTCCTGCCCGCCAAGGACTTCGCCTACTACCTCGGCTACACCGAGGCCGTGCTGGTCGTCGTCGATCAGGACACGCTGCCGAAGATGCGCGAAGCGGGCGCGACCAACCTGCTCGTGGTCGGCGACTCGTTCGACACGCTGGTCGCGCAGGCGCCGTCCGAACTCGACCCGGCGCCGACCACCTCGGACGAGGTCACCATCTGGAAGTTCACCACCGGCAGCACCGGCGCGCCCAAGGCCTGCCCGCATCCGGCCGCCAGCCCGCTGCACAGCTTCCACAACTACGCGCGCGGCGTGCTGGACATCCAGCCGGAGGACATCGTGCTCCCGGTGCCGAAGCTGTTCTTCGGCTACGCCCGCGACCTGGCCACGCTGTTCCCGTTCGGCGTCGGCGGCACCGGCATCGCGTTCCCGGAACGCAGCACTCCGGAGAAGATCTTCGAGCTGATCGCCGCGCACCGGCCGACCATCCTGGTCAACGTGCCCACCATGATGTCGGCGATGATCGCCGACCCCGGCGAGCACGACCTGACCTGCCTGCGCCTGGCCACCTCGGCTGGCGAAGCCCTCCCCGCCGAGCTACTGGCCAAATGGGACGCGCGGTTCGGCGTCGAGGTGCTGGACGGGATCGGCTCGTCCGAGGCGTACCACATCTACATCAGCAACCGGCCCGGTCAGGTGCGGCCGGGCAGCGCCGGTCAGGTCGTGCCCGGCTACGAGGCGCGGATCACCGACGACGACGGCGCGCCGCTGCCCGACGGCGAAACCGGCGTGCTCGAAGTGACCGGCCCGACCACCGCGACCGGCTACGTCGGCGACCCGGAGAAATCCGCCCGCACGTTCCGGGGAAAGACCGTGCGCAGCGGCGACCTGTTCAGCCGCGACGCCGATGGCTACTTCCGCTACCAGGGCCGCACTGACGACCTGCTCAAGGTCGGCGGGGTGTGGGTGGCGCCGCGCGAGATCGAGCACTGCCTGATCGGCCACCCGGACGTGCTCGAATGCGCGGTCGTCGGCTACACCGACAACGGCCTGGTCCTCCCCCGCGCCCACGTCACCCTGCGCGCCGACAGCACGGTGACCGAGTCGCAACTCCAGGCTTTCGTGAAGACGCGGCTCTCCCCGCACAAGTACCCGCGCGACGTACGGTTTCATCCGGAGTTGCCGAAGACCGCCTCCGGCAAAATCGACCGGCGCGCCCTGCGTACTTGATCAGAAGGAGAGCTCGTGGCCGAGCATTTCGACCTCGACATCAGCGACGGCGTCGCCACGATCACGCTCAACCGCCAGGAGAAGCTCAACGCGCTCACCTTCGACACCTACGCCGACCTGCGCGACACCCTGACCGACCTGCCCGGCGGCGACGCGCGCGCCGTGGTCCTGACCGGGCGCGGACGCGGCTTCTCCTCGGGCGGCGACATCGAGGAGATCATCCACGCGGTGCAGCACCTGAGCGCGGCCGAGCTGCTGGAGTTCACCAGGATGACCGGGGCCGTGGTGCGCGCCCTGCGCGAGTGCCCGCTGCCGGTCATCGCCGCCGTCAACGGCATCGCCGCCGGCGCGGGAGCCGTCCTCGCGCTGGCCAGCGACTTCCGCCTGCTGGCCCAGTCGGCCACGTTCTCGTTCCTGTTCGCCAAGGTCGGCCTGGCCGGCGCCGATCTCGGCGCGACCTACCTGCTGCCCCGCCTGATCGGCCTGGCCCGCGCCACCGAGCTGCTGATGTTCGGCGAGACCATCGACGCCGACCACGCCGAACGACTCGGCCTGGCCACCGCCGTCGTCCCCGACGACGCCCTGCTCGACGAGGCGACCAAGCTGGCCCACCGGCTCACCGAAGGCCCGTCGTTCGCCAGTTCGACGATCAAGGTCCTGCTCAGCCGCGAACAGGACATGGACCTCGGCGCGGCCGTCGAACTGGAGGCCAGCACTCAGGCCCTGCTCATGGCCGACGCGGATCACGAGCGGCTCAGCGGACCGGCCAGTTGAGCAGTTCCTCGACGACAAGTTCGGTCATGGACTCGATGGTCGCTGCGGCCAGCTTGCGCGGGACCGCCGCACCGTAGCCGAGTACCGGAATGCCGGCCGCCTGAGCGGCTTGTGCGTCAGCGGCGGTCGCGCCGATGAGCAGGCAGCGCCGCGGCACGGTGCCGACCGCCTCGATCACCTGGTTGAGCAGGAACGGATCCGGTAGCAGCTTCGTCGTTCTGGCGTCCACCCGCCCGCTGATCCTGCGCACGGTGCCCAGCAGATCGTGCACCGTCAGGAAGGAACGGATCGCCTGGACGGACTGGTTGCCGACCGCGGTCACGCTGTGGCCACCCGAGTTCAGCGTGCGCATCGCGTCCACGACGCCATCGGTCGCCGCACCGAAAGCCACCGCCTCGGCTTCGTAGGCGGACAACTGACGCTCCACCACGTACGCGGTGTTCTCTCCGCAGCTGCTCGCGTAACGCAGCACCTCGAACGGATCATCGCTGCGGGCGACGTTCCTGGGCAGGTTGGCACCGAGCAGCAACCGCAGACGCTCAGCGGCGCCTCGGGACGCACTCGGGTCGAAGACGGTGCACAGCGGGCCGTCGAATGCGATCAGCACATGATCAGCCGCGTCCAGCAGGGATCTGACGTCCTGGCGCATGGCCACCCCCTTGCGCCAAGTGTACGAGGAATCACACCGGGTTGGTCGTTCTGTACAGTCGGCGCGCACATCAGCGCGGAAGAAGGTCGACATGCAGGTCGTGGCCGAGGTTCTGGTCGGCGTGGTCGCCGCCATCCACATCTACATCGTGATCCTGGAAATGTTCCTCTGGACCAAGCCGCGCGGGCAGAAGGCGTTCGGGCTGACCGCCGAGTTCGCGGAGCAAACGGCGGCACTGGCCGCCAACCAGGGCCTGTACAACGGCTTCCTGGCTGCCGGGCTGATCTGGGGCTTGATCGCGACTGACCCGGTCGGCTACGCGGCGCGGGTGTTCTTCCTGATCTGCGTGATCGTCGCCGGGGTCTACGGCACGCTGACCGCGAACAAGCGCATCCTGTTCATCCAGGCCCTGCCCGCCGCGATCGCGCTGGTCCTGGTGATCCTGGCGCACTACTGAGCCGATCGGCCCAATGCCGGTAGCCGGCTGACGTAAGCGGGCAACGGGGCGAGGCCGCCCTTGTGCGGCGTGGTGGTGGCCGGCGTGCTGCCGAAGCCGGGGATGTGGATGTTGTGCTTCTGGAAGTAGGCGACCAGCAGCAGCGCGATCACCACGATCGCGATCAGTCCTAACAAGCCGGAACCTCGCCGTCGCCGGGCCATCCGCCGCACTCCTCACCTCGTCGCTGCGCGGTCCACGCTACGACTTGCGGCCTGAGCGAGTGAAGTGCACCCGATCGGGGCGGGCCGGTCGACCGATCCGGTGATCTTCGGCGCCCATGACCGTACTTCACCGATCCGGAAAGGACAGCTCACTCACCCAGGCGAACCGCCATCCGAAATTGCTAACGCTCCGTATTCAAATTCGCTCAGCTATCGTCAAACGTTCACTAAATAGGAAACTCGTCACCATCTCGGGTGAGTATTCCGGCTACTGAAGAATGAATGGCCCAGCCACGCCGACGTTGTGAAATAAACCCGCGGCGACCTCGCGAGCGGCACCTTCGCGCCGCGCTCCGCGTCCATTCGGGCTGGTCACCGACGGTGCGAATGAAACGGCTCCAGGCCAGGAAGTGCACGACACCGCACACCACCGCGAGTGTCGTCACCGACCGCGACACCATACGATGCGCCCAGATGGACTAGCGGTCGAGCAACACTGAGTGTAACAAGATCCTCTCGTTCACCGATCCATCAACAAGCGGTGCCACACGGTGGTTGACCGGTTCGAAACGACGGCTGATCAACCGCGTCCGGGCCCCGAACCCGGGCAGGCAACACGTACGCGAACAAACGAAAAACTGGGGGACTCCACCGGGAGATCCCACGATGGTCTGCGGCCTGGCGACGGTCGCACTGGGAGCCATACGTGAGCCGACCACTGAGTCACGCGGGTACCGACGGCCGCATCCCCCGGCAGCGCCCGGGCGATCAGCACGAGCAGCTGTCGAGCGCGCCGGTCGCGATCTGGGAACGGCGCTACCGGCACGCGGTGGTCGCCAGCGACCTGCTCGCCACCGCGACCGCGGTCGGCGTGGTCGGGATCATGCTCGGGCCGAAGATCGGCATGCTCGACCGGCTCAGCCGCGTCCTGCCGGCGTTCGGCACCATCGTCGTCGTGCTCGGCGCGCTGGCCGCCTGCCGCGCCTGGCGCTCCAACGTGCTGGGCCAGGGCGCCGAGGAATTCCGCCGGCTCGGCCGGGGCCTGCTGGCCAGCACGCTGGTGCTCGCGCTGATCGCGCTGGCCACCGAAGACGTGGACGGCAGGCCATGGATCTTCGTGGTGATGCCCACGGTCGCCTTGCTCGCCATGCCCATGCGCTACCTGTTGCGCCGCGCGCTGCACTACTACCGGCGCGACGGCCGCTGCCTGCTCCCGGTGCTCGCCGCGGGCAGCGTCGAGACCATCAGCGATCTGATCGACCGGACCCGTCGCGCGCCGCACCTGGGCTGGCGAGTGGAAGCGGTGTGCGCGGGCGGCGCGAGCGGCGAAGTGTCCGGAGTGCCGGTGATCGGGCAGCTCGACGCGCTGGCCGAGCAGGTGCGGCGCGGCGGCTACCGGATCGTCGCGGTCACCCCCGACCCGTACTGGAGCCCGAACCGGCTGCGCGAACTGGCCTGGAACCTGGAAGGCAGCGAGACCGAGATGGTCGTCGCGCCGGTGCTGATGGAGGTCGCCGGGCCGAGGGTGCACGTGAGCGGGGTGCTCGGCATGCCGCTGTTGCGGGTCACCGCGCCCGCGTTCACCGGCGCCCGCCGCGTGGTCAAGGGGATCTTCGACCGGGTGGCGGCCGGGTTGCTGCTGACCGTGCTGTCGCCGCTGTTCCTGGCCGTCGCGGTGCTGATCAAGGCCGACAGCCGGGGCCCGGTGCTCTACCGGCAGCAGCGGATCGGCAAGGACGAGCAGGCCTTCACCATGCTCAAGTTCCGCACCATGGTCAGCGACGCCGAGGAGCGCCGCGCCGACCTGCTCCCGGACAACGAGGGCGCCGGCCCACTGTTCAAGCTGCGCGGCGATCCGCGCATCACCCGGGTCGGCGGCTGGCTGCGCCGCTACTCGGTGGACGAACTGCCGCAGCTGGTGAACGTGCTGGTCGGCACCATGTCGCTGGTCGGTCCCCGGCCGCCGCTACCGGAAGAAACCCGCACCTACGGCCCGGACACCCGCCGCCGCCTGCTGGTCAAACCCGGCCTGACCGGGTTGTGGCAGGTCAGCGGGCGCAGCGATCTGCCCTGGGACGAAGCCATCCGGCTGGACCTGCGCTATGTCGAGGACTGGTCGCTCGCGCTGGATGCGGTGATCCTCTGGAAGACCATGCGCGCGGTCCTGCTCGGCAACGGGGCGTACTGAGTGATTCGCGTCGCGATGGTCGGCCCCGACCCACAATCCGGTCAGGGCGGCATGGCCACCGTCGCCGCGACCCTGCTCCGGCATGGCACCGACCACGTCGACCTGCACGCCATCCCGACCCATGTGGACGGTTCGGCGGCGCGGCGGCTGCGGGCCTGGGCGACCGGTTCGCTGCGGGTGTTCAGCCTGCTGGCCACCCGCCGCGTCGACGTGCTGCACCTGCACGTGTCCGAACGCGGCAGCGTGCTGCGCAAGGGGCTGATTGTTGTCGCGACGACAATCGCCAGGGTGCCGGTGTTGTTGCACTGCCACGGCGCCCAGTTCTTCGACTGGTACGCGACGCTGCCCGGCCCGGCCCGCCGCGCCATCGCCTGGATGTTCGGCCGCGCCGATCTGGTCGTGACGCTCGGCGAACCCTCCCGGTCCCGCTACGTCGAGTTGCTGCGCCTCGATCCCGATCGGGTCGTCGTCGCGCCGAACGCGATCACGCTGCCCAACCAGGTGCCGGACCGGAGTGGGCAGATCACCATCGGCGTGTTGTTCCTCGGCCGGTTCGGCGACCGCAAGGGCTCAGCCGACGTGCTCGCCGCCATCGTCGAACTGCCGCCCGAGGTGCAGGAGATCATCACGCTGCGGATGGCCGGCGACGGCGAGATCGACGACACCCGCACCCTCGCCGAAGAACTCGGCGTGACCGCGCGGATCAGCGGCTGGCTCACCCCGGCCGAACGCGACGAAGCGCTGGGCGCCGCGCAGATCTTCGTGCTGCCGAGCAGGCAGGAAGAACTGCCGATGGCGATGCTGGAGGCCATGGGCTGGGGCCTCGCGCCGATCGTCACCCCGGTCGGTTCCATCCCCGAGGTGATCACCGGCGAACGCAACGGCCTGCTCGTCGCGCCCGGCGACATCGCCGAGCTGAGCAAGGCGATCCACCGCCTGGTCACCGACGACGACCTGCGCACCCGCATCGCCGACGCGGCAAGGGAATCAGCGCTGCGCTTCGACGCGGTCGAGTACACCGCCGCCATGGCCCGCCGCTGGCGCGGCCTCGCCGAGCACGCGAGCCAGCACCGCGGCTGACCGCGACGCGGCGAACCGCGCCTGATAGTACGAACGACAGGCCTTCCCCCGCGCCGCGGCAACCGCCGGATCGGCCAGCGACGCGAAGGCACCGGCCAGGCCCGCCACGTCATCGACCCCGATCGGCGGTTCGTCCGGCGGCTGGAAATCGGGCAGCGCACCGGAATCCGACACGATCGGCGGCACGCCCAGCTGCAACGACAACAACTGCACCCCGCTCTGCGTCGCATTGCGGTAGTGCACCAGCGACCCCTTGGCGCCCGCCAGCGTGCCCAGCACCTCGGCATAGGAGTACCGGCCACGCCGCCACTCGCAGTGCGCGGGCAGCGCGGGCAGCTCCAGCGGGCCGTCGCCGATCAGCAGCAACCGGTCGCCGCGATACGCGGTCGAGTCCACGTGCGCCTGCCACGCGCGCAGCGCGACCGGCACGTTCTTGTAGGGCGACATCCGCCCGTACAACACGAAATCGCGCCGCCCGGCCGGTTCGGCGGGCAGCTCCGCCTCCGGAACATCGCTGGTCAGCGGCACGACGGCAGTCCCGGCACCGAGCCGATCGGCGACATACGAACTGAACGCGACCGTCCGCACCGCGCGCCGCGACAGGTGCGCGAACAGCGCGTGTTGCCAGCGCGGCCGGGACTCGGTGTCGTCGTGCGGAGCGTCGTCGTGGATCAGGTGCACCAGCGGCGCGAGCCGGGCCAGCGCGAGCCAGCGCGGATCCCACACCAGCTCGGCCACCACCACCTCGGGCTGCCAGCGCCGCGCCTCACCGAGTACCCGCAACAACGGCGCGATCGTGCGCGGATCGCGCGGGCGCGGGTCGAGCACGCGTTCGTAGGGGCGCGCGGTCATCGGCTGGTAATGCTGATCGGACGTGACCAGCAGGCACTCGTGCCCGGCCTCCCGCAAGGCGTCCACGTACACCCTGGCCAGCGTGCGCATCCAGGGCGAGAGCCAGAGAACCCTCACCTGGTCAGGGATTCCATGAACGCGGTCTCGTAGGCGTTGGCCATCGCTTCGACCGTGTAGAGCCGCGCGGCCCGACGCGCCCCGGCCGCCGCCAGGCCGGCCAGCCGTTCCTGCTCGTGCGGCAGCGGACGCAGCGCCTCGGTCCACGTCTCGGCGGTGACCGGCTCGACCAGGATGCCGGCTCGCCCGTTGTCCAGCAGATCCGGCACGCAGCCGACCGCCGAGGCGATCACCGGCACGCCGCGCATCATCGCCTCCACGATCACCATCGGGAAGGCTTCCGCACCGCTCGGCACGCACAGCACGTCGATCTCGGGGAAGGCCGCGTCCGGTCCGGCCGACGCGCCGCGCCAGCACACCGGCAGTTCGGGCGGGGTCAGCGTGGACAGGCGGGCCAGGTCCGGGCCGTCGCCGAAGATGTCCAGGCTCCACTCGTCCTTGGGCAACGCGGCGAGCGCGTCGACCAGCAGGTGCGGGTTCTTGTGCTCGACGATCCGGCTGAGCATGCCGAACCGCAACGGCGTGCGCGGCTCGTAGCGCCGAGGCGTCTGGATCGGCACGCCGTTGGGCGCGATGTGGTGGCGGATGTAGAGCGGTTGGTGCCGGGTGATGTCCGCCCAGTGCCGGGGCGACAACGCGATGATGCCGTCACTGCACCCGACCACCTTGGCCAGCAACGATCCGTAGGTCGGCCCGTTCACGCCGGGCGGTTCGTGCGTCGCCGCGAGCCAGCGCCGCACCCCGCCGTGCCAGGCGTTGCCCAGCCGCCACGCGGATGCGAACCCGGCCTCGGTGTTGGTGATCCCGGTGACCAGCACCGCGTCGTTGGTCGGCAGCTCGACCGAGGGCTGCCACCAGGGCGTGAGCACCAGCCGCACGGCCGGGTCGAGTTCGCTGACCAGCGGGCCGAACGCCTGCATGCAGGCCAGGGTGACCGGATAGCCGCGCCGCGCGAGTTCGTTGGCCAGCAGCACCCGCTGCCGTTCCGCGCCGCCGAGGCAGAGTTGGTTGCTGGTCAGCAGCACGCTCGGCAGGCCTTCGCGCACGGTGGTCAGCGCGACCTCGCGGGCTTGTTTGCGCGCGGCCCGCTTGGAGCGCTGCACCCGGTCCAGCAACTGGAGCCCGGCCGCGAACGCGCTGCCCGGACCGCTGTTGCCGTGCAGCCCGAGCATCATGGTCTGCCCGGCCCGCAACAGATCGGTGGCCCGGCGCGACGCGAGCGGTTCGTCCTGGGTGGTGCCGCCGCTGATGTGCCGGACGTCGGGTTCGTCCACCAGCAACAGTCGCCAGCCCGCCTCGTGTGCCCGGCGCTGCCACTCGGATTCCTCGCCATAGAGGAAAAACCGCTCGTCGAACCCGCCGAGTTCGTCCCACGCGTCCCGGTTGACCAGCAGGCAGCAGCCGGACAGGTACCCGTCGACCTCGGTGGGCGGGGCGGCATAGCGGTCGGACAACGGCTTGCCGCGCAACCGGTCCGCGTAACCGGCGGCGCCGACCAGCGCGCGCACCACAGTCTGCTTGCGCCGCGCGACGTCCCACGGGCGCTCGCCGCCCTCCGGTTCGGCCAGCGTCGGCGAGACGGCCGCGACGAACTCGCCGTCCAGCGCGGTCCTGGTGCGTTTGAGCGGTCCGGTGAGTTCGGCGTCCGGGTTGAGCAGCAACAGGTTCAGGCCGGGTACCTGGGCGGCGAGCGCGTTGATCGCTGCCGCGTAACCGATGTTGCGGTCGGAGAAGGTCCAGCGCACCGCGGGATGCCTGGTCGCGAGGTCGCGAATGTCCGCGCTGTGCTCGGAACGGTTGTCCCAGACCAGCACGCGCGCGCCCGCGAGATGCGTTGCCACACTGGTGAGGCAGGCGTCCAGCAGGTCGGCGCGACGGTAGCTGACCACGAGCACGGCGAGACGGTCGAGTTGCCGCTCATCGTTCGTCATCGCGGCGAATCCTTGCACAGGACAACGACGCACACCCTTGCACGCAAGAGTGGAATCATTACCCGACCGGGCGAATCTGCGGCGCGCCGCGTAGTGTTCGCGGGTCCGCTCGCCATGATGTCCGGGTGTCTCTCCTCCCCGCTCGGCTGCTGGCATCCCTGCGTTGCCCGGACTGCCGTGAGCCGCTGATCTTCAGCGAGGCCCCGCACCAGCCAGAAGGTGCGGGCGCCTATGGCGTGCTGCTCTGCGACACGCACGTCTTCCCCGTCATCGACGGCATCCCGGTGCTGCGCGACGGGCGGGTGAGCGTGCAGGACCACATGACCGGGCGCGAGGAAGTGGTCGGGCCGAGCGTGGCCGAACTGGTCGCCACCGTGCAAGGCCCCCGGCCGACCGAGGCGCTGGTCGATCTGCTGGCGTTCCCGCCGTCGCTGCCGCTCGGCCTGGAACAGTTGCCGGTGCTGCGGCTGCCGCTGACGCGCGGGCCCGGCAATCGCGCCATGGTCGCCGCCCGCCGCAAGAAGGTGCGCGCGCTGCTGGCCACCCCGATCACCGAACAGACCGCTCAGGACTGGTTCGAGCTGGGCTATCTGCGCAGCCGCAACGTGAACCGCGAGCTGTACCCGTACTTCCTGCTGCGGTTCGGCCAGCCGCGCTACCTCGCCTCGCTCTCGCTGGCCACGCTGCTGCCCACCGACGGCCGCCCGGTGCTCGACCTGGCCTGCGGTTTCGGCCATGTCATGCACCACCTGAGCAGTCGCGCCAACCCGGTGCCGATGGTCGGCGTCGACCGCAACTTCTTCCAGTTGTGGGTGGCGCGGCGCTGGATCGCGCCCAACGCGGAGTACGTGTGCGCGGACGCGACCCAGCCCTTGCCGTTCACCGACGACGCGTTCGGCGCCGCCGTGTGCACCGATGCCTTCCACCTGTTCCCGAACCAGCGCGCCTGCCTGGCCGAACTGCGCCGCTGCGGCGGTTTCGTGGTCATCGACCGGGTCGGCAACGGCCTGCTCGAACCGCACGACGTCGAGTCGGAGCTGTACCCGGCGGGGTACGTCGACCTGCTCGACGGCGCCCCGTTCCGGATGATCGGCCAGCGCGAACTGGTCGCCGACTACCTGGCCGGACGCGGGCCAGCACTGGCCAAGCAGCGCCCGATCGAGGATTTCGCCGAGGAGAAGTGGCTCTCGATCGTGATCGACCCGACCGAGCGCAGCTTCACCGATCACGCCGACTTCCCGAGCGTGCCGCACGGCGAGGGCCGCCTCGGCGTGAACCCGATCTACCGGATCGAGCGCGGCGCGCAGGACGTGCGGCTGCTCTTCGAGTTCCCGTCCACCTGGTACGCCTTCGAGAACGCCGACATGCTGGCCTACCACTGCGCCGGAATCCGCCTGACCAGCCAGGAATTCGCCGCCGCCCGGGCGGGCAAACGCGGCGAGCGCACCGACGAACTGGTCAAACGCTTCGTGCTCATCGGCATGCCAGAGCACTACGCGCGCCGCGGCTAGCTCGCGGTCTTGATCCGCAGCGCGCCGAGGATCGTGGTGCGCATCGGCGCGGGCAGTGCCCCACCGAACCAGACGCCCAGCACGTAAGCGATCCCACCGGCCAGCAACGGCACCACCAGCGGCAGCGACCAGGTGAACCACATGGCCAGCAACGCGGCCCCCAGCCCCGGCACCAGCCGCAGCAGGTAGCCGAGCGGGAGCGGGGCCGCGCCGATGCGCAGCATGCGCGGCTGGGTGAAGACCACTCCGGACAGTTCGGTGACGATCAGCGCGATGCCGGTGCCGACCGCGCCGAACGCCGGGATGAACACCAGGTTCAAGCCGATGTTCACCAGCAGGTTGATGGTGGACAGGCGAGTCAGGAACTGCTGTTCGTGCGCGGCGATCAGCGCGTTGGACACGATCGTGGTGATGAAGCTCAGCGCGCACGCGACGAAGAACAGTTGCAGGGTGCGGGTCGCCGGTGCGGTGAACTGATCGGACACCACGTTCAAGACCCGCCCGGCCAACGGAAAGCCGAGCACCGCGATCGGCGCGGAACACAGCAGCAGGAACCGGTAACCGGAATCGACCGCGCCCCGGAAGCGGCCCGGATCGGTGGCATAGCTGGCGTTGATCGTCGACATCGCCGAACGCGAGAAAACCTGCGGTATCACGGCAAGATTGAACGCCAGCTGCACGGCGATGCCGTACGCGGCGACCTGGGTCGAGTTGGACAGCAGCGACAACAGCACGCCGTCCACCCGCCAGTAGACGATCGCGATCAACATGATCAGCGCGAACGGGACGCTTTCCCGCAACAACCGCAGGGTTTCCTTACCCGCGCGGATCAGCCGCAACGTCACCAGTTTGCGCGCGGCGACGCCGAGCACGACGAGCCGGATCAGGTTGGGCAGCACCTGCACCGCGCACATCGCCAGCAACCCCGCGTCGGTGACCACCACCAGCACCGACGCGACCAGCGTGATCAGCCTGCCGCCGAACTCGGCCGAGGCGACCGCGGAATACCGCACACGCACGTCGAAGATCGGATTGAGGCAACTCGACAGCGCGTCGAAAATCAGGCCGGCGGCGACGATCAGCACCGCGAGTTGTACGGAAACCTGACCGGGATAGGCGAAAAATCCGGCAATCGCGGCGGCGATGGCCAGCGGAACCGCGTAACCGAGCGAAAATGTCAGATTGATCCCGACCAGTCGCGGCAGCGACGCATTTTCCCGGCCGGCGACCCGGCGCACAATAACCGTGCCTACACCCAAATCGGTGAATGTGTCGAAGAGACCGACGAACACGACGGCCGTGGTCAGTACCGCATATCCGTGCAGGCCAAGGTAACGCGTCGCGATCACCAGGCTCACCAGCGACAACGGCAGCCCGATCACGCGCGCGCCTACCTGAATCACCACGCCGCGCGCGATTGCCGTTGCCCTTGTCACGAACCGAAGTCTAGTGAAGTAGTAACGTGTCGCTGTGCGGGTATACGTTGAATTCCCCGAAGAACTCGATGTGCCGGATTGGTCAGCGCGTTATCGGCGTGGCGAGGTGCCCGACCTGACCCCGTACGGCCTGCACCGGTTGGCCGACGCCCAGTTGACCGTCCACTACCGCAGGCCGTTGCGCGGCGCCGCGCTCGGCTGGCTGGCTCGCAAGGTACGGGGCAGGCTCAACGGGACCGAGGTGGTCGCCGAGGCGCTCGGCCTGGCGCGGGAGCAGCGGCGCGGCGCGGATGTGCTGCTGTGCATGGACGAACGCACCGGCCTGCCCGCCGCGCTGACCCCGAACGCGCCACCTGTGGTGTCCGGCCTCGCCTGGCTGGACAGCCCGCGCAACCTCAACCGCGCGCACGCCACCCTGGCCGGGCGCGCCTTGAAGCGGATGGCCGCGGTGTTCACCCAGACCCCCGGCCTTGCCGCCGAACTCGCCGACGGCTGGGACCTCCCGCCCGAGCGGGTGCACGAGATCACCCTGGGCATCGACGCCGACTTCTACACCCGCCAACCATGGCCGGTCAGCGCGCGTAGCGCGTTCATCGTGGCCAGCGCGGGCGACGACCGGCTGCGCGACCACGCCACCCTGGTCGAGTCGATCCGGCTGCTGCGCGCGGCAGGCACCGACGCGACGCTGGAACTGGCCACCACCAGCCCGGTCGAGCTACCCGCCGAACTGGGTACGCTGCACGCTCGCCGGATGGGCGGCGAGATGCGCCAGGTCTATCGACGGTCCACTGTGGTGGCGGTGGCGCTGACGCCCAACAAGGTCGGCTCCGGCCTGACCGTCGTGCTGGAGGCCATGGCCAGCGGCCGACCGGTCGTGGTCACCGCGAACCCCGGCATGGACGGCTACGTCGAACCCGGCGTCACCGGACTGTTCGTCCCGCCGAACGACCCGGCCGCGATGGCCGACGCCATCGGCGAACTGCTCGCCGATCCGGTGCGGGCCAGGGAGATGGGCCGGGCCGGCCGGGCCGCGGTCGAGGCGAGGTTCACCAGCCGTCACATGGCCGCCGACCTCGCCAGCCTGTTGCACCGCACTATCGGTGTTTGACCCGTTCGGCCAACTGCTCGCGCACGACCCGTTGCAGGAACAGCGGATTGCCCGCGACGTAGCGGCCGAACAGCCTGCGCGGCTCGCGGGCCAGCCGGTACAGCCACTCGATCCCGGCATCGCGCATCCAGCCCGGCGCGCGCGGGACCCGTTGCGCGGCGAAGTCCAGGAAGGCGCCGACCGCGACGCCGAGCACCGCGCCGGTGTCGGCGAGATGGTTGGCCAGCCACAGTTCCTGCTGCGGATTGCCCATGCCGACCAGCAGCACGCGGGCATTGCTGGCCCGGATCGCCGACAGCAGCGCCGGTAGTTCTGCTTCGCCGAAGAAGCCGTGCGCGCAGCCGGCCACCTTCAGGCCGGGAATGTTGGCCCGCAACCGTTCGGCGGCCGCGTCGGCGACCCCGGGAGCGCCGCCGAGCAGGAACACCGAGGCGTCGCAGTCGGCCGCGGTGAGCAGTACCTTGGGGGTGAAGTCGGTACCGTTGAGGTTGGCCGGAAAGGTCTGGCCGCGCAGCCGGGCCGCGATGGCCAGCCCGGATCCGTCGTTGAGCACGAGGTCGGCCTGGCGCAGTACCCGCAGGAATTCCTCGTTGCGGCTGGCCACGTTGAGCGTGTGCGCGTTGGCGTAGGCGAGCACTGCCGGTTGCGCTCCATTGAGCAGCCTGCGGACTTCGGCGAGGGCCGCGTCCACGTCGAGCACGGCAACGCCGACGCCGAGCACGGTGGTGGTGGGGATGTCCGAACGCATAACGGTTCCCGTCGGTTCAGGTGTGACGAATGCGGTGCAGTGCGCCGGTGAGGCCGACCAGAATCGCGGCCAGCGCGCTGATCTGCAGGAATCCCGCGGTGTCGAGGATCAGGTTGATCACCGCGTAGGCGACGATGCTCGCGCCGAGCGCGGCACCCAGCTCACGGTGCGTGCCGCCACGAGCGAACGCGGCCCAGGCCGCGGTGCCCAGGTAGCACAGGAACCCGGCCAGGCCGACAATGCCGAGTTCCACCAGCAGGCCCAGGTACTGGTTGTCCAGGATCGGATACCGCGTGGTGTCGTAACTGCCCAGTCCCATGCCCAGCAACGGATGTGCGTTGATCAGCGCGTACGCGGCCTGGCGGGCCAGGGTGCGGTGCAGCAGCGAGTCGTCGCCGCTGCCCTGGGTGAACAACTTGACGAAGAAGCCGACCACGCCGCCCTTGGTGAACAGCAACACGATCACGCCGAGCGCCGCGCAGCCGAGCACGATGGCGGTGCGGCGCAACGGCCAGTACAGCGTGAGGATCACGAACTCGACGCCGAGCCCGACGAAGAAGCTGCGCGAAATGGACAGTGCGCCCGCCGCGCCGATCAACGCCAACGGGATCAGCCACGGCCACCAGCGGCTCCCCCGCGCCCGCGCGGCGAAGAAGCAATGCACGGCCAGCGGGAACAGCACGGTCATCACCGCGGCCAGTTCCAGCGGGTGCGCCGCGGTGCCCTGCGCGCGGGTGATGCCGTCGCGCGGGATCGGTTGCACCAGTTCAGGTGTTGCCTTCAACCCGGGCGGCGTGATCGCGGCGATGTCGACGTGGCCGGCCACGCCGAGCACGGCGCAGCCCGCGCCGATCGCGCCCGCGATCACCAGCCAGCGCACCAGGCGTTCCAGGTCCTCGGCGCTGTGCACGGTGTCCAGCACGAACAGCGCCAGCAGGGCCAGGATCGCCGGAACCAGCAACGAGGCGCCGGAGCCCTGGTGTTCCAGCAGCACGAGGTAACCGACGACCTGGGTGGCCAGCACGCCGCCGATGGCCAGCCGGACCGGCAGTGCGCCCGATCCGGTCAGCCGCAACCCCTTGCCGAGCAGCCAGCCGATCCCGGCCACCAGCGCGAGCAGGTACGCGGGGCTCAGGCCGAGCCCGGTGCTCGGCACGATGTTGTCCTGGCGAAAGCACAACAACGCGACGATGAGGACGATCAGCGACGGCACCGCATGATTGCGGCGTACCGCCGGGAGGGTCTCGACCGGCCTGGGTCTGACGCTAGTCACCACTGCCTGCCGGAACCAGCCGGAAGCTCGGCAGACGGGCGGGCAGGAAGCGGTCGAGCAGCGCGATCACCAGCAACGACGCGACGAACACCAGGATCGCGGCCAGACCGGCCGCCTTGAGCAGGCTGCTGGTGCTGGCGCTCGCGCCGACCGGCGGGACGATCACCGCCAGGCGCATCAGCAAACCGGCGGACACCTGACCTTGCATGCCGCGCAACTGGGTGTTGAGCGCGGCGATCGTCGCGCTCGCGGCGGCCTGCGCGTCGGCCTCGGTACGGCCGGTCGCGGTGATCTGGATGAACGGGGTGTCGTTGCCCGGGGCGTCGGTGGTGTTCAGCACGGTGGACGTGCCGCCGTCGGACGCGTCCGCGACGGCGGCCACGGCGCCCGGCGAACTCGCCGCGTACACCAGCGTCGACGCGACCTGGATGGCGCCGTTGTCCAGCGCGGACAACGGGTTCACCGGCGTGGTGTCGCCGGGTTCGGACGACGGCGGCAGCACCAGCACGGCGGCCTGCGCGGTGTAGCTGGCCGGAGTGGCCGCGAACACGACACCGCCGACGACGAGCGCTAACAGCGCGCCGAGCACGACCAGCGGCCAGCGCAAGGCCAGCCGCCGGAGCAGTTCACGTCCGTCCACGGCAAACTCCCTATAAATCCACACAGGACAATCAAAAGACGATCTGGCGCCACAGCCGGGCGGATGCTATCCGATCCGGAAATCTAGTCAGGGTTTGAGAAAAACCGGCGCTGACCTGCCGTCCCACCCGAATGCGTCACCCGAATGTGCGACACCGATCTTTTCTTCACTCGAAAGGGTTCGTTTTCCGGTTGCGTCACCCGAAAGAAAAGACAACACCCGGGATAGCATCCCCGCGATGTTCGAAACGCAGCCGATGAACCGACCCGACGCCGGGCACGGTTTCGCGCGCTCCGGCGAGTTGCAGGCGCGGCTGCACGCCCTCGTCCCCGGCGGCGCGCACACCTACGCCCGCGCCGACGACCAGTACCCGGTCGGCCTGGCGCCGGTGCTGCGCCGCGGTCGCGGCGCGCGGGTGTGGGACGTGGACGGCAACTGTTTCGTCGAGTACGGCATGGGCCTGCGCTCGGTCACCCTCGGCCACGCCTATCCCCCGGTGATCGAGGCGGTGCGCCGCGCGCTCGCCGACGGCAACAGCTTCACCCGGCCGACCGACCTCGAACTCGCCGCCGCCGAGGATTTTCTCGGCTTGGTCCCGTTCGCGGACATGGTGAAGTTCGCCAAGAACGGCTCGGACGCCACCACCGCCGCGGTCCGGCTGGCCCGCGCCGCGACCGCCCGCGATCTGGTCGCCGCCTGCGATCAGCCGTTCTACTCGGTCGACGACTGGTTCGTCGGCGGCGTCGGCATGAACGCGGGCGTTCCGGATTCGACCCGGTCCCAGACCTTGCGCTTCCACTACAACGATCTGGACTCGCTGGCCGCGTTGTTCGCCGCCCATCCCAGCCGGATCGCCTGCGTCGTCCTGGAACCCGCGACCGCGCTGGCCGAACCCGCTCCCGGTTTTCTGACCGGCGTGCGCGCGCTGTGCGACAAGCACGGCGCGGTGCTGATCTTCGATGAGATGATCACCGGCTTCCGCTGGGCCATCGGCGGCGCGCAGTCGGTCTACCAGGTGCGCCCGGACCTGTCCTGCTGGGGAAAGGCCATGGGTAACGGCTTTCCCGTTTCCGCGCTGGCCGGCCGCCGCGACCTGATGGAGCTCGGCGGCCTGTGCACCGACCGCAAACGCGCCTTCCTGCTGTCCACAACGCACGGCCCGGAACGCTCCGCGTTGGCCGCGTTCCGCGCCGTCGCCAAGGCCTACCGGCGCACCGATCCGATCACCGCCATGGAACGCGGCGGCCGGCGCCTGGCCGAAGGCGTGAACGAGGCCGCGCGCGAACTCGGCGTGCACGAGCAGGTCGCCGCGATCGGCAGGCCCTCCTGCCTGATCTTCACCACCAAGGACCACACCGGCCGGGCATCGCAGGAATTCCGCACGCTGCTGCTGGCCGAGCTGATCCAGCGCGGCGTACTCGGCCAGTCCTTCGTGATCTCGGCCGCCCACACCGACACCGACATCGACCACACCGTCGCCGCCATGCGCGAAGCGCTGCTGGTCTACCGGAAGGCACTGGAGGCGGGCAGCGTCACCGGCCTGGTCGACGGCCCGCCGGTCGCGCCCGCGCTGCGCGCCTACGCCGCGCCCCGGCGCCGCCGGTGAACGGCAGACATTCCGCGGCGCTGGACAGCCTGCGCGGGCTGGCCTTGCTCGGCGTCGTGTTCTTCCATGCTGGTGCGTTGCCGTTCGGGTGGCTCGGCGTGCCGGTGTTCTTCGTCCTCTCCGGACATTTCATCACCCGGATCCTGTTCGAGCACGGCACGTCGCTGCGATCGTTCGTGCGCAAC
>DATFHN010000189.1:0-7604 GCA_035248365.1 Pseudonocardiaceae bacterium | reverse complement strand
CTCCTGCACCACCAACTGCCTCGGGCCGCTGGCCAAGGTCGTCAACGACGCGTTCACCATCGAGCGCGGCCTGATGACCACCATCCACGCCTACACCCAGGACCAGAACCTGCAGGACGCCCCGCACAAGGACCTGCGCCGCGCCCGCGCCGCCGCCGTCAACATCGTGCCCACCTCCACCGGTGCGGCCAAGGCCATCGGCCTGGTGCTGCCGGAACTCAAGGGCAAGCTGGACGGCTACGCGCTGCGCGTGCCGGTCATCACCGGTTCGGTCACCGACCTCACCGCGACCGTCGGCCGCGAGACCTCCGTCGAAGAGGTCAACGCCGCGCTGAAGGCCGCCGCCGAGGGCCCGCTCAAGGGCATCCTGCGCTACAACACCGACCCGATCGTCTCCACCGACATAGTCAACGACCCGGCATCGTCGATCTTCGACTCTCCGCTGACAAAGGTCATCGGCAACCAGGTGAAGGTCGTTTCCTGGTACGACAACGAGTGGGGCTACTCCAACCGCCTCGCCGACCTCACCAAGCTCGTCGGCTCGAAGCTCGCCTGAGAGAGGTACCGAGAAACGTGAAGACGCTCGACGACCTGCTCGCCGAGGGCGTCACCGGTCGGCGCGTGCTGTTGCGCGCCGACCTCAACGTCCCGCTGGACGGGGACCGGATCACCGACGACGGCCGGGTCCGTGCCTCCGTGCCCACCATCACCAAGCTCGTCCAGGGCGGCGCGCGCGTGGTGATCACCGCGCACCTCGGCCGTCCCAAGGGCGAGCCGGACCCGAAGTACTTCCTCGCGCCGGTCGCCGCGCGGCTTTCCGAGCTGCTGGGCGCCGAGGTGGCGATGGCCACCGACGTGGTCGGCGATTCGGCCAAGGCCGTTGTCGGCGCGCTGGCCGACGGTCACGTCGCGCTGCTGGAGAACATCCGCTTCGACCCGCGCGAGACCAGCAAGGACGACGCGCAGCGCGAAGCGCTCGCCGCTGACCTGGCCGCCCTGGTCGGCGAGAACGGCGCGTTCGTCTCCGACGGTTTCGGTGTGGTGCACCGCAAGCAGGCCTCGGTCTACGACGTGGCCAAGCGGCTCCCGCACTACGCCGGTGACCTGGTGCAGGCCGAGGTCGAGGTGCTGCGCAAGCTCACCGAGTCCCCGGCCCGGCCCTACGTCGTCGCCCTGGGCGGCGCCAAGGTCTCCGACAAGCTCGGCGTGATCTCCAACCTGCTGGCCAAGGTCGACCGGCTGCTGATCGGTGGCGGCATGGCCTACACCTTCCTCAAGGCGCAGGGCCTGGAGATCGGCAAGTCGCTGCTGCAGGAGGACCAGATCCAGGCCGTTCGCGACCTGATGGCCGAGGCCGAGGAGCGCGACGTCGAGATCTGCCTGCCGGTCGACGTGGTCGTGGCCACCGAGTTCTCCGCCGACGCCGAGCACCAGACCGTGCCGACTTCGGCGATCCCGGCCGACCAGGAAGCTCTGGACATCGGCCCGGTCACCCGCGAACTGTTCGCGGTGCGGCTGACCGACGCGGCCACCGTCTTCTGGAATGGCCCGATGGGCGTCTTCGAGTTCCCGGCCTTCGCCGAGGGCACCAAGGCGTTCGCCCAGACCCTGGCCGATGCCAAGGCGTTCAGCGTCGTCGGCGGCGGTGACTCGGCCGCGGCGGTGCGGCAGCTGGGCGTGCCCGAGGACGGCTTCTCGCACATCTCCACCGGTGGCGGCGCGTCGCTGGAATTCCTTGAGGGCAAGGAACTTCCCGGCCTCGCGGTGCTGGAGGATTGAGCCATGGCACGACAGACCTTCATCGCGGGCAACTGGAAGATGAACCTCAACCACTTCGAGGCCATCCACCTGGTGCAGAAACTCGCCATGTCGCTGCCGGAGAAGTACTTCGCCAAGGTCGAAGTCGCGGTGCTGCCGCCCTTCACCGACATCCGCAGCGTGCAGTCCCTGGTCGACGGCGACAAGCTGCTGATCAAATACGGCGCGCAGGACCTGTGCCAGCACGACTCCGGTGCCTACACCGGCGACATCTCCGGCGAGATGCTGGCCAAGCTGGGCTGTTCCTACGTGACGGTCGGGCACTCCGAGCGGCGCGAGTACCACCACGAGGATGACGAGCTGGTCAACAAGAAGGTGCGGGCCGCGCTCAAGCACGGCATCTCGCCGATCCTCTGCGTCGGCGAGCACCTGGCCGTGCGCGACGAGAACCAGCACGTCCCGCACTGCAACAGCCAGGTCATCGCCGGTCTCAAGGGCCTCAAGGCCGAGCAGGTCAAGGACGTGGTGGTCGCCTACGAGCCGATCTGGGCGATCGGCACCGGGCGGGTGGCGACGCCCAAGGACGCCCAGGAGGTCTGCGGCGCGCTGCGCGCCACGCTCGCCGAGAAGTACGGCGACGAGGTCGCCAATGCGACGCGCATCCTCTATGGAGGTTCGGTGAAGTCCGGCAACATCGCCGAGCTGGTCGCCGAGCAGGACATCGACGGTGCGCTGGTCGGTGGCGCGAGCCTGGACGCGGCCGAGTTCGCCAAACTGTGCGCGCTGGCCGCCGGTGGACCGCTACCGTAGCCACCTGTTCGCAGGGCGTGGTTCGGTTCGGCGGTTCGGACCGGTATTGTGTGATGCCGACGGCTCTACAGCGAGGATGACATGAAGCTTGCCCTACAGATCGGCCTGATCGTCACCAGTGTCATTCTGGTGCTGATGATCCTGCTGCACCGCGGACGTGGTGGTGGCCTCTCCTCACTGTTCGGCGGTGGCACGCAGTCCAGCCTCTCCGGTTCGAGCGTCGCGGAGAAGAACCTCGACCGGATCACGCTGTTCGTGGGCGCGCTCTGGCTCATCTGCGTGATCGGCACCGGGCTGCTGTTGAAGATCGGCTGACGCGGTTCGCATTGTTTTGTCCGGTTTTCTGATGGGGTGTGAGGGTTAATGGGTGGTGGCAACGCGATCCGGGGCACCCGGGTCGGCGCTGGTCCGATGGGCGAGTCGGAGCGAGGTGAGTCCGCGCCGCGTCAGCGGGTGGGCTACTGGTGCGCCAACGGCCACGAGTCACGGCCGTCATTCGCCATGGACGCCGAGGTCCCGGACAGCTGGGACTGTCCGCGCTGCGGTCTCCCCGGCGGGCGCAACCAGGAGAAGCCGCCTTCTCCGCCGCGCAACGAGCCCTACAAGACGCACCTCGCCTACGTGAAGGAGCGTCGTTCGGACGCGGATGGCGAAGCCATCCTGGCCGAGGCGCTCGCCCGGCTGCGGGCCCAGCGCGAAGGTCTCTGACCGACCGCCAGCTGGACGACATCGGCGCCCTCTCCGGATTCCGGGGAGGGCGCCGACGTGTGCGGGGGTTGGTGTGTCGCTCAGCTCCAGTCGTCGGAGCGGCGCATGGGGAAGCTCGCCCGC
This sequence comes from Pseudonocardiaceae bacterium, assembly GCA_035248365.1. Taxonomy (GTDB): domain Bacteria; phylum Actinomycetota; class Actinomycetes; order Mycobacteriales; family Pseudonocardiaceae; genus CAJCJE01. The sequence goes on along the minus strand of DATFHN010000189.1, from coordinate 4,205 downwards.
ACCAGGAACCCGCCGCGCCCGACCGGTCCCGCTTCGAAACTCCCACCGAGCAGTTCGGCCCGTTCGCGCAGGCCGAGCAGGCCGTGCCCGCCCGAGGGCAGCGGCCGGATGGTCACCATCGGCGCCGTCGCGGCCGGCACCGGCGGCGCGTCGTTGCGCACCTCGACGTCAACCCGGTCGCCCTCGGCCAGCACCGCGACCGTGGTGTGGGCCTGCGCCGCGTGCTTGCGCACGTTGGTCAGCGCCTCCTGCACGGTCCGGTACACCGCGTTGGCCACCGGGCCGGCCGGTTTGCGGCCACCGAGGTCCAGCGACAGATCGGCCTGGACCGCGGACTCGCGGACCAGGTCCTCGAGCGTGTCCAGGCCGATCTCGTCATCGACGCCGTTGGTCCGTAACGTACCGACCAGCTGGCGCAGCTCGTCCAGGGTCTTCACGCTCAGTTTTCTGATCGTCATCGCGGTCTCGCGCGCGTCCGCGTCGCCGGTGGAGACCTGCAACGCGCCCGCCTGCATGGCGATCAGGCTGACCTGGTGCGAGACGAGATCGTGCATTTCCCTCGCCAGCTTGGCTCGCTCGTCCGCCCGGATCGCCGCGGTCATCAGCTGTTCTTCGCGTTCGCGGCTGGCCGCCAGCTCGTCGACCCGGGCCGAGAGGTCGCGCCGGACGGTGACCAGCAGGCCCAGCGCCATCGGCCCGATCGCGAACACGCAGCCGTAGATGCCGTCGAGCACGTGGTGGTGCCAGTCCTCGGCGTTGAAGTAGGACAGCGGCAGCACGATGAACGTGCCTGCCCAGACCCCGACCGCGCCGATCAGGGTCTGCCAGCGCATGCCCTTGCGCCAGGCCAGGGTGCCCAGCGCGATCATGGCGGCCAGTTCGGCCCAGCCCCAGATGTAGCCGGGGATGACCGCGAGGATGACCAGGAACGGGAAGCGCCGCCGGAAGATCAGCGCCGCACAGGAGATCACGGACAGTACCGTCGTGGTCACGGTAGCGTCGTGGGGGACGACCAGGATGACGTCGAGCACGGCCAGGGCCACCGCGAGCGCGTCGATCAGCAGTCGTTTGTGGTTGCGCCCCCAGTGATCGAGGGTGCCGATGAGCAGGGCGAGCCGGTCCCGGAGAGCCGGGAGGCCTGCCGCGATCGTGGATTTCTTGCCATTGGCCGCGCCCGCCCGTTTGGCCGGCTCGACCTGGTCCGCTGGGGATAACGCTGTAGTGAGCAGGGTCCTACCTCCCGCTGCGGCGATGTGACGGGTGGCCCGGAGGTTCCGGGGCCCGCCGCCACCGTGGGTGTGGTCGAGTTCCTGATGGGCTCGGCCACGTTGCCGCGGCACCATCGGTCCGGCGGTTTCGTTCGGCTGGTTCGGCACTGGTTCCCTCACCTTGGCAGGTGCTGCGGCTATGTAAAAGGAGAGTGGCCGATCCTGTCTATGGGACGCCTGAGAAGTGAGAAAGTTGCGGATGCACAGGTTGTCCGATGACCGAACGTTCGGTTGTGTGGTAACCGAACGTTCGGTTCATTCGGTCGCGTCCTCCCGGCCGTTCGCCAGCTGGGCGGGGGCGAACCGGCCCATCGCGGCCTCCACCGCCTCGGCGGTCGCCGGGTCGGGCAACTGAAAACTGAATCTCAGGACGGGCAGTTCCGGGGTGGCCGGCTCACCGGAGATGACCTTGTCCAGCAGTTGGGTGTACTCGCGCAGCGTGTCGACGCTGGTCGGGTACAGCTCGACCGAGGGCGCGACCGGCACGCTCGATCGGCCGCCGCGTACCTTCGCGGGCCGCACCAGCCGCGCCGCCGCGATGTCGGTCCAGGGCAGTTCGACCAGCTTGGCGCCGTCGCGCCACCAGACCGCCCGCTCGTCGAACCCGAGCCCCTGCCGCGCGCGCAGCGCCTTGACCGTGATCACGATCAGCGCGATCACGATCGCCACGAAGACGATGCCCAGCACCACCGCGACCACCCGCAGCGAACCGGGCGTGCCCATGGTCGTGTTGACCACCGCGCCCGCCGCGTAGGTGAACGCGGCCACCGCGAGAATCGCCAGAAACAGGGTGACCACCCCGAAGCAGCCGATCGCGATCGCCTTCGGCCGCCCGACCTCCACGGTCACCGCGTCCGGCGCCGGGCCGTCGACGAGACCGGCGAAGGGCGATGACCTGGGCACGCGCTGAGCCTACTTGCCGGTCAAGACACCATTGGGCCATGGCACAACAACGCCGCGCGGCAATCGGGTGATGACGGACGGTAGACACAACCCAGGGCCTGGCCGCGCGTTTGCGCTGACCAGGCCCTGATTGGTTGTTTAGACCAACGGCGACCGGAACGCGGCAGGAACGTCCGCCGCCGCAGCCAGATCCAGCAGCCACAGCGTGCGGCGCTGACCGCGCGCACCGGCCGCCGGGATGGCCACCTCGCCCGCGCCGCCCAGCGCCATGGCCACCGGGGCGGCCTTGGCGCCGCCCGCGGTCATCAGCCACACCTCGGCCGAACGCCGGATCGCCGGGAGGGTCAGGCTGACCCTGGTCGGCGGCGGTTTCGGGCAGTTGCGCACCGCGACCACGGTCCGCTCGGTCTCGTGCACGGCGGGGGAGTCCGGGAAGATCGACGCGGTGTGGCCCTCCTCGCCGACGCCCAGCATGCAGACGTCGAAGGTGGGCACCGAGCCGTGGTCCTCCGGCTTGGCCGCGGCCGCGAGCAGTTCCGCGTAGGCCTCGGCCGCCGCGTCCGGGTCGTCGCCGAACTTGCCGTCCGACGGCTCCATCACGTGCACCCGCTCGGCAGGCAGGTTCAGCGCGTCCAGCAGCGCCTCGCGAGCCTGGGTCTCGTTGCGGTCCGGGTGCCCGGAGGGCAGGAACCGCTCGTCGCCCCAGTACAGGTCCACTTTGGACCAATCGACCGCGTCCCGCGCCGGGCTGTCCCGTAGGTGCGCCAGCACCGCGTTGCCGGTCCGGCCGCCGGTGAGCACCACCGACGCCCAGCCCCGCGCGGACTGGGCATCGACCAGCTTGGTCACCAGCCGCGCCGCCGCCGACGCGGCGAGCAGGTCGGCGTCGCGGCTGATGACGACCTCGGGAGCGGTCACGACGCGGAACCGCCGGTATCGGCGATCGGTTCCGGCACCGGCTTGACCGCGATGGATGCCTTGCGCGGCGCGGCCTTCTTGGTGCCGGCAGGCTTGGCCGCCGTCTTGGCCGGAGCTTTTGCCGGTGCGGTCGTCTTGGCCGCCGCCGCCCGGCGCGCGGTCGAGGTCGTCGCCCGCCCCTTGACCACCCGGGACAGGCCGCGCAGCGCCTCGTCGTAGATGGCGTCCTCGTCGAGCCTGCGCAGCTCCTCGACCAGACAGTCGCTGACCGACCTGCGGTGCAGCGCGATCCGGCGATCCGGCTGGCCCGGCTGGGTCAGCGTGCCCACCTTGCCATCCGGCCGCACCAGCTCGACGTTGCCGCTGCGCCGCTCCAGCCGCACCTCGACGATGCCCTCGCCGTAGGTGGCCTTGGCCCTGGTCACCGGGATCTTCAGGCAGGTGGCCAGCCACGCGGCCAGCAGATCGGTCGAGGGCGAGTCGGCCTCGCCGACCACCTGCGCGGCGGTCACCTTCTCGTGCGGCGGCAGATCCAGCGCGGCCGCCAGGTACGCGCGCCAGCGGGTCAGCCTGGTCCAGGCCAGGTCGGTGTCGCCGGCCGAATAGCTGGTGCGCAGCCGCTCCAGCGCCCTGGTCGGGTTCTTGTCGTTGGCCGAGTCGGTGATCCGCCGGTGCGCCAGCGCGCCGATCGGGTCCTTCGCGGGCACCGCGGGTGGCTCGGACGGCCACCACACCACCACCGGGGTGTCCGGCAGCAGCAGCGGCAGCACGCTGCTCGCGCCCTCGTCCGCCAGCTGCCCGTACAGCCGCAGCACCACGACCTCGCTGGCGCCCGCGTCGCCGCCGAAGCGGATCTGTGCGTCCAGCCGGGGCGCGGCCTTCTTCTGGCCGCGGGCCAGCACGATCACCCGGCACGGGTGCTCGTGGCTGGCCTCGTTGGCCGAGTCGATCGCGGCCTCGGTCTTGGTCCCGTCATCGGTCACGATGACCAGGTTCAGCACCCGGCCCAGCGTGGTCGCGCCGCCCTCCTGGCGCAGCTCGACCAGCTTGTTGTTGACCTGCGACGTGGTCGTCGACGGCAAGTCGATGATCACGGGCGCCTCCATTGACGTCCAG